>CABUHO010000021.1 GCA_902491395.1 uncultured Collinsella sp.
ATTTTGTCGGCGCCAAGATCTATCGCAAGCCTACCGAGGACAAGCGCACCAAAAAGGACGGCACGCCGCGCAGCCCAAAAAAGCTCGGAAAGATTCACTTTCCGGTCTTTACCCCGGGCGGTACACGCGTGGTCGGCTTTATGGTCCGCCAGTCCGATATCGCGGGCATGATCGAGCGTCCCGACCGATTCGTAGCGCTCGACGCCATTGGTGTCTACGAGGGCGCCATTGCGGTCGATGACGTCAAGGACACGTACGATGCCGCCGCCGCCAAGCGCCTCGACATCAACCTGGACGATTGCATCATCTGGGTCGGTATGGACGTGCGCACGGAATCGGGCGACGTCGTGGGCTATTGCTCGGACGTTGAGTTCAAGCCACGCTCGGGCATCGTGCAGGCATTCTATGTGACCGCCGGTGCCGCTTCGAGCGTTTTGGTTGGTGACACGCAGGTGCCGCCGACGATGCTACGCGGCTACGAGAACGGCGCGATGGTCGTCTCGGACGAGGTCAAGTCGCTCGGGTATTCGGGCGGTGCGGCTGCCAAGGCCGCCGAGGCCAGCGTCGTGGTGGGCGATAAGGTCAAAAAGGGCGCCAAGGTGCTCGATGACAAGGGATCGGTCGCCGTGGACAAGGGCAGCCGCGCACTGGGCAAGCAGCTCGGCAAGACGCGCGGTATGTTCAAGGCCTTTAAGGACGAATATCAAAAGGCGAGCGGAGGCTCGTCAAAAGCTACAAAATAGCGACGTACCAAATGATGGGAGGCAAGCCGGAGACCTGTTGCTCCGGCTTGCTGTGTTTATGGGGGAGGGCACATGCGCCAAAACGGATCCAACTTAAACGGGCGTTCGGGTGCGCGTCCGACGGCGCGCCGCGATCTGGGGCAGCTGCCCAGCGGTCAGCGCCGCCGTCGCCGTAAGCCCGGCGCGATGTACCTCAACCATAGCCGCGGGTTTAGCGACCGCAGCGCGCGCATCGGCAACGGGCGCTCGCCGCGCCGACCGTCCCGTCTGCCCTATGCGCTCATTGCCGTGGGCTGTGCGCTCGTGCTGTTTATCGCTGCCGTCGTGGGCTACGTCAACCGCAGTGTGGACGTGGAGCTCAACGGCCAGAAGACCGCGGTGCGTGTGGGCTCTACGCTGCAGAATCTCATCGACGACCAGGAGTTGACTGACACCTACGACGCAGGCGACCTGCTGGCCGTCGATGACAGCGTGCTCAAGCGCCATGGGGGCGAAAAGCTGTCGGTGAAGGTCGACGGCAAGCGCGTGAAACAGGGCAAATGGGGTAGCCGCGAACTTGAGGGCGGCGAGAAGGTGACGGTCAAGGATGGCCGTAACACCTACGAGAAGCATGAGGTTCAGGCTACGGTTATCGAGCCCAAGCTCAAGGTCGAGGGCACGGGCGCTATCGAGTATGTGCAGACGTGGGGCGTTCAGGGCCGCTCCGAGGTGTGGGTTGGTGAGCAGTCGGGCAAGACGCAGGACCGCGGCGAGGTTGTGCCCGCCACCGATTGCGTCGTTGCGTGCGCCAGCGTGGCGCCCAAGGGCAAAAAAAAGTACGTGGCGCTGACGTTTGACGAGGGTCCGAGCGGCGCCACCAAACAGATCTTGCAGGTGCTCAAGGAAAAGGGCGTCACCGCGACGTTCTTCCTTTCGGGCGATGCGGCCGAGGCCTCGCCTGCCACGGCCAAGGCGATTGTCGATGCCGGGTGCGAAATCGGATCCAACAGCTACAGCGACGATTCGCTCAAGGGCCAGGACCGTGAGGCGGTACGCGAGCAGATCACGAAAGGCACCGATGCGATTAAGTCGGCGACCGGCGTGAAGACGATGCTGCTGCGTGCTCCCTACGCTGCCTTTGACGAGCAAAACTGGATTGATGCGATGGACCTGGTCTCCGCCGTGGTCTCGTGGAATATTGACTCGGGCGACTGGCTGCTCAACGGTGCCGACGAGCAGGTCTCGACGGTGCTCGATTCGGTGACGCCGGGCAATATCGTGCTGCTCACCGATAGGGACGAATGCGCCGAGCAGACGCTCGAGGCGCTGCCGCAGATTATCGACGGCCTTGTCGCCGACGGCTACAAGATCGTGACACTCAGCGACCTGGTCAAGACGGACACGGCATTGAGCAAAAAGCTCACCTCGCTCACCAAGGTTTCCATGCCCAAAAACGCCGTGTTCCCCCAACTCCCCGAGGACGACGACACCGCAGAGTAGCCATGTAAGAACGTCCCCAATGACTATGTCACGGATACGTCAGTGTTTGGTATGCCTGCAATGTGCAGCGCATAAATTCGGTGCCGCAGCGCGATGCTGATGCTATAGTTACTGCGGTTAATGAGGGTCAAGAGAAAGGTTACAGGTGAAATCCAAACCTCGACCATACAGTCGATGACCCCATGCAGGTGCTTTCTGCGCGTGCACGGGGTGTGAGCGCCGAGCGGCGTGCCGCCCGCGCATGCGTATATATGTCTAAAAGTCCACGAATTGCGTGCCGGCATGGTCACGCGGTCCGCAGGAATAATGATGGGGAGCACCATTGAATTATCTGAGTGAGATGCTCAAATTGCCGGTCTTGGACGTCGACGGCGAAAAGCTCGGCGTTGTGAACGATTTTGGCATTGCAACCGGCGAAGTTTTTCCGCACGTGACGTCGCTCGCGTTCCGTGGTCCCGGCAAGACGCCGTTTATGATCAGCTGGCGCAAATGGGTCGACCGTATCGACGAGACGGGTGTACACCTTAAGACGTCGGCCACCGAAATCCGTTTTTCGTACCTGCAGCCGACCGAGCTGTTGCTGGCGCGCGACGTTCTCAATAAGCAGATCGTCGATACGCAGGGCATGAAGGTCGTGCGCGTCAACGACATCAAGTTCTCCATGTCGGGCGAAAATCAGCTGCGTCTGCTGGGTGCCGAGGTCGGCGCCCGCGGTCTGCTGCGTGCAATCAGCCCCGCGCTCGAGCACGTCGTCGAGGGCTTTATGAAGCACCTGGGCAAGCCGCTCAGCGAGGACATTATCGCCTGGTCTTACATGGACCTGCTCGATCGCTCGACTAAGAACATCCAGCTCTCGGTGTCGCACAAGACGCTTGGCGAGCTGCATCCTGCCGACATCGCTGACATCATCGAGCAGCTCGACCCGCGCCTGCGCGCGCAGGTGTTCGCGCAGCTCGATACGGCACAGGCCGCCGAGGCCATCTCGGAGTTCGATGACGACGAGCTCATGACCGAGATGCTCGAGGGCCTGTCCGATACCGACGCATCGTCGATGCTGGCCATGATGGACCCGGATGACGCTGCCGACCTGATCGACGAGCTCGATTACGAGAAGGCCGAGAAGCTCCTGCGCCTGATGGGCGTCAAGGAGGAGAAGGCGATTCGTAACCTGCTGGGGTATGAGGACAACACCGCCGGCCGCATCATGACCTCGGAGTTTGTCTCCCTGCCCGCCACGGCAACGGTCGGTGACGCCATCGAGGCGATTCGCGAGCTCGACGAGGACTTCGAGAGCGTCTACTACGTCTATACCGAGGATCCGAGCGGCATGCTGACCGGCGTGCTTTCGCTGCGCACGCTGATCGTAGCCGATCGCGACGCCACGCTGGGTCAGCTGGCCTATCGCGACCTGGTCTATGTGTCGCCTGACGAGGACCAGGAAGACGTGACGGACGAGATGACCAAGTACGACCTGGTTGCCATCCCTGTCTGCGACGAGAACCGTCATATCCTGGGTATCGTGACCTTCGACGACGCCATGGACGTTATCGCTGAGGAGCATCAGGAGGACCTGCAGATCGCCGGTGTCGGCTCGGGCGATAGCGCGTCGGACGACTCGACGAACGTGCTCAGCTGGTTCGTGCATCGCCAGTACTGGGTTGTTGTATGGGGCATCGCGTCGTGCATCATGGCGACCGTGCTGGGGACGGCGCTCGGCTCCGCGCATCTGGTGGTGTTCCCCATGTGCGCCATGCCGCTCGTGCTGCTGGCGGCCTCGCGCATGGTGTCGTTCGTCAAGAACTACTTCCTGGAGTATGACGGTCACGACGACGAGCCCAAGCCGTATCTGGGGTTCTTCTTCCAGAGCACGGGCATGGGCCTGATTCTGTCACTCGTGACCTACCTGTGCGCCCAGCTGGTGCGCACCGCTGCGTTCCCCGATGCGTCCATGTTTGAGGAGCAACTCTTTACCGGGTGTTTTAATATCGCTGCTATCATTTGCCTGGTTGGCAACATGAGTGCCGTGATTTACCTGATGGTGCTGTTCTGGCGTGACGAGCATGACCTCAACACGTCGGGCACCGCCATGAACGTCATTGCCGTCATGATCTCGTGTGTGGCGTATTGCATCGCCGCGGTGCTGCTCGCCATGTCAGTCATGGGTTAGGTGGTCGCGTGCAAAATACCAAGCAAAAGTCGGGCACCAAGCAAAAGCTGACCATCGCGGCCATCTTTGGCGCTATGGGTCCCGGTCTGCTGGCGGCGCTTTCGGGCAATGACGCCGGCGGCATTGCAACGTATTCCAGCGCGGGCGCCAGCTATGGCTACAAGATGCTCTGGATGCTTCCCGTCATGACTGTGCTGCTCATCGTGACGCAGGAGACCGCGGCGCGCTGCGGCTGCGTCACGGGTAAGGGCCTGGCATCGCTCATTCGCGAGCGCTTTGGCGTGCGCAAGAGCGTACTTGCTATGACGGCGCTGTTGATCGCCAACACGGCTGTGACCATTTCGGAGTTTGCGGGCATCGCCAGCGGTCTTGCTCTCTTTGGCGTGCCGGCGAGCATCTCGGTGCCGTTGGTGGCGCTGCTGGTGTGGATGCTTACCATGTCGGGGAGTTTCCAGCGCATCGAGAAGATTCTGCTGCTGGTGAGCTGCGTGTTCGTGACCTATATTGTCGCCGCGTTTATGGCTGGCCCCAACTGGGGTGAGGTCGCGGTCGACCTGGTCGTGCCCAACATTCAAAATGACCCCAGCTACGTGTCGCTCGTGGTCGCAACGATCGGTACCACCATCGCGCCGTGGATGATTTTCTTGGCGCAGAACAACGTGGTCGATAAGAACGCGGGCGAGGACGATATCGTGCTGCAGCGCATCGATACCGTGAGCGGCTCGCTTGCTGCCGATGTCATTGCCGGCTTTATTATCATCACGACCGGCACGGTGTTGTTCCCGGCGGGTATTCAGATTAGCGATGCTGCCGATGCTGCCCGCGCGCTGGAGCCTATTGCGGGTCAGTGGTCTACGGTACTGTTTGCCTCGGGCCTGGTCGCGGCGAGCTTCTTGGCTGCCTGCGTGTTGCCGGGCGTTACGTCGAGCGCTATCTGCGAGGCATTTGGCTGGGAGCGCGGTGCCGACCGCAGCTGGGACGAGGCCCCGGTCTATCGCGGCATCATTACGGCCATCATCGGTATCTCTGCCGTGCTGGTGCTTATGCCCGGTGTCGATCTGTTCCAGATTATGATGACCTCGCAGGTCATCAATGGCGTGCTACTGCCCGTGGTTCTGGTGTTCCAGGTGGTTATCGCCGCCGACCGTCACATTATGGGTGCAAACCGCAACGGTCGCGTGTGGAACGTGCTCACTTGGGCGACTATCGCCGTGATTACGGTGCTGACGGTTGTCATGTTTGTCCTGCAAGCGATGGGCTACAGCGCTTAGCGCCTCTTTTGGACTCCAAACAGGCCGCTGCCATGGGCTGCGGCCTGCATTTTGCCTGTTATAGGGGGTTAGTAATATGTGAGTGGACAAAAAATGCCAAATATGAGTACTGTTGCCTGGCTGATAGCATTTACGACCAAAAAAATGATGGACATATCTAAAAATCTGTTCATTAAAAGCGGAGCTCCAAGTCCTAAGCCGGACATTCTGGCCAACTGGAAGGGTAGCGCGCTACCGCAGGGGCGCCATTTTGGGTGGTTTTGCCTGCTACTAAAATGGTAACAGTACTCATATTTGCCCCTTTTTGTCCACGACCTCTTGGAGCCGGCTCGAAAAGAGTGATTTTGGGTTGTTTGCTGCGGGTGTGGGCTTGGAAACAACGTTCGGGGTGGCGAGGCGCCCAGAATTCGGTCGCAAGGAGGGCGTTCCTCGGCTGTGCCAGGAGTGTCCCTAGGTGCCGGCACATAAGGAACGTCCCTAACTGCCGGAGGGGGTGCCTGCCGTGGCAGGCACCCCCTCCGGATGTGGGAAGTTTGCGCTGCAGGTTACTTGTCGGTGCCCAGCTTGTGCGGCTTGAGAGCGAGCGCATTGACGAGCGCGTCGGTGGCAGACTTGACGGCCGCCGGCTGCGGATCGTTGACGTGATCCTCGGGATGCACGGGCAGGTCCTTCTTGACTGCATCGTGGATCAAGTTGAGGTACTCAGTCACGCCAGTGGTCGACAGGTGCGTGCCATCGCCATCGAACAGGTCGTTGCGATTGGCACTGTATCCGTACCAGTCGATAACGCGCACGTTCTTGTAGCGCGTAGCGGCGTTGGCGATGGCCTGGTTGGTAGAGCCAACCCACGGCTGCGGGCTGCGCGTGTTCACAAACACCACAATACGCTTATCTCCTGCATCGGCCATGATGGCGTCGATCTGGTCGTCGGTTACCAAGCCATTGGTTCCCAGCGCAAAGACCACGATCTTGCCGGCAAGGTTCTGTTGGAGATAGCCCTCAAATGTCGCGCGGCCCGCATCAAACTGGCGGCCCTTTTCGGCATCGATATGGCTGTGCGGGAACACGCCGTCAAAGGAATCAACGGCGCGCAGCGACACGGAGTCACCGATCATCAGCAGGTCGTAGGAGCCATCGGGGAAGCCGTCGTTGTCCTTGTCGGTGTCGTCGGCCGCCTGCTGGTCGGTGGGCGTGGTGTTTTTGGCTTCCTTGTTGAGGACTTCGGCGCCCTCACCGCTCAGCGCGGAGGTCTCCGGCACAAAGATCAGGCCGCCCAGCGCGATAACAAGCACGATGCCGCAAGTGGCGCACACGGGAATATGCGCGCGCACCCAGTTGGCGGGCGTGGTGGTGCCGTCGCGGAACTCGGATACGGTGCGCCCAAAGGCGCCCTTTCTAAACGGCGTCTCGATAAAGCGATATGAACATTCGGCTACGGCGACCACCAACAACACCTGCAAAATGTACTGCCACCACGGCGTATCGTTGATGTTGGCGACCGGGTTCATGAGCAACAGTAGCGGATAGTGCCACAGGTAGATGCTGTACGAGCGCTTGCCAACCCACACGAGCGGCTCGGCGGACAGTGCGCGGGCAACCATTCCCTGGGGCTGCACGCAGGCCGCGATGACCATGAGCGTGAGGATGGAGCATAGCAGCGTGCCGCCGCGATACTGGAACGCGGTGTAGCCGTTGGTGAGCGCGACCATGGCGGCAAGGCCAACCAGACCCATGACGCCCAACACATCGATGGATGCGGGCGAGGACCAAAAGCGCACGAGGGCGCTCGGCTGTGCCGGGACGGTTTCGGCTGCGTTGTCGGTCGTAGCGTCATGCTTGCTTTCGGCGTTCTTGCCGTGCTTGGCGGCGCCAGCCAGGCGATTGAGCCCCAAACGACGAGCGAGACGCACCGGCGCCAGGTCGCGATCGGGGATAAAGGCCATCCAGGCGCCCAGTAGCAGCGAGAACACGCGGGTGTCGGTGCCGTAATACACGCGGCTGGGGTCGGCGGCGGGGTTATAGAGCACCATCATGGCGATGGCGGAGACAGCAGCCAGGCCCAGAACCATGCGGCGCGTGTTGGGCTTGCTCATGTGCATGGATACCATAGCGAGCAGCAGCGGGGGCCAAACCAGGTAGAACTGTTCCTCGATGGCGAGCGACCAAAAGTGCGTAAGCGGCGAGGGATCGCCCAGAGCATTGAAGTACGAGACGTTTTGGGCAATCTGCCACCAGTTGTTGAAGAACAGCAGCGACGGCAGGATGTCGGGGCGCATTTTGGTGAGCATCACGTGGTTAAAGATGGTGCACAGCGCGCAGGTCACGAACACTACCGTTACCACGGCGGGGACCAGGCGACGGATGCGGCGAATCCAGAAGCTCTTAAGGTCGATGCGGCCGGTCTTAGCGACTTCGTTGAGCAGCAAGCGCGTGATCAGATAGCCCGAAAGCACAAAGAAGATCGTGACGCCAAGCAGGCCGCCCTGAGCCCACGTGAGGTTGAGGTGATAGAGCACCACTGCGACGACGGCAAGCGTGCGCAGGCCGTCAAGGGCAGGGATGTAGCGGGACTTGGGGCGAGCAGGCGTCTGCTCCGCGGCGGGAGTGTTGGCGCGGCCCGCGTTGTTGGCAGAAGCGCGATGGGGGCTCGCGGTGCGTCGCGGCTCGTTGGCACGGCGCTCGCCCTTCACGCGTTCGTGCGGCGCCGGCTCGTTGCCCGTGCGGCGTCGACCGCGCGAGCCCGATTGCGAGAATTGTTCCATAAAACATCATCCAATGACGAGAATAATCAGCACGTATTCATTGTAGCTGCCTGCCCCTGTGAATGCTTGCTGCTGGCGCAAGCTCAAGCGCGCGTCCACATCAAAGTGGACTAAAGTTATAGGGGGTGCGAGAGTGCACAATCGTTGGTCGACGGTGGGCGCAAAGCCTGAAGACGAGGAGGTTTCCATGGCGGATCACAGCATCGTTGCGGTGTTCGGCAGCATGAACATGGACCTTTCGGTGGCGTGCGAGCGCATGCCGCGCGCGGGCGAGACGGTCGATGGCAGCGGTTTTATCACCAACGCCGGCGGTAAGGGAGCCAATCAGGCCGTTGCCGCTGCGCGCATGGGTGCGCGCACGTGCATGATCGGCGCTGTTGGGCGCGATACCTTTGGCGATGCGCTTGTGGCAGGGCTCCAGGATGCCGGCGTGGGCGTTGAGTTTGTGGCGCGTCGCGATGACGTGGAGACCGGTACCGCGACTATCATTCGCTGCGAGAGCGACAACCGCATCGTGCTGTCGCCGGGCGCCAACCATGCGCTTGCGGGCGAGGACGTTGCCCGCGCACTGAGGCGCTTGGTGGCCGACGAGCTCGACGGCGATGCCAGCGAGTTTGCCCCGGCTGCTGGCGGCGTCTTTATCGCCCAGGGCGAATGTGATCTGATGGCAACGGCCGCGGCGCTTTCTTGCGCTCACGAGCTGGGGTTCTATACGATCTTTAACCCGGCGCCCGCCTGCGACCTGCCGGCAGGAGCGTGGCCTGCGGTCGACCTGGTCTGCCCCAACGAGACCGAGTGCCAGGTGCTGACGGGCATTCTGCCCACAGATGATGCGAGCTGCGTCGCCGCGCTCAATGCGCTGCTCGACAAGGGCGCCGGGGCTGCGGTCATCACGCTGGGCGGCGCCGGCTCGGTTACGCTCGGCGATGGCGGTGAGCCGCTGCGCATGCCGGCGCTTTCGAGCGTGGTGGTCGATACGACGGCCGCGGGCGATACATTTATTGGCGCGCTTGCTGCAGCTCGTCTGGAGGGCCTGCCGCTCTTTGAGTGCATGGCGGCGGGCGCTCGCGCCTCGGCGGTGACGGTGTCGCGCCTGGGCGCTCAGCAATCAATTCCCACGCGTGCGGAAGTCGAGCACAAGTTTGGTTTAGACGGTTTGGATGTAGAGGGAGAAGCGGAGTAGAACAATGGCAACCAAGAAGCTGATCCTTGATCTGGATATGGGTGTGGATGATGCGATGGCGCTCGCCTATGCCATCGCAAGCCCCGAGGTGGAGCTCGTCGGCATCACCACGTGCTTTGGTAACGTGCGCGTCGAGCAGTCGGCGCACAACTGCTTGGCGGTGCTCGACCTGTTGGGTCGTCCCGAGGTGCCGGTGTACCTGGGCGCCGATCGTCCCATGAAGGCGACCGAACCCTACACGCCGCCGGCGTCCACCACGCTTATCCACGGCAAGAACGGTATTGGCGGCGCAAGCGTGCCCGCCTCGCCGTACGAGCCGGTGGGCGCGACGTCGGCCGACGGCAATGCGGCGGTCGATTACCTGATTGATGCCGCGCGTACCTATGGTCCCGATCTGGTCTACGTTGCGACCGGCCCGCTCACCAATCTGGCGCTTGCCCTGGAGCGCGATGCGGCGGCGATGATGTCTATCGGCCGCGTGGTCGTGATGGGCGGCGCCCTTACCGTGCCCGGCAACGTGAGCGCGGGCGCCGAGGCCAACATGGCGGGCGACCCCGAGGCTGCCGACGCTGTGTTGCGCTCGGGCCGCAAGCTCACCATGGTGGGCCTGGATGTGACGCACCGCGTGGTGCTCACACGTCGCGACGTTGCCGGCTGGACGGGCTCGGGCACTATGGCTGGCTGCGCGTTTGCGAGCATGGTCGAGCACTATATCGGTTCGTACGAAATGAACGCGCCCTACCTGGGCGGCTGCGCGCTGCACGACCCGCTGGCGGTTGCCGTGGCGATTGATCCCACGCTCGTGGGTGCGCTCGGCTGTAACCTGCGTGTCGACCTGCTGGGCGAGTATCGCGGCCGCACCATCTGCGACGAGCACCGTCTGTCCGATCCAGATAAGAGCGCGCTCGTGGCGCTGACCGTCGACGCCCCGCGCTTCCTGTCCGAGTTCAAGGCCCGTATGGCTCGTGTCCTGGGCTAAATGATTTTCACGCCCCGTCCCATGTAGTCAATTTGGGACGGGCTTTTTTAGCTACCGAGTAAATACGCCCGTTGGGGGAATAGTCGCGTCGCTTCGCTTGACAACAGGCTAAACTAGCTATTAAACATTTACTATTCTGTTTAGATTGAATTTGCGGTCGTTTAGTTGTCGAGTCACGGGGCGGTCAGGCCACGATGCTCCGCCACGACCGTTGCTAGGGGGAACAATGGCCAAAGCAAGTGTTCGCGAGATCAGCCGCATCACCGGTTTTTCGCCCGCAACCGTGTCCAACGCGCTCAACCGCAAGCGCAGCGTGAGCGAGGAGACCGCCAAAGTCATCCTGGAGTGCGCGCAGTCGCTCGGCTATCAGCAGTCGACGCAGCTCGAGAGCATCCAGTTTGTGCTCGCGCGCAAGACGGGCGCCATCCTGGACGAGAGCACCTTCCACCCCGCGGTCATCGAGGGCGTGGAGCGCCAGGCGCGTCGCCACGGCATGAGCACGAGCTTTGTCTCGCTCGACTTTAGCGACCTAGACGCCGTGCGTCCGCAGGTCGAGGGCCTGATTGCCGATCCGGCCGCCGCTATTGTACTAATGGGTACGGAGTTGGGCGAGGAGGACTACGCCCTGTTCGCTAACGCCGCCGCCCACCTGATTGTGCTCGATGGCTGGAGCGACCGCCAGTACTTTGATGCCGTGGTCATTGCCAATACCGATTCGGTGCTGCGTGCCGTGGACTACCTTATCGAGAAAGGTCACAAGCAAATCGGCTATCTGGCGGGCGACCTTCGTATCCGCAACTTTAAGGACCGCGAGCGCGGCTATCGCCAAGCGCTTGAGGATGCGGACCTCGAGGCCAATCCGGCATGGCGCGTCACGCTGGGCACCACGCTCGAGGGCGCTTATCGCGACATGGGCGCGTGGCTCGACAATGCCTCGCACGACGACCTGCCGACGGCTTTCTTTGCCGAGAACGACGTGCTCGCCGTGGGTGCCATGCGCGCGTTCAACGAGCACGGCATTCGCGTGCCCGAGGATGTCTCGATCATCGGCTTTGACGACCTATCTCTGGGCGCTTTTTCCAACCCGCCGCTCACCACGGTGCATGTTCCCAAGCACGAGGTGGGTGAGATCGCGGTGCGCCGCCTGGTGGGCAACATCCGCAATCCCAAGAGCTATACCTGCAAAACGGCTGTGTCGACCTATTTTGTCGAGCGCCAGAGCGTGCGCGAAATCTAGGCGGAGACGGCATCGCCTGCAGCGTGCCAAAGCTCGCTAGGGCAGTAAACATAGCGCTATTCAAAAGAGGGTCCTTCGGGGCCCTCTTTTTGTTGCCCTTGTATGTTCAGATTGTTTACATACCGTTTAGGCTGATTTCTCTACCGTTTACGAGACTTTCGCGCTAAACTTTTAAACAAAAGAGTAAAACATTTAGTAAACAGAACAAAACGAAACATGCGTCTGTTTACTGAACATGTGACTAGGGGAGGACGTACATGGACAAGATCAAGCTCGGCTTTGTGCCCACGCGCCGCAGTATCTTTAGCGCGCCGGACGCGATCAAGTATCGCGGTCTGACGGCTGATCGCCTGCGCGAGATCGGTGTCGACATCGTCGATATCGACGACATCAACGACGAGGGCCTGCTGTTCGACGACAGCCATATCGAGCCCATCGTCAAGAAGTTCCGCGCCGAGGGCGTCGACGGCATCATGCTGTGCCACGCCAACTTTGGCACCGAGTACGTCTGCGCCCGCCTTGCCCGCGAGCTCGGCCTGCCTGTGCTGCTGTGGGGCCCGCGCGACGAGCGCCCCGAGCCCGACGGCACCCGCCTGCGCGACAGCCAGTGCGGCCTGTTCGCGACCGGCAAGGTCCTGCGCCGCTTCCAGGTACCCTTCACCTACATGACCAACTGCCGCCTGACCGATCCCGAGTTCGAGCGCGGCGTCTGGGACTTCCTGGCCGTGTGCAACGTCGTCAAGACCTTCAAGCACACCCGCATCCTGCAGATGGCCACCCGTCCGTTCGACTTCTGGTCGACCATGTGCAACGAGGGCGAGCTGCTCGAGAAGTTCAACATCCAGCTTTCGCCCATCCCCATGACCGAGCTTGTCCAGGCTGTGCGTGACGCTCAGGCCGACGAGCAGGCCATGTCCGCCATGCTCGCCCACATCGCCGACAGCTTTGAGATCTGCATCCCCGAGGACAAGGTCCCCGCGGTCGCAGGACTCGCCATCGCCATGAAGCGCCTGGTCGAGAAGTACGGCTGCAACGCCGGCGCCATCCAGTGCTGGAACGCCCTGCAGGACGAGCTGGGCATTATGCCCTGCGCCGCCAACGCCATCCTCAACGAGATGGGCATCCCCGTCGTCTGCGAGACCGACATCCACGGCGCCATCACCGCGCTGATGGTCGAGGCCGCCGATCTTGGCCGTCACCGCGGCATGTTCGCCGACTGGACCGTTCGCCATCCCGACAACGAGAACGGCGAGCTGCTGCAGCACTGCGGCCCCTGGCCCTGCAGCTGCGCGGCCGTCAAGCCCAAGCTCACCTACCCGCTGGCCTTCGATCACCCCGGCGCGCTGACGGCCGAGGCCAAGCACGGCGACCTCACCCTTGCCCGCTTTGACGGCGACAACGGCGAGTACTCGCTGCTGCTGGGCAACGCCCGCGGTATCGACGGTCCGGCCGGCATGGGCACCTACCTGTGGGTCGAGGTCGAGAACCTCAAGCGCCTCGAGGCCAAGATCGTCGAGGGTCCCTACATCCACCACTGTGTCGCCATCCACGCCAACGTGGTGCCGGTGCTCTACGAGGCGTGCAAGTACATCGGCATTGTCCCCGACCTGTACGATCCCATCGAAGAAGACGTCAAAGCTTACCTGCGAGGAGAGTAGAAATGGCAACTATCGAAGAGCTTGAATCCCTGCGTTGGGACCTTCGCCGCGATTGCGTCGATATCATCATGGCTGGCGCCGGCGGGCACATCGGCGGCGACATGTCGGTCATCGATGCGCTGATGACCCTCTACGCCAACCACCTCAACATTTCTCCCGAGACCGTCGACGATCCCAACCGCGATCGCTTCGTGCTCTCCAAGGGCCACGCCATGGAGGCCTACTACGCGGTGCTCTGCCACGAGGGCTATCTTGACCTCGATGACGTCAAGGCCCGCTTCTCCAAGTTCGGCAGCCCCTACATCGGCCACCCCAACAACAAGCTCAAGGGCATCGAGATGAACTCGGGCTCGCTGGGTCACGGCCTGCCCGTGGCCGTCGGGATGGCGCTTGCCGGCAAGATGGATGGCCGCGACTACCGCGCCTACACCATCATGGGCGACGGCGAGCTTGCCGAGGGCTCGGTCTGGGAGGGCGCCATGAGCGGCGGCAACTACCAGCTCGATAACCTGTGCGCGCTCGTGGACCGCAACCGCCTGCAGATCAGCGGCAGCACCGAGGACGTCATGAAGCAGGATTCGCAGGAGGAGCGCTGGGCCGCCTTCGGTTGGAACGTGCTGTCCGTTCCGGGCAACGACGTCCAGGCCATCGACGCCGCGCTGACGCTGGCCGCCGAGACCAAGGGTAAGCCCACGGTCATCATCCTCAACACGGTGAAGGGCTACGGCTCGCCGGTTATGGAGGACAAGGCCGCCTGGCATCATCACCTGCCCAACGATGAGGAATATGCCCAGATCATCGCCGATTTCGCTGCCCATAAGGAGGCTATCAATGGCTAACAAGATCGCCAACCGCAAGGTTATCTGCGACACGCTGCTCGAGGCCGCCGCAACCGATAAAGACATCGTCGTCCTGTGCTCCGACTCCCGCGGCTCCGCGTCGCTCACGCCGTTCTTCGATCAGTATCCCCAGCAGTCCATTGAGGTCGGCATTGCCGAGCAGGACCTGGTGAGCATCGCTGCCGGCATGGCCTCGTGCGGTAAGAAGGCCTGGGCCGCCTCGCCGGCGTCCTTTGTGACCACGCGTTCGTATGAGCAGTGCAAGGTCGACGTTTCGTACTCCAACACCAACGTCAAGCTCATCGGCATCTCGGGCGGCGTGTCCTATGGCGCCCTGGGTATGAGCCACCATTCTGCGCAGGATATCGCCGCTATGAGCGCGATTCCCAACATGCGCGTGTATCTGCCGAGCGACCGCTTCCAGACCGCCGAGCTCGTGCGCGCCCTGGTAGCCGACAACAAGCCGGCCTACATCCGCGTGGGGCGCAACCCGGTCGAGGACGTGTACACCGAGGACGAGTGTCCGTTCCAGATGGATCGCGCCACCTGGGTGCGTCGCGGCACCGATGTGACGCTCGTCGCCACCGGCGAGATGGTCCGCCACGCCGTGGACGCCGCCGATCTGCTGGCCGAGCAGGGAATCTCGGCAACGGTGCTCGACATGTACTGCGTCAAGCCGCTCGACGCCGAGGCCGTGATCGAGGCCGCCGGTGCCACGCGCGCCGTCGTGACCGTCGAGGAGCACAGCCCCTTCGGTGGCCTTGGTTCTATGGTCGCGCAGGTCGTGGGCGAGCATTGCCCGCGTCCGGTCAAGTGCCTGAGCCTGCCCGACGCGCCGGTCATCACCGGTACCTCGCCCGAGGTTTTCGCTCACTATGGACTCACCGGCGAGGGCATCGCCAAGGCCGTCAAGGACTTCCTGCCCGCAGAGTAATTGGAATGTGACAAAGGGACCGTCCCTTTGTCACATTCATTTTGAAAGGGGTGGCCATGGGCCGCTACATCATCGGAATCGATCAGTCCACGCAGGGCACCAAGGCGCTGCTGGTGGACGAGGGCGGCCATCTGATCCATCGTGCCGACCGCTCGCATCGCCAGATCATCAACGAGGCCGGCTGGGTGAGCCATGATCCGGCCGAGATTGCGGCCAACGTCCTGGCCGTGGCGCGTGCCGTTGTGGAAGAGACCGGGGTGGACCCGGCCGATGTCGCCGGCATCGGCATTTCCAACCAGCGTGAGACCACCGTTGCCTGGAACCGCGCGACGGGCGAGCCGCTGTGCGACGCCGTGGTGTGGCAGTGCGCCCGCGCCCGCGAGCTGTGCGACGAGCTGGCTGCGCGTGAGGGTGTGGCCGAGCTGGTGCGTGACACGACGGGTCTGGTGCTCTCGCCCTACTATCCGGCGGGCAAGATGGCCTGGATTCTCGCAAACGTGCCGGCGGCAGCCGAGGCTGCTGCGGCGGGCGAGCTGTGCCTGGGCACGATTGACGCCTGGGTGGTCTGGACGCTCACGGGCGGCACGGAGTTCCGCTGCGACTGGTCCAATGCCAGCCGCACGCAGCTTTTTGACCTGCGCCGTGGCTGCTGGAGCGAGCCGGTGTGCGAGGCCTTTGGCGTCGATTCGGCTTGCCTGCCGCAGGTGACCGATTCCGATGGCCTGTTCGGCATGACGAACCTGGGCGGCTTTTTGCCAGCGCCCGTGCCCATTCACGGCGTGCTCGGCGACAGCCATGCCGCCTTGTTTGCCCAGGGCTGCCATAGCCGCGGCATGGCCAAGGCGACCTATGGCACCGGCAGCTCGGTCATGATGAACGTCGGCGACGAGTTCGTCGCCAGCTCGCACGGGCTTTCGAGCTCGCTTGCGTGGCGTATGGACGGTGTGACCGAGTATGTGCTCGAGGGCAACGTGAGCTACGCCGGCGCCGTCAAGACGTGGCTGCGCGACGACCTGGAGCTCATCAACAATCCCGAGGAAGTCACCGACCTGTGCTATGCCGCCAATCCGGCGAGCCGCGTCTACTTTGTGCCGGCGTTTACCGGTCTGGGCGCGCCGCACTGGGCGAGTGACGCCGAGGGCTGCGTTTTTGGCATGACACGCACCACGGGCCGCGCGGAGTTCGTAAAGGCCGCCGATGAGTCGATTGCCTATCAGATTTTCGACGTCATCGATGCGATGGTCGAGGATTCGGGCGCGGCGCTGGCCGAGCTTCGTGTTGACGGCGGCCCCACGCGTGATGCGTATCTGATGCAGTTTGAGAGCGACCTGGTCGGCTCGCCCATCCGCATTGCGAGCAACGACGAGATGAGCGGTCTGGGCGCGGCCTGGGCCTGCGGCATTGCGCTGGGCATGTACACGCGCGATGTCGTCGACGTCTACGGCGCCCGCGGCATCGTGGTGCCTGCCATGCCCGCCGACGAGCGCGCCAAAAAGATCGCCGGCTGGCGCCATGCTGTCGACGCGACTATCGCCTACACTGCCTAGGCGGCTGCGCGGCGCCCAAGGATTTTTCTGGGACGGGGATTAAAAACTCATTGATCCCCGTCCTTGGCAGCTCATTTGGGACGGGGCTTTTTTGACTGGTATGATTGGTGCGACCATTCCAACCAGCTAAAAGAGCCCCGTCCTAAATTGACTATCGAGAGGATCTGCCATGGAGCGTATCGCGAGTTTTTCCGTTGACCATCTGCTGCTTGAGCCCGGCGTGTACGTGAGCCGCATCGACCGCGATCCGGCGACCGGCGCCGCCGTCACCACGTTTGACCTGCGCCTGACCACGCCCAACAAGGAGCCGGTCATGAACACGGCCGAGTGCCACACGATTGAGCATTTGGGCGCGACGTTTCTGCGCAATCATGCCGAGTGGTCGAGCCGTATCGTCTACTTTGGGCCCATGGGCTGCCGCACGGGCTTTTACCTGGTTGTCTTTGGTGAGCTGACGAGCGAGGAGATCTTGCCGCTCGTGCGCGAGCTGTTCGAGTTTGTTGCTGGCTTTGGGGGCGATATCCCCGGCGCCGCTCCCGAGGAGTGTGGTAACTATCTGGACCAGAACCTCCCCATGGCAAACTGGCTCGCGCGTCGCTATCTCGACCGCGACCTGGCCGATATCGACGAGAAGCACCTGCACTATCAGCAGGCGTAAGGATTTTATCGTCCAAAACGCGCGCATTGGGCGCCTTCGCTTATGCGGGGGCGCCTTTTTGTTGAGTGGTCGGGATGAGCGTTCAAAATCGCTCATGTTTGTTCTAGAATGTTCGTACTGTCACATAAACGAACAGGAGTGAACATGCATATCTACTCTGTCAACGATCCCGAGTTCAAATCCTATGGCAACGTTTGGGATAACGTTCCGTCCGAGCTCACGTCGCCCGTGCTCGAGGCGCTCTCTGCCACGCCCATCCCCGAGGGCAGCAAGTACGTAGCGAGTGTGCCGGAGCTCGAGGGCGTCAAGGATGCCGATAAACTGGGCTTTCTCATGTTTGGCGGCCGACCCTTCCAGCTGGGCTGGTGTAACGGCCACAACACGCAGCTCAACTGCCTGGAGTATCACCGCGCCAGCGAGTTTAACCTGGGCGCCCGCGACTTTATCCTGCTCGTGGCGCATCGCTGGGAGATCGAGGACGGCAAGCTCGACACCGCGTGCGTCAAGGCGTTCCGCGTGCCGGCGGGTACGGTCGTCGAAGTCTTCAACACCACGCTCCACTACACGCCCTGCATGGTCGACGACGGCGGCTTCCAGGTGATGGTGGCGCTGCCGGCAGGCACCAATGGCCCGCGCCCCGAGGCTGCGGCCGACATGCCCGCGGCCGGTGACAGCTACTGCTACTGGAAGGCCGACAAGTGGGTTCTCTGCCACGCCGACAGCCCCAAGGCAACCGAAGGCGGCTACGTGGGCCTCATCGGCAAGAACCTCGACATCGCCTGCGACTAGGAGCTTCCTGTTTATCTCGATCTGTAACATCTGACGGGCCAAATCGTCTCTTCCTGTTACAGATTGAGACAAACTGCAGGGGCTGCCCGAAAATCTCGATCTGTAACACCGGGCTCGGTTTTAACGGTCTATCTGTTACAGATCGAGATGAACCAGCGCGGCTCACCACCGCAACTGATGAGACCACCACAAAGGTGCCTGTCCCCTTCGTGGTGGTTGGGTATCAGAAAGTGTCAGGCGCGGGCGGTCGCTGGGCGTCTGCGTGCGAAAAGAAGTGTCGACCTGCGTCGCTGCCGTTGAGCGGGACCCCGTTTACGGGGATACTGAAGCCATGACAAACAGCGTGTGAAAGGATTGATGCATGGCTTTCCGTAAAGACTTCCTGTGGGGCGGCGCGACGGCTGCCAACCAGTGCGAGGGCGCTTACGATGTGGATGGCCGCGGCCTGGCCAACGTGGACGTGGCGCCGCACGGCCCCGAGCGCTATGCGGTGGTCTCCGGCCAGCGCAAGATGCTCGACTTCGAGGACGGCTATTACTATCCCGCGCAGACCGGCATCGATTTCTATCACCACTACAAGGAGGACATCGCCCTCTTTGCCGAGATGGGCTTTAAGACCTTCCGCATGAGCCTGGCGTGGACCCGCATCTTCCCCAACGGTGACGAGACCGAGCCCAACGAGGCCGGCCTGGCCTTCTACGAGGACGTGTTCCGCGAGTGTCAGGCGCACGGCATTGAGCCGCTCGTGACCATCACGCACTTCGACTGCCCCATCCACCTCATCAAGGAGTACGGCGGCTGGCGCAACCGCAAGCTCATCGACTTCTACAAGAACCTCGCGACCACGATCTTCACCCGCTACAAGGGTCTGGTGAAGTACTGGCTTACCTTCAACGAGATCAATATGATCTTGCACCTGCCGTTTATGGGTGCCGGTCTGGTCTTTGAGGAGGGCGAGAACAAGGAGGCCGTCGAGTACCTGGCCGCCCACAACGAGCTCGTCGCCAGCGCTTGGGCAACCAAGATCGCCCACGAGATCGACCCCGAGGTCAAGATCGGCTGCATGCTCGCCGCGGGTAGCTACTACCCTTACAGCTGCCGTCCGGGCGATGTGCGCCAGGCGCAGATTGACAACCAGAGCAACTATTTCTTCGTCGACGTTCAGAGCCGCGGTTACTACCCGGCCTATGCCGTCAAGAAGCTCGAGCGCCTGGGCATCGATGTGGGCATGACGGACGAGGACCGCGAGATCCTGGCCGCCAACACCGTTGACTTCATCAGCTTTAGCTACTACTCCACCCGCTGCTCCGCCGGTGCCGATAACCCCGATGTCGAGCGCACCCAGGGCAACGCCTTCGCCGGCGCCAAGAACCCCTACCTGCAGGAGAGCCAGTGGGGCTGGGCCATCGATCCGCTGGGCTTCCGCATCACCCTCAACGACCTGTACGACCGTTATCAGAAGCCGCTGTTTGTGGTCGAGAACGGTCTGGGCGCCAAGGATGTTGTCGAGGAGGATGGCTCCATCAACGACGACTACCGTATCGACTACCTGCGCCAGCATATCGCCGCGATGCGCGATGCGGTGACCGAGGACGGCGTTGACCTGCTGGGCTACACCACCTGGGGCCCGATCGACCTGGTGTCTGCCGGCACGGGCGAGATGTCCAAGCGCTACGGCTTTATCTATGTCGACCGCGATGATGCGGGCAACGGAACCCTCAAGCGTTCCAAAAAGAAGAGCTTCGACTGGTACAAACACGTCATCGAGACGAACGGCGAGGACCTGGCCTAAGGCTTCCCAACAACCATAGCCTCCTAACCAAAACGCCCGGCGAGCAGTTAATGCCCGCCGGGCGTTTTGTTAAAAGAAGTGAAAGCACTCATTGGGGACGTACTTAAATGAGTGCCCGCAGAATGAGAGTGGATAATCTCCCGTTTTTAGCCTGTTTGTGGGCTCAAAGTGGGAGATTATCCACTCTCGCCATTTGGGCGTCCAAAAATCCTCGCTCGTTTTGTCTTAGTCATTGGGGACGTTCTTAAACGACTAGTCGCTGGCGACGTCCCTCGCCGTCGGCGGATTTTGGGACATGTGGCCCGCTTTTTGGGCCCGCCTGTCGGTACACTAAAAGCACTATGGGTACCCGCGAACGACATATCGGCCACGCGGCCGCCCGATCCGCACCCGTGGCGGATCCCAGGGGTGGCAGGCTCTTCGCCATGCCGCGATTCCTTGTTGGCATAACACATCAGGTGTACCGTCACCGCGTCTTTGCTATCGCCGGCGCCATCACCGCGCTGTTCCTCATGCTTTTGGCAGTCTTGCCGGCGCTGTTTGCCTCCGACCCCAAGCTTTCCAACGCCGTGCCCGCCTATAGCGAGGTGTCCGAAGAGGTCGTGGATGCGCTCGTCCACTCGAGCTCTCTCCCGTTGCTTGTCGCCGCAATTATATTTTCGATCTGGGGTGTATCGGTCTATCTACGCTGTTTGGACTATGTGTTGCGCCGCCGCCTTGTTGCCATCGCCGCCATTTGTGCCCTGTGGATGATCGAGGTCATCCTCAAATATAAGTCGTTCACGCCGTTCTATGCCACCGTGCTGTGGTACCTGTACTACGTGCCCATGACGCTCATTCCGCTGATCTACCAGCTGTGCGGTCTGCGCCTCGCGGGTTTGGAACAGCATCGTATGGGGCGTCGGTACCGCACCGTTTTGTGGGTCATAGCTGTCCTGCTTATCGGCTTTGTGCTTACTAACGATGTTCATCAGCAGGTCTTCCATTTCGATCGATCGAGTGGAACCTGGAGCAACGATTACGCATATGGTTGGGGCTACGGTACCGTTCTGGTATGGACAGCCTTTAACTTCGTTGCCTTTTTTATCTTGGTAGGACGGTCCTCGTCTTTTCGTATTCAGCGTTTCTCGGGCACGGCCGCGCTTGTCCTATTGGGCGGCGCGTTCTTTGCCATTTCATATGCGCTGCGTGTGCCCTGGGCATGGAGGCTTAATTTTTCACTTGTCTACTGCGTCCTGTGCGTGGTGGCGATGGAAATCTGTCTCGATTGCGGTGTCATTCCGTCGTATCACGACATCGCCGGCATCTTCGACACCTTGCCGCTCGACCTCAAAGTTCTAACGCGCGACCTGCAGGAAGTCTATGCCACACCGGTGTCAAAGCCAATGCCGGCGGGCGTGTGCGAAGAGCTGCGGGCCCAGGAACACGGGCATGCCCATGCCTTTGCCGTGGCGTCCGATCCCGATGTGATGTACCGAGCCTTTCCACTGCTGGGCGGATCGGCCCTGCTTGCCCAAGACGTGTCGGAGCTCAACGAGCTTAACCGTGAACTGGCACATCGTCGCATGGAGCTGCAGCGCCAAAATGAGCTGCTCACGGCCGACTACGATCTTAAGACGCATCTGGCAGATCAAGAGGCCGAGACCTTGCTAGTCCAAGACGTGGACCAGGCGCTTGCCCGCGCGTTCGAAGAGATGTACAACCTGCTGAGCTCGCTGCCACCGTTGACCGACGAGGCGTCTTCACACGAGCGTTACCGCATGCTGCAGCGCGCCAAGATGCTCGTCGCCTATTGCAAGCGCAAAGGGTCGCTCACGTTGGCGCAGCACGGGGAGAGCGGTTTTGATCGCGACCGCATTCAACTCATTGCCAATGAGCTCGCAAGCGACCTGCGCACCATCGATGTCGATTGCGCTTCGATTATCGCCATACGGCGCCCGATGCACGCCAGTACGGTAAGCGCCCTGTACGACTGCGTGTATGACTTTGCGTTTTTTGCCTACACCACCGACCATCCGGCGCTTATGTATCACTTGGGCGACCATGACCGGTGCAGTGTCGAGCTGCGCGCCACGCTTTTTTCCAACGATGATGAAGATCTTTCGCAGACGCCCGCTGCGCAAGAGCTCGAAAGCGCTCTGCAAGGGCGCAACGTGGCATACCGCCTTGAGGGCGAGCCCGGCCAGCTGCGCATGATCGTCTTGATGCCGAGGGCGGGTGAGTGACGATGCAGATTTCGTTCATCCTTCCCCAAATCGTTGCGCTCGATGTTGTCTTTGCCCTGTCTGCGTGTCTGCAGATGATCCATGTCCCGCTCATCGCATCGCGCCGCTCGTCCTATAACCGTAAGGTGATTTGCGCCTACGAGACGAGCCTTGTGCTTCACCTGATGATTTCGGCGCTCATCTTATTCGCGTCGTCTGGCTCGTATCTGGTGGCGCCGCTTGACGTTTGCGCCAGGGCAATGGGCGGAGTGCTGTGGCTCAATGCCGCGATCTTTGCCTATGGCGTGGTCCTCATGGTGCACTATCGTCGCCCTGTCATGCTGGCCGAGCTGCTGCTTGTTGGCGCCGTGACACCGCCGGTGGTTTTTGCCATGGGCTCGGTGTGGGCCGTTGTCCTTATCGCAGAGGGAGCGTTCTTCCTGTTCCGTTCCGTCGCGGCGCTCTTGATGGACGTCCGTAACCGCCAAGAGGATATCACCGCGTTCTCGACGATTGAAACCATCAACGTGATTCCCGTGGGCATCCTGTATCTGGACTCGAGGGGCCGTCCACTGCTCATGAACCGCTGCATGCGCAAAAACCTGGTGGAGCTTCATATGCCCACCGACCTAGGCGATATGAGCGGTACATGGAACGACCTGCGCAAGCTCAGCATGCAAATGCCCGAAAGCAGCCAGAGCCGCGTGCGCATCAATTTGGACCGCTTTGGTGAGGCGCGCGTTGTGGTCGAGGTTTCTCCCGCCGAGATTCGCTTGTTTGTGCACGATGACGTTATGGTTTCTGGCCGCCTCTTCGAGCGCATTATCGGTTTGGATGTAACAGAGTACGCGCATGCTCACGATCGTTTGGCGCAAGCCAACCACCTGCTTGAGCTCGCGGGTCAAGAGCTCCAGGCCCAGATCGAGGAAGTCAAAAAAGTTGCCGACAATGCGGCCTATCTGCGTATGCGCGCTCGCGTGCACGACGTGATCGGGCAGCGCCTGTCCATCCTCCATCGCTATCTGGAGGAGGGGCGCCTGGATGACGAGTCACTCGAGCAGATCGACCCGCTGCTGCGCTCAATCGCTGCCGATCTGCGCAGCGGGGGCGACACCGAACCGGCAGAGCAACTGGGCGATATCGTCCATGCCTTTGGCCTGGTGAGCGTGCAGATCGATGTGGAGGGCGAGCTGCCAAGCGACGTGCGTGTCGCGGCAGCCTTTTTGCAGATTATCCGCGAAGCCTCGACCAATGCCACCAAGCATGCGCAGGCGCATCGGGTCCATGTGCGCTTGTGGCAGGAGGGGACGGATGCTGACGCCGTCGCGCACATGACGATTTCTAACGACGGGTCCCCGGCCCCCGTATCGTATCGCGAGGGAACGGGTATCCCGGGTATGAGGCATGTCGCGCAAGATCTGGGTGGCAGCCTAGAGGTCCACGCCACCCCGCCCTTTACGCTTACGGTATCCATTCCGCTTAACGCCAACGACACGTCCCAAAGGAGAAACTCATGATCCGCGTGTTAATTGTCGAAGATCAGGCCATCCTGCGCGAGAGCCTGGCGCGCTCCGTTGGCGACCAGCCCGATATGACCGTCGTTGCCGCGATCGCCGATGCCTCCGAGGCCTTGGGTGTCGCGCTCAAGGAGCGCCCGGACATGATACTGATGGACGTGTGCACCGAACACGATTCAAACGGCATCGTGGCGGCGGCACGCATCAAGGAGCAGCTGCCCGAGTGTCGCATCATTATCATGACAGGCATGCCCGAGATCACCTTTGTCGATCAGGCCCGCGAGGCGGGCGTCGATAGCTTTGTGTACAAGAACGTCGGTATCGACGAGCTGTTCGCCGTGATGCGCTCCACGTTGGCTGGCTACTGCACGTTTCCCAAGCCGCCCGAGAGCATTTTTTCGGGTACAGCAGCCCTCGACGATGTCGAGCTATCGATTTTGCGCCTTGCCTGCGAGGGCAAAAGTCGTCGCGAGATCGCGGCCGAGCTGTTTATGAGTGAGGGCACCATCAAGCGCCGCATCTCGGAGATCCTGAGCAAGACCGGCTACGACAACATCATGCGCCTGGCCGTGCATGCGGTGACCGAGGGCAGCATCGTTCCCAACATGGAGCGCCCGTAATCGACGCGCTCACCCGTGTTCCGGCGCCGCAAAGATAGGCCGCCCACCGTTTCGCATCTAAAAACGGCGGGCGGCCTGCTTGTATGGGCAGTGCTGTCGGCATAAAGCGGCGGGGCCGCAGGATCATCTCCTGCGGCCCCGTCTGGTGTGCGCGGATGTGTCCGCCAATCCGCGGCTGTCGTGGTCTACCGCTACGCGATGGTTGCGCTGTAGGAGGCGACGTCCTCGTAGGAATCGGTCAGGTAGGCGTCGATGCCGATGGTCGTGTTGACCAGGTCGTCAAGGCTGTCAAGCTCGCCGCTCGAGAACGTGAATTCCTCGGTGGCGTTGGTGCCGGGCATCAGGTGAGCCGAGAACCAGGGTTCCTTCATGGTGCCGTTGACGTTGGTCTTACCGCTGGGAGCGTAGAAGGTCAGATCCTTGTCGCTCTTGTTGGTGATGTTGACGACAAAGCCGATGTCGCCCCAGTCGTCCTTGAACTTCTCGGTGATGGTGATGGTGCACAGATCGTCATCGGCGACGGTGACGGCGGGGGAGATTTCGACACTCTGGACGTCGTCGTCTTCGACGGCCTCATCGATCTCCTCTTCCTTTTCGGCAGCCTCGCGATCCTTCTTCACCGTGCCGGACAGATCCTTGTCGGACTTGGTGAAGACAAGATTGCCGTCATCCTCTTCGAGGATGAGTTTGCCGTCCTTGAGCTTCATGTCGTGCGACTCGTCTTCGGCGGTGATGGTCACGGTGGTGGCGTCCTTGGCCTCCCATTTAAGGTCGACAACCTCAAGGAACAGGTCGAGGGCGCCTGTGCCGTCCTCATCGAGAATCAGGACGCAGTGGACACCCCAATCCTCGAGCATCTTCATGTACTCATCGGTCAGCTCTTCGCCCTCCACGGTTCCACCCGAGAGTTCCCAGCTGCCAACGAAGTCGGCCTTGGGGTCTTTGCCGCCGCCGCTGCAGCCCGTCAGGGCAAAGGCGAGCGCCAAGACGCATGTCAGGAATGCGAGTACGGACTTTTTGAACGTTGTCTTCATGGTGTCCTCCTTAATCGAACGAAACCCATAGAAGCAGGAGCGGGGGTGGCGGATCCCCCGCTAATTACCAGATAGAGGGGCTAGGGCCTGGGTGTTCCGCAGTTGCTGCAGAACTTGCCGCCGTTTTCGCTGCCGCAGTTGGGGCAGAACCACTTGGCCGGTGCCGGGGCGGGTGCGGGGCTGCCGCACTCGGGGCAGAACTTGCCGGTGTTGGTGGCGCCGCAGCTGCAGGTCCACGTGCCGGCCGCGGGCGCGGCGGCGGGAGCCGGTGCGGGGGCGGGGGCAGGTGCCGGCTGCGGGGCGGCCTGCTGCTGTGCCTGGCCGGCGGCGAACAGCTGGCTGGCGTTCATGCCGCCCATGCCACCTGCCATGCCCATGCCCATAAAGCCTGCCATCGCGCCGTTGGGATTGGCGGCTGCCGCGCGCATTGCGTCGCTCTGGGCGCTGGCGATGTTGGCTGCCGCCATGGTGGGATCGCGCATGACTGCGGCTTTCTGCAGATCCTTGATCATCTGCTCGTCCTCTTGCGAGGCGGCGATGGAGTTGACGCCAAAGCTCACAATCTCGACGCCGCGCAGGTCACGCCAGTCGGCAGAGAGGACCTCGTTGAGCGCGCGGGCGAGCTCGGTGGTGTGGCCGGGGATGGCGCTGTAGCGGATGCCCATTTCCGAGATCTTGGCAAAGGCGGGCTGCAGGGCGGTGAGCAGCTCGGACTTAAGCTGGCTGTCGATCTTGTCGCGCGTGTAGCTATCGGTCACGTTGCCGCACACGTTGGTGTAGAACAGCAGCGGGTTGGTGATGCGGTACGAGTACTCGCCGTTGCAGCGCACGGAGATGTCAACGTCCAGGCCAATGTTGTTATCGACCACGCGGAAGGGCACGGGCGAGGCGGTGCCGTACTTGTTGCCGATGATCTCCTTGGTGTTGATGAAGTAGACGCGCTGGTCCTTGCCCGCGTCGCCGCCAAAGGTAAAGCGGCTGCCGATATTGGCGAAGGTCTCCTTGATGGAATCGCCTAGGTTGCCGCTAAAGACGCTCGGCTCGCTGCCGGTATCGAAGACGAACTCACCGGGCTCCAGTGCGACTTCGATGATCTTGCCGTTTTGCACCACGAGCATGCCCTGGCCGTCGTTGACGGCGATGACGGAGCCGTTGGAGATGACGTTGTCCTCGCCGCGCGTGTTGGAGCTGCGGCCACCGGTGCGTTTGCTGCCCTTGCAGGCCAAGACGTCAGCAGGCATCGATTCGCAGTAGATAAATTCCTTCCACTGGTCGGCCATGACGCCGCCGGCAGCTCCCAATCCAGCTTTCAAGAGTCCCATGGTGATCTTCCTTTCTCGTCAAAGGCCGGGTGGTATTGGTTGGATTGCTTAGTCGTCCTTGTCGTCTTTCATGACAACGGTGGTCTCGGTGTGGCTGAAGGTGTCGTGCTTCTCGGTCAGGTCGAGCTCGCCGCAGTACTCGTCGGCGTGGGTGGCCTCGTTGGCCGTCTTGAGCTGGCCTACCAGTAGCACGTCTCCGATAATCACGATGATCAGCGGCGCGATGATGTTGATGAGAATGCCCTCGACATCGAAGGTGAGGTAATCTGGATCGAAGGCGTATTCCCCCATAAAGAGAATCTGGGAGAGGACAAATCCGATCACAAAGAACAGCCCCGAGGCGATGGCGAGCTTGGGCTTGGAGCAGGGGAGCTCGCCGACCAAGCGGCCGGTCTGGCCGTTCATGGCAAACAGGTAGCTCTTGCCGTTCCACGAGGTGGAGAGCATCCAGACGGGGAACAGGGCGTAGTCGCTGTCTTCCCAGGTGTAGTCGAGCTGCTTGCTTTCGACCGTGGCATCGTCGTATTCGTCGACGACAGTCTCGCGCAGGGCCGAGATCGTGCTTTCTTCCATACGGCGCTCGGCGCGCGCCTTGCAGGTCTCGCAGTCCTCGTCGTAACGGTTGGCGATGTAGCCGGGCATATATGCGACCGAGAACGGACGCAGCGCGTCGTAGTCAAACGGCTCAATGGCGTCCAGGTGGCCGTCGGGCATCTTGGACGATCCGTCGACGGGCACGCGCTTAAACGAGATATTGCCCTTGCGATAGGCATCGTAGTGGTCGGTGGTCGTGACGGTTCGGTCGGATTCCTCGGTCACGGTCTCGTTGGTCGCGTCAAAGTACACTTCGCCGTCAACGCGGGCACCGTAGAGCCAAAACGGCACGTAGACACCTTGGACCTCGTCGATGTGGTTGCCGGTGACAAAGCTCTTGGGCAGCAAGATCTTGCCCTTGTAGTGTTCCTTGAGTGCGGCCGTGACGTCGTCGCGCCCGAGCTTAAACGGAATCACCAGGTCGGGCGAGAAGTCGCCAGAGAGCTGGCCGGGCGCCACGGCGGAGTTGCCGCAGTACGGGCAGGTGGTGACGGCGACAGTGCCGTCGGACACGAGCTCGGCGCCGCACGACGAGCAGATGTAGCCGGCGTTTTGGGCGAGCTCCTGCACGGCATCGTCGGCAGCAGGTTTGGGAGCTGCGGCTGCGGCATCGGCTTTGGCATCTGCCTTGTCCTGGCGCTCGCGATAGAGGGCCTCGACTTCTTCGACTTCAAAGCGTGAGTCACAGTAGTCGCAGACAAGCTTTTGCTCGGCGCTGGCAAAATGCAGGGGACCACCGCAGGCAGGGCACTGATAGTTAACGCTCTCGAAGGCCATGATCGGTCCTTTCCGTGCCGGAGGCTATGCGCCGATGGCGCCGCCGCAGTATTCGCAGCGCCCACTGGCATCGGGAATGGTGGTGGCTCCGCAGAAGGGGCAGGTCACCGCGGTCTTGGGGGCCTTGGCGGCCACGACGCTGTCGCGCGTCTCCTGGCGCAGCTGCACCAGCGCGTCGCGGACCTCGGTTGCCTGGCGCTTGGCCTCGCGGTATTCGATGGAGCCGCGCTGATCGATGGTGGAGTCGTTTACGCGCAGGTTGATCTCGGTAAAGTAGGGCGTGTTGACGTGAATGGTCAGATTAAAGTCGTAATCCAGGTCGTAGCGCGGCGGGTTGTAGCTCTCGCGCTCGCCGTCCTTGGTCTCGCGATAGATTTCGGTGCGATGCTCGTCGATATCCATATCGCAGCCGAGTACCTGCGAGAACTCGATGATGTCGGGATTGGCGTCGCGCCAGCGGCTCTGCGAGGTGATGATCAGCAGGCCCGCGTCCTCATCGAGCATGATGTTGGTGCGCCCGGCAGAAAGCGTGCGCGTGGGGTTGAACGAAGACAGGCGCTCGGCGTTGGCCTCGCGGTAGGCGAGCTGCTCGCGGATATCGTCCGCGGTGCTGGAGCGATAGCCGTGGAAGTAGGGGGAGAGCTTGCCGGCACACTCTTTGCACAGGTAGCCTTCATTGATTTTTGTCTTACCTAGAAGTCCCAGCTCGGTACCGCAAATCGCGCACTCTTTCTTCTCGAACATCTTGTCAAAGAAGCCCATGGCTGCCTCCCATCAACTGGTAGCGTGTGTCACTTTTGATGATGGGGGAGTGCGCAGCCTTTCACGATACCCAGACGGCTCAACGAGTCTCCACAACTGGGACACATGGCCCATTTTTTGACTAGTCATTGGGGACGTACTTAAATGAGTGAAACTACTCATTTAAGTACGTCCCCAATGAGTGCCACAGAATGAGAGTGGATAATCTCCCGTTTTTGGCCTGTTTGTGGGCTCAAAGTGGGAGATTATCCACTCTCGTCATTTGGGTGTCCAAAAATCCCCGCTCGTTTGGCGCCTGGGGACACTCTTTGTCGAATGTGGGCGTCGCCCTTGCTATGCCACAGTCACGGCGACCTGGGTGTAGCGGGTGCAGGGGCGCTCGGCGCGCGTCTGCACGGTGAGGGTGAGCACAAAGCGGTCGCCGGGTCGTGCGTCGGCGGGCACGATGAAAGTGGCATCCTCCGTGCATTCTTGCCACAGCGACAGATCCTGGACGCCTGCATAGCTCGACGGGTCTACGGCGACATCCCAATGCGCATCGAAGCCCCTGCCGTCGGGGTCGACGATGGTCGCTGCAAGGTCGATGCGCTCGCCGGCTGCGGCGCTGCGGTCGGCCGTGACCTCGACAACATGTGCCGGATGCGAGCAGGCTGCCGGCACATGGGCACACCATTGCGCGCGGACGGCAAAGTCTTCCTGATAGGCGCGCAGGTAGGGATTGGGATTGTCGTCTTCGGGCGTGCCGAGGGCGGCAAAACCGGCGGGCGCGTTCGCATCGGGATGCCCATCAAAAAACATGCGTCCCAGCAGCGTATCGAAGCCGCGGTCGTCGATACCGCGCAGGCCAAACGGCAGCAGCGGAATATAGGTCATGCTGTCGCCTTCGGCCATAAAATCGCCGCGCTCAAACTGCATCGCGGGCATGCCTTCCAGGCCCCAATCCAGACGGGCATGCTTGCCAAACTGAAAGCGCTCGGGCTCGTTTTCGTAGACCTTGCCGTCACCATAGAGCATATAACGTGCCATGAGGGGACCGTTGCCCTGTGTGAGGTTCTGCGCAGGCCAAGGAGCCTTAAACAGCGGCAGCGTATCGGGCTGAGCTGTTTTGGCGTCGACATAGCCGCCATACATATAGGGAACACGCCAAAAGATGAGCTCAGGAAAGAGCTCGCGCCCATGGTCGAGCCACGAGTTGTCCTGTCCCACGCCATCGGCAACGCCCATCACGCGCACCTTCTGATAGACCTGCTGCTGCACGGCGGGCCACTCGGGCGTGGCGCGATAGCGCTCGGCAATACTCATGAGGGCGCGAACGATCGTATTCATACCACCCCAGCTGAGCAACCATAACGTACGCGGATCATCATCTAAAATCGCCTGCGCAATTACGCGAGACCCCTCAGTTTCCTCAGTCACATCACCCTCAAAGGCAACATTTCCCACAAAGGTGCGCTCGATCATCTGGGCGGGCGTGGGAAACGGCGGCTCACCGGCAGCGGCCGCATTTGCCTGCAACTGCGGCCAAGCCTGGGCATATTCATTGCTCCAGAGGCTCTCAATCCAATGCTCGGGAAACGGCCGATACTCACGAAGCTCGCCGGCTAGCGGATCGGGCTCATGAGGCACAACAGCCCACTCATAAGAGCGCCGCCCTTTGGTCCGCCAATGCGAATTCACCTCGCCGAGCGTATGAACCCCATCCCCAAGAAAGTGATACTGCGAAGCCGTATACACCACAGCCTGAACATCAAGCAAGTTGAGATACAGAGCCAAATGAACAAGCGAGTTCATATCATCGACTTCCATATCAGTGGTAATAATCACCCGAGTCAACTTCTGGGACATAGGAACAGCTCCAATCAAAATCAATTCAGCCAGTTACGCGCAAGGCAAGACGGGACCCACGCCCCCATCGCCCGCGACCCGGCGGCCCGCCGGAAGCGGCCGACCAGCGTTTCGAACAACGTTAACTTAGGGGGCTCTGACCTTTAGTTTTGTAAACATTCCGCAGCGCGAGCCCCGCTTATCCGATGCTCCGAAGGAGCAGGATAAGCGGGGCTCATGCGCGAGGACGTTTACAAAACTAAAGGCCAGAGCCCCCGATGGGATGGTTACCTCGAAACCCTGGCCGACCACTCCCAGCAGCCCACCGGCTCGCCGTCGATGAGTACGTTGCCCCCGTCGAAGTCTTGATAACACAGGTCGTTGAATTGGTGGATCCACACGCCGTGGTTGAACGTCTTCTTGGCCGAGCCGTCGGCCTCGCGATACACGCCGGTCAGGTCCTCGACATGGCTAAAGTAGGTGAGGTGCACGTTGGCGCCGGCACCGCGCAGGCGCGCGAACAGCGGCAGCACGGTCTGTTGCGGGTGCACGAGCTCGTCGCCCTTGGAGTGCGTAAACCACAGCGGCGTCTTGGCGAGCGCGGCCACGTCCTCGTCCGTGGCGTTGTACCACGGGGCGCAGCAGGGAAGGCCCGCGGCGAAGAAATCGGGGTAGTCGGCGCACAGGCGCAGGGTCATAAAGCCGCCGTTGGAAAGGCCGGCGACCACGATGCGGTCGGTGTCGATGCGGTCGGCATGCTCGGCGACAAACTCGTCGATAAGCGCCTTGAGCACGGAGGAGTAGATGCTCTGGTTGGAGCGACCGAGTTGCTCGACGCCGTTGTCCATCCAAAACGTGGGCGACTGCGGCACGAGCACCCAGGCAAAGCCGCCGAAGTAGCGCTGGATCTGCGCCTGGCTAATGGCCGTCACGCGGTTGCCGATATAGGCGCGCGTGGCGCCTTCGCCTTGCGTGGCGCCCTTGCCCTCGCCGGCGCCGTGCAGATACACCACGAGCGGTGCCTTTTGGGGCACGACCGTCGCCTCGGGCGCAAAGGGGTTGAAGCATGCCGAGTCTTCGGCCTTAAAGCTGGGCTCAAAGAAGCCGTATTCGAGCGCGATGCCGTCGACGGTGGTCTTTTGCGTGGCGTTGCTCCAGCCTTTGAGCGCGGGGCAGATATCGCCACGGCAGGTGTCGAAGACCAGGCCGCAGGTGGGATCGTCGCCGTCGTTGCCGGGAAGAGCTGTGAGCTGCGTGATGCGCAGCTGGTCATCGAGCATGCGCGAGCCCATGACGCCGCCTTCGATCTTTTTGGTCAGGCGCTGCTCGGCGACCTCGAGCGCCACATGGGTGCCCACGGCGAGCTTACGTCCGTTCTCGTCGCACGGATATGCGGCGAGAATGTTGATGTAACCCACGGAGGGCGCGGCATGGTCGGCGCCGCGCTCCTTGCGCATCAGAACCTCGCCCGAGCGCTCGTGACGCTCTACATATATATGGAAGGTGTTCGCGTCGATGTCGTTGGCGCGCACGGTGCAGGGCAGGTCGAGTACGACCTTGCTGATCCAGGGGCCAAAGTCGCCCAAGGTGGTGACGGTTGCGTAGGTACACAATTTGAGCTCCATGAGCTGCCTCCCTTACGCCGCGAATGCCTGGCATCTGCGGCAATACAAACTAAACATGTTTAGTGTAATCTAGAATTGAAGAATAACCATATGAACTCGGTAAACGGCAAAATTGAACACGTCGTGAGCTACTAAACATATGTTTACTAGCTTCTAGCAGGGATTCTGTTGATGAGTTAACAGATCGGTGAGGTGTTCATCATAATAAAATCCCACGTAAATGGCTATATATCAATAGAGGGTCAAAGAGACCATTTCCCGCCATTCAAATACGTTCACCCCCGATTTCCTACCGTTCACCGGACTGTAGACGGCAAAATTGCCATAAATTCGGCGCTCCGTGTAAACTAAAGCCCGTAAACGTTCAGTAAACACCTTGTTTACAAAAGCGTATCCAAGGGTCCGGCAACCGTAAGGGGTTATAGTCGCCGGGCCAAAGGCGTGCCTAAGCCCAAGGGGGCTGGCACACGAAGATATGGGGAGGGGTCCCATGGCAGTAGATAACAAGCAGATTGCCACCGATGTCCTCGAGCTCGTGGGCGGTGCGGAGAATGTTTCCGTCGCCACCAACTGCATGACGCGCCTGCGTCTGACGCTCAAGGACAACAACAAGGCCGACGTGGAGAAGATCAAGAAGGTCAAGGGTGTTCTGGGATGCCAGTTCGCCGGCAGCCAGCTCCAGGTCATCATCGGCCAGAACGTGCCCAAGGTGCTCGCCGAGTTCGTCGCCATCTCCGGCGTCAAGCAGGGTGCCGCCGTCGACGAGAACCTCGATGCTTCCAAGCAGAAGTTCGAGCTCAAGAACCTGCCGAACATCATCCTTGACTATCTGTCGGGCTCCATGACCCAGCTCATCCCGCTGCTCATGGCCGGCGGTCTGTTCCGTACCATCGCGGCCGTCCTCGGCCCCACCATGCTCGGTGTGCTCTCGGCCGACGACCCGACCTATACGTTCCTCTACACCACGCTGTACGAGGCCACGTTCACCTTTATCCCCATCTACCTGGGTTATGCCGCGGCTAAGAAGCTCGGCGCCTCTCCGGTTCTGGGCATGCTGCTCGGTGGTGCCCTCATGGCTCCTTCCGTGGTGAGCGTCGCCACCCAGGAGGGCGGCGGAATCATCTCCGTCTACGGCATCCAGATCGCCGCTGCAAACTATCAGCAGTCCGTCCTGCCGATCATCCTTTCGGTGCCGGTCCTCTACTTCGTCGAGAAGTTCTTTAAGAAGGTCATGCCCGACGTGCTCTCCACGGTCTTCACGCCGTTCTGCACCATGATCGTCACCATCCCCATCGCCTTCATCGTCCTCGCCCCGCTCGGCAACGAGATCGGTAGCCTCATCGCTAACGCCCTCTTCGGTCTCGCTGACATGGGTGGCATCGGCATCCTGCTCGTCATGGCCGTCCTCGGCGCCTTCTGGCAGCTCTTCGTGGTCTGCGGCATGCACATGCCCGTCATCCTGCTCGCCCAGGTTCAGATCATCGCCGCCGGCTACGACCCCTTCGTCTTCGTTTCCACCAACTGCGCTATGGCCGCTGTCTGGGGCTGCGCCTTCGGTGCCTTCCTCAAGATGAAGAACCCCGACGAGAAGGGTCTCGCTCTGGGCTACGTCATCTCCGCCATCGCCGGCGGCGTCACCGAGCCCGCGCTCTTCGGTATCCTCATGCGCTTCCGTCGCACCATGTTCGGTATGTTCATCGGTGGTGCTATCGGCGCTGTGTTCTCCGGCCTCATGGGTGTTACCTACTACCTCGCCGGCGGTGCCTCCAACTTCCTGGTCTTCACCAACTACCTGCAGGGTGGCCAGATGAACACCGTTTGGGCTATCGTCGGTATGGCAATCTCCTTTGTCATCGCCGCTGCCGTCGTCTTCGTCGCCGGCTTCTCCAAGGAGGAGCTCGCCGAGATGGAGGCCTAAGGCCAAGCCATTCGGTCGACTACGACCTTACCTACACGACAGGGCCCCGTCAGGCGCAAGTCCGGCGGGGCCCTTTTGCAAGGTAGACTGATTGGGACGGGAGATGCCCGCCCACAAGGGCTTGCTAAACGACGGAGGCTTTTGCACCAGGGGTTACCGCGAAAGCCCCCGCCGGTTCGCAATTCCTTTATCGAGCGAAAGGACATGCAGATGAGTTTGGGAAAGCTGACCGTCAACGGTCGTCAGGATGGTTTTTTGTGCGAGGGCAAGCCGTTCTTTTGGTTTGCCGACACGTGCTGGAGCGCATTTACCAGCATTCCCGAGGCCGACTGGGATTACTATCTGACCCGCCGCGCCGAGCAGGGCATGAACGTGCTGCAGATCAACACGCTGCCGCAGTGGGATCGCTGCTGCCCCGATCTGGGTATTTGGCCCTATGCCAGCGAGGATGGCGTGCACTTTGATTGGTCCCGTCCCAACCAGGCCTATTGGGACCGCGCCGCTGCCATGTGCCGCACTGCCGTCGAGCACGGCATCCGTCCGGCGCTCGTACTCATGTGGTGCAACTACGTGCCCGGTACCTGGGGTGCCAAGATCGCCGAGCGTTGCGGTGCCGAGGTTATGCCGCGCGAGGAGGTCCGTGCCCATGTTGCCCGCGTCGTCGAGAACCTGGGCGAGTTCGATCCCGTCTATGTGGTGACGGGTGATACCGACTTTGCCGGCGACGAGGCGATCGCCTATTACGAGGATGCGCTCGACGAGGTTGCAAAGCGCGCGCCCGAGGCTCTGCGTACCATGCACATCAACCGCGGCAACCGCACGATTCCCGCGCAGTATCTGGACCGCCTGGACTTCTACATGTTCCAGCCCGGCCACAATTACGAGGGCCAGCCCGAGGCTTGGCGCCTGCCGCAGGACTTCATCGCCAACTACCCCAAAAAGCCGATGGTCAACTCCGAGCCCTGCTACGAGCAGATGGGTGCATCGCGCAATGTGTACTGGCGTTTTACCGCGCAGGACTGCCGTGCGAGCGTGTGGTCGTCGATCCTTGCCGGTGCCAGCGCGGGCGTGACCTACGGAGCGCATGGCGTGTGGAACTGGCAGACCAGCAAGAGCCAGGGCTCGGTGCTGGGCGAGGGCTTCGACATGCCGTTCCGCTGGCAGGAGTGCCTGCAGTTTGCGGGCGTGTGGGACTTTGCCGCCATCGAGCATGTGCTTGCCGGCCTGGGTGCCACGGCGTGCGATGACGCCCTTGCCGTAGTCCCCGCACAGGAGCTGCTTGACGACGCGCGCGAGGCCATCCGTGTGGCGCGTATCGGCGAGCGTGTCGTCACCTATCTGCCGCGCACCACGGCGCTTACGTTTAAGCTCGATAGTGCGCGCGGCTGGTCGGCGACGGCCCTCGACATGGAGGCCAAGCGCATTGCCAAACTGCCCGTTCGCGATAACGGCGACGGCACCGTGCGCGTAGCTCAGCATCCCTTTGAGCATGACGCCCTGGTGATCCTGGCCCCCGGGCGCTAACGGCTCTTCTCCAACATTTACAACCCAGTCCCTTTCATTAGGCTGCGACGGAATGGTTCCTGCATGACGGCTTTAAGCTGCCAAGGGGAGCCATTCCGCCACGCTCATTGGGGACGTACTTAAATGAGTGGTCTCGTGAGTTTGAGGGCGAGTCGGGCACTCGATACAAGGTGAGTGTCGTGGACACATGGGGCATGACGGAGGAGGAGCTTCCCGGAACCTTTGAGGGCAAGTTCCGCATCGATCTCCCAAGTAAGCAGTATATGATGCTTCGCCTGACCAAATTAGAGGCGTAAAACAGAGATAATCGGCACCGGGCGTGACTTGCTGCACGACCATCGCAGGGGGGTAGCCCCTGTGATGGTCGCGGCGATGCGCGTCCGGGGCTACGCTTGTAAGGAGTGAACATGCAGGAGTTTTTTGGAATCGATGTGGGCGGTACGGCCGTTAAATGGGCTGTGCTGGGCGAGGATTTTTCCATCCGCGAGCGCGGAAGCCTGCCGACGGGCTTTACCACGGCTGAGGAGACGGTCGCGGCGCTGATCTCGCTCGTCGAGCCGTATCGCGAGCGGGTGAGCGCCGTGGGCGTGAGTGCGCCCGGCGGCATCTACGAGGGAGATGTCACAGGAACGATCCATCGCGGTGGTGCGCTCACGTTTATGGATGGCTGTCCGCTCGGAAAGCTCATGCGCGAGGCACTGGGGGTGCCGATTGCCGTCAATAACGACGGTAAGTGCTGTGCACTCGGTGAGTATGCGGCTGGCGCTCTGCGCGGGACGCGTTTTGGCGTGGTGCTCGCTATCGGCACGGGCATCGGCGGCGGTATCGTCATCGACGGCAAGGTCCTGCGCGGCGCGCACTGCTTTGCAGGCGAGTTCAGCTTCTTGCGCAACGATGTCACGACTGCCGCGAACATGGGAAACTCCTTTGCCGATTCGGGCGGTTGGCGTGCGCTCCGCGATGCTGCCGTTGCCGAGAAGGGCCTGCCTGCGGGTTCTCCGGTGGACGGCCGCCGCGTCTTTGAGTGGATCGCGAGTGGCGACATGGCGGCGCAGCGCGCACTCGACCGCTACGCTCGCGCCTTTGACGGACAGCTCATCAACCTGCAGGCCGTGCTCGACCCCGAGGTCTTTGTGATCGCAGGCGGCATCTCGTGCCATCCCGAGCTCGTTGATGCCCTGCGTGCGCAGATGCCGCTGGCTCTCGCGAGTTACGAAGGGACCCTTGCCGGCATTCCTGTGCCGCAGATAAAGGCGGCCGAGCTCGGCAACGACGCCAACCTTTACGGTGCCGTCCAGGAGGCCATACGCCTGGTGTAGCGCATTGGACATAATCATTGGGGACGTTCTTGTTTGACTAGTCGTTTAAGAACGTCCCCAATGACTACCCACAGAATGAGAGTGGATAATCTCCCGTTTTTGGCCTGCATGCGGGCTCAAAGTGGGAGATTATCCACTCTCGTCATTTGATTGGCACTTGCGGCACTTGCACTCATTGGGGACGTACTTAAATGAGTGGCAGTTGGGGACACTCTTTGTCGAGCTAGAGACCGCGCGCGCCTCTTCTGGGTCATGCGGCTCAAAATCGCGGCGTCATGCGGACGGCTGGGGTCGAATTTGCAACATTTCGAACTTGGCTTCGATATTGAGATTGGTTCTTTATTAAAATGGTGTTCCGGACAACAAAGCGGGTGGGGGTTACCATGAGGGACCTGGGAGACACAACCGCATATTTGCGCCGGGGCATGCGGGAGATTTTGTGCCTAGCGCTGTTCTTCTTCACGTTTTTGGCGTGCGAGTATCTCTTTGATGCGCGCATGGTCGAGTTCGTGCCATCGAGTGAGGTCGTCATCTACGAGAGCATCGTTGTCGGCGCGAGCGTGATTGGCTTTTTCGTGCGTCCGTTTCTGTACTATCGCTGTCCCCAGACGATCGATACGACGAGCGATATTACGGGCGTGCTGTTGGTATCGGCGTTGCTGCTGATGATTATGGCAGTGCGGTTTGAGGTAGTAATTGCCGGCGGCCTGGTGGCGTGCTGCGCCCTGGGCTATTGCGGATCGACCGCCCATGCCAATCTTGCGCGGCGTTTTGCGCAGACGCCCTGCCTGGCGCGCGCCGTGGCGGTTTCCTATGCTGTGGGCATTTTGGTGCAGGTGCTCAACCATATGGTGATGCCTGCGGGCATTCCCCAGCAGTCTGTTCTCATTGCCTGTGCGATTGCGCTGGTGGGGCTGCTTCACGGTGCCCGCCGCGCTAAATTGCGTGATGAGCCTGCGCCCGAGTTCGAGGTCGAGATTGCCGAGCTATCGGTCGATGCGTCGGAGCGTGGCGCCAGGTGGCACGATGACCCCGAGGCAAAGGCGGCCTTTCAGGGTGCCGTGGTACGTCTGACGGTGGCGACCGCTTGCCTCACTGGCGTGTTCGCGGCCCTCAATGCCGGCCTTACGACCTCGCATGCCGCTGGCGCTATCGATCTGGGCGACTGGCCGCGCTTGCTGCTGGTTGTGAGCGCCCTTGCCGCCGGCGTCCTGTATGACCTGCGTGGGCGTTCGTATATGAATATCATCATGACGTGCGCCGCCATGCTGTCCACGCTCTCGTTCTTTGTGCTTATCACCGATGGCAACGGTGGCAACACGCTTGCCGCCACGATTATCTTTTACCTTGGCACGGGCTTTTTCGTGGTGTTCTTCACCGCGAAGTTCGCCGCGATTTCGATGTATGCCCGCTGGGCGTATCTGTGGCCGTGCATGGGCCGTGTTGTCAACAACGTTTGCTCGATACTCGTGACGGCTCCGGCGGTGGCGATTATCTCGAGTCAAAACGTGCTGGCGGCAGTGAGCGTCGTGCTCGTGCTGTTTGTCGGCATCGCGATTTCGCTGTTGGGACAGTTTGGACAAGACGGTGAGGGCGAGGCGACGCACGGCGGGCCGGCGCTTGCCACCGACGATCTTGGCGTGAGCTGTGAACCCGGCCAGGCCGACACGGTGCCCCTGGAGGCGCCGGAGCTTTCGTTTGACGATCGGCTCGATGGCTTCGTTGCCGCCTTTGGGCTCACCAAGCGCGAGCGCGATGTTCTGGAGGCGCTGGTCGTTTCGGACGACAGCGTGCAGGACGTGGCGGCGGCACTCTTCCTTTCGCGCTCCACACTCTATCGCCACATCGCTTCGATCAACAAAAAGACCGGTGCCTCCTCGCGCATAGCCCTCATCAACTTCTTCTGGTCCTGGACACCCCAAGACTAGCTAACCACCACAAAGGGGGCAGGCACCTTTGTGGTGGTTTTTTTACCTGCAAAAATATGAATATGAGACATTTGTCACCTGCCGTTTTGGTGCTCAAAGGCATATGAATGTGATGCTGAGCAGAGCAGAACGGAGGGGGTGCACCTATGGCGTCTCGGGGTTGCGCGTCTAATAAAACTGCGGGCGCGCTTATCGCCGTGGTGGTCTTTGCCGCGGCGGTAACACTCTTGCGAGTTTACGTTGCCGGCGACCATGGCGCTCAGGGAAAGACTGCCGCGCAAGTGTCGCTCAACGATTGCGCTGCCGTTCCGGTGGCGGTCAAGCTTATCGAGGACGGGGAGGCGCGGACGGTCTATGAGATCGACGATGCCGAACTGGTCGCATCGACTTTTGCCGCGCTCGATGGCTGCACCGTGGGGGATGCGGTGGATGAGCGGACGAGCGATGCCGGCCGAACGCTCGTCTTTGTCTATACGGATGGCTCGGAGCAATCGGTGGAACTTGAGGGCAAAAACATCGTGCTCGATAAGACGGCATACCGACTTAACGGTGCCGATGAGTTATGGCGGCAGCTTGCCGCGATCAAAAACAGCTAACGAAATTAGGGGTGTACGGGATGAGTGAGTTGAGATTCTGCCCAGCGTGTGGGGCGCAGCTGCCTCGGGTCGCCGGCGTGACGGTGCGATTTTGCCCGGGGTGCGGCGTCCGACTTGAGGGCGTTGTGGGCTGCTCGGGCGCCGTGGGGGCTACAGATGGGGCGACTGCCGATGACGATGCGGACGAAGGCGGCGACCCGAGTGTGGACGCGCCGGCCGATGCGCCGGTGGAGACTGCCGGCGTCGCGTCGTCGTCTCGTGACGCGGCCACGACGGATATGCCTCACATCGGTGACCTTGAGCTTCATGCCGCGTGCGATACCTCCGGCGGCCAGGCACTCGCGCAGGTGGCGCTGCCGCGGGGCTGGCATATCGAAGAGGCGCATCTTGAGCGCAGCGGTAGTTTCGACTGCCCGATTTCGGTTGGCGTGACGGCGGCGGGTCCGATGGGTGAGCGGATTGTGTACCGCTCCGAGCTCTGCTACGTGGATGCGGGCGCCGTTGCCAAGCGTATCCCCACGCAAACCGAACGCAAGGTGTTTGTGCACGTGGAGGCAGCTTGCGACGAGCTGGCTCAGGCCTGTGCAGCACGGCTGGGCGCGCGGGCAGAGGTTGTTGCCGAGCAACCGTACCCATCGAGCGCGGAGGTCGATATCGAGCGCGAGCGTGCCCGCGTAAAGCGCGAGGCGGCAAACGACTTTGCGATCCAGGGCTTTTCGATGGAGCCGAGTGATGTGGTCTATGAGTGCCGCATGCGTCGATATCGGCTCACGGGCGCTCCGGTGCCCACCGAGCTCGCGGTGGCGGCCAAAGTCGAGGGCTATATGTTTTCAATCGGCGGCGTCGCGGGTTCTATGGGCAAAGGTGTTGCCGCTGGGGCCGAGGCGCTGCTGGGCGCGGGCCTTTCGAGTGGACTGATCGGCGGTGTTTTGGGCAAGCGCCTGCGCGAGCGCCAGACGGCGGCAGCGGTGGGACAGGGCGTCGCGCAAGAACAGCCTACGGGTCGAGGCGGTTGCCCGGACGGAGCGTCGTTCGAGCTGGGCGCGGCCGACCTGCTGCAGTGGCGTATCAGGGACAGCTTCTGTTTGGTTGCGCCAGAAGGTTGCCTGGACGAGGCGGCCTCCACGGCGCTTGCATCAATGGCGTCGACTCTGCGGCTCAATCCGGCGATTGCACGCGAAGCGTCAGCTCAAAAGCAACAGATGGTGCTTGAGCAGCGCCAACGCACGCAGATGAACATTGCCCAGCAGCAACAGCAGTTTGCAGCCTGGCAACAGATGCATGCCTCGCAACAGGCGGCGTTCGACAGCTACCAGCAGGCGTGGTTCGATCGCAGCGACCGTCAGCACGCGGCGAATATGGCTGCCAGCGCCGCCAATTTTTCCAGCGCGGGCGTGGGGACGGGCGCCGCCTCGTATTCCGATGCCATTCGCGGGGTCAACCATTACACCAGACCCGACGGCACCGATGTCGAGGTCTCGGTGATGGCCGACCAGGCCTGGGTCAACGGTTCGGGCGATGTGATCGGTACACGCGATGGTTTTGAACCCGGTTTTGGCTGGACGGAACTGCCTCGTCAATAGCGTGGGGTGGCTTATGTGTGAATCGATGCCGGGTGTGTTTCTCGGCATTGTGCTAAAGAACGGGAAAGGAACAATGATGAGGGAGACGGTACTTTCGCGCACGGCATTTGTCGCGGCGGCGGGAACGGCGCTGCTGACGCTTGTGGGGTGCGGCGGACAGCGGACGCAGGATGCGACGGGTTTTAACGACGACCGCCCGGTAAAGGACAAGATGGACGCGGGTGCGACGTCGGGCGATTCCGGCGACGCGGACAGCGGCTCGGGCGCGGACAGCGGCTCGGCGGATGCGTTCGATACGTGGTCGGATGATTGCTGGGATGCGCACCGCAACATCAGCATCGCGGCGCTCCTCGAGCTTAAGGGCTGGCAGTTGCAGGAGTTTGCCTCGCAGCAGGGCTATACCTGGCAAGACGCGCTCGAGATGTACGAGGACGAGGCGGGACACGTGCTCAGCGTCTGCAATATCAGCAAGGACGGCGCGACCGAATGGCTCGGCGAGGACGAAATCGGAAAGCTCGACAAGGGCGGCACCGGAAGCACCGTGATGTTCACGCTGCAACTTTCGGGCTATTCGAGCTGCGAGGATGTTATCGCGGGCTTTTCTGTGCCGGTCGAGGACCGGGCGCAGATTACTTCGGGCTCATGGATCGCGTGCGTATACGGTTCCAACATGGCGCGGCACGTTGCCATGGCGAGCCCGATGGAAAACGGTGACTACCGCTTGGATCTCATTACCGAGGAGGCTATCAAGACCGGTAGGTTTACCCAGGGCGGTGGTGCTCCGACGATAGACGAATTTTGGCAGGAAAAGACTGGACGCGCGCTCGGCTAGGTGCGACGTGGCCAATACCGTAGCAAGGAACGAACATGATGAATGAAGTGACGATGAACCGTGCGGCCTTTGTGGCAGGCGCGGGTGCGCTGGCTTGTGCGCTGGCTGGCTGCTCGGGCGGATTGGGCGGCGCGGGCGGTGCCAAGAAGGCGACCACGGCGGACGCCGCCTGTGTAGACGACAACGCCAACGTGACGGTCTATGCTGCGATCAACTTGGACGGCGCCGACCTGGTGCGCCTGCTCAAGCATCAAAACTATGAGTGGCAAGGCGAGAGCGTGGGCTACGGTGCCGCCGATGACGCGGGACTTTTCGCTTTTACCTTTTCTAAGATTTCGGATGACGTGGACGAACTTGCGAACAGCGCGATACCGCTTTCGGAGTCCGAGTACGAGGATCTTGAGCCGGGCGGCGGAGATGATAGTGTGGCGATTTTGCTCTCGGTGGGCGGCTATACGACGGGCGATCGTGCGCTTACCGGCGCAATCGGCGATGCGGCGATAGTGCAGGAGAAGTGCACAATCGACGATTCCGTGTATTGGCTGGTCAAGGCGCTCGACGGCAGCCGTTACGTGATTTCGGCCTACGACACCGAAGATGATGGCGACAGCGCGCATGACATTTATATCTATAGTGAGTCTTTTATTCACACCGGTTATCTGAGCGGCGGCGACCAAATCGATATTGACGAACTCTGGAGCCGCCTGACCAATGCCTCGTAGCGCACCAAAACCACCACAAAGGGGACAGTGAACTGCACCCCGAAACTTGGACTGAATAAATAGCGACTACGCCGCAAGGGCC
>CABUHO010000022.1 GCA_902491395.1 uncultured Collinsella sp.
CGCTGACCGGTGGACGGCACCGAGCCGTCAGCGAAACTGAAGAAGGGGGAGGCCTCGCGGCCTCCCCCTTTTTTGCGTTAATAGAGCGGGTTGCAATGGCGGGGTCCGCCTTCGCTTCGGCGCTCTTACTGTTTGGCTGTATTTTGAGTCTATCTTATTTATTTGCGCGATAATTACTCCCATTGGCGTAAGGGAGGGCTAGATGTTTACCGTTTTTGTCTTGGGCAATATTGCTTCGGGTAAGTCGACTGCCTGCCGCTATCTCGAATCTCGTGGTGCCATGCTTATCGATCTGGATGAGCTCGCCAAATCGCTGTATGTGCCGGGTTCCGAGATCGTCAATGCCCTTGTGGAAGAGTTTGGCTGGGACATTCTGGACGGGGAAGGTGGCATTCGCCGCAACGTCCTCGCTGCTCGAGCTTTCGTCTCGCCTGACACTGTCGCGCGGCTCAACTGCATTGTTCATCCGGTCCTCATCGAACAGCTTTCGATGAGGATTCTTGATCCGGTTTGTTGCACGGTTGCGTCTCCTCGTTATCCCTTTGCGGTTGTTGAGGTTTCTGCTCCGACTGGTTTTGAGGATGCATTTGGCCTGGCTGATGAAATACTTGCCATCAGTGCTCCTTTGGAAGTCCGTCGCGATCGTGCCATTCATCGTGGTATGGAGCCCTCTGATTTCGATGCTCGCTCTGCATGTCAGCCCGATGAGGCTTCGCTATGCAACATCGCTACGACGGTAATCGATAATGCTGCAGGCGATAACTTGCTCTTTGAACAGCTGGACGCGTGGCTTGCGCGTCATGGCTTCTGTGATGTAGCTGATAAGGAGGAGGCCGATGCCTAAGACACGTTTCTTTACGTGGTATCGCATGGCATCACTTGCCGTCGTGTTCGTCTTCGGTCTTATCTCGCTCGTTTACTCATATGCCCCCGCCGCCTTCTTTAAGCCGTTGTATCCGATTGACTATGAGGCGTACGTAAAGCAATCGAGCATTTCGCACAATCTGGATCCGTATCTGGTGTGTGCCGTCATTAAATCGGAATCGAATTGGGATCCCGAGGCCGAGTCGAATCAGGGCGCTCAGGGATTGATGCAACTGATGCCCGAGACGGCCCAGGATATGATCGCCAAGGGCCTTGTCGATGGTGACGAGTATTCGGCCGACAACCTTAACGATCCGGCTACGAACATCGAATTTGGCTGTGCGTACCTTTCGTATCTTTTAACCTATTTTAACGGGTCGACCGACAGCGCCATTGCCGCCTATAACGCCGGTATGGGCAATGTCGACGGGTGGGCGCAACAGAACACGTCGTTGCATAATGCGATCACCTTCCCCGAGACGCAGGCGTATCTGATTCGCGTCAATAACGCCTGGGTTCGCTACAAGACCCTCTATCCCGATCAGTTCGTATAGGACTATGCCTGCCGCCTGCGTATACTGCAGATATATGAGTTAGGAGTATCCATGGCGGAATTTGAAGTAGAGCGTGTTGGCGGAGAGCTTAAACGTTTTGGCGTTGAGGGCTCTGGGGTGCCATTTAAGGTCGTATCTCCTTATGAGCCTGCGGGTTCCCAGCCTAAGGCCATTGGGTCGCTTGTGCATGGCGTGAGAGACGGAGATCGCTATCAGGTTCTGTTGGGCGTGACTGGCTCGGGTAAGACCTTCACGATGGCCAAGACTATTGAGGCCTTGGGAAAGCCGACGCTCGTCATGGCTCCCAATAAAACACTTGCCGCTCAGCTTGCGAGCGAGCTTAAGGAGTTCTTTCCCAACAACGCCGTGGTCTACTTTGTGTCGTACTACGACTACTATCAGCCCGAGGCGTATGTGCCGCAAAGCGATACGTATATTGAGAAGGATTCCTCGATTAATGAGGAAGTCGAGATGTTGCGCCATCAGGCGACGGCATCGCTGCTTTCTCGACGTGACGTGATCGTCGTCGCATCGGTCTCGTGTATCTATGGCATTGGCTCTCCCGAGGACTATGCGGGTCTGGCGCCGAACGTTGACAAGAAAGTACCGCTCGAGCGCGATGACTTTATTCATGCGCTCATCGACATTCAATACGATCGCAATGACTATGATCTGGCGCGCGGGACTTTCCGCGTGCGCGGCGATGTCGTAGACGTGTACCCGCCCTATGCCGAGCATCCGTTGCGATTTGAGTTCTTTGGCGACGAGGTCGAACTAATTGCCGAGATCGACGAGGTCACCGGCGAGATGCTACGTGAGTACGAGGCTATTCCCGTGTGGCCGGCCTCGCATTACGTAACTGAGAAACCCAAGGTCAAGGCAGCTTTGAAATCGATCAGCGAAGAGTGCGAGAAGCGCGTGGCCGAGCTCAAGGCGACCGACAAGTTGCTTGAGGCCCAGCGCCTACAGCAGCGCACCGATTATGATCTCGAGATGCTTGAGACCATGGGCTTTTGCAACGGCATCGAGAACTACTCTCGTCACCTGGACGGGCGCAAGCCAGGAGAGCCGCCGTTTACCCTGATCGATTACTTTCCCAAGGACATGCTCTGCATCATCGACGAGAGCCATGTGACGGTGCCGCAAATCCGCGGTATGCACGAAGGCGACCGTTCGCGTAAGGTGACGCTGGTTGAGCATGGTTTTCGTTTGCCCTCGGCGCTCGATAACCGCCCGCTTCGTTTCGATGAGTTTGAGGCGAGGATTCCCCAGTTCATCTACGTTTCGGCCACGCCGGGCGACTATGAGCTGCGCGTTAGCCAAAACGACGTTGAGCAGATTATTCGTCCGACTGGCCTGCTCGACCCCAAGATTGACGTGCGCCCAGTTCGCGGCCAGATTGATGATCTTGAGGATGAGATTCGTGAGCGCGTGGCCCGTAAGGAGCGCGTACTGGTGACCACGCTGACCAAGCGCATGGCCGAGGACCTGACCGATCATCTGCTTGATGCCGGCATTAAGGTCAATTACATGCATTCCGATACGGCGACGATGGATCGTGTCGAGATCCTGCGTACGCTGCGCGAGGGAAAGATCGATGTTCTCGTTGGCATCAACCTGCTCCGCGAGGGTCTGGACCTTCCCGAGGTCTCGCTGGTGGCAATTCTCGATGCCGATAAGGAAGGCTTCTTGCGCAACCGCCGTTCGCTGATTCAGACGATTGGCCGTGCGGCCCGTAATGCCGACGGCGAAGTCATCATGTACGCAGACGTCGTGACCGATTCGATGAAAGAGGCCATTGAGGAGACACAGCGCCGCCGCGAGATTCAGATGGCATATAACGAAGAACATGGCATTGTGCCTAAGACGGTTCGCAAAGCCATTAACGATATCTCGAGTTTTATCGCCGAGGCCGAAAAGACCGTGGGCTCCAAGGGGCGTTCGAAAGGCGATTCGCTGGGTCACGGCGCGTTCTATACACCCGATGAAAACGGCGAGGGCGCCGTACCGGAGACGGTGGCGCCCGAGCAGACGCTTGCCGAGCAGCTGGAAGGGCTACCGCATGATGAACTCGTGCGGATCGTCGAGACCATGGAGGAGGACATGCGTAATGCTTCCGCCGCCATGGACTTTGAGGAGGCGGCACGTCTGCGCGATGCGGTCGTCCAGATTCGGGCGATGCTCGAGGGTGCATCTGAGGACGAAACTATCGAGCGTTTGCGTTCGCAGGCTCGTAAAGGTTCCACCTTTGCATCGGGCAGAAAACGTCAGGGTGCACGATTCAAGAAGTAACGAACAGGCCCCGAGTTCCCTGTGGGGCTCGGGGCCTGTGCCATTCGGGTGCGGGAGTTCGTGTGCTAGAGGTCTGCAATCAGGGCTTCGGCGCAGCGAATGCCATCGGTGGCGGCGCTCATGATGCCGCCGGCATATCCAGCTCCCTCGCCGCAAGGGTAAAGACCCGGGGTCGACGCGGCGTGGCACGCTCGGTCGCGGGTGACGGTGACAGGCGAGCTCGAACGCGTCTCCACGCCTGTGAGGACGGCGTCGGGGCGGTCGTAGCCGCGCAGCTTCTTACCAAGCAGGGGGATTCCCAAACGAAGTGATTCAACGATATGCTGCGGGAGGGCTTCGTCGATTGCCGTCCAGGTCACGCCAAGTGGATAGGTGGGCTTTACTTTTCCAGGTGCCGTGCTGGCACGTCCCGCAAGGAAATCTCCGACGAGCTGTGCCGGTGCGTTCCAGTTGGAGCCGCCCAGGCGATAGGCGGTCTGCTCGCAGGCGCGCTGGAGTTCAATGCCCGCAAGCGGGTCATCGCTGGGAAGGTCGTCGGGCGTGACGTTAACGAGTAGGGCGGCATTGGCGTTGCGCCCGTCGCGGGCATTGAGGCTGGCTCCGTTGACGCACAGATAGCCCTGCTCAGAGGAGGCGGCAACAACCTGCCCGCCGGGGCACATGCAAAACGAGAACACGCTGCGATCGTTGGGGAGATGGGCCACGAGTTTGTAAGGAGCTGCTCCAAGCGCCGGATGCCCCGCAGAAGGGCCATATTGGGCACGGTCGATGTCGCGCTGCGGATGCTCGATGCGTACGCCCATGGCAAAGGTCTTTTGCGCGAGGGCCACGTTATGGGTCTTGAGAAGTTCGAATACGTCGCGAGCGGAATGTCCGCAGGCGAGAATGAGGTGCTTTGTGACGATTGTCTCGCTCGCGGTGTCTCGAGGCGATTGAACATCGATGCCGGTGATTGCGCCGGACGCATCGGTGCGAATGTCGATGAGTTTTGTGCGATAACGAACGGTCCCGCCGAGCTGTTCGATGCGCTGGGAAATGTTGGTGACGACGGAGGGAAGGATGTCGGAGCCAATGTGCGGCTTGGCGTCCCACAGGATATCGCGAGGCGCGCCCGCTTCGACGAAGGTCTCGAGAATCAGGCGATGGGCGGGATTCTTGGTTCCCGTATTGAGCTTTCCGTCCGAGAAGGTCCCCGCGCCGCCCAGGCCAAACTGGATATTGCTCTCGGGGTCGAGGACACGCTCCTTAAGAAAGAGGTCAATCGCCTGCGAGCGGCGAAGTGCCGGGTCACCACGCTCGATGAGCAAGGGCTTGAGGCCCGCTTCGGCGAGGGTAAGGGCGGCAAAGAGGCCGGCGCAACCGGCGCCGACAACGACGGGACGCTCCTTGGGTGCATTGGGGACGGGGGAGGGGAATGAGGGCGCCGCGCCGTCAACCATGCGGATGCGCGAGCGGTCACGCTCGGCAACGCTACTGACTGCTTCCTGCTCAAGGCGGAGACTTGTCAGCTCAACCCGAAAACTCAAAATAAAATGAACGTCCCGCTTTTTACGGGCGTCGATAGACTTGCGATGGAGCTCGATGGCTTTAATCTGGGAATGCTTGCATCGCAGGGCTCGTTTGACAGCGCGTCTGCCAATAGCAAGGCAGGCAATTTCGTCGCCGGCCTCGTCGAGTGACGCGTGGACTTGGGTGATTTCGATCATCGAGGTCTCCTTTGATGCAAGAAAGAGGCCGCCCGGTGTCCCAGACGGCCCGAATGCGTTTTGATTATAGACTGCGCGGCTACAGGCTGCTTGCAGCGCGAATGCCCGAAATCCATGCCCACGCAAGGTTGAAGCCGCCGCAATCGGCGTCGATATCGAGCGCTTCGCCGCAGATGGAAAGCGGGGCATCGGCCGCGTTGCTCACGCAAAGGCTAGGCACCGAGACGCTCTCGATGGGCACACCGCCGCGCGTGACCTGGGCCGAACGCTCTTCGGCCGTTCCCTCGACGAGCAGCTTAAAGTGCTTGAGGATCGAGACCAGATGGATGACATCGTGTGAGCCCGGATGGCACCGCTCGAATGCGGCACAGGCAATGTGGGAGAGTTGCGGGGCGAGCATGCCATCGAGCCAGCGTGGGTCGCGTGGCGAAAAATCGCCGAGCAGCCCAAGGCGTTGCTTGAGCGTATCGAATAGTTCATCTTTGGACAGGTCGGGGAAAAAATCGAGCAGAATCGTGTCGCCGCGCTGGACGCGGCGGGAGAGGTTGAAGGCGGCAACGCCCGAGATGCCAAAGGTGCGGAAGAGTGCCTCGCCGTCTTCGTGCCAGAGCTCCTTGTGATTACGGGTGAGCGTCAGACGGGCTCGGACGCGCAGGCCATCTAAGGTCTTGAGGGCCGTCTGGTCTCCAACGACTGATGCCGACACGGGGCAGAGGACGGGGCGCTGCCCCGTGAGGGGAAGACTGAACAGCCGCGCGATGTCGACAGGGCTGCCGCCCGTGGCGATAATTACAGCCTTTGCTTGCAGCGTCTCGTTCTTGCGAGGGGCATCGGCGAGTGCCTTCCGAAGCGAACGGACCTCCGTTTTCCGGTCGTCGTGCTTTTTTGCCTTGAGTGTCCGCGCAGGACGGTCGATTTGAAGCACCCAGCCCTTGGGAACTTTGGATGCCGAGGCAACGTTTGCCCCGCAAATCAAGGCGATACCCAAGCGATCGCAAGCGTTGAGAAGCGCGTCGCGCACCGATTCGGCGCGAAGGGAGTGCGGATACAGCCGGCCTTCCTCGGAAGTCGTCATGATGCCCAGCGAGGAGAAGAAGTTCCCTAGCTCTTTTTCGGGCTGGGGACCCATGACGGATTCGACAAACGCGGGGTGGTTGTACCGCTGGAAATCAATTGATTCGTTGGAAAGGTTGCAGCGGCCGTTACCGGTCGCAAGGAGTTTAAGGCCGCAGGCAACATCGCGCTCAACGATGCAGACGCTTTTGCCGGCGCGTGCGGCCGTAATGGCGGCGGCGAGACCCGAGGCCCCGCCGCCGATTACCAAGACGTCATAGAAGGCGTTTGCGTTCACTTAGGCCTCGTCGGTCTCGTGCGGGGCAATGGCCTCGACGGCAGAGACGGCTTGGGGCAGCATACCGTCGGGCAGTGCAGTCTCAACTTCGCCCTTATCGCAGGCTTCGGCGAGTGCCGGATTGATGGGAAGCTGGCCTAAGATCTCGAGATTGTAGCGCTCGGCGACCTCGGGGAGCTTGCTCTTGCCAAAGACCTCGATCTTCTTGCCGCAATCGGGGCACTCGATATAGCTCATGTTCTCGACGATACCCAGAATGGGGACATTCATCTTCTCGGCCATGTTGACCGCCTTGGCGACGATCATCGAGACCAGATCCTGCGGGCTCGTGACGATGACGATGCCATCGACGGGCAGCGACTGGAAGACGGTGAGGGCGACGTCGCCCGTTCCCGGAGGCATGTCGACCAGCAGGTAGTCGATGGGGCCCCACGAGGTCTCGCTCCAGAACTGCCTAATGGCCCCGGCGATAACCGGGCCGCGCCAGAGGACGGGGTCGGTTTCGTTTTGGAGCAGCAGGTTGGAGCTCATGACCTTGACGCCGTGCTCGGAGATTTCGGGCAGCATAAGATTGCCGAGAGCGTGGACGTGGCGTCCGCTCATGCCGAACATCTTGGGGATAGAGGGACCGGTGATGTCGGCATCGAGGACACCGACCTTGTGACCGTGACGGGCAAGTTGGGTGGCTATGGCACCGGTGACGAATGACTTGCCGACGCCGCCCTTGCCGGAAAGCACGGCGATAACGCGCTTGACCTCGGACAGCGTGTTTTCTTCAAATTCCTGCGGCGCGGTTTGTCCGCCGGCGGCCTGTGCGTGCTCGCAACCCATGTATGACTCCTTTGTATATGTTGGGGCCGGAGCCCCGCGATGTGACACGAGCGTCATTGTACCCTCGTTTGCGAGCGGGAGTCATGTGTGATGCGTCTGGCCGCGAGTGTGCGTTGCAATGTCATGCCACCCCAACGAGCGGGCGAGCTTACTGAACCTTGCTGGCGAACTCAAGATATTGAATGCGCTGCAGCTTGTCGATTGTGGAGACATAGGGGCTGTCTTCCGATTCCAAGTCATAGCGCAGCCCGTCGGCTCCGAGATAGCCGGCGACATTGATGGTCGGCACATCAGACCTTGTTGCAAGTAAGGCCTTTTGATAATCGGTGAGCGGGGCGCCGATCTTATTAAGGGTTATGGCTGCAATCTCGTTCGCACCGACGGTGTCGTAGACGTTGAGCTCGGTATTGCCGGCGACTTCATAGTTTGCCCAGACAAAATAGGTCGACTGATAAATACGGAAAGCGTGGCTTGCCGTATCTTCCTGAGGGTATAGCTCGTCGTTGAGAGCCGTTGCGGCGCTCGGCTGATGGTCGCCAAAAAAGACGAGAACGACCGGTCGACCGATATTGCGCAGCTCGTTGATAAAGTACTCAAGGTCTCGGTCGGATGCGTTGATGCAAGTGAGGTAGGTGTTGAGCGCGCTATTGGTCCCCTCGCTGGCCCCATCGACCCAATAGTTCGTCAGCTCTTCGGCGGGGACGGTGCCATAGTCGTAGCCGCCATGGTTTTGCATCGTGACATCGAAGATGAACTGCGGGGCGTCGTCGGTCCTCAGCAGGTCGAGTATCTTGTCGTAGGTGGCGTAGTCGCATACGCCGGCATGGTAATAGGGTGCGCCTTCGAAATCGTCGATCGAAAGAAAGTCTCCAAAGCCCAGCTGCTGATAGATTTTATCTCGATGGTAGTTAACGGGGTTTTGCGGATGCATGGCAGTGGCGGTGTATCCAAGCTCTTTAAGGTCCTTTGCCAAGCTGTTGACATCATTCATCTGATATAGCTGATAGGGAATCTTGCCCACTCCGACAAAGGCGGTTGACGCTCCGGTCAAAAACTCAAATTCGGAGTTCGCCGTTCCGCCGCCTGCGACCGAGGCGAGCATAGTGCCGCGCACGAGCGTGTCGGGAAGCGAGTTGTAAAACGCAGGGCCGGTATACCCGGCCGCCTGGAGCTGCTCAAAGCACGAAAGGTCGCTAAAGCTTTCGTTCATGACGGCGACGATTGTCGGCTTGATTTCATTGAATTGAGCAACGGCTGCGGCACGCTGCTCGCTCGAGCCATACGTGCTGTCATAGGCGGCGGCAAGCTCCCGCTCAATGTCCTGAGCCCCATCGGACGTATAACCCTCGGGCTTTTCGATGGGCAGTTCGTTGACCATTTCGGTGAACGAGGTGAGAAAGCCCTGGGACACATACGTCGTAATAGGCTGCCAACGGTCAAATCCAAAGTCGAGCGCCTGTTCCAAGTCGATGCTGGAAAAGCCAGAGAGACCCACGATGGTCACCAGCAGGAAGGCACAGAGATTGCCGGCAATGACGGGGAAGACGCGAGAGGGCGTGCGGAGTTTTCGCGGCCGGATGAGCGAAAGAAGTCCAAAGGAGATTTCGAGCAGCGCAAGCGATGTGACGATGCCGGCGGTAAAGGTGAACTCGTATCCTTCGCTTACCTCCGCCGCGGTGCCCAGGGCCAAAATATCGCTTGGCAGGATGGCTTCACCTTTAAATGTCACGACGAAGTGCTCGGCAATGCCAAGGATGCAGCAGACGATGGGCACAAGGGCCATGACCCCTCCGTGCCGTTGTCCTAGCAAATAAAGAGAAAGCAGGATCGTCGCGAGCAGTCCGACGGCAAAACCAAATGAATTGGCGGGAATGCGATAGAACGTGTCGTTACAGGCGATTTCGAGCGAAACGAACGAGAGCACCGAAACCGCGGCGATGACGAGAACGTCGCGACAGGTGCAAGCAATCGTTCCCGTTACGAAATCGGATTGGTCGATGAATCTCGAAACCAAAGGCTCGACAAGAAGCATGACGGCAGCGGCGCCGAGCGCTGAATAGGAAAGGATCCATAGGGAGCTGTCTTCGTTTACAAGCGCTTGATTCGTAATCCAGGCTGCTACCACACCGAGCGGAATGAGGAGCGTCGCGCACCAAAAGACGCGGGCGATGGGCGGCTTTTCATTTTGCTTGATTGAAAAATATACGCGCACGACGACGGCAGCTACGATAAGGACGGCGATGAATATGGGCAGATTGGCCATGTCGCTCGAAGTGATTTCTAGGGGGATATCTTCGGTCATGGACGTTCCTCTGGTTCAGCAAAATAAGTTCGTTATTAGACTACTGTAACCTTTCCACGGCATTTCGAGAAACAAAGCGCTCGACACGCAAAGCTAAAGGTCTGCGATTCTTGTATTACGAACACCTGTGCGCGTTGAGTGCGCTAAACTCACTGACAGTGTGATTCGATGTATAGGAGGCAAGGAGCTTCCATGTCTGATACTTCTATCGTTATTCGCGGTGCGCGTGAGCACAACTTGCGCAATATCGATGTCTCTATTCCGCGCGACCAGCTCGTGGTCATTACCGGCCTTTCCGGTTCGGGTAAGAGTTCGCTGGCGTTCGATACTATCTATGCCGAGGGCCAGCGTCGCTATGTCGAGAGCCTTTCCAGCTATGCGCGCCAGTTTTTGGGCCAGATGGATAAGCCTGATCTGGATTCGATTGACGGCCTGTCGCCGGCCGTGTCGATCGATCAGAAGACGACGTCCAAGAATCCCCGGTCGACGGTGGGCACCGTAACTGAAATTTATGACTACCTACGCCTGCTGTTCGCTCGCGTGGGCACGCCGCACTGTCCCGAGTGCGGGCGTGTCATCGAGCGTCAGACGACCGACCAGGTCGCCGATAAGGTACTGGCGGCGGGGGAGGGCCGTCGCGCGTTTGTGCTGGCGCCGGTGGTTCGTGGACGCAAGGGCGAGTATGCCAAGCTGTTCGAGGATCTGCGTGCGGAGGGCTTTAGCCGCGTGCGCGTCGACGGCGAGGTGCGCTCTCTCGATGATCCCATCGATTTGGACAAAAAGTTCAAGCACGATATCGAGGTCGTGGTCGACCGTATCGTAATTCGAGAGAATTCCCTGGGCCGCATCGCAGAGTCCGTTGAGCAGGCGACGGCGCTGGCGCACGGTAACGTGAATGTGTATATGTTGCCCGACCGCGATGCTCCTGAGGGAACCGAGGGCGAGCTGCTTGAGTATTCGCTGGCACTGGCGTGCCCGGAGCACGGGCATTCCATCGACGATCTGCAGCCGCGCGATTTCTCGTTCAACGCGCCCTATGGCGCATGTCCCGAGTGCGATGGCCTGGGCTTTAAGAAGACGGTCGATGCCGAGGCACTGATCGAAGACCCCTCAAAGTCGATTGCCGACGGAGTCTTTGGCAGCCTGTTCGGCAACTCCAACTACTATCCGCAAATCTTTGCCGCGGTCTGCAAGCACTTTAAGGTGGGCGCCGACACGCCATGGGGGGAGCTGCCCCCGCGGGTGCGTCGTGCGTTTTTGGATGGCATGGGCGACACGAAGATTTCGGTCGACTATCAAAAGCTCGACGGGCGTCGCAGCCAGTGGGATACCAAATTCTCGGGCGTGCGCAACATTCTGTACGAGCGTTACACCGAGACGACGAACGAGAACACCAAGGCGCGCCTGGAGAAGTACATTCGCGAGGAGCCGTGCTCGAGCTGCCATGGCGCCCGTCTGCGTCCCGAGATGCTTGCCGTCACCGTGGGCGGTAAGTCGATTTATGAGGTCTGTTGCCTGTCGTGCCGTGAGTCGCTCGAGTTTTTTGAGAGCCTGGAGCTCACCGAGCGCCAACAGTTTATCGGCGGCCGCATCGTCAAGGAAATCTTGGAGCGTCTGCGTTTTCTGGTCGATGTCGGACTCGATTATCTGACGCTCGATCGCGCCTCGGCGACGCTTTCCGGCGGTGAGGCCCAGCGCATTCGCTTGGCAACGCAGATCGGTGCGGGCCTCATGGGCGTGCTCTATATTCTGGATGAGCCTTCGATTGGTCTTCATCAGCGCGACAACGAACGCCTGATTAAGACGCTCGAGCGCCTGCGCGATATCGGCAATACCGTTATCGTCGTCGAGCACGACGAAGATACGATTCGCGCTGCCGACTACGTGATCGATATGGGCCCCGGTGCGGGCGTTAACGGCGGACACGTGGTCGCCGCGGGAACGCCAGCCGATATCATGGCGTGCCCCGAATCGATGACGGGCGCCTATCTGACCGGCAAGCGGATGATCCGAGTGCCCGAAGAGCGCCGCAAACCCGGTCGCGGCTGCCTTAAGATCACGGGCGCCCGCGCCAACAACCTCAAAAACGTTACCGCCAAGATCGAGTTCGGTACGCTCACGGTCGTGACCGGTGTATCGGGATCGGGCAAGAGTTCCCTGGTCACCGATACCATTGCACCCGCGCTTACGAACGCCATCCATCGTTCGACGCGTCCTGTTGGTCCGTACAAGAAGATCGAGGGTATCGAGTGCATCGACAAGGTTATCGATATCGACCAGTCGCCAATCGGTCGCACGCCGCGCTCGAACCCGGCGACCTATATCGGTTTGTGGGATGACCTGCGCGCTTTGTTTGCGAGCACGCCGGAGTCGAAGGCGCGCGGTTACTCGCCGGGACGTTTCTCCTTTAATGTGAGCGGCGGTCGCTGCGAGGCGTGCAAGGGCGACGGACAGATCAAGATCGAGATGCATTTCTTGCCTGACATCTACGTTCCTTGCGAGGTCTGCGGCGGCAAGCGTTACAACCGTGAGACGCTTGAGGTTACCTATCGCGGCAAGACCATCTCGGATGTGCTCGACATGAGCGTTACCGAGGCACTGGCCTTCTTTGGGAATATCCCGCAGATCAAGCGCAAGCTTCAGACCCTGTATGACGTGGGCCTTGGCTATGTGAGCCTTGGCCAGCCAGCGACGACGCTTTCGGGTGGCGAAGCGCAACGTGTGAAGCTCGCCAAGGAGCTTCATCGACGCCAGACGGGTAAGACGTTCTACATTCTGGATGAGCCGACGACCGGTCTTCACTTTGAGGACGTTCGCCAGCTGCTCGACGTGTTGCAGCGTCTGGTCGATGCGGGCAACACTGTGCTGGTGATCGAGCACAACCTTGATGTCATCAAGGTTGCCGACCGCCTGATCGATATGGGCCCCGAGGGCGGCAATGGCGGCGGAACCGTCGTGGTCTCGGGAACACCGGAGCAGGTCGCGGCGTGCCCGCAAAGCTATACGGGTAAGTTCTTGGCCCCGTTGCTCAAGCGCGACCGTGAGCGCCAGGCACAACTCGATGCCTAAAACATAGGTGTTTCGAAGCACGGGCGCCGCCGACTCCTTGTGATTCGGTGGCGCTCTCTTTGTCGAGATATCGTTTGCCGTGTAAATGGACATATACTTATTCCTTGCGTTCGAGATACGAAGGAAGGGATATGCCGTGGCAAAGGCCGTAAAGGTGCCAAAAACCAATGCTATGCGCGAATTGGAAAGCGCCGGTATCTCCTACGCCCTCCATACATATGAAGACGACGGCGACGAGTCGGTTGGACTGGGCCTCGCGATTTCCGAGCAGCTTGGTGAGGAGCCTGGCCAGGGGTTTAAGACTCTGGTTTGCGTGACGCCGTCGAACGACCACGTCGTGTGTTGCATTCCTGTTGCCGATGAACTTGATTTGAAAGCCGCCGCGCGCGCCGCGGGGGAGAAGTCCTTGGCCATGATGCATGTGAAGGATTTGCTTGCGGCGACCGGCTATGTCCGCGGTGGCTGTAGTCCAGTCGGTATGAAAAAGCGCTATCGGACGCTCATTGATGAGACATGTGTCCTTTGGGATACCATTTTTATTTCGGGAGGCAAGCGTGGTTATCAGCTCGAGCTTGCACCCGATGATTTAATTGCATTTTGCGGGGCGACAGTTGCCGCGATTACGAGAGAGGACTGAGCGATGCCGCAGGAAGAATTGAAGCGCGGAGCTCATTTTGCAGAAGAATCTGCGCCTCAGACACCCTCATCCGAAGCTTCTTCGTCGCGAGATGACACTGACGACATGGGCTCGTCGGACTACTCCACGGTTGGTCGTTCCGCCGGGCTTATGACCATCCTGACCATCGTGTCTCGCGTCACCGGTTTTATCCGCACGTGGGCAATGGCGGCCGCTATCGGCATGTCGCTACTCTCGTCCTCCTATCAGGTCGCCAACAACCTGCCAAATATGCTCTACGAACTCGTGATGGGCGGCATGCTCGTGACGGCGTTTTTGCCCGTGTACATGGGCGTGAGGCGTGAGCAGGGTCGCGAGGCCTCGAACGAGTACGTGGGCAACCTGCTTGGCATTCTGCTTTTGGTGCTGGGTGGCATTTCGTTGCTGGGGACCGTGTTCGCCCCGGGCTTTATCTGGACGCAATCGTTCCTTTCGGGTGACGGCGGCAGCATGGATACCGCTGCGTTCATGTTCCGTTTCTTTGCCATCCAGATTCTGTTTTATGGTTTGGGCTCGGTGTTTTCGGGCGTTCTCAACGCACACCGCGACTACTTCTGGTCGACGTTTGCCCCGGTCCTCAACAATGTGATCGTCATTGCGAGCTTTATGGGTTTTGCGCCCGTGTCCGCACAGTTTGGCGAACGTGCCGGCATCATCTTGATTGCGGCCGGTACGACCCTCGGTGTCTTTGTTCAGATGGCATGTCAGATCCCCGCGCTTGGCAAGCACGGCGTGCATCCCCATATCCATATCGACTTTAAGGACCCCGCACTGCGCCAGACGATTGCGCTCGGTATCCCGACGCTGCTCGCCACGGTGTGCATGTTTGTCTCGACTTCTATCACCAACGCTGCCGCGCTGGTGGTCCAGCCCGAGACTGGTCCTTCCGTCATCGCCTATGCGCGCTTGTGGTACACGCTGCCCTACGCGCTGATTGCCGCCTCGCTTTCGACGGCGCTCTATACCGAGCTCTCTCACGACGCACAGGAGAAGGATTACGACAGCGTTCGCACGGGCATTTCGCGTGGCGTCGCCCAGATGCTGTTCTTCCTGATTCCGTTTGCGCTGTACCTGATTGTCTTCGCGCGTCCGCTCAACATGATCTACTGCGCTGGCAAGTTCGATGAGTCCGGTGTGGCGCTGGTGTCCGAGTTCCTTGTCTACCTGGCGTTCTCGCTGCCGCTCTACGGCGTGGTCGTGTTGATGCAGAAGAGCTTCTCTGCCTTGCTCGACATGAAGCCCTATAGCCGCTATTGCTTGTATTCCGCCATCGGCCAGGCCGGCTCGGTTCTACTGTTTGGCGTTGTACTGGGCTTCGGTATGCCCGCAATCGCGCTTTCGTATGTCGTCGACTACGTGATCTTGGTCGGCTGTTCGCTGTGGTGGCTGCGTCGTCGCCTGCGTGGTCTTCAGGTCAAATCTATCCTGCATGGCGGTTTCTTTGGCCTTTTGCTCGGTGGCCTGGGTGCTGCCGCAGGCGCCGGCGTCATGTGGGCGCTTGAGCACTTTGTCGGGGCACTTGGCGGCTCGATTCTGATTACTCTTGGCTATGTTTGCGTTGCGGGTGTCGTCTCGCTTGCTGTTACCTTTGGCCTTGCCGTCGTCCTTAAGATGCCCGAGGTCTCGGCGCTGATTCGTCGCAAGTAGGTGCGCGTGGCCGGTCACGACAACATTCCAACGCTTGCCGAGCAGGTTTCGCGCGTTCCCACGCAGCCCGGCTGCTACCTTTGGAAAGACGCCAAGGGCGATGTCATCTACGTGGGCAAGGCGAAAAACCTGCGCGCCCGTATGCGTCAGTACGTGACGCTGCAGGACGAGCGCCAGAAGATCCCACTGATGATGCAGCTGGTGGCGAGCTTCGACTATATCGTGGTGGAGACCGAGCACGAGGCGTTGGTGCTCGAGCGCAATTTGATTGGCCAGTACCATCCGTACTTTAACGTCGACCTCAAGGATGACAAGAGCTACCCCTTTATCGCCATTACAAAGGGCGACCTGTATCCCGCTATCAAATACACGCGTGAGCGTCATAAGCCGGGAACGCGCTATTTTGGACCTTATACCGATAGCCGCGCGGCACGTGAGACGATAGATACGCTGCGCAAGGTTATCCCCATCTGCTCCGCATCCTGTGCGGAGTGGCGTCGTTGTCGCCGTATCGTCGAGTCCCACAAGGGCGAGGAAGACATCGTCAATATGATTTGCGCGCAAAACGGGCGCCCCTGCTTCGACTATCATGTCGGGCGCGGCCCGGGTGCGTGTGTCGGCGCGATTTCCCCGGCAGACTATGCCAAGAACGTCAAGCGTGTCGAACGTTTTTTGTCGGGCCATCGCAAGGACGTCGTCGACGAGCTGACATCCGAGATGACGGAGGCCGCCGAGGCGCTCGATTTTGAGCGCGCCGCCCGCGTCAAACGTCGTTTGGAGGTCATCAGGGGTCTGGACGATCGTCAGCAAGTCGTTTTTCCCTCCAGTGTCGATATCGATGTCATCGGTTTCTATCGCGAGGAGACCATCTCCGCCGCTTGCGTCTTCGTCGTTCGCGAGGGTCGAACAGTTCGCACCTGCGAGTTCATTCTCGACAAGGGTCTTGATGTTGACGAGGAAGAGCTCCAGTCGGGCTTTCTTAAGCGCTATTACGACGAGACGGCTGATATTCCAGCTGAGGTCAACCTTTCCGTCGAGCTTGAGGATGCGGAGGCGCTGGGGGAGTGGCTTGCGGGCAAGCGTGAGCGTTCCTGTCATCTCCATAGGCCGCAGCGTGGCGAAAAGCACCGTCTGCTCGATATGGCATCCAAAAATGCGCGCCATGCCCTCATGCGCTACATGATGCGAACGGGGTACGCTGACGACCGCACCAATCAAGCGCTCCTGGAGCTCGAAAGTGCGTTGGCGCTGCCATCGCCGCCGTTGCGTATCGAGTGCTTCGATATCTCGACGCTGCATGGCACCTTTACGGTCGCCTCGATGGTGGTGTTTACCAACGGGCGCGCCGACAAGAGCCAGTATCGTCGTTTTAAAATCCAGGCCGAATTGGACGAGGCAAACGACTTCGTGTCGATGTCCGAGGTTTTGGGACGACGCTATGCTCCCGAGCGCATGGCTGACGAGCGCTTTGGCTCGCGCCCCGATTTGCTCGTTGTCGATGGCGGTAAGCCGCAATTGACCGCTGCGATCAAGCAACTTGAGGCTCTTGGGCTCGATATACCAGTTTGTGGCTTGGCAAAGGCCGATGAGGAGGTTTTCGTGCCTTGGGACGAGACTCCAGTCGTGCTGCCGACCGGGTCCGCGTCGCTCTATCTAATTAAACAGGTGCGCGATGAATCGCACCGTTTTGCTATCACGTTCCATCGCGAATTGCGCGATAAAGCCATGACGGTATCGGTACTCGATGACGTTCCAGGCGTGGGACCCACCAGAAAACGTGCCCTTATGCGCCATTTTGGCTCGATGAAGCGTTTGCGCGCGGCGAGCGAGCAAGAGATCGCGGAAGTTCGAGGCGTTCCTGCCGATGTCGCCAAAGCGGTTCACGAGACGCTCGTTGCATGGAATGCCGAGCGCGCCGAGGCGGCGGCAAAGCAATCCGAAAACTAAACACGCCTCTAAACAACTGATATACATGATTGCGTGATTTTCAATCATGTATTTCACGGCGATTACCAGCCGATTTCGGGTTTTATTAACGCTAAAACGTTTGACTAGCCATGGTGAACAACCCTGCTATCCTGCGGGTTGACGAAGACTGATATCTCACCTCGTCGATACATACTGTCTGGCGAATCGTTTGTCAATGAATTCGGTGAACGGTAGTAAATACCGTTCAAGCGTATGTATGTATCGGTCGCCGAGCGCGGCACCTCAGTTGGGCTCGTCGGTAGGTAAGGTATATATCGTCCGCAAGTTGCGCGGGGGCACGTCTAGGTGCTCCCGGGTAAGATTCTCTATTGATAGGAGAAGACATGGCCATCATCAACAAGGGTATGTCCAGGCGTTCGTTCCTCGGCCTCACCGGCAGCGTCGCTGCTGTCGCAGGGCTTGGTCTCACCGGCTGCGGTGGCAGCTCCAGCGACGAGGGTTCCGCTTCCGGTTCCACCGATTCCGCCAACCGTGGCGGCGGCGTGATCACCGCTGGTTCCGCTTACGCTCCGTCCAGCTTCGATCCCGCCAGCACCGGCTCCGCTGTGGGCCTGGGTGCTAACTGGCACGTCGTCGAGGGCCTCTACGGCATCGATTACCACGACTACAGCACCTTCAACGAGCTCGCCACCGACGATCCCAAGTCTGTGGACGACACCACTTTCGAGGTCACCATCCGCAAGGGCGCCAAGTTCTCCGATGGCACCGAGGTCACCGCTGACGATGTCGTTGCCTCCTACACCGCTTGCGCCGCTTCCGCTACCTATGCTCCGTTCTTCCAGCCCTTCGAGTCCATCGAGGCCAAGGACGCCAGCACCGTGACGGTCAAGACCAAGGTCCCCAACTTCTCCCTGCTCAAGGATCGTCTGGCCATCGTCCGCGTTACCCCGGCCACCCAGACCGAGGAGGATCGCGCCAAGCAGCCGATCGGCTCCGGCCCCTGGATGTACGACTCTATCTCCGATACCGAGATCACCCTGGTTCCCAACCCCGAGTACAACGGTGAGTATGCTGCCGAGGATAAGAAGATCCAGTACAGCATTCTGACCGACCCCACCGCTCGCGTTACCGCTCAGCAGGAGGGCTCCACGCTCGTTATGGAGCTCGTTACCGCTGACGCCGTCGACCAGCTCGAGAGCGCCGGCTGCAAGATCGATAACGTTCAGGGTTTCGGCACCCGCTTCATCATGTTCAACGTCGCCAAGGAGCCTTGGAACAACGTCAAGGTCCGTCAGGCTGTCATGTATGCGCTCGACACCGAGAAGATGGTCAGCAACACCTTCGCCGGCCTTGCCACCGCTGCCAGCTGCTACCTGCCCAAGAGCTTCACCAACTATCATGAGGCTTCCACGGTGTACAAGACCGACGCCAAGAAGGCTAAGAAGCTCATCGAGGAGTCTGGCATCACCCCGGGTGCCATCACCCTGCGCACCACCGACAACGAGCAGATTAAGGGCATGGCCGCCCAGGTCAAGAACGACCTCGACGCTCTCGGCTTCGATGTGACCATCCAGACCGATACCTCGCCGGCCACCTACGCTGCCATCGACGGCGGCGAGGCCTACGATATCCTCCTTGCCCCTGGCGATCCTTCCTGCTTCGGCGCCGATCCCGACCTGCTGCTCAACTGGTGGTACGGCGACAACGTCTGGATGCAGACCCGTTGCCCGTGGAAGGAGTCCGCTGAGTGGCAGAAGCTCCACGGTCTCATGGACGAGGCTCTTGCCGCCGAGGGCGACGAGCAGCAGAAGAAGTGGAACGAGTGCTTCGACATCATTGCCGACAACGCCGTTCTGTACCCCGTTGTCCACGTCAAGACCGTCTCCGCTTCCTGGGACGATCCGTCCACCGCGCCCAACGGCGAGGCCCTCGATGGCTTCAAGGGCATCGGCACGACGAGCATGTCCTTCAGGGGCGTCGCGACCGTCAAGGCCTAAGACTCGCTTGAGTCATATGTAGGGCGTCGGTCGTAAGGCAACGTCCTCATAGTTGAAACAAAGACCCGGGCGGCAACGATGTCGCTCGGGTCTTGTAATGAGTATCCGTACTCATATACCAGTTGGTCCTACCGACAAAAGAAAGGGGAGAGAACGTGAACAACTTGCTACGTTTGATTGGAAGGCGTCTTGTGGCGCTGCCGATCATGGCATTGGGCGTCACCGTCCTGGTGTTCTTCCTTATGTCGTTCTCCAAGACCGACCCCGCCTACACGGCGTTGGGTGACGGTGCCTCGCCCGAGGCGGTTGCCGAGTACCATGAGAAGTATGGTCTGGACGACCCCTGGCCCGTGCGCTACGTGCGCTATATGGGCGATTTGATTCATGGCGACATGGGCACCTATGGTGCTGCTCGCAACTCCGTTGCCAAGCGCATCTCCACGGCCCTGCCCGTCACGATGCAGCTGACCTTCATCGGTCTTGCCATCGGTGCGGTCGTTTCGTTTTTGCTCGGCGTCATCGCGGCACTGTATCGCGACAAATGGCCGGACCAAGTGATCCGCGTTTTTTCCATCGCCGGCTTGGCAACCCCGTCGTTCTGGCTTGCCGTTCTGTTGATTCTGCTGTTCTCTTCCTACCTTAAGGTGCTTCCGGCGTCCGGTGCTCTGCCTCACTTCACCACCAACCCGGCTGGCTATCTGGGACGTATGATCATGCCCGCCATTGCTCTTGCCTTCCCGCTGACGGGTCAGATGACTCGTATCGTGCGTACGGCCATGGTCGAGGAGCTCGACAAGGATTATGTCCGTATGGCTCGCGGCGCCGGCGTTCCCGAGAAGGTCGTCGTCGGCATCAACGTACTTCGCAATGCGCTGATCACCCCGGTCACCACCCTCGGTCTTAAGATCGGTTACCTCATGGGCGGCGCCGTCGTCATCGAGGTTATCTTCAACCTCCCCGGCATGGGCACCGCGATCCTGCAGGGCGTTCAGGGCAACGAGGCGAACCTGGTTCAGGGCGTCGTCATCGTCGTTGCTCTTGCCTTCATCATCATCAACATCGTGGTTGACATGCTCTACCTGCTCATCAACCCGCGCATCAGGACGGTGTAGATTATGGTAAAGATTCGAGAGAAGCAAACCGAGCAGCTCGAGAAGGCTGCCTCCAAGGGGCTCAAGCTCGGTGGCTGGAAGAAGATGACGCTGTCTTCTAAGATTGCCGCCGTCGTGTTGGTGCTGGTCGCCCTGACTGCGATTCTGGCACCCCTTCTTGCCCCCTATAGCCCGGTCGAGATCTTTACGGCTCGCCAGGCTCCCGGCAACGGATTTATCTTCGGTACCGACGATAAGGGTCGCGACATTCTGTCGCGCATGCTCTATGGTGGTCGTTACTCGCTGATTATCGGCTTTGGCGCCACTGCCATGGCTCTGGTCTGCGGCTCGGTCGTGGGCGCCCTTGCGGCGGTTTCGCGCAAGGCCGTTTCCGAGACGATCATGCGTATCCTGGACATCATCATGTCTATCCCGGGCATCGCCCTCGCGGCCGTCTTCGTCTCCATCCTGGGCAACTCCGTGCCGTCGATCATCTTCGCCATCGGCTTTATGTACACTCCGCAGATTGCCCGTATCGTGCGCGCCAACATCGTGTCCGAGTACGGAGAGGATTATGTCCGCGCGGTCATCGTTTCCGGCGCCAAGGCTCCGTGGATTTTGATCAAGCATGTTCTGCGTAACTGCATCGCCCCGATCATGGTCTTCACCGTTACCCTGGTCGCCGACGCCATCATCTTCGAGGCCTCGCTGACCTTCATCGGCGCTGGTATCCAGGAGCCCACCGCTACCTGGGGCAACATCCTCGCCGACGCCCGCGGCGGCGTGCTCGCCGGCCGTTGGTGGCAGGCGTTGTTCCCGGGCCTGGCCATCATGATCACCTGCCTGGCGCTCAACATCCTCTCCGAGGGCATTACCGACGCCATGGCCGCTGCTCCCTCCGCCGCTCTGGATCCGACCGATTCCTCCAAGCGCCGCGAGGCCGACCTGCTGGTCTCCGACCCCGTTCGCGCCTACAAGGAGCAGGCCCAGTCCCTCTCCGCTCGCCTTGGCGCCCTGCGCGATGTCGAGCTCAAGCGTGACGATCGCCATGTGCCTGACGAGTCTGTCGAACCGATCCTTTCGGTCCGTGACTTCTGCATTCAGTTTGAACACCACGGCGATATCAACGTCGTCGACCATGTCAACTTTGACGTCCGTCCTGGTCAGACCATGGGCCTGGTGGGCGAGTCCGGTTGCGGTAAGTCCATCACCACGCTGGCCATCATGGGCCTGACCGACGATGACGAGCACCTTTCCGGCGAGGTCCTCTGGGAGGGCCGCGACCTACTCAAGATGAGCAAGAAGGAGTGGTTCGGCCTGCGCGGTACCGATATCGCTATGGTCTATCAGGACGCCCTGTCCTCGCTTAACCCCTCTATGCTCATCTCCGCCCAGATGAAGCAGCTCACCAAGCGCGGCGGCACCCGCAGCGCCGAGGAACTCTTGGAGCTCGTGGGCCTCGACCCCAAGCGTACGCTCGAGAGCTATCCGCATGAGCTTTCCGGTGGCCAGCGTCAGCGTGTTCTGATTGCTATGGCCCTTACCCGCGACCCCAAGCTGGTCATCTGCGACGAGCCCACGACCGCTCTGGACGTTACCGTCCAGAAGCAGGTCATCAAGCTGCTCAACGACCTTCAGGCCAAGCTCGGCTTTGCCATGATCTTCGTCTCGCATGACCTGGCGCTGGTCGCCGAGGTCGCCCATAACATCACGGTTATGTATGCCGGTCAGGTTATCGAGCAGGCGCCCACCAAGGAGCTGCTAACCAACCCGATTCACGAGTACACCCGCGGTCTTCTGGGTTCCGTTCTGTCCATCGAGAGCGGTTCGGGCCGCCTGCACCAGGTGCCCGGCGCCGTTCCGAGCCCGCGCGATTTCCCCAAGGGCGATCGCTTCGCGCCCCGCTCGAGCCATCCGCGTATTGGCCTGGACACCCGTCCGGTCTTCAAGCGCGTGCCCGGCACCGAGCACTTCTATTCCGAGCTCCCCGACGAGGTGCTCAAGGCAAATGGTTTGACCCCTCACGCGGAGGTGATGTAGATGAGCGAGACCGCAGTCAACGGCGTCGAGCCGATCATCTTCCTTGATGACGTCCACGTCACCTTTAGGACCCGTACCGGCTCGATTCTGCACCCCAACCTGGTTCACGCCGTCCAGGGTGTAACGATTAAGCTCATGCCCGGTCAGACGATCGGCATCGTCGGCGAGTCCGGTTGCGGTAAGTCCACCACCGCCAACGTCATGTGCGGCCTGCAGGCCCCCACGAGCGGCAAGGTCTACTTTAAGGGCAAGGACGTTACCAAACGTACCGCCGAGGACCGTCGCCACATGGGCCGCGTCATCTCGGTCGTGTTCCAGAACCCGGCCACGGCGCTCAACCCCCGCATGGTCGTTCGCGAGCAACTGCTCGACCCCATGCGCGTCCACAACCTGGGTACCGAGGCCGAGCAGGAGAAGCGCGTCAAGGAGCTCTTGGAGCTCACCGGTCTGCCCAGCTCTGCCGCTGAGGTTCTTCCCGGCCAGCTTTCGGGCGGCCAGCGCCAGCGCGTCGCAATTGCCCGTGCCCTGTCGCTGAACCCCGATGCCATCATCGCCGACGAGCCCACCTCGGCTCTGGACGTTTCGGTCCGCGCGCAGATTCTGAACCTGCTGACCGACCTTAAGAAGGAGCTCGGCCTGGCCATGGTGTTCATCAGCCATGACATCCAGACGGTCCGCTATATCTCTGACGACATCATCGTTATGAATGGCGGCAAGATCGTCGAGCAGGGCGAGGCCAAGCAGGTCTTCCAGCACCCCCAGGACCCCTACACCAAGATGCTGCTCGGCGCTGCGCCGTCGCTGCTGCATCCCAAGCTCGGCGAGTAGTCTCGCTTTCCCTCCCGTGCGCCCGGTTCCCTTGCCGGGCGCACCTCCGTTGCGATTTCGAAAGGTTGGGTTCACGAGCCATGCCAAGTGCTCAGGAGCTGCAACATCAATTTGGTGAATATCGAGGCGCCATGCCCCGTCCATCAGATTTCGATCTCTTTTGGAAGGACCGCATGGCCGAGGCCGACGCCGTCGGGCTTGACTATGCGATCGAGACGGCATCGGTCACCGATGCCGTGACCTGCCAGCTTTTCGACCTCTGGTATACCGGCATGTGTGGCGCTCGCCTGCATGCCAAGTACCTTAAACCCGTCTCGGACGAGCCCGTGCCATTGGTACTTCAGTTCCATGGGTATCCGGGTGCAAGCCGCAGCTGGTTTGAGCAGGCGTCGTTTGCGGGCATGGGCATGGCGCTCATCGCGCTTGACTGTCCTGGTCAGGGCGGTCCCTCCGAGGATATTGGCGGATTTGAGGGTACGACGGTCGCGGGCCATATCGTCGCCGGTATCGACGGCGATCCGGCCAACCTCTACTATGTCCGTCTGCACCAGGACATTCGCATCCTGTGCCGTATCGTCCGCGAGCTCGAGGGCATCGATCTTGCCCGTGTGTTTGTGAACGGCGCGTCGCAGGGCGGCGGTTTGGGCATTGCGACCTGTGCACTTAACAGCGAGCTTATCAATCGCGCCGCCATCCTCTATCCCTTCCTGTCGGATTTCCGCCTGGTCTGGGATTTGGATGCCGACGACATTGCCTACGAGGGCCTGCGCTATTGGTCTCGCTGGTTTGACGAGGACTCGACTCGTATCGACGAAGCCTATGCCAAGCTTGCGTACTTCGATTCCAAGAACTTTGCCCCTATGGTCAAATGCCCCGTGCTGTTTGGCACCGGCACAGCCGATACCGTCTGTCCGCCAGCGACGCAGTTTGCGGTCTATAACAACCTGACCTGTGAAAAGCGTCATGAGTTCTTTGAAGGCTTTGGCCACGAGGAGATTCAGGATTTTGACGATCTGATCATTCCGTTTTTCTGCAAGGGAGGGGAGGCTCATGTCTAAGTGCGAGAGCAATGTCAATGAGCTGATTGTCTCCGACCTTGTGGGGATTCCCGGAACGGTCTCGTCAAGGCTCGCTGATTTCCGGGATTGGCGCGGTGATGCTTCTGCGGATGTTTCCGAATTAGAGATAGCCGCTTCGGACCTTGAGGTTTGCGGGCCGAGTATTACGGCGATCGATTTCGCCAATCCGTATGCCCGCTACTCCGAGGTTTCCTTTGAGCTTGGTGGCGATGTGGTCCACGCACGTTTGATCGAGCCTGCCGGTCGCGCCCGAGCATCCGAGCTCGTGCCGCTATGTCTGATGTTTCACGACATCGACCGACCCGTGCGGGGATGGCATCACATGACGAGGTTTGCGGCCATGGGATATGCCGTGCTTGCGCTGGACGATGAGGCGATTGGATCCAGCGAGCTGCAGCAGGGGATTGCCTCTCCTGCTTTTGTCAAGCGCGTCCGTTGGGGTTGCGCGATGGCGAAGGTGGCGCGCAATCTTGATGGCGTGGACCCCGACCGCATCTTTGCATGGGGCGAGGGCCTTGGCGGCGGAGTCGCGCTGGCGGTTTCTGCTCTGGACGAGCGGGGCCTCGCCTGCACGGCGGTTGCCAATCCGCTTCCTGGCGGCCTCGAGGCGCTGTCGTCTCGGGTGCGTGGATCGGTGCTCATGGGCACATCGCTCATGGATGCCGTGAGCGATCCCAAGGGCCAGTTTGCCGTATTCAACGGTCTTGAGTGTGACCGGAGGCATATCATCTATGCCAAATACGCTCATGAGCGCATCAATGCGTTCGAAAACGAAGTCATCGACTTTTTTAACCAAACGTTCTACCCGTGTTCTTTGGCCTAGACGGCCTGGACACTGCCAACAAGAGTGGGTGGCATAGGGCCGCCCGCCAGACAACTAAGGAGATTCTTGTGGCAACTCAGAAATTCACCGGCGTTATCCCTCCCGTCGTTGTTCCCGATACCGAAGATCACCAGCTCGACGTTGCCTCCTTTGAGCGCAGCATCAACCGCATGATCGATGCTGGCGTCGATGGCCTGTTCTTCCTGGGCTCTTCGGGCGAGGTCGTTTTCTCCACCGATGAGCGTCGTCGCCAGATCATTGCCGAGGCCGTTCGTATCGTCGACCACCGCGTGCCCGTCCTGGTCGGCATCATCGATACCGAGACCGAGCGCATGATCGAGCACGGTAAGGTCGCTCAGGAGCTGGGCGCCGATGCGCTTGTCGCCACCTGCCCGTTCTATGCCCTGCAGGGCATGACCGAGGTCGAGGAGCACTTCCGCATCCTGCACGAGGAGCTCGACCTGCCCATCTTTGCCTATGACATTCCCGTCTGCGTTCACACCAAGCTCCCCTGGAAGCTCCTTGCCAAGCTCGGCGCCGAGGGCGTCCTTGCTGGCGTCAAGGATTCCTCGGGTGATGACATCTCGTTCCGCTACCTCGTTCAGGAGAACGAGAAGAACGGCCATCCGATGAGTATCCTCACCGGTCACGAGGTTGTTGTCGACGGCGCTTACCTCGGTGGCGCCGATGGTTCCGTCCCGGGTCTCGCTAATGTTGAGCCCGAGGGCTATGTGCGCCAGTGGAAGGCCGCTCAGGCCGGCGACTGGGCTACCGTCAAGGCCGAGCAGGATCGCCTTAACGAGATCTCCCACATCTGGGATGTCACCTCGGGCGTTCAGGGCTATGCCGGTGGCGTCGGTGCCTTCAAGACCGCTATGAACCTCATGGGTATCTTCGACAGCCCGACCATGCCGCGCCCGGTGAAGGCCATGACCGGCGAGAACGTCGAGGCGATTAGGAAGGTCCTCCAGGACAACGGTCTCCTGTAAAGCTTCCCCAGGCACCCGACCTCGCCGTTCAACCGTGTGGCCATGACCCATTAGGTCAATGGCCACACGGTTTCTCGGCGATCTCGGGCACCTGGAAAACCTTTACCCGCGCTGTGACGGCTAGCCTGACGGCGCATTTCCTGTAGTTGTTTTTTATCTCCGAAGGAGAGCGACATGGAGAACAAGTACGTCTGCTCTGTCGATATCGGCGGAACTAAGATCGCGACTGCCATTATGGAGTATCCGGCTGATGGCAGCGTGCCCCATCCCGTTTTTGAGGCCGAGGTTCCTACCGAGGCCCAGGAGGGCGGCGAGGCCGTCTTCCAGCGTATCGAGGCGTCCATCAAGGCTGCTCTCGAGGCGAATCCCGATGTCGAGGTCCTTGGCGTCGGTATCGGTGCCGCGGGTGTCGTCGATCCCAAGACGGGCGCTATCGCGTATGCCAACGAGATCATGCCCGGCTGGTCCGGCGTTCAGTTGGGGCCGCGTCTGCGCGAGGATCTCGGTCTTCCCGTTGCCGTTGTAGGCGACGTGCAGGCTCATGCTCTGGGCGAGGCCCACTGGGGCGTCGGCAAGGGCAAGTTCTCCGTCTTGTGTCTTGGCATCGGTACGGGCATCGGCGGCGCATATGTCGAGAACGGCCGCGTGATGCAGGGCTTCCATGGTGCTGCTGGCCATATGGGCCACATCGAGTGCTCGGCTGCCGCCGGCATTCCCTGCGCCTGCGGGCGTTCCGGCCATCTGGAGTCGGTTGCTTCGGGCACTTCCATTGGTCGTATGTACGATGAGCGCTTTGGCCGCGTCGACCCCAGCCGTCCTTCGGTCGGTCGCGATGTGAACGACCTGTGCCGTGCAGGCGACGCAAAGGCGACCGAGGTCATCCATGACGCCGGCTTTGCACTGGGCGCCAGCTTAGGCTCGCTCGCCAACATCTTGGACCCCGAGGTCATCGTGCTTTCGGGCGGCGTGATTCACCAGGGTCCCGATTGGCGTTCGCAGACGTGGAAGGATTCGGTGCACGAGGGCTATGCCAGCCAGGCGCTCGATCCGCTTCAGGACACGCCGATCCTCATCGGTTCTCTGGAGGGCGACGCGCCGCTCATCGGTGCCGCCGAGCATCTTCTCGCCTCGTTGAAGTAAACGTATCTGCTGTAGGAGCCTCCCGAGGCAGCACGCCTCGGGAGGCTGTTCTGAGAAAGGTTGCAGCCTTATGACCGTCGATCCTTTGATTCAATCCCTGAAGGGCAAGCTCGTCGTGAGCGTTCAGGCGTATATGGGCGAGCCGCTTCGTACGCCCGAGACCATGGCTCAAATGTCTCGCGCTTGCGAACTCGGCGGCGCCGCCGCCATTCGCTGTCAGGGCCTTGCCGACATTGCCGCCATTAAGGGTCGCTGTGAGATCCCCGTCATCGGCCTGTGGAAGGATGGACACGAGGGCGTTTACATCACGCCGACGCTGCGTCACGCCCGCGCCTGCGTTGCTGCTGGTGCCGATATCGTGGCGATCGACGCCACCGATCGTCCGCGCCCCGATGGCAAGACGGTCGAGGATACCTTCCGTCCGCTGCACGAGGAGGGTGTGCTCCTGATGGCGGATTGTGCCACCATCGAGGACATTCGCCGTGCGGTTGATATGGGCTTCGACCTGGTATCCACCACGCTCTCTCACGGTGTCGCCGCCATCGACTGCACTATGGCCGACGGTCCCGATCTGCCACTCCTGCGTCAGGCGACCGAGGAATTCCCCGGTCTTCCCATCATCTGCGAGGGCCGCGTGCACACGCCCGAGGAGGCTCGCGCCGCGATCGATGCTGGCGCCTGGGCCGTTGTCGTCGGCACCGCCATCACGCACCCCACGAGTATTACGAGTTGGTTCAAGGCTGCGCTTGAGGCGTAAGACGGGCCTCGTATCCGCTCGGGGCGGTATACTCAATATAGGCAATTGACCGCGCGGGATCCGGGTTGCTGGGTCCCGCGCTTGTTTTTGGGAGGCAGCACATGCAAAAGGGAGATGCCATGGATGCGGCGGAGCGCTCGGAGCGCATCCCCGATATCGTCATCATCACCGGAATGTCCGGTTCGGGCCGCACACAGGCCATGCACGTGTTCGAGGACATGGGTTATTTTTGCATCGATAACCTACCTCCGCGTCTCATCGCCCAGCTTGCCGAGCTCGTCGGCATCAATACGGGCGTGGGCAGGCATCTCGCCGTCACCTGCGATTTGCGTAGCCAAGGACTGTTTGACGAGTTGCTCGATGCGGTCGCCGCGCTCGAAGAGCGCGAGATGAGCTGCGACATCGTGTTCCTGGAGGCTTCTGACGAGGTGCTGATTCGTCGCTACAGCGAAAATCGCCGCCGTCATCCCATTGCCAAGCCGGGGGAGACTACGGCCGATGCCATTCAGCGCGAGCGCCTTCAGCTGCAGGGCGTGCGCGATCGAGCCGATATGATTATCGACACGAGCCGTCTGCGCACCTCTGCGCTGCGCAACAAGCTACGTATGGCATTTTCCGAACTGTCCGACCAACAGCTCATGGACGTCCACGTGTTCTCGTTTGGCTTTAAGCACGGCATGCCCGTCGAGGCGGACATTATGATCGACGTCCGCTTCCTGCCCAATCCGTTCTACGATCCCGAGATGCGCACGATGACCGGTCTCGATAAAAAGGTCTCCGATTTTGTTCTGGACCATCCCAAGACGCAGGAGTTTTGGAAGGCTTGGACACAGCTGCTCGATACGGTGATGCCGGGCTATATCGCGGAGGGTAAACCGCAGCTTTCTATCGCCATCGGCTGCACGGGCGGACAGCACCGTAGCGTCGCCATTGCCGAGGCCACGGCCCGTTACCTGGAAGGCGCCCAGTATCACGTGAGCATCTCCCACCGCGATCTGTCGCGCGCCAACACGAAGGCATAGGCCTGCATGTCATTTACCGCTGAGGTGCGCGACGAGCTTGCGCGCTGCGAACCCGAATGTGAATACTGCGACTTGTCGACACTTGCCGCCCTCACGCGCGTGAGTGGTACGCTCTCGCTTACCGGCTCTGGGCGGTATCGTTTGACAGTTGCGACTGAGACGGGAGCCGTCGCGCGCACGATGATCACGCTGACGCATCGCATCCTTAAGCTCAAAACGGAATTCACCGTTCGTAAATCGGTCTTGCATAAGGTCCGTAACTATCTCATTACCCTGCCCGATCAACCCGACCTGGACAAGGCTCTGGTGCTGCTGGGCATTCTAGACCGCAGGGGAGGGCTCGTCGCTGGTGTTCCCCGACACATCGTTGCCCGTCCCTGCTGCAGGCTTGCCTACATCCGCGGCGCGCTCATCGCGGGCGGCTTCGTGGCCGATCCACGCGGCGATTTTCATTTGGAGATCGCGGTGCAGGGCGAGCAATATGCTAAGGGGCTTTGCGACCTGTTGGGGCAGATTGGGGTCCATGCTCGTGTTAATGCACGACGGGGGTCATATGCCGTGTACATTAAGAGCGCTGAGGAAATCGAGCATTTATTAAAGCTGATTGGTGCCAAGCGCAGCGTTGCCGAGATTGAGGAGGCGCGCGCGGTCAAGTTGGTTAAGAACGATGTGAACCGTCGCGTGAACGCCGAGCTCGCCAACCAGACCAGAAGCGCCGGTGCTGCCCAACATCAGCTTGCGCTTATCGATGAGCTCGAGCAGCGCGGCCTTCGCGATGCGCTTCCGGATGCCTTGGCGGTCTTTTGCGACCTGCGCGAGCGCTATCCCGATCTGTCGCTGCGTGATTTAGGGGAGATGGCCGACCCTCCCTTGTCGAAGTCGGCCCTCTACCATCGAGTTTTGAGGCTTGAAAAGCTCATTGAAGCAAACGGGTAGTTTAAAGTATCGACGTATATACGGATTTAGCTGCTATTTTATTCTTTAAAACGTTTTAACGTAAATTTGATTTTCAATTTCGACTATTCTCGTGAAATTCAAGTCCAAAAAAAGGTATATTAGGCGAGTGGTTAGTTTGTGGGCCTCAACGGCGGGCGCTGTAGCTTGCGGGGGCCTTACGAAAGGAGACACAATGGCAGTAAAGGTTGCTATTAACGGCTTCGGTCGCATCGGTCGTCTGGCTTTCCGTCAGATGTTCGGTCATGAGGGCTCCGAGATTGTCGCTATCAACGACCTCACCTCTCCCGATATGCTCGCTTACCTGCTGAAGTACGACTCCACGCAGGGCAACTACGCTCGCGATCACGAGGTCGTTGCTGGCGAGGATTCCATCACCGTTGACGGCAAGGAGATCAAGATCTACAAGGAGGCCGACGCCAACAACCTGCCTTGGGGCGACCTCGACGTCGACGTCGTTCTCGAGTGCACCGGCTTCTACACCAGCAAGGCTAAGGCTCAGGCCCACATCAACGCTGGCGCCAAGAAGGTCGTCATCTCCGCTCCGGCCGGCAGCGATCTGCCCACCATCGTGTACAACGTCAACCACGAGACGCTGACCGCTGAGGACAACATCATCTCCGCTGCTTCCTGCACCACCAACTGCCTCGCCCCGATGGCCAAGGGTCTGAACGACTTCGCTCCCATCGTGTCCGGCATCATGACCACCATTCACGCCTGGACCGGCGACCAGATGCCGCTCGACGGCCCGCAGCGCAAGGGCAACAAGCGTCGTAGCCGCGCCTGCGCCGTCAACATCGTCCCCAACACCACCGGTGCTGCCAAGGCTATCGGCCTGGTTCTCCCCGAGCTCAACGGTAAGCTCATCGGTGCCGCCCAGCGCGTCCCGACGCCGACCGGCTCCATCACCAACCTCTACGCTGTCGTTGACAAGAAGGTCACCGTCGACGAGGTCAACGCCGCTATGAAGGCCTACGCTTCCACCATCTCCGAGACCTTCGGTTACAACGAGGACGACATCGTCTCCACCGACATCATCGGCGAGACCCACGGCTCCATCTTCGACGCCACTCAGACCATGTGCTCTGACCTCGGCAACGGCCAGACCCTCGTTCAGGTCACCTCTTGGTACGACAACGAGAACTCCTACACTTCTCAGATGGTCCGCACCATCAAGTACTTCGAGAAGTTCGTTGCTTAATTTAGCTTTTAGCGAATAGCTCGTTGAGCGTCTAAAGAAGGGCGCGGCCTCATAGGGCTTACACCCTAGGGTCGCGCCCTTTTTATAGGAAATCGTCTGCCGTAATGGGAGGCAGACACGTACGAAAGGTAGAAGCAAACATGGCCTTTACCAAGAAGACCGTCCGCGACATCGATGTCGACGGCAAGCGCGTTCTCGTCCGCGTTGACTTCAACGTGCCTATCAAGGATGGCGTCGTTGGCGACACCACCCGCATCAAGGCTGCCCTGCCCACCATCAACTACCTCGTTGAGCACAACGCTCGCGTCATCCTCATGAGCCACCTCGGCCGTCCCGAGGGCACCGGCTTCCAGCCCGAGCTGTCCCTCGAGCCCGTCGCCAAGAAGCTCGCTGAGCTCTCTGGTCTCGACGTTGCCTTTGTCGCCGACACCTACGGCGAGAAGGCTGCTGAGGCTGTCGCCGCCGTCGAGCCGGGCAAGGTCCTCGTTCTCGAGAACGTCCGTTTCGACAAGCGTGAGAAGAAGAACGATCCCGAGATCGCCAAGAAGCTCGCTTCCTATGGCGATGTCTTCGTTCTCGATGCCTTCGGCACCGCTCACCGCGCCCAGGGTTCCGTCGTGGGCCCCGCCGCTTACCTGCCTGCCGTTGCCGGCTTCCTGCTCGAGAAGGAGGTCGACACGCTGACCGGCATCTTCGCCGAGCCCGAGCGCCCCTTCGTCGCTATCGTCGGCGGTTCCAAGGTTTCCTCCAAGATCGGCGTTCTCGATCACCTCATCGACTCCGCTGACACCCTGATCATCGGTGGCGGCATGGCCTACACCTTCTTCCTGGCTCAGGGCCTGACCGTCGGTCAGTCCCTCAAGGAAGAGGACTGGGTCGAGCGCGCCGGCGAGATGCTCAAGAAGGCCGAGGAGAAGGGCGTCAAGATCCTGCTCCCCATCGACAACCGCGTTGCCGATCACTTTGGCGAGGACGCTGTCCCCGAGGTTGTCGCTTCCGACGCTATCCCCGACGATCGTGAGGGCATGGACATCGGCCCCAAGACCGAGGAGCTCTACGCCGAGGCCGTCAAGGGCGCCAAGACCGTGTTCTGGAACGGCCCCATGGGCGTCTTCGAGTTCGACAACTTCGCTCACGGCACCCAGGCTATCGCCGAGGCCGTCGCCGAGGCCGACTGCACCTCGATCATCGGCGGTGGTGACTCTGTCGCGGCTGTCAACAAGTTCAACCTGGCCGACAAGATGAGCTGGATCTCCACCGGTGGTGGCGCTTCCATGGAGCTCGTCGAGGGTAAGGCCCTGCCCGGAGTGGAGGCGCTTCTCGATGCCTAATCGCACCCTTCTTATCGCTGGTAACTGGAAGATGAACAACGACGTCGCCGAGGCCGCCAAGCTCGCCGACGAGCTGGCTCAGGCTCTGCCCGAGGTTCCGGCTGGCGTCGAGGTGCTCGTCTGCCCTCCGACCATTGACATCACCACGGTTCATGACCGCATTCAGGCTGCCCCCATCGCCCTCGGTGCACAGAACGTGTACTGGGAGGCCAAGGGTGCCTTCACCGGTGAGTCCTCTTGCGACATGCTCAAGTCCGCCGGCTGCACCTACTGCATCATCGGTCACTCCGAGCGTCGCGACTACTTCCACGAGACCGACGAGGACCAGAACAAGAAGGCCAAGGCTCTCGTTGCCGCCGGTCTTGTTCCCGTCTTCTGCTGCGGCGAGTCCCTCGAGGTCCGCGAGGCTGGCACCTATGTCGAGCACGTCGTGAACCAGGTCAAGGCTGGCCTTGCCGGTCTTGAGATCACCTGCCCCAAGCAGGTCGTCGTCGCCTACGAGCCCATCTGGGCCATCGGCACCGGCAAGACCGCTACCGCTGAGGACGCTCAGGAGGTCTGCGGCGCTATCCGTGAGACCCTCAAGGAGATGTTTGGCGAGGAGCTCGCTAACGGCATCCGCGTTCTCTATGGTGGCTCTGCCAAGCCCGGCAACATCGCCGAGCTCGTCGCCAAGCCCGACGTTGACGGCGCCCTCGTGGGCGGCGCTTCGCTCAAGGCTGCCGACTTCGCCTCTATGGTCGTCAAGGCAGGCGAGTAGGACATATGGCACAGCGTCATCTTCCTGCACTCCTGATCATCATGGACGGCTGTGGCCTGGCTCCGGCCGATGGCGAGAACGCCGTCGCTGCTGCCAAGACGCCCTTCCTTGATAGCCTGTACGAGAAGTATCCTCACACCACGCTCGGCGCTTCGGGCGAGGACGTGGGCCTTCCCGACGGTCAGATGGGCAACTCCGAGGTGGGTCACCTCAACATCGGTGCCGGCCGCATCGTGTTCCAGGAGCTTTCGCGCATCAACAATGCCATCAAGGACGGCTCCATCGCCAAGAACGAGGTCTTCGTCAAGGCTATGGACGACGTCAAGGCCGAAGGCAAGACCCTGCACCTCATGGGCCTTATGAGCCCTGGCGGTGTTCATTCTCACATGAACCACGTCGAGGCTCTGGTCAAGATGGCTGCCCAGCATGGCGTCAAGACCGTTCGCGTCCACGCCTTCATGGATGGCCGCGACGTTGACCCGCAGTCCGGTGCCGGCTACATGAGCGAGTTCTGCGCCTTCCTGGCTAAGATCTCCGAGGAGACCGGTTGCGACGCTCGCGTTGCCACCGTTTCGGGCCGCTATTGGGCCATGGACCGCGACAACCGTTGGGAGCGCATCCAGCGCGCCTACGACGTCATGGTCAACGCGTCCGATGCCGATACCGACCCCGTTGCCGGTATCAAGGCCTACTACGAGAAGGATCCGCGCGGCGACGAGTTCGTCGAGCCTTTCGCGGCCCACAACGAGGGTATCCACGAGGGCGACGCGGCCATCTTCTTCAACTTCCGTCCCGACCGCGCTCGTCAGATGACCCGCGTGTTCACGGACAAGGAGTTCGATGGCTTTGAGCGCGAGCAGATTAAGCTCTCGCACTTTGTGACGATGACCGAGTACGATCCGACGTTTGACGTCGAGGTCGCCTTCCCCAAGACGTTCCCCGAGAACGTCCTGGCCGACGTTATCGCCGCCAATGGCCTGAAGCAGCTGCACACCGCCGAGACCGAGAAGTACGCCCACGTGACGTTCTTCCTCAACGGCGGCATCGAGGAGCCCAAGGAGGGCGAGGAGCGCGTGCTCGTCGCTTCCCCCAAGGTCGCTACCTACGATCTGCAGCCCGAGATGAGCGCTCCCGAGGTTACCGAGAAGCTTGTCGCCGCTATCAACGAGGATCGCGCTGATTTCTACATCGTGAACTTCGCAAATTGCGACATGGTTGGTCACACCGGTGTCTTCGACGCTGCCGTTAAGGCCGTCGAGGCTGTTGACGATGCCCTGTCCAAGGTTGTCCCGGCGATTCTCGCTAAGGGCGGCTTTGCGCTGATTACCGCCGATCACGGCAACGCCGATCACATGTTTGACGTTGCTTCCGACGGTTCCAAGCATCCGTTTACGGCCCACACCACCAACCGCGTGCCGTTCATCATCGTTGATGAGAAGGCACAGCTCACCGGTATCGAGGACGGTCGTCTTTCCGATATCGCTCCGACCATGCTCACCATCGCTGGTATTGAGCCTTCCGCCGAGATGACGGGCCGCGTGCTCGCCACCGAGGCCTAATAGAAAACAAATACCGTTTTCTAGTAAGGGGGTTGTCCACAATCGGACAACCCCCTTTTGGTGTTTCTGCCATTTCTGCCCCGTCCCCAAATGGCGGGTGGGGGAGTGCTGGGGGTTGTGGTACAGTACTGGAGTTTGAATTGTTCTATTAAGGAGCTTATCTATGGGTCCGTTCCAGATTCTTCTGTTTGTCGTTTGGGCTGTCTCTGCCGTTGCGCTGACGATTCTCGTCCTGATGCATTCCGGTAAGGGTACCGGCGTTTCGGATATGATCGCTAGCTCGCTGTATAACTCCAGCTCTGCCACAGGTGTTATGGAGCAGAACCTTGACCGCCTGACCGTCATCATGGCCGTCGTTTTTGCCGTGTGCGTCGTTCTGTGCATGTTCTTCTTCCCGCAGGGCATCGTCGGCTACTAAGCATCGGCGTATATACGTTTGTAAAGGGTCCCGCATGTGCGGGGCCCTTTTTGTTTACAGACTTGTAACAGAGTCAAAATATCCCCACATACTTCGCCCAACTAAAGAAATTCTCGACCGTTAACCGGAATTAGCCCCAAATCGTGCATAAAATGCGCTACTGTATTGCAAAACGTTGGCCTGTTGTGCATAACCAGCCATAGCAGCGGGCGGCGTTTTGATGGTTCGGATCGGATTGTCTCGACATATGTCCGACTGAACATTTCTTTGTCCTATCTCATAAGGAGGATGGCATGGCTGATTCTATGTTCCACCAGCCCGTTATGGGTCGTCGCGCCTTTGTCGGCGGTACCCTTGCTGCGAGCTCCATGGCTTTTCTTGCCGCATGCGGCAAGAAGGGCGGCGACGCTTCCGGTTCTGAGTCCGGTTCGACGCTGAACTTCTACATCAACAACCCGGTCTGCATCGACCCCTACAACGTCCAGGAGGATCAGGGCACTCAGGTCGAGTACCAGCTGTTCGATGCTCTGACCTCTTACGACGCCGAGAAGGGCAAGATCGTCCCGCTGGCTTGCGAGTCCTTCGAGGCCAACGACGACGCCACCGAGTTCACCTTCAAGATCAAGAAGGCCAAGTTCCACAACGGTGACGACGTTACCTCCAAGTCCTTCAAGCTCGCTTGGGAGCGTCTGGTCAACACCAAGTCGGCCATCGCTACCGAGTACGGTCCTTCCGAGGTCTCCTATCACCTTTCCATGGTCGAGGGCTATGATGACCTGCTTGCCGGTAACGCTACCGAGCTCAGCGGTGTTACTTGCCCCGACGATGAGACCCTCGTCGTTAAGCTGTCTTCCGCTTACGCCGACTTCCCCTTCGTCGCCTCTCACCCGGCTCTGTCCCCGGTTCCCGAGTGCGCCGAGTCCGATGTTAAGAGCTTCTACCTTGCCCCGATCGGTAACGGCCCGTTCATGATGGACGGCAAGTGGGAGGATGGTCAGGAGATCAACCTCAAGAAGTTCGACGATTACTATGGCGACAAGGCCAAGATCGATGGCATCCACTTCCAGGTCATCAAGGACATGGAGACCGCCTACAAGGAGTTCCAGGCCGGTAACCTCGATATCTGCGACGTTCCCGTTGCTCAGATCGACGCTGCCAAGAAGGATCGCGGCGTGTCCAAGGACGGCTACACCATGGGCGACGGCGAGCGCATGCTGCTCGGCGCCGAGCCTTCCACCTACTACCTGACCTGCAACACCACGGCTGAGCCGTTCAACAACGCCGACCTGCGCAGGGGTATCTCCCTGGCCATTAACCGTGAGGCCATCTGCAAGACCATCTTCAAGGGTACCCGTACCCCCGCCGACGGCATTGTTCCTCCGGGCATCGATGGCTACAAGGAGGGCGCATGGGAGTTCTGCGCCTATGACGTCGACAAGGCCAACGAGTACCTCGACAAGGTTGCTCCTGCCGGCGCCAACGGTGACCGTGGCATTAACGTGACGCTGTCCTACAACCAGGACGGTGGCCACAAGGAGATCATGGAGTCCATCATCGGCGACCTCGCCAAGGTCGGCGTTACCGCTGTCTCCGATACCCCTGAGTGGTCTGCGCTGCTCGAGCAGTACCAGAACTTCAACTATCAGTTCGGTCGTCTGGGCTGGATTGCCGACTACCCGATCATGGACAACTTCCTGTATCCGCTGTTCCACTCCGACTCCCTCGGTGGCGACAACCGCTCTGGTTACAACAACCCCGAGTTCGACGCCAAGGTCGACGAGGCCCGTACCACGGTTGACGACGAAGAGCGCGTCGCTAAGATGCAGGAGGCCGACGCAATGGTCGCTGCCGACTGCCCGGTCATCCCGGTGATGTTCTACACGCACACCATCGCCGGCTCCGATCGCATCAAGCACCTCTATGTCGATCCGCAGAAGCACGCCGAGCTGGGTACCGCTGAGCTCGCCTAAGAGTTTGCAGCTTCCGTGAGGGTCAAGTATTTACGTAGACCTCATGGGAAACATACAGTTCCCCCTAACCTGGGGTAAACTGGCTGATGGTAATTTTGGGATGCCGGTCTGGCGATCGGCATCCCATTTAGGTTAATCCCTAGATAGGGGAGTGGTATGGGTAAGTACATCGTTAAACGTGTGCTTCAGTTCATCCCGGTGTTTTTGGGCGTTACGCTGATTCTGTTCGCCCTCCAGAATATCGTGCCGGGAGATCCGATCAAGCTGATCGGTGGAGACAAGGCTCTGTCCCCCGAGGTGGAGCTTCAGCTTCGCGTTCGCTATCACCTGGTCCAGACGGACGAGGACGGCAACGCGATTCTTGACGAGAACGGCGACCCCGTTCAAACGTCGCTCGTGGACCGTTACTTGTATTACATGAACGGCCTGCTTCATGGCGATCTGGGCAATTCGTATCAGCGCAAGCTGCCGGTTACGGAGATCTTTGCCCAGAAGTATCCGTATACGGTCAAACTTGCCGCGTGCGCCATCGTGCTCGAGGCAATCATGGGTATCGGTGCGGGTATCATTTCGGCGGTAAAGCGTTATTCCTTCTGGGATATTTTGGTAACGCTCACCACCTCGATCCTCGTTGCCGTCCCGGCCTTCTGGCTCGGTATGTTGCTGCAGCTGTTCTTTGGCGTCATCCTCAAGGATGCCACCGGCGGCGCATTCTCCATGCCGATTTCGGGTGCCGGCGGTTCCAGCTCTCAGTATCAGGATTGGATGCACTATGTGCTTCCGACCATTACGCTGGCTTCGGTTTCGACCGCCTATGCTGCCCGCATTATGCGCTCGCAGCTGCTTGACGTCATGAACCAGGATTACATCCGTACGGCCAAGGCCAAGGGTCTCTCCAATCGCGCGATCATCATCAAGCATGCGCTTAAGAATGCACTCATCCCCGTCGTTACCTATATTGGTGTCGACTTTGGCGGCATGCTTTCGGGTGCCATCCTGACCGAAACGGTCTTTAACTGGCCCGGTATCGGCTATGAGGTCTATCGCGCTATTAGCATGCGTGACTGGCCCATCGTTATGGGCGGCGTTACGCTCATCGTTGTCGTCGTCATGGTGATCAACCTGCTCGTCGACATTAGCTATGCATTCCTCGACCCGCGCATCCGCCTTGGCGGTCCGTCGGATAAGGCCTAAGGGAGGTACGTCTCATGCAGGAAACTGATTCTCAGTCTCAGGAGCAGGCTACCGCCACCAAGGCCGCATCTGCTCCCGCCAAGTCCCGCACGCTGTGGGGCGACGCTTTTAAGCGTCTTCGTAAAAACAAGCTCGCCGTTATCGGTGTCTGCTGGATTATCATCGTCGTTTTGGTTGCCCTGACCGCCGATCTGTGGGCTAAGCCTTGGCTCGGTTCGCCGACGGCTTCCGACTCGACCACCATGGCCGAGACGTCGCTGCTGGCTCCGTGTGCAGAGCATCCGTTTGGCACTGACGCCCTTGGCCGTGACATTCTCGTCCGCGTTATCTACGGTGCACGTGTTTCGCTTTCCGTCGGTATTATGGCCACCGCGATCTCAACGTTGATCGGTCTGGTCATGGGCGCCCTGGCCGGTTTCTACGGCGGCATCTGGGATACGATCATCATGCGCTGTGCGGATATCTTCCTGGCGTTCCCGTACGTGCTGTTCGTTGTCGCCATGATCGCCGTTATCGGCCGTGGTCTTCAGAATGTCTTTATCGCCATCGGTATTCTCGGCTGGCCTTCGATTGCGCGCGTCTTCCGATCCGCGATCCTGACGGTCAAGGAAAACGACTATGTTGACGCTGCGCGCGCGATGGGTGCATCTGATGCTCGCATCGTCGTGCGTCACATCTTCCCGAACTCCGTTGCCTCCATCGTCGTCTACGCGACTATGAACATTGGTGGCGCCATTCTGACCGAGTCCGCTTTGTCCTTCCTCGGCATGGGCGTTATTCCGCCTACGCCTTCGTGGGGCTCCATGATTCAGGACGGTCAGCAGTATCTCCTGACTGCTCCCTGGATGATGATCATGCCCGGTCTGGCAATTCTCTCGACGGTGCTCGCTTTCACCCTGCTGGGTGACGGTCTGCGCGACGCCCTCGACGTCAAGATGAAGGACGCATAAGGATGAAGAAGAACAAGAACTATGTGGACCTGAAGGACCAGCCGGTTCCCGAGGGCCAGCATCTGCTCGAGGTCGATGACCTTAAGATGTATTTCCACACCGAGGATGGCGTCGTTCGCGCTGTCGACGGTGTCTCCTACACGCTCGATCGCGGTGAGACCCTGGGCGTCGTCGGCGAGTCCGGCTCCGGTAAGTCCGTGACCGCCATGACCATCATGGGCCTTATCTCGATGCCTCCGGGAAAGATTGAGGGCGGTGACGTTCGCTACCGCGGCCGTTCTATCCTCGAGATGACCGAGGAAGAGATGCAGCACATTCGCGGTAACGATATCGCGATGATCTTCCAGGATCCTATGACCTCCCTGAACCCGGTCTACAAGATCGGCAAGCAGGTGGGCGAGGGCCTTCGTCTGCACCGTGGTTACTCCAAGCAGGAGGCGCTCAAGCGCGCCACCGAGCTTTTGGACCTCGTCGGTATTCCCGAGCCCGAGAAGCGCGTCAACGAGTATCCGCACCAGTTCTCCGGCGGTATGCGTCAGCGTGTCATGATCGCCATGGCTCTTGCCTGCGACCCCGATATTCTGATTGCCGACGAGCCCACGACTGCTCTGGACGTTACCATCCAGGCTCAGATTATTGAGCTTATGCAGGAGATGCAGGAGAAGAACGGCAACGCCATCATCATGATCACCCACGACCTGGGTGTTGTCGCCGATATGGCCGATAAGATCATGGTTATGTACGCCGGCCGTCCCGTCGAGTTCGGTACTGCTGAGGAAATCTTCTACGAGAGCCGCCATCCCTACACCTGGGGTCTTATTCGTTCCATTCCGGAGCAGGCCATCGAGGAGAAGAAGCCGCTTACGCCGATTCACGGCAACCCGCCTTCGCTCATGAACCTGCCTGAGGGTTGCGTCTTCTCTCCTCGCTGCCCCTATGCGACGGACAAGTGCCGCAAGCAGCGCCCCGAGCGCGTTGTCACCGAGTCTGGTCACTACTCTGCGTGCCACTACTCCGGTGACCCCGAGTTCCTCAAGAACGCTCCTGAGACGTCCCGTACGCGCAAGGATTCCAAGAAGGGAGGCGAGGCGTAAATGGCAGACAATAACGAGCGTACTCCGCTGCTGAAGGTCGAGCACCTCTCTAAGGAGTTCCCCGCAGAGTCCGGCATGTTCGCCAAGCGTTTTTCCAAGCGCGTCGTCTCTGCTGTAAATGACATCTCTTTTGAGATTTATCCGGGCGAGACCTTTGGTCTGGTCGGCGAGTCTGGTTGCGGTAAGTCCACCACGGGCCGCACCATCATGCGTCTGACCAAGCCGACTGCCGGTAAGGTGTTCTTCCAGGGCAAAGATGTTGCCGAGATGAGCAAGCATGAGATCAAGGACATGCGTCGCGAGATGCAGTTTATCTTCCAGGATCCTTACGCTTCGCTCAATCCTCGTA
>CABUHO010000023.1 GCA_902491395.1 uncultured Collinsella sp.
GTTCCTCCCTCTCTTATTCTTCACGCGGGTCGATGTACTTGACAGCGCCCTGCTCGGCAGAGAAGCGGCCGTAGGTGCCGATGTTCTTCTCGTAGGCTTCCTTCGGGTCCTTGCCGTGACGGATGTCCTCCATCATCTTGCCCAGACGGACGAACTGATAGCCGATGACCTGGTTGTCCTTGTCCAGAGCGGTCTTGAGGATGTAGCCCTCGGTCAGCTCCAGATAGCGGACGCCCTTGGCCTTGGTGGAGAAAATGGTACCGGTCATGGAACGCAGGCCCTTGCCCAGGTCGTCCAGACCAGCGCCGACAGGCAGGCCGTTCTCGGAGAAGGCAGTCTGGCTGCGGCCGTAGACGATCTGCAGGAACAGCTCACGCATAGCAACGTTGATAGCGTCGCAGACGAGGTCGGTGTTCAGAGCCTCCAGAATGGTCTTGCCGGGCAGGATCTCGCCTGCCATAGCGGCAGAGTGGGTCATGCCGGAGCAGCCGATGGTCTCAACGAGGGCCTCCTCGATGATGCCGTCCTTGACGTTCAGCGTGAGCTTGCAGGCGCCCTGCTGAGGTGCGCACCAACCCACACCGTGCGTAAGACCGGAGATGTCGGAAATCTCCTTAGCCTGGACCCACTTGCCCTCCTCGGGGATGGGTGCGGGGCCGTGGTATGCACCCTTGGCAACGGGGCACATGTTCTCCACTTCCTGTGAGTACTGCATGCCTCTCCTCTCTATCGTGTTGGCGTCCCGTCTGGGGGTCGTGGCTGGCGATTGCCGGGCGACCCTTCGAAAGGGACATGACATGCAGCCCCTATAATACCGCGAAATGCACGGAATATTCGGCGAACGGCTCAGTTTTCGTAGCGAGAAGTCCGGAAGTTTTAATTGAAACGGTTTAACTATATGTTCTGTGGTCGCGAACTTCCGTAGAGGGGGTTCGTCTTGGGCAAGCTTTTGGTCAGCTCTTGTATGCGTTGCGGGGTCTGACCTGTTGCAACGGTGCCGTTCGCCGCCCGTTTACTGCCTTTGGCCGCGCGAGTGTATTGTTTTGCGTGAATGTTTTGATGGCACGCTTCAATCGTGCTGTATTGGATGGCAATCAAATCCCGGCGAAGGGAGCGCCATGCAGCGCGTTTGGAGAACGGTTACCGGCTTTTACCATGTCTGTGCCCGCGGTACGGGCAAGCAGCTCATCTTTGAGGGCGATGAAGACCGGTGGGAGTTTTTGGAGCTGATGCGCGATTGCTGCCGCGAGGCGGGCGTGACGGTTGTCGCCTGGTGCCTTATGGGCAATCACGTGCATTTGGTGCTTGCAGATTACGAGGACGTGATGAGCGCGGCGATGCACCGGCTGCTTTTGACGTACGCGCGGCGGTTCAATAAACGCACGGGGCGCACGGGCCATCTGTTCCAGAACCGTTTTGACCGGCGCTCGCTCGATACCGACCGTTATCTGATGGCTGCCATTCGCTATGTTCACGCTAATCCGCAGGAGGCGGGTATCGCCCTGATCGAGCGTTATCCCTGGAGCAGCTTTGCCGAGTATCTTCGAGCGTATGACAACGATGCGACGAGGGGATTTTCGGACCCTTCTTGTGTGCTTGAGCTCTTTGAGTCTGCCAAGGGGTTTCTGGATTATTCTCTGTCGATGCCCGATGGTTCCGATCCGGTGATTCACGATATGGATGAGACGGAGTGGGAGCGGCGTGCGTTTGCCGACAAGATGGCGAAGCGCCTGGGTGTGCCGCTCAACGAACTCAAGACCGTAGCACCCTCGCGGCGAGACGGAATCGTTTTCGCCCTGCACGATGGCGGCTACACGGTGCGCGAGATCGAACGGTATACGGGAATCAGCAAGAGTACCGTCTCTCGTATCGTGCGCGCTTATGCGCGGGTGAATGCTCAGGCTGAGGGCTCGGAATAGAAAATGGCCGAACCACTCTTGTCAAGCGATTCGGCCAACAAAATTCTTAAGATTTGGGACAAATACTACTGATTATTTTGTCCCGTGAGCATGCCGTCGAGGGTGCGCCAGGCGAGCTCGGCGCATTTGACGCGGGCGGGCATGTGCGAGATGTCCTGGAGCTGGGCGGCTTCGTCTAGGGCTTCCAGGTCTTCCTCGGAGAGCTGCTCGCCGCGGATCATGGCGAGGAAGAGCTCCGCCAGGCGGCGAGCCTCCTCGACCGTCTCACCGGTGATGAGGTCGGCCATGATGTCGGCGCTTGCCTGGCTGATGGCGCAGCCGTGGCCGGTAAAGGAGGCCTCCTCGATCACGTTGTTCTCGACACGTAGCTGCAAGGTGAGCTCGTCGCCGCAGCTGGGGTTGATGCCGTCGTGCTCGTGCGTGGGAGCATCCATCTCGTACTTATAGTCGGGGTGCGAGTTGTGCTCCATAAATGTGGTGGAGGTGTACAGATTACCCATTGAACGTGCTCCAAACGTGATGCAGGCCGGCGATGAACTTGTCGATGTCGGCCTTGTCGTTGTAGAAGGCTACGCTGGCGCGGCAGCAGGCAAGGTTCTCGACGCCCAGCCAGGTGAGCAGCGGTTGCGCGCAGTGGTGACCGGCGCGGATGCAGACGCCGTCCATGTCCATGATGCTCGCGACGTCGTGCGGATGGATGCCCTTGACGTTAAAGCTCACGACGCCGTGGTGGTTGTCCCAATAGATGGAGCCGATGATCTGGACAAAGTCGAGCTGCATGAGCTCGCCCATCAGATAGTGGACGAGTGCCTGCTCGCGGGCCTGGATGTTCTCGTAACCCACCGTGTTGACCAGGTAGTCGAGTGCCGCACCCGTGGCGAAGATGCCGGCGGCGTCCTGCGTGCCGGCCTCGAACTTCTCGGGGACGGGCGCCCAGACGGCGTCCTGCTCGGTGACAGAGTCGATCATCTCGCCGCCGGTGAGCATGGGCGGCATGGCGTTGAGCAGGTCCATCTTGCCCCACAGCACGCCGATGCCCATGGGGCCCATGGCCTTGTGCGCGCTAAAGGCAAAGAAATCGGCGCCCAGATCGGCCACATCGACCGGCATGTGCGGCAGCGATTGCGCACCGTCGACGACCAGGTAGCCGCCGTACTTGTGCACGAGCTTGCCGAGATTCTTGACCGGGTTCTCGACGCCCAGCACGTTAGAGACCTGTCCCACGGCCAGGATCTTGGTCTTGGGACCCACCTTGGCAAGAACCTCCTCGGTCGTGAGCTGGCCGGTCTTGGTGGGGTAGAGGTAGACGAGCTTGGCGCCGGTCTCGCGGCAGACCTGCTGCCACGGAATCAGGTTGGAGTGGTGCTCCATGATAGTGATGACGACCTCGTCGCCCGGTTCGAGCACTGTGGGCGCAAAGCTCTTGGCGACCAGGTTGAGCGACTCGCTCGTGTTGCGGGTGAAGACGATCTCGTTGGCGTTGGGGGCGCCGATGACGTCGGCGATTTGCTGGCGGACCTTCGCGATGGCCTCGGTGGCCTCGACGGACAGCGAGTACAGGCCGCGCAGGGGGTTGGCGTTCATGCGCTGATAGAAGTCGCGCTCGGCGTCGAGCACACAGGTAGGGCGCTGCGCGGTGGCGGCGCTATCGAGGAAGGCGATCTCGGGGTGCTGCTGGAACAGCGGGAACTGGCCCTTGTAGGGGTTGGTCTCGATGTCCACGGTGGGCCAGCCGCGCGAAGCCTCGTCGCTGGCGTCGAGCTCCATGGGCTCGGGGGCAGTACAGGTGTCGCATTTAACGTGCTCGGTGTCGATCATGCGAGCTCCTCCTCAAAGTTATCGATCAGGTTGTTGCCCAGGCGGACGACGGCTGCGCGGGTGCGCTCGTCGGTGGCGGAAAGCGCGGCGTCCTCCAGCTTGGCGCGGATGAACAGGTCCTCGGCGGCGTTTTGGTCAAGGCCGCGGCAGGCGAGGTAGAACAGCTGCTCGTCGCGGACGTGACCGATGGTGGCGCCGTGGTTGCCGGCGACGTCGTCCTCGTCACAGAGAATGACGGGAACGGTCTTGTTGTCGACGCCCTTGTTGGCCAAAAGCACCGTCTCGCGCTCGGTACCGGTTGCACCCTTGCAGCCGTGCACGAGGTCGATGGTGCCGCGGTAGACCTTCTTGGACGTGCCGGTCAGCACGCCGTTGGCGTCGATCTCGCACTCGGTCTTGCGACCGCGGTGGCGCAGCTCGTAGTTAAAGTCGCGCACCTGCTCGCGGGCGCCCAGGTAATCAGTATCGATGGTGACCTTGGCGGTATCGCCCAGCAGGTCGCCGGCAAGGCCGGTGGCGCTGGCGCCGGCACCCAGGACGGTGTGCTGCACGTTGACGCGCGCGCCCTCGTCCAGGAACAGGCCGGTGTCGTCGAGCGCGATCCAGCTATCGTCGAGCGTCTGCGTGCAGGTTACGTTGACGGTGGCGTACTCGTGGGCACACACACGCAGCACGGAGCCCACGACACCCTTGCCGGTAACGGGGGAGTCTAGGGCAATATGCAGATTGAGCGTCGACTGGGGACGGGCGACGACGTCGATGGCGGCGATGGCCGCGGCGGCGTCGACACCGCTCACGCGCACGGTAACCGTGGCGTGCTTGTATGCGGGCACATCGATGACGATGCGCTTGGTAGTGTGCTCGGCCAAGTAGGCGTAGGCAGCCTCGCCCATGCCAGTTTCGAAGGCCTCAGCGGGGGAGAGCTCCTCCTCCAGCTTGATGGCACCGGCCTGGTAGACGGATGTGGCGGGCACGTCGAGCTCGGTCTCGGGCGTGATGCGGGCGCGGTCGGCGGCATCACCGGGGGCGGAGGCACGGCGCTCGGGGAAGCGCTCGGCCATGGCGTTCATGGCGGCGTCGAACGCGTCTGTCACGCCAATAAACTGCTCGTCCAAGCCCTCGACCTCGACGGCCTCGGCGGGAGCGGCGGCAAGCTCGTCAGAGAGCTCGAGCTTGGTCTGGTTCATTTTCAACCAGCCCCAGGTTGCTGCGGGCATCGCGTTGACCTGCTCGAGCGTGGTAGCAGCGGCGTTGGTTTCCTGTTTCATTATCCGATCGCTCCTTCCATCTCGAGCTTGATCAGGTTGTTCATCTCGACGGCGTACTCCAGCGGCAGCTCCTTGGAGACCGGGTTGGCAAAGCCGTTGACGATCATGGTGCGGGCCTCTTCCTCCGAGATGCCGCGGCTCATCAGGTAGAACACCTTGTCGTCGCCGATACGGCCGATGGTGGCCTCGTGGCCGATGTCGACGTTCTTGGCGCGGATGTCCATGGCCGGAATAGTGTCGGAGCGGCTCTGGTCGTCGAGCATCAGCGACTGGCAGCTCACGGTTGCCTTGGAACCCTCGGCCTTGGGCGTGGCCACGATGGAGCTGCGGAAGGTCTGGATGCCGCCGCTCTTGGAGATGCCCTTGGTCTCGACGGTTGCCGAGGTATCGGGCGCGTTGAGCACGACCTTGCAGCCGGTGTCGAGGTTCTGGCCGGCACCGGCAAAGGTGATGCCGGTAAAGCTCGAGCGGGCGCGGCGGCCGTTGAGCACGCTCATGGGGTAGAGGTAGCCCACGTGGCTGCCGAAGGAGCCACTGATCCACTCGATGTCGCCATCCTCGTCCACGCGCGCACGCTTGGTGTTGAGGTTGTACATGTTTTTGGACCAGTTCTCGATGGTCGAGTAGCGCAGGTGCGCGCGCTTGCCCACAAAGAGCTCGACGGCGCCGGCGTGGAGGTTGGCAACGTTGTACTTGGGCGCGGAGCAACCCTCGATGAAGTGTAGATCGGCGTCGTCCTCGACGATGATGAGCGTGTGCTCAAACTGGCCGGCGCCCTTGGCGTTAAGGCGGAAGTAGCTCTGCAGCGGGAAGTCCAACTTGGTGCCCTTGGGCACGTAGACAAACGAGCCGCCCGACCATACGGCGCCGTGCAAGGCCGCAAACTTGTGGTCGGTGGGCGGGATGAGCGTCATAAACTTCTCGTGGATGAGCGGTTCCCACTGTGGATCGTGCAGGGCTTCTTCAATACCGGAGTAGACGATGCCCATCTTGGACGCCGTGTCCTGCATGTTGTGGTAGACGAGCTCGGAGTCGTATTGCGCGCCGACGCCTGCCAGGTAGCTGCGCTCGGCGTCGGGGATGCCCAAGCGCTCAAAGGTGTTCTTGATGTCGTCGGGCACCGACTCCCAGTCGTGCTTTTGGTCGGTGTTGGGCTTGACGTAGGTGACGATGTTGTCCATGTCCAGGCCCTCGATCGAGGGGCCCCACGTCGGGTCGGGGAAGCGGTTGAAGATCTCGAGGGACTTTAAGCGCAGATCGAGCATCCACTGTGGCTCGTCCTTCTTGGCGCTGATTTCGCGCACAATGTCGGGCGTGATGCCGGCGTCGAGGCGCTCGAATCCCTCCTCGCCGTAGGTGAAGTCGTAGAGGCTGCGGTCGATGTCCGCGACCTCGGTGCGGTTCTTGGTCATTGCGTCGCCCCTTTACGCCTGTTGCTCGGCAGCGGCGGCCTCGGCCTCGACGCGCTGCTCGGCTGCCTCGCGCTCGAAGGTCTCAAAGCCGTTCTTGTCGATCCAGGGGATGAGCGAGGCGTCGTCCTCGCGCACGATGTGGCCCTTGACCATAACGTGTACGCGGTCGACATCCAGGTGCTCCAGGATGCGCGTGTTATGCGTGATGATGAGCATGGAGCCGTCGCAGCTCTTGCGGTAGGCGTCCATGCCGTGGCTGACGGTGGAAAGCGCGTCGACGTCCAAGCCCGAGTCGGTTTCGTCCAGGATGGCGAGCTTGGGCTGCAGCAGCAGGAGCTGGAGCATCTCGACCTTCTTCTTCTCGCCGCCCGAGAAGCCCACGCCCAGCTCGCGGTTGAGGTAGGCGGTGTCCATGTTGAGCTCGGCTGCGAGCTCCTTGACGCGACGACGGAACTCCTTGCCCTTCATCTCCAGGCCGGGGCGGCCGGCGATGCTGGCGCGCAAAAAGCTCGACAGCGGCACGCCCGGGATCTCGACCGGGGCCTGGAAGCTCAGGAACAGGCCGGCGCGCGAGCGCTTGTCGGTGGTGAGCTCGGTGATGTCCTGGCCGTCAAAGACGATGCGGCCGTCGTTGACCGTGTAGACGGGATCGCCCATGACCAGGTGGCCAAGGGTGGACTTGCCGGCGCCGTTGGGTCCCATCAGCACGTGGGTCTCGCCGGCGGCGACGTTGAGGTTGACGTTGTGGAGGATGGTCTTCTCGTCCACGGAGGCGGTCAGACCTTCGATGGAAAGCAGCGGATTTGCGCTCATGCTGTTCCTCTCTGTATATGGTGTACTCATGGGTGTACGAAACCCTAGGAATCTTCTCGGAATAAAGTTACTATGGGTTCGGCGTTAGTCAAGGGAAAACCCGACTAATCCACTCGACTTTTCAAATTCTGGGACATAATAACCTGTTGTGTTTGTCCCACTTACTTAAGAAATGGGACAAACAAACCTGGTTATGTTGTCCCAGATGCGATGAGAGGGTAGGTATGCTCATTTCTTCCAAGGGCCGCTATGCCCTCCGACTGATGATCTATATCGCAGCGCTTGGTGACGCCGAGGGCAAGATCGCCCTGCGCGAGGTCGCCGACCGCGAGCGTATCTCGCAAAAGTATCTGGAACAGCTGGTCCGTCCGCTCATGAAGGCGGGCCTCCTTAAGAGCGTGCGCGGCAAGGGCGGCGGCTACATGATGGCCAAGGACCCGGCCGAGGTGCGTGCTGGCGACATCCTGCGCGCCGTCGAGGGCAGCACGGCTCCGGTGGCGTGCGATGGCATCGACAACAGCTGCGCCCGCAGCGATCTTTGCTCGACCGTCAAATTCTGGCGCGGTCTGGACGACGTGATCGAAAAGTACGTCGACGGCGTGACGTTAGCCGACCTTGCTGCCGTCCCCGAGATCAACTTCGACATTAAGCTGTAGGACTTCAAATGGCATCTCTCGATAAGGTGTACAAGCAAATCGAGGTTTTTGCTCGGGAATGTGACGCCGAGAAGGTTGTACTGTTTGGGTCTCGCGCTCGAGGTGACAATTTGCCTAAAAGCGATATTGACATCGCCGTAGCAGGTTGCCGGGATTTCGGCCGGTTGTCATATTTGATCGAGGAGCGTCTTGATACTCTTTTAAATGTAGACGTCGTCAATCTCGATGAGTCCACATCGCAGTCGTTGCTCGACGAAATAGCTAGGGATGGTGTAGTCCTGTATGAAAAAATATGAGAACTTTGTCAGCGCCTTGGCGAATCTTGAGGATGCGCCCAATCAGGATCTTAGCAATGATTTTGTTCAGAGTGGATTGATTAATAAGTTCAATCTTCAATTTGAACTGAGCTGGAAGCTCCTTAAGCGTCTGCTCGAGTATGAGGGCGCTACGCTTGCCGCGTCGGGGTCTCCTCGTGCCATCTTGAAGGAGTCGTACCGATTCTACGACTTTATTAATGAGGCGGCCTGGCTAGATATGCTCAGAGACCGCAATACGAACGTCCATATCTATGACAACAAGCTCGCTCAAGATTTGATTCAGCGCATCATGAACGTCTATATCCCCGCTTTCTGTCAGTTGAGAGACGGGCTGATGGAGCGTTACGGCGAGCTTCTTCTAGTGCCTGACGACCAGTTTGTTTAATTCCTTAAGATTTCGCGGAGGGTTGTTGCCGTTTACCGAGGGGTTGTTGTGCAACAACGGGCGAGCTGCAATACTTATTTCTATCTTTGCAAACTGCACTTTAACTACACCAATGCAGGGAGGATCTTATGCAGCCCAAGCATTCTGCGATTGTCGCGGGCCTGACGCTGGCGCTTTCGTTTGGCGCCGTTACCGCACCCGCACCCGCTGCCGCCGAGGAGCCCACACCGGGCGTTGCCTCGGATGCGACCGATATCGATAAGGGTCTCTATACCCAGCAGTCCTTCTCGGGCGTGCTGAGGTCGGTCCAGGGCGTTTCGTTTGTTAACGTGACCCCCGAGATGAAGTACTTTACCAAGTACGAGAGCCATGGCAACTATAACCAGGGCTTTTCGTATGGCGACGGCTATAACGCGCTGGGTTATTACCAGTTCGACCGTCGATGGTCGCTCATTCCGTTTATGAAGCAGGCCTACAACTACAACCCCGAAAAATACAGCATGCTCAAGGATGCGATTGATCGCGGCAGCGAGATTTCCAACACGAGCAATGCCATGTACGAGAACGGCCAGCTCACCGAGTTGGGCCGTATTGCGCAGGAGGCCTTCCAGGGCGCTTATAACACCGACCCTGCTGAGTTTTCGGCTCTGCAGGATGCGTATGCGTACAACTCGTACTATGCGGTGACCGAGGCGTGGCTCAAGAGCGGCTTGGGCATTGATATTTCGGGCCGCGCCGATTGCGTCAAGGGCATGGTGTGGAGCATCACCAACATGTGCGGCACCGGTGGCTGCAGGGACTTCTTCCGTTGGGCGAATCTCTCCAACGATATGTCCGACCGCGAGTTTGTGACGGCGCTCTCCAATAGCGTGGTCAATAACGTCGCTACCAAGTATTCGAGCCAGCCTCAGTATCATGAGGGCTGGAAGAACCGCTACCGCAACGAGCTCAAGGACTGCTTGGTTTATATCGCCGAGGACGAGGCCGCTGCCGCTGCGACGCCCGTGCAGCCCGAGCCCACGCCGGCGCCCTCGCCGACACCTGATTCGAATGACGACTCGAGTGACGATGTCAATGATGACAGGATGGATGCGCCCTCGACCGATGCTGGCGGTGATGGCTCTGCTGGTGGCACTACCAACAACGGCTCTACCTCGAACGGCTCCGATTCAAACGGCTCTGCTGCGGGCGATTCGTCTTCAAGCTCTGCCGGCAATACGGACAGCGCCGCCTCTGGTTCGACCGACGCTGGTTCCTCTGACTCTTCCACTGGCTCGAGCGATTCGTCCGTTGGCACTGGCTCTAACAACGGCTCCGGCTCTGACGCAACCCCTGATTCTGATGCTTCCAAGGACGACTCGAATAAGGCGCCGGACGCTCCCGTTGCTTCGCCGGACAAGAAGCCTTCTTTCTCCGTGCAACTTGGTTCTACGCTGGGCTCTTCGCTGATGGCTGGCGTCAATAACGGCTCGACCCAGAACAAGGACAACTCTGATCAGGTTTCCGCGGAAAAGACCGAAGCCGCAAAGGGCGACTCCAAGGACGAGGCTTCCGAGAAGACCGAATCCGATAAGGGTTCTAGCTCTGAGGAGAAGAGCGACAAGTCCGAACAGAAGAAGAGCGAGGATAAGAAGTCTGAATCTGAGGAGAAGGACAAGAGCAAGGCCGGGGGCGAAAAGAAGCAGTCCGAAGACGACGACAAGAGCGGTGCCGACAACCAGGCCCAGGAGCAGAATGATTCCAAAACGGTGACCACTACAACCACGACGACTACAACTACCAAGTCATCTGGCGGCAATATGCCCAAGACGGGCGATCTGATTGTGATGGCGAGCCTTGCCAGTGCAAGCTTGGCCACGCTGGGCGCCACGTCTATCGTAAGTGGCAAGCATAAACTCGATCAGCAGAACAAGGCTTCAGGGGAGGACGGCTCGGAGGAGTAATCTTCCAGATCGTTTTCTATAAGAGTTTGGGACGGGGTCCGGTGCGGCGGCATCGGGCCTCGTTTTTGTTGTGCAACGATTTGTTATGCCCCCTCGGGGGTCTGTTGCTACCGTTGCCCGAAACGTTTGCATGTCGATATTGTTGCGCTCTACCCGCTCGCTACAATGGGCATCGTGCTGCGTTAGAAGGAGAGTTTACGGTGTCTGAACAGGCGAATTATGGTGTTGCTCATGCGTTTGGCGCACGGTTGCTCAGTTATGCGGATAACGCAGCTCTGCCGGTTGATGTACACGACTTTTCCGATGCAATCAATCGGTGTTTACTCGTCGATAAGACTATGTTTATTGCCGATATATTGGACAGCGAAGCGCCTGTTGTGCTTTGTTGTCGGCCCAAGGGTTTTGGCAAGAGCGTGAACCTATCGATGCTCAAATGTTATTTGGAACGACCTGATCAACGGCCGGATCGAAGCCCGTTCGTCGGCACCCAGATTTGGCAGGCGGGCGGCGGTCGCCATCGTGATGAGCACGCGTGTTATCCGGTCATCACGCTTGACTTTTCAACTGCCGCTGTGAGGTGTGACGCTGATGCTGCGGCGGCTATTCGCAGCGCTGTTGCACACGAGTGCGCCCGATTGCTGTCGCTGCTTGCCGCGCCTGATCTGTCAAGACGTGAGGTCCGTCTTATCGAGAGGGTGGCGCGTGGTGTGGCCAGCGATAAGGAGATCGATGCGGCACTTGGCGTGCTCATTAAACTGCTCCAGACAGCCTTCGATGAGCAGGTTGTTCTTCTGATAGACGACTACGACGCGGTATGTCCAAAGCGTTTGGACGCTAAGGACGACGGTAGCGTGGATTCCCTAGAGTCGCTCAGCCGTATGTTGTTCGACACCATTGCCGATGCCGGCGACTCGTTGCGATTGACGTGTCTTATGGGCGAGCGCCCCGGTCCTGCCGAGTTCGCGTTGTCCCAACGTGGGGTTTCCTATCGGTCGGCGACACCGCTGTCGAGTTGGTGTGATCGATGGTTCGGTTTTTCGGACGACGAAGTCCAGGTGCTGCTGGATCGCATCGGGCGCAACGACTGTCTGGATGACGCGCGTGAGTGGCTCGAGGGCTATCTGTTTGGTGGCTTTTATTGCTCGAGCCCGGAGCGCGTGCTGGACTACGTGCATCGCGGTTGCGTCGCGCCCGTTCGGGCAGATCTGTATGGTTATGCCGACCGTCTGAGCGCATGCGTCGGCGACTGGAATCTCATGCGCCTGTCCGCATTGTTCGATTTACTTGAGGCGCATGGGTTTATTGAGGCGCCAGTGCATGTGCATGCCGAGGAGGTCGATGCCGCCAAGCCCGAAGATATCTGGACTGCGCTGTATCTGTCTGGATTTCTTACGACGGATATGACGGGGCATTCGGGGGACGGTGCGTGCCTTCGTTTCCTGCGTCTGCCTAACAGCGAAGTGCGTCAGGCGCTCCGTCTTGTAATTCTGGAATGGTTTGAGTGCGCCGTTGAGGACGTCGGAATTATCGACTCGTTCCATGACGGGCTGTGTCGAGGAGACGAGGACACTGTAAAGCAAGCATTGAGCTGTGCTATCGGCGATCTGGGCATCGATGTGGGCCAATCAGATGTGCCGACAGCCTATCATCTGGCGCTTCAGGGGCTCTGCTTTGGACTGCCCGGCTATTGCAATCCCAGCTCCAAGCGAAGTGGCGTTTCGGATCGCTGGGATATCCAGGTGATTCCTACCGGTCGGGTGTTTGACGTGGCCGACACGCTCGGCATGCTCGATGAGCGACCGCTGATAACGATCAACATGATGTACGACCCTGGCGTCGATGCCCTGGGCCTGGAACTGTTGGCGGTTCAGGCACTGCTCGACATAGAGCGCGACGGCATCGATGATATCCGCGTGCCGCGCCCCGCCGTCGGGCGCATGCGTTGGGGCTTTGGTTTTGACGGTCAGTGTGTATCCGTGGTGTGCCAACGACTGTAGCGGCGGGCGAAAGCCCTTTACTGCCCTGCGTCCTTCATGGGCGGCATGGGCTTCCAGTTGGGATCCTTAACGATCTTGCGGGCGTCCTTCATGCCACGGCGCAGCGCCGGTATACCGGTCTTAAAACATTTGTCGACGGCAGCCAGGCGAATGAATTCCTTGCAGAAGGTCGCGGCATTGCCCAGGCGGAACAGCACGGGATGATAGTCGCCGTAGATTTGCATGTAACGGGCCAAAAAGCCGCGGTTGCGCATGATGTAGTAACGGTTGGTGTCGCTCGTGGAGTTGAGCTGTCGTTTGCCGGCGATATCCCAGTTGGAGACGGCACGGGCACGCTTGAGCACCACGTCGGCGACCACGGCGGCGGGGAAGTACTGGCTGGCCACGTAGCCGTAGCAGGCATCGTCGCCGTAGATAAAGAAGCGTGCGTCGGGCAGGCCAATCTTGTCGACCACGCGGCGCGAGAACATGCCGCCCTCAAAGCACAGCTGGTTCATGGCGCGGTAGCCCTCGGGGCCCAAGTCCCACTTGGCGACAGGGTTGGGAATGCCGAGCGAAAGGATGAGCTGGTACTGCCAAAAGAAGGCGCCGCCGTCAAAGTCCAGGCGCGAACCCTGGATGACATCGTAGCGGTCGGTCCATTTGGCCAAGCGCTCGATGCCTTCGGGGATGACGAGCACGTCGTCGTCCATGACCCAGAACCACTGGGCCCCCAGATCGTAGGCGCACTTGGTTCCAGCGGAGAAGCCGCCCGCACCACCGCCGTTTTCGAGCTGCGGGGCGTAGATGACACGGTCGGTGCCGCCCTGCGCGTCGGGCTGCTCGGTGTCGATGCCCCACAGGTTGGCCAGGCGCTCGTTGAATGCGGTGCACATGGCCTCGGTCTCGCGCGAATTCTCGTTATCGACAATCACGATGCGCCAGGGCGTTGCCGTGAGCTCGGTCATGGAGTCGAACAAGTTGGCTAGGAGTTCCTGGCGCTTGTACGTGACGACAACGATGGCGAGCTTATCGATGGGGGCGGGAAGGGTTGAAGGCATGGGGCAATATATCCTTTCACGCGCGGCGGGCGAGTGCTGCGCGGAAGCTATCGAATACGTCCTTGGGACTGTCCTATTGTAAAGGCTCGGCGCACCTTGACGGCAAGCTTTGAATAAAACGCAGGAACCTGCCACGGGTGTAGCGGCTTTGGCGTCTGACGGCAGCGTGTCTATTGCCGCTTGAGCTTGCGAACGATAAGGCTTCTAGCTGCATCGATGATGAGGAGCGCTAAGGCAAAGACTATGCTAATGACGGCACCCGTGACGATACATATAACTGCCGGGCTGTTTTGGCTGACCAGTATGTTTGCGAGCAACGTATTGAAGACGGGACGCCACAGGCTACTGGTGAGCGACTGCATCACATAGAAACCGAGCGTGGCGGTCGATAAGGTGACGATGACACCTGCAGTCCGTGGATTGCCTGAGGTACTGCGTCGGGTTGCCGCAAAGAGCAAGGAAGCGGCAGCGAGGGCAAACGAGATCAGCGAGGTCGACTTGTAGGAGAGGACTGCCATCGCCGTGAGGTTGCCGGTGAAGGAGAGTGCTCCTTCCAAGATGATGGCGAGCACCAAAACCGCTGCGAGCGACCGCGTGCCCAAGGTGCCCACCCTGTCCGAATCCATGACATCGGTAACGTCGCGGAGCAGCCCGCCGATCAAAAACGCGATTACGTACGTGGCAGCGCTCATGAGCTTCTGGAGCCAAGAAAACTCGCCGGCGCTTGTCGTACTCATGGCGGCTAAATACCCGTTAACAGCAAATGCGAGGATGCCAACGGTGATGACCGTCGTCGCGTAGCTCTTCTGGGAGAGTCGACTCTTAGCCAGTCCAAACCATGGCGCCATGAAGACCGTGGCGGCATAGACCCAGATAAACTCAAGGCCTAGCGTGTACCAGTGGTGCGTGTTGAGGGTAACATCGGGAATGGGGGAGACGACCGTGGACCACGCGAGCGCCACGACGCAATAAAACGCAGTGGGCATAACGACCTTGCCCAGACGCTGCGCCATCCGTTGCATTTGTGGCTTCCACGTTGCCCCACCGTCCCAAGCGCACGCGGCCGAGGCGATGAGAAAATAGCCCGAGATCATAAAGAAGACCTCGTTGGCCCAGCAGCCCAGCAAGTTAATAAAACCGAGCACGCCGGAATGGGGGAAGGCGGCAAGCGGCACGTATTCCGGCAAGCCGACGCAGGTCGCCTGGAAGGTCCACTGAAAGGTGTGGAACACCGCGATACCGGCGACCGCGATTAAGCGCAGCGCTTCGATGGATATATTGCGTGCGGCTTTGGGCTGCATGACGTCCTTTCGTACCTGTTTGCCTCTGCGGGCTCCATAGATTATATAAACGCCCGCTGGCGCGCTGACCCTTTGATACCATGAAATGACAGGTATTTCCTAAGGAGCACATTTGTCTACTAACGCCTCTGGCAGCCCTGTTCTGTCGCTGCTTATCCCCATTTACAATGTTCAGCGCTACCTGCGCGAGTGTCTCGATTCCGCCCTGGCGCAGACGCTCAAGGATATTGAGATCATCTGCATCAACGACGGGTCGACCGACAACTCGCCGGCGATTATCCGCGAGTATATGGAGCGCGATGGGCGCGTCAAGATGATCGACAAGGCCAACAGCGGCTACGGCGACTCGATGAACCACGGTCTGGAGATGGCGCGTGGCAAGTACGTTGGCATCTTGGAGTCCGATGACTTTATGGCGCCCGACGCACTCGATAAGCTTGTCTCGGCCGCCGATACCAATAATGCCGACTTTGCGAAGGCGAACTTTGATTTCTACTGGTCTAAGCCCGAGGAGCGCCGTTCGCTGCACGAGATGTTTAAGGCAAGGGATTGTGGCAAACCGGTGCATCCCAGCAATACGACGCAGTTCTTTAAGCAAAAACCGTCGATTTGGTCGGCCGTGTACCGTCGCGATTTTCTTGAGCGCAACGGCATTGCGTTCCTGCCGACTCCGGGGGCATCCTTTCAGGACACGTCATTTGCCTTTAAGGTGATCGCGTGCGCCGATAAGGCTGTTTACCTGCATGATGCCGTGTTGTCGTATCGCCAGGACAACGAGAATTCCTCGGTCAATTCTTCGGCTAAGGTCTTTTGCGTCAATACCGAGTATGCCGAGATTGAGCGTTGGATTCGAGAGGATTATGCCCGCGACCACGCAAGTGATGACGTCGCGCGCATGCTCAAGTTCAATCAACTCATTAAGTACGATTCGTACATGTGGAACTATGTGCGCCTAGCGCCTAAGTTCTATAAGGAGTTCCTGGTGCAGATGGCTAAGGAATTTCAGGCGGCCTTGGACGCGGGGGAGTTTTCGCTTGACGACCTCAAGCCGTGGAAGCGCGCGAATCTCGCTGCCATTCTCAAAGATCCTGAGGGCTGGGTTGACGAGCATCCGAGTTTTGCGACGGATGGTGCCTTGGGGCGCGCTAAGTATTACGCCTCGGTTGGAGGCCCTGGCGTGGTCGCCGCCTTCCTCATCGAATCGCTGAGGGGGTAGGTCGGCATGGGAGAGGTCTCGTGTCCTAAAGCTACCATTGTCGTCCCCGTTTATAACTCTGTGCGTTCCATTCAGCGATGCCTCGATTCGCTGTTGGCCCAGTCCGAGCGCTCGATTCAGGTTGTCTGCGTCAACGACGGTTCGACCGATGATTCGTTGGACGTGTTGCGCCAGATCGCACAGGCCGACGATCGCGTGCTGGTGATTGACCAGGAAAACGCGGGCGTCTCGTGTGCTCGAAATGCCGGTATCGATGCCGCCGAGGGCGAGACCGTCTTTTTTGTGGACGCCGACGATTACATCGATGTCCAGACGGTCGAGCGCGTGCTGCATGCCATGGAGTCTGCAGATGCCGAGGCCGCCGTTTTTGGCGGCGTCTGTGAACCAGCCGATGCTGCCCCCAAACGCGTCCAGCAACTCATGAGCCCCAAAGCCGGTACCTTCGGCGCCCGTGATCTCCAACTGCTGTTCCATTCGAATGCGCAGCCCTATGCCTGCCGTGCGGCTTTTTCGCGCGAGCTGCTCAATCGCGAAGGCATTCGCTTCGCCCCCGGTTTGGCTTTGGGCGAGGACGTCGTCTTCCAATTCGCGGCTTATGCGCTTGCCCGCAAGACCGTCGTCATGCCGGACAAGTTCTACCACTACGTGATGGAGAGCGAATCGGCGACGCACGAGTTCAACAGTGCCGAGGCTCGCGCCAAAAAGCTTGACGCCCACATGAGAATGCTCGAGGAGGTCTTGGAGGACTGGGCAGCCTACGGTCTTTTGGACCTGTGTCCCGGCGAGCTGATAACTTGGTTTTTGGACCTCATTGTGTTCGACCTGGCGCGCTTGGATTCCGATGACTTCCATCGCGTGGCGGCTCGCGTCAACATGGACCTTACGGCGTTTTTGGGAACGGAGTGGGCGGATATGTCTGCTAAGGGCGCCGTTCGCCGTGTTGCCCACAAGCTCGTTGCGGCGACCTCGGACGTTTCGATGGCAGACGCCACGCTGTTCTATCTTTCGACTCGCGGTCTCAAAGCTTGCCTGGAGCGCTTTCTCTAGTTCCAAGCGCTGCCGCCCGCCGCAACTCGGCTGCTAAAATAACCCTGTTACACGCTATTCAACAGGAGGTTCTCTTGCAGAACTCTGATACCCCTAAAGTTTCGCTGCTTGTCCCCATTTGCAATGTCGAGCGCTATCTGCGCGAGTGCCTCGATTCCGCCGTGGCGCAGACGCTCAAGGACATCGAGATCATCTGTATCAATGACGGTTCCACCGATAGCTCGCCGGATATCATCCGCGAGTACATGGAGCGCGACCCCCGTGTAAAGATGATCGACAAAGCCAACAGCGGCTACGGCGACTCGATGAACCGCGGCCTGGAGATGGCGCGCGGCGAGTACGTGGGCATCCTTGAGTCCGACGACTTTATGTTTGAGGATTCGCTCCAAAAGCTGGTCGCCAAGGCCGATGCTGAACATGCCGATGTGGTAAAGGGAGACTTTTACCTGTATTGGTCCACGCCCAGCGAGCGCCGTGAGCTGTTTGGAATTATCGACGAGCATATGACAGGCGCCGCGTATCGCCCCGTCGATCGCCCGGGGATCTTCTACCGCAAGCCTTCCATTTGGTCTGCCATCTATCGGCGCGAGTTTCTCAACGCCAATCAGATTCGCTTTCTCCCCACGCCGGGTGCCTCGTATCAGGACGCAGGCTTTAACTTTAAGGTTTGGGCATGCGCCGAGCGTGCAGCGTTTATCGCGGACCCCATTTTGTGCTATCGCCAAGACAACGAGAAGAGCTCAGTTAATTCGCCCAACAAGGTATTTTGCGTGTGCGACGAATACGCCGAGATGCAGCGCTTTTTGGATGAACGTCCCGAGCTCAAGGTTCAGCTCCAGGGCATTTTAATGCGCATGAAGGTCGATACGTATCGCTGGAATGACGAGCGTCTGGTCGATGAGCTGCGCGAGCAGTTTTGGGAGAAGGCTTCGCCCGAGCTCAAGGCCGATTGGGATGCCGGTCGCTTTGATCTGTCGCTGTTCGATCCGCGCGGCGAGACCGACTTGCGCCTGATGGTCAAGTCGCCCCGTGCTTATATCGATTCGCGCTTTGACTTTAAGAAGCCCGGCAAGCTCAATACGTTTAAGCACTACTTTAAGATTGGCGGCCTGCCGCTGGTCTGGCGCGTGCTGACGTATCAGCGCACCTACGGTGATAATCCGCACCCCGATGACGTTCCGGTCGCACAGTAGGAGCACTTGACTATGGCTACCCCCAAGATTTCCGTTGTCGTTCCTATCTATAAGGTAGAGGAGTGCCTGGCATGGTGCCTGGACTCTCTGCTTGCGCAGGACATGCCCGATTGGGAAGGCGTGCTGGTCAACGATGGCTCGCCGGACGGTTCGCGCGATATTGCGGCTGCCTATTGCGAAAAGGATGCGCGTTTTACGCTGGTCGATAAGGAGAACGGTGGCCTGTCGAGTGCACGTAATGCCGGCATCGCTGCGTCCACGGCGCCTATCGTCGCGTTTTTGGATTCCGACGACCGATTTACGCCCGATGCATGCCGAGTGATCGTCGATGCCTTTGAGCGCGAGGACTGCGACGTTTTGACCTTTGGCGCGAATCCGTATCCGCTCGAGGCGGGGTATCCGTGGCTTAACTATGTGCTGAGCCCGCGCGATGTGTCGTTTGAAGGCTATAGCTCCGACCTACTGTTTAAGGAAGCTTCTCGCCCCTTTGCATGGCGCACCGCCTGCAAGCGTGAGTTTTTGCTGGGCAACGGGATCGTGTTCGACGAAACCGTTAAGTATGGCGAGGACCAGGTCTTCGATTTTGCCGTGTACGGCCGTTCGCGCAAGACCGCGCTTATCTCGAACAAGCTGTATGACTACCGCGTGGCGCGCAAGGGTTCGCTCATGGACACCATGCGCTACGACGACGAAACACGTCTGCTGGAGCACGTGAAGATTTACTCCGCGGTGCTGGCTGACTGGCAGCGCGATGGTCTCGATGTCCAGCATGCCGATGACCTGGCGTACTTTCTCTGCGATCTGGTGCTGTACGATGCGCTTAGGTTACTGGGTTCGGACTGCGGCAAGGTGTTTGCTGCCGTTGCCACGGCACTTGCCGGTTCTGCCGTGGGCAGCGATGCTGCGCTCGCACAATGCGCTTCTTCTGTTGCTGCTATGGTGCGTGCGGCGCTTACCAGCAAGGCCCCCAATGCCCGTGCGTGCAAAAAGCTCATGTTCGATTACGACGTCTTGAGGTTTGGGCGCCTGGGTGCCTGCAAACGCATGGCAGCGAACGCCCTGGGAAAGCGAGAAGTGTAGATGAGTATCAAGCGTTTGGCGCTTTGCCGCAGCCAGGGCCGTCTGTTTATTCTGCTTCGTTTTGCTGGCGAAGATGTCTCCGCACTTATTGAGCAGGAAGGTCCCCAAGCCTTTGCCCACGCAATGACGAATGGCGCTTGCGTGCCGTGCCTGGCGCTGCCCGTCGACCACGGTCGCGTGTTGGCGCTTTGCCCTTCTGTCGCCGACTATGAGCGTGAACTCGCCGTTTTGGTGCTTCCGTTCTTGGATGGCTCGATGATTGACGTTGAGTTTGCCGCTGGGTCGCGTAAGCTTGGCTCCATTCGCCTTGACAGCCGTGTGGCCAAGCTGGAATCCAAGATTAACTACAAGACGAAACCTGCGTTGTGCGCGCTTATTCGCGATGTGCAACGTGGCGAGCGTTGCGGTTGCTACGAGATTGACGCCGTGCGCTATTTACCGGCGGACGAGGGCGCCGTGTGGCGCTACGAAATTGCGTGGGCAGGGGACTCCGACTGCGCCCCCGAGCTCCAGATCTTCGATACGCATATGAACGTCATCGATGCCACGGTGCATGTGTTTGAGTCGCAGCTCGATGTGCCGCAGCAGAACGGGACGCGCCTCAATAAAACCTTCCTGAGTGTGGAGATGTTTCAGGATATACGCGATTTTGTCGCGATTGCGAGCGATCCCGTGGGGCAGATCAAGACTGGCTTTTGCTCCATGGATGGTCGTCTGTACAACGGCATGGTCGATGACAGTTGGAACCGTATGAAGGACGCGCGCGCGGATGACGCCGCTTATCGTCGCTGGTTTGAGCAGCATCGCGCAAAGCCGGGTGACCTGGCGTGCCAGCGGGTCACTTCGGCAGCATTTGCCTACCGACCGCTCGTGAGCATTGTCGTGCCGTGCTATAAGACCGATCGGGTCTACCTGAGCGAGCTGCTGGATTCGGTGCTTGCCCAGAGCTACGACAACTGGGAATTGCTGCTTATGGATGCCTCGCCCGAATGGGATGCGGTGGCCAACCTTGCAGTAGCCACTCACGACGAGCGCGTTCGCCGTATCGAACTGCCCGGTAATGGCGGCATTGTGGTCAACACCAACGCCGGCATCCAACAGGCGGTGGGCGATTACATCGCATTCTTGGACCACGATGACATCTTGGAACCGGATGCGCTGTTCCGCTACGTTTCCGCGTTGAACAAGGCGAGCGAGGGAGAGCGCCCGCAGGTCCTGTTCTGCGACGAGGACATGTTCCAGAAAGCGGGGGAGTGGGGCCAGCCGGTCTTTAAGACCAAACTCAATGTCGACCTGCTCTATAGCCATAACTGCGTGACGCATTTTCTGATGGTGGAGAAGGCCCTGATCGACTCCATCGGTATGTCGCCGGAAGACGTTGCGGGCGCCCAGGATTACGATCTGACGCTCCGCTGCCTGGCGGCGGGTGCACGGTTTGAGCATGTTGCGCACGTGCTGTATCACTGGCGGGTGCACCCCGGCTCGACCGCCGACGGTTCTGCTGATAGCAAGCCCTATGCCATCGAGGCCGGTCGTCTTGCGCTGCAGCGCCACTTTGACTCGCTGGGCGTTTGCGGAACGGTCGAGGAGACTGAGACCCCATTCGTCTATCGCATGCGCTATGCTCTGCCTGAACCTGCGCCGCTGGTGAGCATTGTGATTCCGACCAAGGACCACGTCGAGACGCTCGATGCCTGCGTGATATCGATTGCCGAGAATGCAACGTATGCCAATTACGAGATCGTCTTGGTGGAGAACAACAGCGAAGATCCGAAGACGTTTGCGTATTACGAGGCCCTTCCGGAGCGCATAGCGGCTGCATCTGGTGGCAAGGGCACGGCGCGCGTTGAGTGGTGGCCGGGCGAGTTCAATTACTCCCAGATCATCAACTTTGGCGTTGAGCATGCCAAGGGCGACTATCTGCTGCTGTTGAACAACGATACCGAGGTCATAAGCCCCGGCTTTATTGAAGAGATGATGGGCTATCTGATGCGTCCCGATGCGGGCGTGGTGGGCGCCAAACTCTATTTTGCCGATCATCTGGTGCAGCATGCCGGCATTTTGGTTGGCGTGCGCGGCGCACTTGCCCATGCCAACCAGGACTTCTCGGCAAAGCGCGAGGGATACCTTGCCCGTGCTGTACGTCCCGGCAACTTTAGCGCCGTAACGGGCGCCTGCCAGATGGTTCGTCGCGACGTGTTTGAGCAGGTCGGAGGCTACAACGAGGAGTTCGCCGTCGGCTTTAACGACGCGGACTTTTGCCTCCGTGTGCGGGAGGCGGGCTACCGTACCATCTTTACGCCCTATGCCGAGCTGTACCACTACGAGTTTACCTCGCGCGGCAGGGAAGAGGCCAACGAGGAAAAGCTGCGCCGCTGGAAGCGAGAGCAGGCACTGTTCATGCAGCGCTGGCCGGAGTTCTTCCTCGATGGCGATCCGTGGTTGGGGCCAAACCTATCTGCCGAGAGTGAGTATTTCTCGGTCTAAGGCAATGGGTTTAGGAAGTCCTGAACTTTCTTTCGCTATGAGCTTGGAAGAAAGCAATGGTGGACTACTAACTAAGTCATATTACGAAAGCTCGATACTTCCGCGATAAGTTTATACAAGCTTATACAGCTCGATATTATTCGATATAAGTAGATATCGCACTTGTCTTTGCCGGCTTACCCGCCGGCGTTATGGATCTTATTAACGGCAAGGCGCTTACGTTCTTGCGTCGTGCCCTCTCCGAAGATCTGGCGCCTATCAACCAGGTGGAGGTAGCGCTCTCTATGGGCGATAGCTTTGTCGCGACTGGTTTGACCATAGAGGACGATCTTCTGTCGAGAGCCGCTAAGGCCACTAAGGGCTATGCCTATCTGGTGCAACTGGTCGGTTACTCCATTTGGCAACGCGCCAACTTGCATCGTGCCAAAAGTGCCATTGTGAGCGAGGGCGACGTCACCGAAGGCATTGCGCTGGCAGAGGCTCGTTTTCACGATGTTGTTCACGAGCCCGCGATTTCTGGACTTGGACTCAACGATATCAAATACCTTTTGGCCATGTGCGAGGATAAGCAGCAGTCCAAATCATCTGAGATTGCTAAACGCATGGGTAAAAAGACCAATGAGGTCAGCTCTATTAGGGCTAAGCTGCTTCAAAGAGAGGTTATTCAAGCTCCGCAGAGGGGCTACGTGCAGTTTGCCGTGCCGGACCTAGATATCTATCTGCGAGAGAACGCCGCGGAGATTCTCGAGCGGTTCTAAATCGAGGCATGAATAGCCGCCGGTTAACTGCCCTTGTCGACTTGGCTCGCGTCCCCCCAATCTAGTAGACTCTGAACCGTTGCTAGATTGGGGGGATTTTCCATGAAACGCTCCATGAAACGAGTTTCCGGGGCCGTTCGGATGCCGTGGCGCAGCAGGGACTTGAGCTTCTCGGCGAACACCTGCTCTTTCGAGTTCGCAAGCAGGCAGACGCCCTCCTGCCGGTGTGCCACGTCGAACCACAGCTCGTCCTGCTCCATCGCAGCGCTCGCGTGGACCCCCAGGTCGAGCTTCGTGTCGAACGTGCTGCGCCCGTCGCTGACCTTGAGGTTGACGCGCCTGCCCTTGTAGTCCTGCTGCGACAGCTCCTCTATCTCGCCGGCGATGCGGACGGTTACGCCGTCGCCGAGGTTCGAGAGGGCGGACACAAAGGAGCGAATGGAGGCGTCGGTCATCGGGTACCGCACGAAGTCGAGGTCTATGTCCTGGGTTGCGCGGCGCCCGCTCCCCGACAGCGCGCACATCAGGACCCCTCCCTTGACCGTCACTCGGTCGCGCATGCCGGATGCCGCCAGCTTTGAGAGGATCACGTCCTGGCAGACGCGCGCGGTCGCGTTGAGGCAGGAGTAGCCCTCCTCGCGCTCGTAGCGCGCCCTCATCTCGTTCAGGTCCATCAGAATACCTCCTCCATGGCGCGCTCGAGGTGTGCCTCGCCGTGCGGGATTGCCTCCGCGTAGTCCTGCAGCCTGTATATGTCCAGCCGCTCCGACCGCCTGCGGAACGAGGCGACGGCCTCCCGGTAGAGGTCGTAGGGCAGCTTGTTGCGCGAGCGCATGAGCTCGAGGAGCATGCGCTCGGGGTCGTAAGCGGCAAGCTCGGTCCCGTCCACCGAGACGGTCGACCTCCCGACGCCCAGCCATCCCTCCGGGATGAAGTGCTGGCGCACGGCGGCGTCGCGTATCTTGGTCCCACCGCGCTTCGTGGCCAGGTCGATCCGGTCGGGGGGCGCGGTCACGAGCCCGTGGGCGTAGAGCGCGGTCTGCCCGGTCAGGATGCCCCCGGGGTAGCGCTTCGCGATCACGGCGAGGGCGTCCTCGTCCCGGTTGGTCGAGTACATCCCTCGGCCGACGGGGTGGAGCGTCCCTTCCGACACCGCCTTGCGAACGCGGTACCTGCTCCCGAGTTCAGCCAGCGCCTCCCGGTAGGTGATCACCATGCCGACCTCCCCTCGAAAGCCATATAAGCCTACATCTGATGACAATTGTAGGCTTATATGGCTTTTCATGGAACGACTCATTGCGGCACCTCCCTCGCCATGACGGTGCCTTACTTTGATGGCCCTTTCCTCGTTTGCATCTGCTATATGAAGGAACGTCGATTCTGGTGCTCGGGCGAAGGCGCTACGCGATGAAATTCTCCACCAGCGTAACCATGGAGTCCTTCTCGCTTGGGTCAGAGAGGGCAATCATGAGCGTCATGGCCGCGAGCGCGTTGCCCTCCACGCGGAGTCTTTCGCCGTTGCGCAGTATCCCGTTCTTGTCGAGGAAGTGAATGAAGAGCGCCGCTGCAGAGCGCTTGTTGCCATCCAAGAATGGATGGTCCTTCACTACGAGGTAGAGAAGGTTGGCGGCCTTTGCTTGAACGGAGGGATATAGGTCTTGGTCGCCAAAGCCCTGATAGAGGGCGCTGATGATTCCGGCGAACTGGTTGTCCCGCTCTCGTCCGAACAGGGTGGACGACGAGTAGAACGGTAGGCTGCGGACGACTTCGAGGGCTTCGGTGTAACCGAGCTCCCAGTTGGGCTCGTTGCCCTGGGGCGCCTTCATCCTTCCCGTGTCGTATTCATCGAGCAGAGTCAGGCTCGGAAGGTACTTCTGTAGAATTTCTGCCGCACCGGAGAGTTCCGGAGTACTCGACCTCTCGAGGACCTTGAAGACCGTTCCGAGCGCCTCGAGTCTCTTTTGGTTGATGGAGTATCCCTGGAGTAGATGCTGCTTGAGCACGCCATTTGCCCACCGGCGGAAGTACACGCCCTGCTGAGACTTCACGCGGTAGCCAACCGAGATGATCATGTCGAGGTTGTAGTGCTCGACCTGACGTTTGACCGTTCTTGTTCCCTCTAAGCGAACTATTTCAAAAAATGAAATAGTTCGAATTCCGGCAAGCTCTTCCTTTGCTGCGGAATGAATGTGCTTGGAGATAGTCGGCACTCCGCGCCCGAACAACGTCGCCATCTGCTGCTGGGTTAGCCAGACCGTATCGCCGTCGACGCGCACGTCAAGGTGGACTGCGTGGTCGGGGTCCTCGTACAAAGCGATCTGCTGGCTTGCGTTGGAATTGTCCATGATGTATGCCCCTTCGGTTTAGTCGACATGCTATGATCCGCACGCCGGAGGACGAGTGGTTTCAACATGCCGGTATTGCGTAGCTTCAACCGGCATCCCGCCGGTCAGTCGGCGTCGCGTGCGCCGGCTAAGCCAGGGTCGGGGCAGCGGGGATCCGCGGCGCCGGCGCTTCGTACCATTGGGGGCCTCCGAAGCGACTTTCACTCTGTCTTATTCTGGTAGATACAGTGTACCACGAAACGCGAACATGCGTACGTATTTCTGTTTAAATTTTAGCTGGACGCGGCGGTGTGTCGTCCTCTGCCTTGTTCTCCGAAGCCAGCTGTATTCCGGGCCGCGGTTCTACAAGGCAGGGGGTAGTCAGATGGATAGGATTATCCTTCTCCTACTTCTCTTGACCTTCCTGGTCATCCTGAGCAAGTAATGGGCTTTAGTGGGTGCCAAGCTCTACTTTGCTGGCCATCTGGTTCAGCTAGCTGGCATTGTGGTCGGCGTGCGCGGCGCCCTTGCCCATGCCAACTGGGACTTTTCGGCAAAGCGCGAGGGATATCTTGCCCGTGCCGTGCACCCGGGCAACTTCAGCGCCGTTACGGGCGCCTGCCAGATGGTCCGTCGCGACGTTTATGAACGGGTTGAAGGCTGCGACGAGAAGTTTGCCGTCGGTTTTAACGATGCGGATTTTTGCCTGCGCGTATGGGGGCTACCGCACCATCTTTACACCTTATGCTGAGCTGCACCACTACGAGTTCACTTCGCGCAGCAGGGAAGAGGCCAGCGAGGAAAAGCTGCGCCGTTGGAAGCGCGAGCAGGCACTGTTTATGCAGCACTGGCTGGAGTTCTTCTTGACGGGTGATCCGTGGCTGGGGCCGAACCTTAGCAGCGAGTGCGTGTATGGTGCGCTGAAAATTACTGTGCTTGTTCTGGCTTGTTGCTAGGCGTAGCGCGCGTCCCGCCGGTTGAGAAGCTCGCAGTAGTTCGACACCGCCTCTACCTGCGGCGCCTGCTCCTGCGGCTCCTCCGGCTGCCCTTGCTGCCCTGCGGCTTACCATCCTACTCACCCACGTATGACTCCCGTGCCCCGAGCGGGCAAAAGGAAATGCCCACAACGTCTCCGTTGCGGGCATTCTCCGGGCCGGCCACAAATAGCTTTATCGAATCCGATTGCTCTTCATCATCCGGATCGTTGGCGTCTCGTCGGCAAAGTCATCGTCTATCTGTAGTTCAAGGGGCACCGTAATGGAGCTTCCCAGCGCGGTCGCGGTTCCCGGGGCGAATGCGGGAAGGCGCATGACCTGGCCATTTGATATGGAAGGGACATTGCGGCGAACGTAATCGAGGTCGTAAGAGTTCTGGATGCGGTGGATTATGAAGGCTCCCGTCTGAGAGAGTACGACGCGGGAAAGCTCGCTGGGGATTTGGCTGATGACGGTAAGGTAAATACCAAACTTGCGGCCCTCCCGTGCAATTCGATTGAACACTGAGTCGTCTGTCAGGTCTGCATCCCTGATATAGCGATGCGCCTCGTCAAAAATGAGATAGACGGGTGTTGAGGAACCTCTTCCCGCATCTAGACTAGCCTGAAAGAGTGTACGCGCAACGTAGTGGGAGAACAACTTCAGTCCCGACTCGTCGATTATCTGAGAGACGTCTAGCACAAGAATGCCACGCCACTTGTTTAAGAGGGCTGCAATTGACTCGCCCCGCTCAAGTGAGAAGAGGTCATGCGAATACCTTTCCCTAAGGTTTCTAAGCTGAGTAACCAGCCCCTCTGAATACGACCTTATCTGACGGTTGCCCCGCACTTCTTCTTCATCGAACACGAAGTCAAGCGCATCGACGACGTCAGAGATTGAGACCTCCCTTTCGGGTTTCTCGTAGCTGCACAAGATGCGCTCGACATTGGGAAGGCCGTTGGACATGTATTCATCCTCGATGAACTCCTTCAAAAGGGACTCAAGCCCTTCGACGACATCTTTCGATATGTTTCCGTAATCCAAATTGAAGGACGCTAGCAAATTGTGAGCAGTCCGAGCACGAGAGTGGGGCTCAGATCGTTGTTCGCGAATCGCGTCAAGGTCTTTCTCGATCGGCTGGTAATACTTTGAGACCTGAAACTTCCTCGCTGCGTGGCTATCGATGCTCGTGTCCCGAATTGCGGTATATGCGAAGGCTGCAAATAGCTTCTTCTTGCCCTCCTCGTTGAGGTGGGAGTATCTCACGGCCCTCTCAAGCAGAGGTTTCTGGATGCGTCGCGAGGGGTCGAGAATAGCTGACCAGTCATCCATCGACAACTCTCCAGGCGCGAGGTGGTACTCATCGGCATCGATTCGTCTCGTGCAGCCGTAACCGCCGCGCGTGAGAAAGTCATAATCACCGTGCAGGTCGAAGACGATGAATCGGGGCTCTGCATCGAACGCGTTCTCGGCATCTAAGAGCGACGCTACTCTATCAAGCAGGAGCCGCGCGGTTGAGGACTTTCCCGAGCCGGTATTACCGAGAATAGCGAGATGACCAGAGAACAGAGAATCGATATCAAAAGTGGGTCTTACCGAATCGTATCCAGCGAGAGACCCAATCTCGACTCCTTCCCGTACGCAAAAGACCTTCTTGAGGATTGATTCATCGCAAGCGTAGACATTGGAACCGACCATAGGGAGGTCTACTACGCCGGGAACGTAGGTAGACTTCTCAATCTCCCCAATGGGGGTGGCTGTGAAGATGTAGCTCGTACTAAACCTCGACGACGGCTGGTCGGAATACGGTCTCTCGGCCTCTTCTGCGGAAACCACGCGGAAGATAACCTTGGTAGATATGGAGAGGTAGGCGAAGAGGTACTGGTTGAGCCCGTTCAAATGCCTGGGCTCGCCATTGAGCATACGATCGGAAAAGTCGGAACGCGACGCGCGGAGCCTTATCTTCTCTTGGTCCATGTAGCAAATAGTGCCTATCAGCCAACCCGGCTTGGGGACTCCGTTATTCATTCCCGTCACCAAGCCCCAGAGATCCAGATGCAGCATCGTCTCCGAAGGTGATTTCAGGCCCGATAAAGTCAGCGAATTCCGAGAAATACAGCGGACGCTTGGGCTTCGGATCCCTTTCGCTTGGATATACGAAATAGGCGTTCGCGCCACCTGCTCTGTCGTAGAAATCCCGTGTGGGGGAACCAATATCGGTCTCTGCTGGGTTGCCGACGAAGGCGAGAAGAGTGAAGTCAGGCCTCGCAAGAGCCTGCCTGATTAGGTTCGATATATGCGAGTCTGCAAAGCTGAATCCGCACGTCAGAAGAACGGTGTTGGGAACGGCGAGGATGTTTACGAACTCGCGAAACATATCGCTATAAGGAGTGCCTTGCGTTAGGGCATATTTGGAAGTCATCGGGGCAATAAGCTGTTTGTCGCCTTGGTATTCGTCGGCGATGTCGGGAAACTTTGGGGCCCTTACGACGTTACCGTCATAGACCCTCCAGTTGATGGAGCCGTGCATCTTGTAAAGGCGGAAGAAGGGGTTCACCGGTTCGTAGTGGTCTCTGAACCTCTCATCGAGGTCAATCGGCCTGCGATGGTATTCCCGCGGGCTGAATGTGGGCATCAGCGCGTTCGAGAACCCGTCGACATAGGCGTAGTCGCTCGATTCAAGGGCCATCTCATGGAATAGGTCGCAGTTCGTGGTGAAGAGGTTGACAACATCGAAGGCAGCCTGCCCTCCGCGCGCAAGAATCTGGCGGGATATACCAAGTCCCTGAACGAATCTGCGGTAGCTATCGAGGACGTCTGAGTGTTCTGTGTTGTATTCTATATCGACGGACTCGAGAAAGGCCTTGCGAACTGCATCGGAAACCCTCTTGTCTTCATCGGCGCTATCTAGAGAGCCCTCGATGCGCTGACTCAGCCACGAAAGGAGGTTCTCGATGTTCGAGTACTTCGCAGGGTCTTCGTTATCTCGACGTGCAATTTTGGTTATTCGACTTTCCAGAAGGGTAGATAGCTCGGGATCTTTGAGCTTGAGGTCCGCTCGCATGTTCCTGAAGGTTTCACCCATCAGGGGAATAGCCGGAGTAGATGCGCCTGAGCCGATAAGCGTGGCCAGGTTGATCGACCTGGAAAGAATGCCTTGGACAAAATGTCGGGCTTCCGAGGCGTTTACCTCACGCCTTGTTGCACCCCTCTGCAAGATAAAAAGGGATGTGGGGGATTCCTCCTGCACATCGGAGGGTGCGTCATCCGGTATATTCATCGCGTTGTCAGACATGGTGTGCTCCCTATAAACTCAAAAACCTCTGCTCGAACGCGCCCGGGAACTGGAACATTCGCTCCTTGCCCCAGATACTCACCCACGTCATCACCACGCCGTCGTTGCAGACGTACTTGGTGTCCGCTGACGGCTCGATCCACTTACTCATGTCGTCTTCCGTCGCGTCGGGGTCATCGTCGTTGCGACCCTTGTACCCGCGCTCTGCAACTGCGTAACGTTCGAGGGACGGGAATCTTCTGGGATCGCCTAACTATTCCGTCGCCGTGTATCATGTCCCTGTAAGCGGACTCGATAGGATTCATCCGTGCACGCCAGCGATGCCCTCATACAGACGGTCGCGACCGTCTGGGTTCCCATAACCCACATCGGGCCGGCCCTGGGCAAGGTCCCCAACTACATCAACAACTTGATCTCGCGCGGGCCGACTCCGCGCTGCGACACCATGGCCGCCATGCTCGGCGTCCGTGGCTACGCTCTCTGCGTGATCCTGCGCGAAGATGTCCCCGAGACGGTACTGTTTATTGATTATGGATTATCGTCATCGGGTACAATCGAAGAGCCTTTATACAAACAGGAAGGGTATCTATGCAGCTTTCTGAGCAGCTTCTTCATACGACGATACGAATTGAAGCATCGCTTCCCTCAGGAGAGTGCTCGGTTGGAACTGGTTTCTTTTTCAAATTCTGCGATGACGGCAAGACATTTGTTCCTGCCGTCGTGACCAACAAACATGTGGTCAAGGGCGGATATGAATACCGGGTCATCTTCTCGCGAGCCGACGAGAACGGCAACTTGCTCAATATAAACGAGCGGCTGACCATGCGTGGCTCGGACAGCGATTGGATTTCGCATCCAGACGAGAACGTGGACTTGTGTGTACTGCCTATTGGCCCTGCTCTCAACGGTTTTATCCAGGCGGGTAAGCATCTGCTCACTATACCGCTCAGTCTGGAGCTGCTTCCGACGAAGACGCTGATTAAAGACATGGGCTGCATGGAAGAAGTGACCATGATCGGGTACCCCAACGGCATCTGGGACGAGGCCAACAACTTGCCAATCGTGCGCAGGGGAATCACGGCGACTCCCTACAGATACGATTATCGGGGCGAGAAGGAATTCTTAGTGGACATGGCTTGCTACCCGGGTTCAAGCGGTTCCCCTGTCTTCCTGTACAACGAGGGAACCTATCTCGAGAATGGCGCGGTCGTCGTGGGAAGCAGACTCTATCTGTTGGGCATTCTACGCGCTGTTCCCATTAGAAACGTTCTCGGTGATATCACCGTATCTACGATTGCTCACGTAAACGTTCAAGACATGTTGAACTTGGGCATCGTCATCAAGTCCGAACGCCTGAAAGACTTCGACCCAATCTTGAGAGAGCGCTTGAGTGTTCCAGAATAATATTTAGGTCGCCCGCCGCACGTGGCGTTGGCGCACCCGAGCGCTGCGGGCCTCGGTAGTCCGCGCCGAGTGCCGTCACCCGGCCTGTAGTGACCCTCACGTCATCGGTATGCCCGCGCCCCGGCCCTTCGCACACGGGTATGTCAGCGCCGCGGCCGGCGGGCGGCCAGCTGCCGGCCCGTTCGAAGCCCTACCTGAGTAGCTCGTTTGACCTGTATCGTTTTTTTCGGACACGCAGGCTGGAAGGACCGCGACACCGCGGTGCCTTAGACTGCATGTGGGCTGATAAACGAAAGGATTGCCGAATGGTCGCCAATCAGAAGAAGTACACCGACGGGATCAGGCGGGAGACCGCCGACTACGTCATCTCGACAGGGTGCCCATAGCCCAGGCCTGCGACGAGCTCGGGCTCAACGCCAAGACGGTTAACGACTGGGCGCTCAAGCGCCGGCGCGAGCTCTCCGGCGAGCCCGACCCGAGAGCCGAGGACCGCGAGCTGCGCGAGGCCAAGAAGCGAATATGCGAGCTCAAGATGGAGAATGCGTTCCTAAAAAAGCCGCTGCCTTCTTCGCCAAAGAGAAGCACTCTAGCCAAGTGCGGGCTCGTGTTGCCGGAGAAAGGTAGCTTCGCGCTGACCATGATGGCCGGGGTGCTGGGGGGTGAGAAGGTCGGGCTACTGGAGTTGGGCATCGAACGGCTGCCCTGAGGACGACTGGTCCGAGGTCCACGACGCCGTGCGGCGCGTGTGGCTCGATCCGACAGGCGCTTCGAGGCCCGCTTCATGAGGTGCTTCCTGTCCGACGTGCCTCGGGGCACGACCCTCTACTGCGCCAGCAAGGGCCGGTACGGCTCGCGCTAGATGAACGCGTCGCTCGATGGGTTGGCGTCGCCGCCACCCGCCGCCGTCAGCCGTCGCCGGGCCTTCCACATCATGAGGGGGAACGGCCTGGTCAGCGCATACGGCAGGAAGAGGTTCAAGGTGCACCCCGGGGCGGTCAACGAGGCCGACGTGCCCAACGTCGTCGCGCGCGGCTTCGGCGGCAGGGCGCCGCGCACCCATATATGCAGCGACCTGACCTACGTGCGCGTCGGGGCCTCGTGGAACTACGTCTGCCTGCTCGTCGACCCCTGCAACAGGGAGATCGTCGGCCACTCCGCCGGGCCCAGGAAGGACGCCCGGCTGGTCAAGTCGGCGTTCGCGACGCCCTCCATCCCGATCCCGGACATCGAGGTGTTCCGCATGGGCCGCGGCAGCGAGTTCGACAACGCCGAGATCGACCTGATGCTCGAGGCCTTCGGCATTGAGAGGTCGCTGTCGGCCAAGGGCTGCCCCTACGACAACGCCGTCGACGAGTCGACCAACAGGATACTGAAGGCCGGGCTCGTCCACCGCGAGACGTTCGGCACGACGCGCGAGCTCCGGGCCAAGCTCTCGGACTACGTGCACCGGTGCAACAACTTCAGGATCCACTCGACGCTGGGCTACATGTCGCCGGTCGAGTTCCGGAAGGCGGGGCTGTCCCTCCCGGAATCGTCCAAATAGGTGTTGCCAATCCAACCGCCTCTTTGATTATCAGCCGGGGCTATCTCGGCTTTTTTGATTGGGGCGGTTGTTATGTTGCTGAATCTTTAAGGGACGAAGATTGTTTTTCAAAGGCCCACGATGTGCATCTGGTCACTCATATCTTTTCGAGACAGAACGATAAGAAGCTATATGATTCTCTTGTTTAAAGATGGTGAGTTCGATGATTCCCAGATTCCAAGAACTATTAGGTCTCTCCTAGATCCCTCTCTTCTTGCCCATTAGAAGATTCAAAGACGCGCGCGAGCGTTGCTTACTGGCGTTTGATTCATGAAGACCACGCTCTACTTTTCTTGAATGCGTTAGCCAGGCCACTCTTTCGATGAAGCCCCAGACGCCTCTGATACAAGCGAAACATTGGGGCATTTTGCTGTATTTCGCGGCTGCGTACACGCTTTCGTCGTCCGCCACGTGCTTAAACGAATTGCGTGCTTCAGTGGATTTTCGTGTCACTGGCGCTTGTGCTGTTTGGGGCGCCGCTAATTGCTTCAAAAACTAGAGCTAACACTGTGTCTATAGAAGGACTGAAAAACAAAAGTTTGCTGAGAACGTAACCTGCTTTTTATAAGAGCAGATTTCCGTCTGCCTTTATAACAATTCCCGCGCTTCGAATAACTGGACTTCCGATGCAGAAGGGATTGTAAGATAATCTTCTCTTAGTAACATCATTTGTGACGGGGGATTCGATATGAAAAAGGCATTGCGTGCCTCAACAGCTTTTTCTCTTGCTGGTCTTTTGACCATTTCATCCTTTATGGGCCCTGTGACTGCCGCCTACGCTGTGAGCAACGTCCCGTCTGCGGACGCTGCCGTGGACGCTGCGACTGCAGACAATGATGGCGTGGCCTCGCGTGATGCGGGCTCTGTCGATGTTGGCGCTGCAGATGACTCATCGTCGGCAACGAACGTTGACGAATCGGCTGATGAGGATTTTGGCGTTGATGTATCTGAGAACTATCAGCAGGCTGAACCGGTCGATTCTTCTTTCCAATATGTATATCTTGCCTCCCCGAGCCTTCCCAGCGGGACTGATCAGGTCGTTGCCTTTGCTACTCCCGATGACGACGATAGCCTTTCCTCCGCAACTCTCAACTATGTAAGTGCCAATGGGATTCAGGGGACTATTGAAGCATCTGGAACGGCTGACAATTCTGCTGCCTTTGTATTTGGCTCGACGTTGAAATCCAATACTTACTTTCTGACTTCGATAACCTATGTTTTGCGGGCCGATGACTCTGAGCATGAGTTGGATCTTTCCGACAGGGATTATTCGTTTACGGTCGTTGATAGCTCCGTGAGCTCCGAGGGCACTTCTGTTTACTATGCAGACGGTGATGGCAATGCCGTTGAGGCTCAATCAATCCAGCAGGCGTTGGAATGCGCTGATTCGCCTGATGGAGTATCTACCTACGCTGAGCGCTCCGCGCGTAATGTGGGGGTTATTGCACTTGACGCCGGACATGGCGGGGTGGATTCTGGCGCTCAGGGTAATGGCAAGAGTGAAGCCGACCTTACCTGGAAGATCATGACAGCCTGCAAAAATAAACTTGAAGCTTACGGCTTTAAGATCGTTCTTGCGCGCGAGCAGTCTGGCTACTATCCCAGCAATGATTATCTTTATCGCGTACAGCGCTGCATTGATCAGGGCGCGCAGGCCTTTGTTAGCTTTCACATCAACTCTGGGTCTTCTGGAGCTCACGGCGCAGAAGTTTATGCTCCTACCGCAAATGGCACCGACTACACGCAGGTCTCTGTTGAGCTTGCCAACAAGGTCATGAACAACCTTGCTGCTATGGGACTAACGTACCGCGGCGTATTTCAAATGGAGGTAGGCGACGAGTTCGCCGTTATCCGCTGCGCTCGCGAGCAGGGAATTCCAGGTATTCTTATCGAACATGGCTTTATCTCGAATTACGGTGATGTGGTCAACTATTTCTCGGACGATGGTTGCCGCCGTCTTGGCGAGGCTGACGCTGCCGCAATCATCGCGCAGTTCCCGCATCCCTACTCCGTCAATGGAATTTCCTTCTCGGAAGAACTGGGACATGCGGGGTCAACGGTAAAAATCGGTGTAAATGTTAGCGGCAAGACTGATGGCCTTAGATATAAGTTTGTTTGGCATAGGGCTGGGTCTGATTGGAGTGATTCCAATTGGGGTGTAATCGGTCAAGACTTAACTTCGCCGTCGATTTCTTGGACCCTGCCCCAGGCTGGTGAATATGAGATCTATGTTGATGTCATTGACTCCAATGGGTATGTGACTAGCACTTCTAAATACAAAGTTGTTAATTGGTCTCTTGAGTCGCTCGAAGTCTCGGGAGACGCCCGCTGCGGCAAGCCGGTCAAGCTGCAGGCCAAGGTGTCCGGCGACGCCTCCGGCCTCAAGTACAAGTTCGTCTGGGAGAAGGGCGGCTGGGCCAAGTGGGGCGTCGCCCAGCAGCCCTCCGCTTCCTCCTCCTGCGAGTGGACCCCGACCGAGCCGGGCGTGTACACCGTCTACCTCGACGTGATCGACGGCTCCGCCGAGAGGCACCTGACCCGCAAGGTCACGGTCGGCGAGCGCTACTCCGTCGAGTCGCTCGAAGTCTCGGGCGACGCCCTCTGCGGCAAGCCGGTCAAGCTGCAGGCCAAGGTGTCCGGCGACGCCTCCGGCCTCAAGTACAAGTTCGTCTGGGAGAAGGGCGGCTGGGCCAAGTGGGGCGTCGCCCAGCAGCCCTCCGCTTCCTCCTCCTGCGAGTGGACCCCGACCGAGCCGGGCGTGTACACCGTCTACCTCGACGTGATCGACGGCTCCGCCGAGAGGCACCTGACCCGCAAGGTCACGGT
>CABUHO010000024.1 GCA_902491395.1 uncultured Collinsella sp.
CATCGAAACACATCTCCACCGTTCCTTCAACTGGGAAAACGGCGCCCCCGGGGCCCGGATGGGGCCGCGGGGGCGTTCGGCTAGCTGCGGGAACGGCTCATCTGCTCAATGTGTTCGGCTGAGATCGGAAATCAACCGGTTTATTTTGGTCGGTTTTATCTGGGGAAATGTCGGCGCTCGCCGGAAGGGGAGGGCCAGCGTACGGCACGGTGGAGCAAGTTGGATCTTCTGCGGCATACCCTGTGGACAAAAAACGGCAAATATGAGTACTGTTGCTAGCGTAGTATCATATCGATCTTACAAGATAATAGACACAACAGTAAATATGTTCATTAACGTTGGCACACAGAAGCATGCTACCGGGCATTTTGATCAATTTGAAGGCATATCTAGGCCGCAAAGAGGTCGTTTGGGGCAGTTTTGGCTGTTATTAAAAAGGTGACAGTACTCATATTTGCCATTTTTTGTCCACGGGGCCTTGAGGGAGGGCGTCAATCAGGTCCCAGGGGAGGCGTTTCGAGGGCCGCAGAACAAAAAACGGGGGCGCAGTTCATTCTGCGCCCCCGTTTTTGGGTATTGCGGTTGTTTGCCGCCGGTTTTACGCCGCTTCGTCGAACTGCGAGTTGTACAGGTCCGCGTAGAAGCCGCCCTGGGCGAGCAGTTCGTCGTGTGTGCCCTTCTCGACGATGTCGCCGTCGCGGATCACCAAGATTACGTCGGCGTTGCGGATTGTGGACAGGCGGTGCGCGATGACAAAGCTCGTGCGGCCCTGCATCAGCGCATCCATGGCGCGCTGAATAAGCTCCTCGGTGCGGGTATCGACGTTGGAGGTCGCCTCGTCCAAAATCAGCGCCGGACGGTCGGCCAAAATGGCGCGGGCGATGGTCACGAGTTGGCGCTGGCCCTGTGAGAGGTTGGTGCCCTCCTCATTGATCATAAAGTCGTAGCCGCCGGCGAGCGTATGGATAAAGTGGTCGCAGCGTGCGGCGCGCGCGGCGGCCTCGACCTCGGCGTCAGTCGCATCGGGACGTCCGTAGCGGATGTTCTCGCGGATGGTGCCGTTAAACAGCCAGGTATCCTGCAGCACCATGGCAAACTCGCCGCGCAGTGCCGCGCGGTCCCAGTCGCGCACGTCGACGCCCTCGACGCGCAGCGAACCGCCGTCCACGTCGTAGAAGCGCTGCAGCAGCTTAATGAGCGTGGTCTTGCCGGCGCCGGTGGGGCCGACGATGGCGATGGTTTGGCCGGGCTGTGCCTCGCAGCTAAAGTCGTGGATGATGGTCTTGTCGGGCGTGTAGCCAAACTTGACGTGGTCGAACTCAACGTGGCCAGGGCGCTTCTCGGGAATCTGGGCGTTGGCCTTCTGTTCCTCCTCGGGCGCGGCCAGGAACTCAAAGACGCGCTCGGTGGCAGCGGCCATCGACTGCATCGTGTTGCTCACGTTGCCCAGCTGCTGCACGGGTTGCGTAAAGTTGCGAACGTACTGGATAAAGCTCTGGATGTCGCCGGGCGTGGCATTGCCAGTCAGCGCGAGCTGTGCGCCCACCACGACGACGCCCACGTAGCCCATGTTGCCCACCAAGCTCATAAGCGGCATCATCAGGCCCGATAGGAACTGCGAGCGCCAGCCACTAATAAAGAGACGGTCGTTTTGACGGTCGAACTCCTCGATCGAGGCCTCGGCGCGGTCGAATACCTGAATGACGTTCTGGCCGGCAAAGTCCTCCTCGATAATGCCGTTGACGGTGCCCAAAACCTGCTGCTGCTCGCGGAAGTACGGCTGCGAGAAGTGAATCATTACGGTCAGGATAATCGCGGCGGCCGGCAGTGTGAGCACGGTGACGCCGGTGAGCGGCAGGCTGATCGAAAGCATCATGACGAGCACGCCGATAATCTGCGTTACCGACGTGATGAGCTGCGTCACGCTCTGGTTGAGCGACTGACCCAGCGTGTCGACATCGTTGGTGATGCGGCTGAGCACGTCGCCCTTGCTGTGGCCGTTGAAGTAACTCATCGGAACGACGGCGATCTTGGCGGCGATCTCCTTGCGCATGCGATAACAAATCTTTTGCGTGACGCCGGTCATGAGCCAGCCTTGGATCAGGCTGCAGGCAGAGCTCGCCAGATACAGACAGAGCAAAAAGCCGAGCGTCTTGGCGATCCAGGCAAAGTCGACATCGCCGGTGCCGTTGACCTTGGCAACCAAGCCCTCAAACAGCTTAGTCGTAACTTGGCCGAGCACCTTGGGCCCCACAATGTTAAAGATGACCGAGCACACGGCAAAGGCGACGGCGGCAAACACGGCAATCTTGTGCTGGCCGATATAGCCGAGCAGCTGCCTCATGGTGCCCTTAAAGTCCTTGGCCTTTTCGCCACGGCGCATGCCACCCATGCGGCCCATGGGACCACGCTGGCGGGTGGGCTTGGGAATCTGAGTCTTGGTCTCGTCTGCCATTAGCGCTCGCCTCCTTCCATGACGGCTGCAATTTCTTCTTGGGTAAGCCCCAGCTCCTCGGCGGAAAGCTGCGACTGTGCAATCTCCAGGTACGCCGGGCAGCCGTGCAGCAGCTCCTCGTGCGTGCCGGTGCCCACTACGTGACCGTCGTCGAGCACGATGATCTGGTCGGCGTGCATGATGGTCGCGATGCGTTGGGCCACGACCACGAGTGCGGCGTCGGTGACGTTTTTGGCGAGCTCCTCGCGCAGGCGCGCGTCGGTCTTGTAGTCGAGCGCGCTAAACGAATCATCGAAAACCACGACCTCGGGCTTCTTGGCCAAGGCGCGGGCGATGGCCAGGCGCTGACGCTGACCGCCCGAGACATTGGAGCCGCCCTGGCTGATGGGGGAGTCGTAACCGCCCTCACGTTCGGCGATAAAGTCCTCGGCCTGTGCGATGCGCGCTGCCTGGTGCATGTCCTCGTCGCTCACCATGTCGCCGGCAAACTTGAGGTTGCTCTCAACGGTGCCCGAGAACAGGCGACCCTGCTGCGGGATGTAACCGATGCGGCGGCGCAGCTCGGAAAGGGTCATGTCGCGCACGTCGATGCCGTCGAGCGAAATGCTGCCGCCCGTGACGTCGTACAGGCGCGGAATCAGCTGCACGAGCGTGGACTTGCCCGAGCCCGTGGAGCCAATGATGCCGAGCATCTGGCCGGCGTGCGTGGTGAAGTTCACACCGCTGATGACATCGGCGCGGGCATCGGGGTACTGGAAGCTCACGTCGCGGAAGGTGAGCTCACCGCGCGGCGCGCTGGCTGCGGGCAGTTTGGGCGAGGCAGGGTCGTTGATGCTCGTGGGGCAGGTGATGACCTCTTCCACGCGCTCGGCTGCGACCTCGGCGCGGGGCAGGATGACCGAAACCATGGTGAGGATCATAAACGCCATGACGATCTGCATGGTGTAGGAGATAAACGCCATCATGTTGCCGACCTGCATCACGCCGTCCGAGACGCCCTGCGCGCCAAACCAGACGATAAGCACGGTGATGCAGTTCATGACGAGCATCATGAGCGGCATCATAAAGCTCATGGCTCGGTTGGTGTAGAGCTGCGTGGTCATCAGGTCGAGCGAAGCCTTGTCAAAACGCTCGAGCTCATGCTCCTCGCGGTTAAACGAGCGGATGGGCATAAGGCCGTCGAGCAGCTCGCGGGCGGTAAGGTTCACACGGTCCACAAAGCTCTGCATCTTTTTGAACTTGGGCATGGTGAGGCCCATAAGCACGCCGACGACGGCCGAGACCGCGATGATGGCCACGGCGATGGTCCACTCCAGGCCGGTTTGGTTGGCCAGGACGCGCATGACGGCGACGATGCCCATGACGGGGGCCATGAGGCACATGCGGATAAACAGGGTTGCGGCCATCTGAATCTGCTGAATGTCGTTGGTGCAGCGGGTGATGAGCGAGGCCTGGCTAAACTTGCCTACTTCGGCCGGCGAGAAGTGCATAACCTTGTTGAAGGTCTCGCGGCGCAGGTCGCGGGCGATGGAGCAGGCGGTGCGCGAAGCCACGGCACCGGTCAGGATGGTGGCGACCAACGATACCAGACACAGACCAAACATCGTGGTCGCCATGCGGCCCAGGTAGGCGTTCTGCACGTCGGCGGGGTCGATGCCCTGTGCCTTGTACTCGTTCTGCACATAGCTCACGGCGCGTTGGGTCACGATGGAGCCCGACATGGAGCCCATTTTGTCCGCCATACCGTTGGCGCCCTCGACGAGCTTGTCCTGGTCGATGAGGCCGCCTTCAACGCCTAGACGCAGGCTCTTCATGGTGATCTTGCCGCCGTCGGCATCAATCTGCTTTTGCATATTCTGCGCCGCTGCGGCCTTCTGCTGCATCTCGGCGAGCTGCTCGGGCGTCATCGCTGCCATTTGCTCGGGCGTGGGCATGGCCTGGGCGGCGCTGTTATCTTTCTCGCTGGACGTGCCCATCATGTCGTCCATGGAGCTGGCGTCGATGCCCTGGTTGAGCGAAAGGACGACAGTCTCGGGCAGGCTCATGATATCGGCGAGCTTGCTGCCGTCGGCGCGCTCATCCTCGGTTCCCCTGTACGTGCGAATGCCGTTTTTGTCTGCCTTGCCAAACGCAGCTTCTACTGTCTTGGCGTCCCTGGCGCTCATAAAGAGTTCGAGGTCGTCGAGCGATTCGGCACGAATGGTGTCGGGCACGGGCGAGGCGATGCCGCCTTGCTGCACGCCCACGTCGACGATGTCGCTCATATAGGTAGGCAGTGCCAGATCGGCGTTGCAGCTGATTACGATAAGTACGATAGCTGCGAACAGTGCTGGGACATGCTTTTTAAAGAGCTTGAGAATCCTCACTCGGCATCTCTCCTTTCTTGATTGCGGTCGATAATTTCGTTGAAACGCCTTAGAAGGCGCACCATCTCTTGGGTATCTGTTTCGCCGAGCTGCTCGAGGAAGGCCGCGGTGCGGTCCTCGAGTTCCCGACGCTTGATTTCGAGATCATGGAATCCCTTGTCGGTCACTGTGACGTGCACGCGACGACGGTCGGTCTTTGAGTGCTCACGCTCAACCCAGCCCTTGGCCTCTAGGGCGCGCAGAATATTGGCGGTGCGAGCGCTCGAGACCCAGGCGCGATCAGCGAGTTCGCTCGGCGTGAGCGAACCACCAGCGAGTATGAGGGCGCGCATGACAGCCATCTCGCCGCCGAGAGCTTTGTCCGCAAAGCGCGAAATGCGCTGATGCATGCTACCAAACTCAGTTAAGAGCTGACGCCCAAGCTCATAGAAATCGGTATCTTCCACCGAAAACCCCTAACACTAGAAACTATTTTCGGTGAAAGATGATACCCACGTACGCACGCCCTAACCGGCAGATTTTGAGGCATGTTCCAAAAATCTACGTGACTGCCAGTCAATATAAAGAGCGCATAAAGACTTAAAATCATTCAATAATTGTAGCGTTTCAAAGAATTATCATGCACGCGGTTAGGCGAGGGGTTGTCACCACCATGACGACTGGGACTCATTTATCGCCACGTGCGATGCTCCAACTTCCCGCAAGGAGACACCTTATATAAAGGGGGATGGAGTCATGGCATTTGACTTCACGGGCAAGACCGCGATTGTCACGGGTGGCACTCAGGGCATTGGCCTCGAGATCGCCAAGGGCATCGTCGCGGGCGGCGGACACGTCGCGCTCATCGCAAGGAACGCTGCTAAGGGCGAGGCCGCTGTGGCCGAGCTTGGCGAGGGCAACAAGTTCTATCAGCTCGATGTTGCCGATGCGCCCAAGGCGCGTGAGACCGTCGAGCAGATTTTTACGGACCTGCCGCAAACCAACATCCTGATCAACTGCGCTGGCGTTATCAGCACCAAGAAGTTCGACGAGATCGATGACACTGAGTGGCGTCGCACCATCGACATCAACCTCAACGGCACCTTTACCATGATGAACGCCGTGTACCCGCACTTTAAGGCGGCCCATGCCGGCACTATCGTCAACGTGAGCTCTGTTGCTGGCAAGATCGGCGGCGGCCTGCTCGGCACCGCTGCCTACGCCAGCTCCAAAGCCGGTGTTAACGGTCTAACCAAGGCAGTCGCCAAGGAAGGCGGCAAGTTTGGCGTCCGCTGCAACGCCGTGTGCCCGTCGCTCACCCTTACCGATATGACCTCGATCCTCTCTGACGAGAACTCTCAGCGCATCATCAACGGTATTCCTCTGGGCCGCGCCGCCCAGGCCAGCGAGCCTGCGCAGATGGTGCTCTTCTTCGCTTCCGACCTCGCTAGCTTCGTGAACGGCGAGATCGGTGACTGCGACGGTGGCATCGTTCTGGACGGGTAATACCCCGCGACGTTAATTCGGCGACGGCTCCTGCGACTCGGGACCGTCGCCTTCTTTCTGACAAAGGCGCGTGCGGCTACGATTCGCATGCATCCAAAGGAGATATATATGAGTGAATCGACTGCGGTGGAGGCGCCGGCGGCAAAGGAGCCGTTCTTTAAGATGTCCTCCATCCCGGGTGCCAATATTTTGGTGCCGCTTTTGTTGGGCTGCCTGCTCAACACGCTGTTCCCCGACCTGTTCAAAACGCTCGGCAGCTTTACGCTCGGCATGACCCAGCAGGGCGCAGGCCCGCTTGTTGGCGCTTTTTTGCTCATCGTCGGTACGACGATTTCGTTTAAGAGCGCTCCTGCCGCCGCTGCCCGCGGCGCCATCATCATCGCCGTCAAGCAGATCGTGGTCGTTGCCGTGTCGCTGCTCATCCTTTATGTGTTCAACGACAACCTGTTTGGTATCTCGGCCATGGTGATGCTGGCCGCTTGCACGGGTGCGAACAACGCTATGTACGCTGGACTGATGGGCACCATGGGCAATGAGGCCGAACGTGGTGCCGTCGCAATCACCACGCTGGTTGTCGGCCCTCCGGTCACGATGATCGTACTCGGCGCTGCCGGTCAGGCTCCGATCGGCTGGTCGCTCGTGGGCGCCATCCTGCCGATCGTCGTCGGCATTATTCTGGGTAACCTCTTCCCCAGCTTTAAGAAGATGATGGCACCGGCACTTTCCGCCATCATCGTGCTCGTCTTCTTTGCCATGGGCTCGACCATGACCTTTGGCCAGCTTATCAACGGTGGTCTTCCCGGCATCCTGCTCGGCGTGATCTGCTCGGTGGTCTTTGCAATTCCCGTCATCGCGGTCGATAAGCTCACGGGCGGTACGGGTGTCGCAGGTGCGGCCATTTCGAGCTGCGCCGGAGCCAATGTGGCCACGCCTGCTGCCATGGCAAGCGTCAACGAGGCCATGTACGGCGGCGCGGTGCTCGCGACGGCTACGGCACAGGTTGCTGCATGTGCTATCGTGACGGCCATTTTGACCCCGCTGGTCACCAGCTGGTGCTACAAGCATTTTGAGGGTCAGGGCCACAGCAAGGCAACGACCGACAAGGCCGCCGCAGCCGCCTAATGCCAAGCGGCAATCAAAGCTAAATAACTAACCATGCCACAGGGCGGCCCCGGGGGAAATCCCGTGGCCGCCCTGCAGTTTCTGCGGGGTCTCTGGGGCACTTTACCCTGCTAAAACTGGCATAACAGCTAGAGTGAACGTCGTACAAAGGCAAGGAAAAATACCAAACAAATCGGTGAACGGTAGTTGTTCGCGCTCGCATTTCCTGCGGATTTGTTAAAAACGCACTAATGGTATAAAAAAAGAAACATATAACAGCCCTGATGAAGGGGGTGGCTATGTTATCCTTCTCAAACGGGTGAAATCTTGGGTTTTGGGTTGCAGTTCCAAGGTGGACAAACGTTTTTCCCTGTACCAACGTGTGGTGAAGAACGGAAGAAGCCGGTAGTGCAAGCCGATAATTCAAGAATTCAATAAGCAGCGGTGTGAGAGAGCGCCGCATTACACGTAACTAGGAGCGTGGTTACACAATGCAGGAGGCATGGGAAGGCTTCAAGGAAGGCATCTGGACGGGAGAGGTTGACGTCCGAGACTTCATCCAGAAGAACTACACCCCCTACGAGGGCGACGAGTCGTTCCTCGCCGGCCCGACCGAGCGTACCAAGGAGCTGTGGGGCGAGGTTCTCGACCTGCTGCTCAAGGAGCGCGAGCAGGGCGGCGTCCTCGATATGGACACCAAGACCGTCACGGGTATCGTGAGCCACCCCGCTGGCTACATCGATAACGCCCATCGCGACAAGGAGACCATCGTCGGCCTCCAGACCGACAAGCCGCTCAAGCGCGCGCTGCACGTCAACGGTGGTATCCGCATCGCCTGCCAGGCTGCCAGCCAGCACGGCTACAAGATCGACGAGAACGTTGTCGAGCGCTACACCTTCGAGCGCAAGACCCACAACGCCGGCGTCTTCGATGTCTACACCCCCGAGATGCGTGCTTGCCGCTCGGCTCACATCATCACCGGCCTGCCCGATGGCTATGGCCGCGGCCGCATCATCGGCGACTACCGTCGTGTCGCCCTGTACGGCGTCGACTACCTGATCAAGGACAAGGAGGCCCAGAAGGCTTCCACCCCGACGGTCATGACCGCCGACAACATCCGCGATCGCGAGGAGCTGCAGGAGCAGATCCGCGCCCTCGGCGAGCTCAAGATGATGGCCGAGACCTATGGTTTCGATATTTCCAACCCTGCTACCAACACGCAGGAGGCCATCCAGTGGATGTACTTCGCCTACCTCGCTGCCGTCAAGGAGCAGAACGGCGCCGCTATGTCCATCGGCCGTACCTCTACGTTCATCGACATCTACGCTGAGCGCGACCTTGCCAACGGCACCTTCACCGAGGAACAGATCCAGGAGTTCGTGGATCACTTCATCATGAAGCTCCGCATGGTCAAGTTTGCCCGTACCCCCGAGTACCAGGCCCTGTTTACCGGCGATCCGCAGTGGGTCACCGAGTCCATTGGCGGCATGGGTGTTGACGGCCGTACGCTCGTTACCAAGATGAGCTACCGCTACCTGCACACGCTCGAGAACATGGGCACCAGCCCCGAGCCCAACATGACCGTTCTGTGGTCGACCCGTCTGCCCGAGAACTTCAAGAAGTTCTGCGCCAAGACTTCTGTCGCCAGCTCCTCGATCCAGTACGAGAACGACGACCTCATGCGCGTTTACCACGGCGACGACTACGGCATTGCCTGCTGCGTGTCCTCCATGCGCATTGGCAAGGAGATGCAGTTCTTCGGCGCCCGCGCTAACCTGGCCAAGTGCCTGCTGTACGCACTCAACGGCGGTGTTGATGAGGTCTCCAAGAAGCAGGTCGGCCCCAAGTATCGCGCCGTCGAGGGCGATACGCTCGATTACGACGATGTCGTGGCCAAGTACAACGACATGATGAAGTGGCTCGCTGGCGTGTACGTCAACTCCCTCAACATCATTCACTACATGCACGACAAGTATTGCTACGAGCGCATCCAGATGGCTCTGCACGACAAGCACGTGCACCGCTGGTTCGCTACGGGTATTGCTGGCCTTTCCGTCGTGGCTGACTCCCTGTCCGCCATCAAGTACGCCAAGGTCCACCCCGTCCGCGACGAGAACGGCATCATTGTCGACTTCGAGACCGAGGGCGAGTTCCCCAAGTACGGTAACGACGACGACCGCGTCGACCAGATCGCTCACGACGTTGTGCACCAGTTCATGGAGTACATCCGCATGAACGACACCTACCGCAACTCCGTGCCCACGACCTCGGTTCTGACCATCACCTCCAACGTCGTGTACGGCAAGAAGACCGGCTCCACCCCCGACGGCCGCAAGGCTGGCCAGCCGTTCGCCCCGGGTGCTAACCCCATGCACAAGCGCGATAGCCACGGCGCCATCGCTTCGCTGTCTTCGGTTTCCAAGCTCCCGTTCCGCGATGCTCAGGACGGCATCTCCAACACCTTCTCCATCATCCCGGGTGCGCTCGGCAAGGAGGACCAGGTGTTCTTTGGCGATATCGACCTTGATCAGCTGGGCGAGTAACTATTGTTAGTGCTATACTAACAATAACGATTACTGATTAGTGCGCCGGTTTCGGCCGGCGCCTATCAATCGAAGGAGACACATTATGAAGGTTTCTGAAGTTTCCGAGACTCAGGCCGATAACCTGGTCCACATGCTCGACGCTTACGCCGAGAAGGGTGGCCACCACCTGAACATCAACGTCTTCAACCGTGAGACGCTGCTCGACGCTCAGGCTCACCCCGAGAAGTACCCGCAGCTGACCATTCGCGTTTCCGGCTACGCCGTGAACTTCCACACGCTCACCAAGGAGCAGCAGGACGAGGTCATTTCGCGTACCTTCCACAACAAGTTCTAAAGGGATTTAACTCCCGCAGGATCGCCGGGGCTGTTTGGGCTACCTCCCAAAACGTCCTCGGACATGCAAGAAGCCCTCGCTGCGCACTTCGTGCGGCGAGGGCTTCTTGCGTCCTGCGGAATATTTTGGGAGGTAGCCCAAACAGCCCCGGCGGGGTCCTGTGTAGTCACCCTTTAGGCGGAACTCTCCTAATTATTTGGATGAGTCGTTTACTTACTTGTACTGTTACCGTCTTCCCACTGTTGTTGGGGTATGCTTTGTTCGTATGTAAACGTATGACATGTTGATGAGGGGAGGGTGCTATGGCTCGCGAGGGCGCTCGTTCTAAGGATTCTGCTAAGCCTGGCATCAAGGAAGTTGCAGCGGTGGCGGGGGTTTCGCCTACTACGGTATCTCGCGTGCTTAATAATCGCGGCTACATTAGTCAGGAAACCCGCGATAAAGTCCATGCGGCGATGGAGCGCATCAATTACACGCCCAACGATATCGCCCGTGCCATGCTCAACGGTCGCCTGAACCTTATCGGCATGATCGTTCCCTTTGTGAGCAGCCCGTTCCATGCTCAGGTTGTGCAGGCGGTCGAGCGCACGTTGGCGGAAAACGGCTTTAAGATGTTGCTGTGCAACAGCGCCAATCGACCCGATCTTGAGCGTTCCTATATTGACATGCTCCGTCGCAATATGGTCGACGGCGTAATCGTCAACTCCCTCAATATCGGTGCCGAGGCATATGCCGAGATGGGCTTGAGCCTGGTTGGCATCGACTGCGATCTTGGCGAGGGCTCTGTCCAGATTGCAAGTGACAGCTATGGTATCGGCGAGCTCGCCACGCGCCGTCTGATTGATGACGGCTGCAGGCGTATCCTGTGCCTGCGCAGCAATAGCCGCATGCGCATGCCTGCCAATAAGCGTACCGATGCCTACCTCGATGTTGTTGGGCAGGCCGGTTTGTCCGCGCTTGTCCGTGAGGTCGAGTTCGTTAAGCCCGACGACGAAAAGGGCGCGGTCGTCGCGAAGATCCTCGATGAGAACCCCGATATTGACGGCATCTTTGCGGGAGACGATACGATGGCGGCCATCTGTCTCAACGTGATGAAGCAGCGCGGCTTGAGTGCTCCGGACGATATTAAGGTCGTGGGCGCGGATGGTGCCCGACGCACCATGACGTTTATGCCTGATCTAACAACCGTACGCCAAGATATCGATCGCATCGGAGAGCTCGCGGCGCAATCCATCATCGCTCTGATTAACGGCGATAAGCCCGAATCGAATATAAAACTCCCCGTTGAACTTATTGAGGGCAAAACCGCGTAGTTCATTCCGTGCTAAAAGAATTCCTCAAATGCTTCTGATTACCGTTCGCCGGCATATGTCAACCGTTTGCCGACGACTGGAACTGCGAAAAGACGTATTGATATGAAAACGTTTGACATATGAAAACGATTGACATATCTTGCAGATGTACCGAGTTAGTATCTCGACGGAAAGGAAGTCTCGGATGCATAAGGTGTATTACCAGCCTGAGGGAATTTGGGTAGGCGACATCATGCCGTACGGCGAGGACGGCACGTTCTATCTCTATCATCAGCGTGACACGCGTAACCCCGAACCTTTCGGAGAGCCGTTTGGCTGGGCACTTGCGACGACCAAGGATTTCGTCAACTACAAGGACTTTGGCGAGAGCCTTGAGCGTGGCGGCGACGAGGAGGTCGACCAGTACGTTTATGCCGGCACGGTGTTTAAGGTGGGCGACAAGTACCATGCGCTCTACACTGGTTGCAATCGCGATAAGGTCCGCGCACGTTTGATGAAGCAGGTTCTTCTTCACGCAACGAGTGACGACGCCGTCAAGTGGGAGAAGAACATCGCCGAGACGCTGCTTCCGCCCCAGGAGGGTTACGATGACCGCAACTGGCGCGATCCCTTTGTGCTTTGGGATGAGGAGAACGAAGAGTACATGCTCATCCTCGGCACGCGTGTGGGCGAGGACAAGCGTCTGATGACCGGTCGTCTGGTCAAGTTCACCTCCAAGGACCTGGATACCTGGGAGTTCCAGGGCGACTGGTGGAATCCGGGCCTGTACACCATGTTTGAGATGCCTGATCTCTTTAAGATGGGCGACTGGTGGTATCTGGTCTTCTCTGAGTACAGTGATGGCAACAAGACCCGTTACCGCATGTCTCGCTCTATCAACGGTCCCTGGATCACTCCTGCGGACGATTCCTTCGATGGCCGCGCGTACTATGCCGCACGTACCGCATTTGATGGCGAGCGCCGCGTTCTCTTTGGTTGGGTTCCTACGCGTGACGAGGGCGGCGACCCCAGCTCTTACCTGTGGGGTGGCACCTTTATGCCCCTCGAGATCGTTCAGCGTGCCGACGGAACGCTTGGCACCAAACTCCCCGACAGCATGCTTGGCGCCTTTGGCGAGGCTAAGGCAGTCGAGGCCTTTGAGCTTTCCTGCGAGTCGGGCAAGGTCGAGCAGGTGCTCGCCGCGGATGCCGGTTCTACCTATATGCTCGACGCCGACATCGAGCTCGCCGGTGACGCTGCCGGCTTCTCGGTGAAGCTTGCCGAGGACGCCGAGTCCGGTCTTGCCTACGAGTTCCGCGCCAACCTGCGTGAGGGCAAACTCGAGTTTACGGCGGCCCCCCAGTATCCGTGGTTCCAGGTCAACAACATGGGCCTCGAGCGTCCGTTGTTCTTTAAGGGCGAGGGCACTCATCATGTGCGCCTGGTCGTTGACGACGATATCGCGACCATCTTTGTCGATGATGTTGCGCTTAACGCTCGCTTCTGCAATAAGCAGGGCCAGGGTGTGGCGCTGACGGTCACCGACGGTACGCTCAAGTGTGCAAATGCAACGATCGCGTCTCTGTAATGGCATCAAAACGTCTTATGATTTCGTAAGGGAATGGAGAGGAACATGGACTACAAAATAGTGTCTCAGCAAGTCGTCGATAACGTCGGCGGTCTGGAGAACATCGAGGGCGCCACGCATTGCGTTACGCGTCTGCGTCTGGTGCTCAAGGATACGAGCAAGTACAACAAGGCCGAGCTCGAGAACATCGATGGCGTCAAGGGCGTGCTGTACAACAGCGGCCAGCTCATGATCATCTTCGGTACCGGTACCGTCAACAAGGTTTACGATGAGTTTATGGCTCTGACGGGCGTTAAGGAGATCAGCGCTTCCGAGGTCAAGGGCGCCGAGGCGGACAAGAAGGGCAAGTTCTTCTCGGTCCTCAAGGTATTCTCGGACATCTTTATCCCCATCATTCCCGCCTTCGTCGGCGCTGCAATCATCATCGGCCTTAAGTCACTGATCGTTGCCAACGGCCTCTTTGGCATGGAGGGCAGCCTCGCCGATCACAGCGAGTTCCTCAAGAACCTCGCAAGCTTCTTTGCCATTATCGCCACCACGTTCGACTACCTGCCTGTCCTGGTTATGTACAGCGCGGTCAAGCGTTTTGGCGGTAACCCGATCCTGGGCATCCTCGTCGGTATCGTCATGGTTCATCCGAGCCTTATGAACCGCAACGCGTTCGTTATGGACCCGACGGGTGCTGAGTACTGGAACTTCGGTCCGCTCTCCATTCCCATGGTTGCTTTCCAGGGCGGCGTGTTCCCCGCAATCCTGACCGCCTGGTTCATGGCCAAGGTCGAGAAGATTGCCCAGAAGTACATCCCCGAGGTCGTCTCGTTCGTCTTTGTCCCGACCGTCACCCTGATTCTTGCCAACGTCGCCCTGTTCACCGTGTTTGGCCCGCTCGGCAACCTGATCGGCGATGTTCTCGCTGGCGTGATCGACGTCCTGTACAACAGGATGGGCGTCTTTGGTGCCTTCGTCTTTGCCGCGTTCCTGCAGCCGCTCGTCGTTACCGGTACGCACCAGTTCATTCAGGGTATCGAGGCCAACCTCGTCGCCACGACCGGCTTCAATTACATCCAGGCCATCTGGTCGGTTTCCATCATCGCCCAGGGCGGTGGCGCCATCGGCATGTATCTCATTCACAAGAAGCACTCCAAAGAGCGCAATATCTGCATGTCTTCCTTTATCCCGACGCTGGTCGGTATCTCCGAGCCCGCAATCTTTGCTGCAAACATGCGCTACTCGATCATCCCGTTCATCTGCGCCTGCATCGGTGCGGGCTGCGGCGGTGCCTTCGTGAAGCTCTTTGAGGTGCGCGCTATCGGTCAGGGTCTGACCGGCGTACTTGGCCTGCTCATCGTCACGCCCGAGACCCTCGTGTGGTATGTGGCTGGCAATCTGATCGCCTTCCTCGTTCCAATCATCCTGATCTTTGCCTACAACAAGGCAAAGGGCGTTCCGACCACCGATGAGGAGGGCGCGGGCGCTGGCTTCGACGTCAGCTTCTAGTTGAGCCGTTCAGCGTAATGTGCGGATTAGTCCATTTGAGGAAGGGCGTTCGGCTCGTGTGAGTCGAGCGTCCTTCCCTATAGACGAGAAAGTCAACGGCGATGTTTAATCAAAAAAATAAGGTGACACGCGCGGACTATGAGCAGTGGCGAGCTGGACAGGATGAGACGGCGGCTCGCATCGCGTCCGACCCCGATAGGCTTTTGTTCCATGTGGAGCCTGAGCTTGGCTGGCTCAACGACCCCAACGGTTTGGTTCAGATTGGTGATACGTATCACATCTATCATCAATACGATCCGTTCGATGCTGCGCATGGCGGTCCAGTGCTTTGGAATCATCTGACAACAAAGGATTTTGTGACGTACGAGAATCGTGGCCCTGTGCTGTTCCCCGATTCTGATTTGGATTCGAGTGGAGCGTATTCTGGTTCTGCCTTTGTACACGGCGGCAAGATTCACTACTTCTATACCGGCAACGTCAAGCATTTTGACCGCGATGATTACGACTACGTGTTGACGGGCCGTGAGCAAAACCAAATTCATATGGTTGCCGAGAATCCCGACGAATTGGGCGAGAAGCGCACGGCTGTTGGGCCGGTCGATTACCCCGACGATATCGGTACGCACGTACGCGACCCCAAAATCCTTGAACACGACGGTATCTACTACATGGTTCTGGGCGCTCGTACGAAAGACGACCGTGGCTGTGTGCTTGTCTATACTTCGCTCGATCTAGAGGGCTGGCAATATGCGACGCGTATTGAACTCGGCGAGAAGTTCGGTTTTATGTGGGAGTGCCCGGATCTGTTTGAGCTCGATGGCGAGTTAATCCTCGTTTGCTGCCCACAGGGCGTGTCCGCCGATGGTTGGCGTTACCGAAACCCGCACCAGTGCGTGTGGTTCCGCATCAAGGCCGATTGGGAAAAGCCTTGCTTTGCCATTGTCGAATCGGGCAAGCCCCAGATGGTCGATGCAGGTTTTGACTTCTATGCCCCTCAATCATTTGCAGATGCCGACGGTCGACGGATTATGATCGGTTGGGCCGGCTGCCCCGATGCAACGGCTCAAAACCCGACGGTGGAACGCGGATGGCAGTGCGCGCTTACCGTGCCGAGGGTGCTGAATATGCGCGACGGTAAGCTCTGCCAGTGGCCCGCGCGCGAGGTTGAGCAACTGCGCAAGGAGCGTGTTTCGGTGACCGCCGGAGAGACCGTCGACTCTCCTGGTCGACTGTTTGATGCCGTCGTGTCGTGCCGGGGGACGAAGTCTATTGAGCTGGAAGTTCGTGAGGGTGTTGTCGTGTGCTTTGCCAACGGAATGCTCACACTTGATATGGGCGATGAGGGCTATGGACGCGACGAGAGATCGGTTGAGCTCGACGAGCTTTGCGACTTGCGAGTCCTTTCGGATACCACGATAATCGAGGTATTTGTCAACGACGGCGAGGTTGCGCTTACGAGTCGCACCTATTCGTCCGCAACACCGGTGATGCAGCTGCGCGCTGAGGGTGACGTCTCGATGGAGCTTTACCGTCTGGCTCGCTAGCTGCATTATGAAAGACCGTGGCGTTTTGGATACATGGGCTTTCTTGGTGGCTACCGTTTATCGCGTATAGCTACCGTTTGCGGAATAAGTAACACTCCTTAATAAACCGTGTAGAATCTCAGATAAGCACGGAGTTTTCCAGGGAGACGCTGTCCTTTGTTGTGTGCAAGGGGCGGCGTCTCTTTGGCGCTTGGAGGCCGTTCTGCAGCAGGACGGCGGACGTGCGTCACATATTCAAAAGCCAACGTCGAGATGGGTTGTGATGATAATGGGCAAGTACGTAATCGTGGTTGAGTCTGGTTCGGATGTGACGCCGGAGCTCTGCGAACGCTACGGCATCGTGCGCGTGCCCATGCATGTCACGATTGGTGACGAGACCGTCGAGGATGGCTCCATCGATCCGCTCGAGATTTATTCGCGCTGCAACGAGTTCGGCGTCATGCCCAAGACCAGCGGCTGCGCGCCTGCGGATTTTGCGCATGTGTACGACCGTATCCACGCCGAGCGGCCCGATGCGACCATTCTGCATCTTGCGTATTCCGAGGTTACGACCTGCTCGCATCAGTCGTCGAAGATTGCGGCAAAGGGCCGCGATTACGTCTTCTCCATGGATACGCGCTTTGTGTCGGTGGGCCAGTCGCTTGTCGCCGTTGAGACCGCCAAGTATATCGAAGCCCATCCGGATGCCACCGTCGACGAGATTTTCGCCTTTACCAATTCCGTTATGGACCGCGTGCTGTTGGGCTTTGTTCCTACCGACCTTGCCTTCCTTAAGGCCGGCGGCCGTTTGTCCAACGTGGCATTCCTCGGTGCCCATCTGCTCAAGATTAAGCCTTGCATTGAGGTAACGGGTGGCAAATTCGTGGCGACCAAGAAGCTCCGCGGCTCTATGCTCAAATGCGCCCGTGCCTTTATTGACCACATGGTTGCGAAGGGCGATATTGATTACTCGCACATTGGTTTGGCGTATTCAGTGGGCCTTTCCGAGGAGCTACGCGACGATATGGAAGTCTATGCGCATGATCTGGGCTTTAAGGACGTTACCTGGACTCAGGTCGGTGGCGTCATCTCGAGCCATTGCGGTCCGACAGCCTTTGGTGCGGTGCTTACGCTTAAGGCGTAAGGGCTGGCGTAATCGATATCAATTGCCACGGCGGCGGGCGGGTTGCGATAACCTTCCCGCCGCTTTTGCGTGCGGTCAAATAGGGCAATCCAATTGAATGCTAAACCGTTTCAGCATCATGCGTATGGGCTAGAATGGCTCTGGCATGTATGTAGCTAAAACCAAAGAGAGGCAAGGTAGCGGGAATGGCTGAGATGACGCTTGAGGGTGTGGACGCTCGCCCCGAGGACTCTGCGTTTACCCTGGGCCGCGTACATTCGATTGAAACGATGGGAACGGTCGACGGACCCGGCATCCGCTTTGTGGTGTTTGTTCAGGGCTGTCCCATGCGCTGCGCGTATTGCCACAATCCCGATACCTGGTCTGTTAACGGCGGCACGATGGTGACCGTCGAGCATCTCATGGACGAGTTCCAGAGCAACCATGAGTTCTACCGTAGCGGCGGCATTACCGTTTCGGGCGGCGAACCGCTCCTGCAGCCCGAGTTTTTGGCCGACCTGTTCCGTGCAATGCACAACAACCCCGATGGCCGCGTACACACCTGCCTAGACAGCTGTGGCTATGCATTTGATCCCAAGCATCCGGAGAAGTTCGATGCTGTTCTCAACGAGACCGATATGGTGCTGCTCGACATCAAGCATGCCGATCCGGTTGAGCATAAAAAGCTGACCGGTTGCGATCCTGCGCGCATCCTGGCGTTTGGCGATGAGCTTGCCCGTCGCAAGATTAAGGTTGTTATTCGCCACGTGGTGGTGCCGGGTATCACCGATACGGCGGAGGAATGCGAGAAGCTCGGTCGCCTGATCGCTCCATGGCACAACGTGGTGGGCCTGGAAATGCTGCCGTATCACACGATGGGTGTCGTCAAGTACGAGCAACTGGGTATTCCCTATAAGCTCGAGGGCGTGCCCCAGATGGATACCGCGCGCATGCCCGAGCTGCGCAATGCCGTCATGACCGGCATGAAAAAACGCCGCGCCGAGCTCAAAAACGCCATCGGCTAGTGGCACTCATTGGGGACAGACTTAATTGAGTGCCCTCGGGCACCTAGTTGATTGCTAAAGAGCCCCGTCAAGTTGCGGTGGAATAGTTCTTGTTTTTCGGCTTATGCCGCCCAAACAGGAACTATTTCACCGCAACTGCGTTTTGGGCAAAGATGCGCAACGGAATCGGTGTTTTTGCATAGAAACGCCTGTTTATTGTTTAGAGACATCTTAAACGCGACTGAATATCTTTGGAAAGAAATGCCTGCTATCGACATCGATGGCTGTACCTATGTCATGAGCGTCATGACATCGATGCCGTGGAGCGACCGCTCGAGCGAGGTTACGGCCGCGATTGCAAAGGCGCTGTTTGATACGCGAGCTGCACTGGCTTAGCGTGTTCGTTTGGCGAGGTCAAACAAAATGCTGGTACCATACCGTGGTTGAGAATTTCGTATAGGTTTGGGGAATGGTATGGCTACCATCGCGATTATCGGTGCGCTCGAAAAAGAGATCATGCAGATTAAGGAAGAGCTGAGCGACGTTTGCGAGGCGCGGGAGGCAGGCTTGACCGTTGTGAGCGGTGAGCTCGACGGTCTGACAGTTGTCGCCACAACGGCGGGCATGGGCACGGTGAACGCCGCCGCTGCAACACAGCACCTCATTAGCAAGTATGCTCCGCAGGCTGTTGTGTTTTCGGGCATTGCGGGCGGTTTGAACCCCAAGCTCCATATCGACGACGTGGTCATTGGCAAACGCCTACGCTATCTGGATACCGATACCGCGCTTATCGCCGAGTCCGCACCGGGGCTCGAGGAGTTTGGCTCGACACCCGCGCTGGTCGATATTGCCGTCGACGTGCTTGCTGAGCGTGGGTTTGTCGACGCTTCGACAAATGCAGTCGCTTCGAACGAGGGCACCAAGCAGTTCCTGGTCGGCACGATTGCCACGGGTAACCGCTTTGTGACGGGCGCCGCCATGCGCAACGACGCTATCGAGGCGACGCATGCCGATTGTGTCGGCATGGAGGGCGCGGCAATTGCCCATGTCGCAACCAAAAATGGTGTCGATTGCCTGGTGTTGCGCGCTATCAGCGATAATTGTGACGAGGCGTACGATGCAATTTGCGATCGAGAGTTCGATCTATTCGAGTATGCGCGTGTCGCAAGTGACATCACGCTCGATATCGTCCGCCGCATTGCCGCTGCGCAATAGCGCGCTCTTTTGTAAGAACCTACGACCAAGGAGTGTCCATGGCCGATTCCATTAACTACCAGCTTGCCAAGTTCGTCGCCAGCTACGGCAAGGTTTCGCAGATTCCCGAGTCCACCTGCCCCGAGGTGAGCTTTGTGGGTCGCTCCAATGTGGGCAAGTCGTCGATTATGAACAAGCTCTTTGGCCGCAAGAACCTGGTCAAGGTTTCGAGCACACCGGGCAAGACGAGCAACATCAATTTCTTCGAGGCCGACGACGTGCACTTCGTCGACCTGCCGGGCTATGGTTTCGCCCGTCGTTCTAAGGCCGAGCGTGACCGCTGGGCCGAGCTTATCGGCGATTTCTTTGACTCCGAGCGCAGCTTTAACTTGGTCGTCTCGCTGGTGGACATTCGTCACGACCCCAGCAAGCTCGACCACGACATGATCGACTACCTACAGGGCAACGAGTTCAACTTTATCGTCTGCCTTACCAAAGCCGACAAGCTCAGCCGCACCCAGCAGGCCCGCCAGGCAGCAGCCATCAAAAAGCAGCTCAACGTCCCTGCCGAAAACGTAATCATCACAAGCTCCCAGACCGGCACCGGCATCGACGAACTCAAACGCCGCATCGCCGAGGCCTGCCTCTAGCAAGTGCCCCTTACCAGCAAGAGCCCCTGCCAATAAAAAGCAACTATCAGCCCGGCGCCCCTTCAAAGCGTGGGTCCCTGTAGACATCCTCAGCAAGGTAGGCGCAGGGACGGTCGGGATGTTCCCTCAAAATCATTCCGCAGCGCGAAGGCCCCTTGTCCGTCGCTCCGTAGGAGCAGGACAAGGGGCCTTCATGCGCGAGGACGATTTTGAGGGAACATCCCGACCGTCCCGGACAGGTATATGAGGAGGATGTCTACAGGTACTCGATTTGAGCGCCTTTCGTGTCGCACGTCAGAATGTGCGTATCGCACTTGGGGAACTGCTCGCGCAGCTTGACCTGCAGGAACTTCGCCACGATGGTATCGTCGGTTACGGCCATGAGGGTCGAGCCGGAGCCGCTGATCCAGATGGTCTTGGCGCCGCCGTTAAGGCAGGTGTCGCGCACAGCGTTGTAGTCGGGAATCAGACGGCGGCGATAGGGCTCCTGGATACGGTCGTCATTGGCGGCGGCAATCAGGTCCAGATCGCCGGTCTCGAGACCGCGCGTCATGCCGGCGATGCGGCCCATCTGCCATACGGCGGTGGAAAGCGGAATCTCCTGGGGCACGACCTTGCGCGCCTCACTCGTGTGTACCTCGTAGGGCGGAATCACGGTAATAAAACGCAGGCGATCGCTCACCTCGTAGCGCAGGCACTGGGGGAGCGAATCGGTCGGCGTAAAGGAGCAGACGGCGCCGCCCAGGATGGCGGGGGCGACGTTATCGGGATGGCCCTCGACCTCGGTGGCAATGCGGACGAGCTCGGCGCGGTCGACGGTGTGGCCCGTCAGCGCGGCGGCGGCCATAATGCCGGCGACAACGCAGGTGGAGCTGGAACCCAGGCCACGAGCGACGGGAACGTCAGTCTGAATGTCGATGGCGACGGGGAAGGCCGGCTCGCCCCATGCGGCAAGCGCATCGACAAAGCTCACGTAGACCAGGTTGTTCTCGTTTTGGAATTCCTCGGGGCAGCCCGTGATGGTGAGCTTGTCGGCGCGCTCGAAGGTGAAGTGCGAGTAAAGGCTGACGGCCATGCCGAGGGTGTCGTAGCCGATGCCTAGGTTGGCGCTGGTTGCTGGGACGGTGATCTTGATCATGTGAGTCCTCCTGGCGTGCCTGGCTGTTTAGTTCGCTGCTCGGGCAGTCCTGCGCAAGACGGAAAGCACATTAAGTGCTTTCCTTTGCGTGCGGAACTCGCGACGAACTAAACAGCCAGGCACGCTGTGCGCGTTCGTCATCATCCCGGGGGTTATCTGATGAAAGAAGGTGCGCCGGCTTTCGCCGGCGCTTAATAAGAGGTTTAGTTGGTGCTCATTCGTTTTGCTGCGGACTCGACGTAGCTGGCCATCTCATCGACGTCGCAGACGTCTTCGAAGCGGACGGGTTTGGATTCGAGTTCGGCGAGCTGGGTCGGGGCGACCGTGTTGGTGGCCTGCTCGAGCACACGCATAGCCTCAAAATCATCTTCGGGAACGTTGAGGCCCAGGGCGTCGCAGCAGGCGCGCGGGAACTTGTAGGGGCTGGCGGTCGAAAGCAACACGCGGGCCTTGGCGCCCTCGGCGGGAGCGACCTGCTCAAAGACGTGATAGCCGCAAGCGGTGTGCGGGTCGATCACGTAGCCGTTCGCATCCCAGCAGGTCTTGATGGCAGCGCGGACCTCGTCCTCGCTGGCCCAGCCGCAGCCAAAGACGCTCTGAATCTTTGCCAGCAGCTCGGCGGGCACCTCGTAACGACCGGTCTGAGCGAGCTGCTCCATAAGGCCGGCAACGAGCTCGCAGTCGCCATCGGACAGGAAGTACAGCATGCGCTCCAGGTTGGAGCTAATAAGGATGTCCATCGACGGCGAGATGGTCGTGAAGAACGGACGGTTGCGGTCGTAGACGCCGGTGGTCAGGAAGTCGGCCAGCACGTTGTTCTTGTCGCTCGCCACGACGAGCTTGGCGACGGGCAGACCCATGCGCTTGGCGTAGTAGCCGGCCAAGATATCGCCAAAGTTGCCGGTGGGCACGCAGAACTCTACGGCGTCGCCAGCCTCGATAGCGCCGGCGCGCAGCAGCTGCGCATAGGCGGCAAAGTAGTAGACGACCTGCGGTACCAGACGGCCGACATTGATGGAGTTGGCGCTCGAAAGCACTGTGCCAGCGGCCTCCAGGCGCTCGGCAAGCTCCTTATCGGCAAAGATGCGCTTGACGGCGCTCTGGGCGTCGTCAAAGTTGCCGCGGATGCCGCAGACAGCGACGTTGTCGCCCTCCTGCGTGGACATCTGCAGGTTCTGGACGCGGCTGACCTTGCCCTCGGGATAAAAGACAGTGATGCCCGTGCCCGGAGCGTCGGCAAAGCCGGCAAGTGCTGCCTTGCCCGTGTCGCCCGACGTGGCGGTGACGATCATGATGCGCTCGGCGCCGCCGTCCTTGGCAGAGGTGCGGGCCATCAGGCGGGGGAGCATCTGCAGGGCGACGTCCTTAAAGGCGCTCGTGGGGCCGCCAAAGAGCTCCATCACATAGGTTTGCGGGGCGTCGGCGCCCGGTGCGGCGTCGAGTTTGACGAGCGGCGTAACCTCTTCGCTCGCGAACGTGCCGCGGTATGCCTCGTCGACACACGCCGAAATTTCTTCGGCTGTGTAATCATTCAGTAACATTCCCAACACATCTTGAGCGATTTCAAAGTACGATTTATCTGCAAGCGAGCTGATATCGACCTGCTGGGTGCCGAGCTCGTCCGAGACAAACAAACCCCCGTCGGGAGCGATGCCGGTGCGGATTGCCACCTTACTTGAGCACGATAAAGTGCGTCCTCGTGTACTATGATAAGTTCCCATATAACACTGCTCCTCGGATGCCTTGGTCCCAATCGGTGAAACCATGGTATCAGAGCGCGCAAAATAGGTTTGCAGAGGCTTTTAGAAAGGTAACCTCAAGCCCATGATTAAGATTGCCAAGTTTGGCGGCTCGTCGGTCGCCGACGCCGAACACTTTAAGAAGATCAAGGCCATTGTCGATGCCGACCCGGCCCGCCGTTTTGTGGTGGTTTCTGCCTGCGGTCGCCGCTTTAAGGGCGACACCAAGGTGACCGACCTGCTCTACCTGGTTAACGCACACGTTAAGTACCACGTGTCGTGCGAGGAGCTGCTCGAGGACATTGGCCAGCGCTACTTTGATATTGCTGACGAGCTGGAGCTTACCTATCCCATCCGCGAGGAGTTCGCGGCCTTTGCCGAGCGCGCCCGCTCGGGCGGCTACTCCACCGAGGAGCTCGTGAGCCGTGGCGAGTACTTTACCGCTCGCCTGATGGCCGAGTACCTGGGTTTGCCGTTCCTGGACGCCGCGACGGTTGTGGCGTTCCATCACGACGGCACGCTCAGCATGAACCGCACCTCCGAGCTGGTGCAGGAGTACGGTCAGCAGGGCGGCTTCGTTATGCCTGGCTTCTACGGCGCGACGCGTGAGGGGCAGATCAAGCTGCTCGACCGTGGCGGCGGCGATATTTCCGGTTCGATCCTGGCCAAGTGCCTGGGCGCTGATCTATACGAGAACTGGACCGACGTTTCGGGCTTCTATTCTGCCGATCCGCGTATTGTTCCCGAGGCTCAGCCCATTGCGCGCGTTACCTACGAGGAGCTGCGCGAGCTTTCGTACATGGGCGCGAGCGTCCTGCACGAGGAAGCCGTGTTCCCCGTGCGCGAGGCGGGCATTCCGCTGGTCATCAAGAACACCAATGCGCCGCAGGACCCCGGCACCATCATTAGCGAGACGGCCGATGAGGGCGAGGCGGAGCCCATCATTACCGGCGTGACCGGCAAGCGCGGCTTTGTCGCCATCAACGTTGCCCGCGACCGTACCAAGCCCCGCGTTGGCTTTATGCGCCGCGCGCTTTCGGTCTTCGAGCGCTATGACGTCTCCGTCGAGCACATGCCCACCGGTGTGGACCGCTTTGGCGCCGTGGTGCAGGAAGAGGACGTGCACGATTCGCTGTACTCGCTCGTGGGCGACATTCAGCAGGAGGTCGAGCCGCTCGAGATCGAGGTTGTCGAGGGCTTGGCGCTCATCGCGACCGTCGGTCGTAACCTGCGCGGCCGCGCAGGTATCTCGGGCCACCTGTTTGGCATGCTCGGCCAGGCCGGCGTGAGCGTGCGCATGATTTCGCAGAGCTGTGACGAGATCAACATCATTATCGGTGTCGAGGAGAAGGACTTCGACCTGGCGATTCGGACCATTTACCGCGCCTTCTCCGACGAGAACGGCATTGTGAAGGTCTCCGACCTGGAGGCTCCCGTGCCGGTCGATCCCGCCCCGGCCGCGCTCCACAAGTAGCTGCTATCCCAGTAGATTTTTGGACTTGCCTCAAAAACTACGGCGGGGCGTTTCGTTTCGGTTTCGTTTCGACGGGGCGGGTTTTGTATCCGCCCCGTTCTTGTATACACTGGCAACAATAATCGGCCTGCTCGGCGTGCGGGCAAAAGCCACAACCTTTAAAGGGGGAAGCATGAAACAGTACACGGTTGCTATTTTGGGCGCGACGGGAGCCGTGGGCACCCAGATGCTCGAGTGCCTCAACGAGCAGGAGTTCCCGGTCGGCAAGCTCAAGCTGTTGGCAAGTGCACGCTCCGCGGGCAAGACCGTTGAGTTCCACGGCGAGCAGATCGTGATCGAAGAGGCTTGCCCCGAGGCCTTTGAGGGCTGCGACATCGTACTCGGCGCTGCCGGTGACGATATCGCCAAGGAGCTGCTGCCCGAGGCCGTCAAGCGCGGCGCCGTCGTGGTCGACAACAGCCACGCCTTCCGCATGGATCCCGAGGTGCCGCTGGTCGTGCCCGAGATCAACGCCGACGACATCAAGTGGCATCACGGTCTTATCGCCAATCCCAACTGTGCAACCATCATCGGTCTGGTTCCCACCTGGCCGCTGCATCAGCTCGCCGGCGTGAAGCGCATGATCGTTTCGACGTACCAGGCGGCTTCGGGCGCTGGTGCTCCCGGTATGGCCGAGCTTGAGGCCCAGCTGGCCGCCCTAGGTCGTGGCGAGGAGATTCCCGAGCCGCGCGCTTTTGCCGCCCAGCTGGCGAGCAACCTGATTCCGCAGATCGGCGGCGTCAAGGAGGAGGGCTTTACTTCCGAAGAGATGAAGCTGCAAAACGAAGGCCGCAAGATCATGCACCTGCCCGAGCTGCGCGTGAATTGCACCTGCGTGCGCGTGCCGGTGCCGCGCTCGCACTCCGAGAGCATTACGCTCGAGTTCGAGCGCGACATTACGGTCGAGGAGGCTCGTGCTGCGCTGTCTGCCGCTCCGGGCGTGAAGCTGGTTGACGACATGAGCGCCGAGGATGCGCACGACCGCTTCCCCATGCCGATGGATACGTCCGACCAGGACCTGATTTGGGTCGGCCGCGTGCGTCGCGACATCTCGAACCCCGAGGCCGCACGTGGCATCACCTTCTGGTGCTGCGGCGACCAAATCCGTAAGGGCGCGGCAACCAACGCCGTCCAGATTGCTAAGCTGCTCTGCGAGTAGTGCGACCTGTCCGGCGGGGGCCGGGCTTAGTTTTCAGAACGTCCTCGACCATGTGTGGCGCCTTGTCCTGCTCCTTCGGAGCCGCGGACAAGGCGCCACACTGGTCTGCGGAGTGTTCTGAAAACTAAGTCCGGCCCCCGCCTGCGGTGACTCGGCTGCGAGCGGCCTGCGATGGGGCCGTTGCTGGTTGGGGCCGTTGGGCTGATGTGGGGGCACGTGGCCGTTGCAGGCCCTGGTCCCGGCGGCGGCCCCGGCGCTTCGCGCCTGCCGCCTTGGGGGACTGCGGAGCGCGGCCGGCAGCTGCGGCGCTGTCGCGCCTGCTGCCTTGGGCGACTTTGGGGTCGATTGGGGTTGTCTGCACAATTCGCGGTATTATGTTGCGGAGTTTTGAAAGGAGCCGCTGGTGGTCACGACGACATTTGCCTCGCCTTTGGGCGAAATCTTGCTTGCCGCTGATGGCCGCGGTTTGACGGGGCTTTGGTTTGAGGGGCAGGAGCACTTTGGTTCCACGCTTCTCCGGGAAGACCCCGAACATGTTGAAGGCGCCGACGCGGTTTCCGGTACCGGTGGGATGTCTTCGGTGAGTCCGGCAAATGGCGCGGCTTCTTCGGTGCTTGAGCGTTCTTGGGCTTGGCTGAATGCTTATTTTGCGGGGCAGGAGCCTCGGTTTACGCCGCCGTTGCATATGATCGGCACGGCGTTTCAGCGTGAAGTTTGGTTTGAACTGCTTTCAATTCCGCGTGGCGAGGTCGCTACGTATGGCGAGGTCGCCCAGCGTGTTGCGGCTCGACATCGTGTGCCGGGAAACGAGGCACCCGTCGTGTCTCCTCGTGCGGTGGGGGCTGCGGTTGCGCGTAATCCCATTTCGATTATCGTGCCGTGCCATCGCGTAGTTGCCGCCGATGGTTCGCTCAACGGATATGCCGGCGGGCTTGACCGCAAGGAGTGGCTGCTTCGGCTTGAGGGCGCGTACGAGGAGTAACGCTCGAGCACTTTGCATAACTAGGACGCCGTGAAAGGACGAGTCACTGTCCCTTCGCGCCCGGCATGCGTCAAAGCGCTCGACACGTGCGCCTTAAGTTTGGCTAAGCCACATCCTGCGTATTTAAAAACGCGCAGGTTGAGCAGCTAAGGCTGCGCTAAGGCGGTTGACGGTACGCTATCATCGGCAGTATCGAAACCTGTAGAGCCATGCGCCAAAGGAGCAACTATGAAGCTGATGCTTGCCGAGGACGAACCTGGTCTCTCCCGCGCCCTCACCGCGATTCTTCAACATAGCGACTACGAGGTTGACACCGCCCTCGACGGCTTGACGGCGCTCGAGAATCTACTCACCAACGATTACGACGCCGCAATCCTGGACATCATGATGCCCGGCATGGACGGCATCGAGGTGCTCAAGCGTACACGCGCCGCCGGAAAGCGACTGCCCATCATCATGCTCACGGCAAAAAGCGAGGTGTCCGATAAGGTCGAGGGCCTGGATGCCGGTGCCAACGATTACCTGACCAAGCCGTTTGCCGCCAAGGAACTGCTTGCGCGTATTCGTGCCATGACGCGTGCCGCGACGGCAATTGACGCCACGACGCTCAGCGTGGGTAACGTGCGCCTCGACACGGCGGCTTGCACGCTTGTGGGACCCTTGGGCGAGGAGCACCTGGCCAATCGCGAGTTTCAGCTTATGGAACTCTTTATGCGCAACGCCGGCACGCGCATGCCCACTGAACGTCTGATGCTCGAGGTTTGGGGTGAGGACGCGCCCGAAGGCGCCAACGTGGTGTGGGTCTATATCTCGTACCTGCGCAAAAAGCTGACGGCGCTTGGTGCCAACGTTGCCATCCGCGCGTCGCGCAACCAGGGATATTCGCTCGAGGTTGTCGAGGAAGGAGAACGGGCGTGAGCGTGCGCACGTGGTGCAAGCGCATGGCGGCGAAGCTCGGCATGGGTGTGGGCTCGGGTAATCCGGGGCGCGCCGATGCTGCCAGTGCAATGGGCCGTCGCCTGCGTCGTAAGTTCATCCTCGTTGCCATGGGCGCTGTGACCGTGGTGCTCACGCTCATCATCGCTGGCATCAACATTGTCAATTATTCGCATGTTTGCAAGATGGCCGATGCACGACTGGACTATATCCTGGCAGGCAAGGATGGCATTGATGGGGAGGGCGAGCCTAAGACCGGTCCCGGTCAGGATGCGGTTGCCGGCAAGGTTGCTACCGGTAACCGGGCGGCCGTTCGCGATGTGCATTTTGAAGGCATGACGGCGGAGTCTCCCTTCGACACGCGCTACTTTACGGTGTCGATTGCCGGCGGGCAGGTGACCGATGTCAATACCGCCCGCATTGCCGCGGTGGGCGCCAAGCGTGCCGCCCGTATTGCCATGGGGCTGGATTCCAAGGGCCTGACCTCTGGGTTTTCTGGTAACTACCGCTATACGACCACAGCTCAAGGCGAAAAGACCACCTATGTGTTCGTGGACTGTTCGCGCGAGCTTGCAAGTTTCCATTCGTTTTTGAACGCGAGTGTGGCAATCAGCTGTATTGGCTGGCTGGCGGTGCTGGCAATTGTAACGGTCGCGTCGGGTGCCGTGATTCGACCGATGGTCGAGAGCTACAGCAAGCAAAAGCGCTTTATTACCGATGCGAGCCACGAGATCAAGACGCCGCTGGCTGTAATTGACGCCGCCAATGAGGTACAAGAGATCGAGAGCGGCGAAAGTGAGTGGACGCAGAGCATTCACGAGCAGGTTGCGCGGCTGACGGCGCTCACGGAACGTCTAGTGTTTTTGGCACGTATGGACGAGGGCTCGGCGGGCTTTACCATGACATCGATCGATCTTTCGGAGGCCGTGGACAAGGCTGCGGCGCCGTTTGAATCGGTGGCGGTTTCGCGCGGCAAGCGTCTGTCGACGTCGATTGCGTGCGGCGTGCGGGCCCATGCCGATGCTGCGGCGGTGGCGCAGGTGGTTGAGCTGCTTCTGGACAACGCCACGCGCTATGCGAGCGAGGGCAGCGTGATCGAGTTGAGTCTGCGCGCCGTTTCGCGCGGTGCGGGCAAAGGCTCGGCAGAGCTTGTCGTATCGAACGCTGTAGACGAGCTGCCCGAAGGCGACCTGGACCGATTGTTCGACCGCTTCTATCGTGCGGACGTGTCGCGCAGCTCCAAGACAGGCGGCTCGGGTGTGGGCCTATCCGTCGTGCGCGCCATCGCCGAGGCCCATGGCGGGAGCGCTTCTGTCTGCGGCCGCGGCAACCAGATCACCTTCACCGTCCGCTTCTAAAACCTGCCAAAAAGGGACAAGTTTATTTTGGTAGGCTCTATCTGGGGAAACGCCAGCGGAAGAGAGCGTGGGCTGAGGGTGCGTCCCAGCGTGACGCTGCGGAGTGGGACGCACTTTCCTCTTGGGGCGCCTAGCGGAAACTGCATCCCAGTTTGAGTCTTCAGAACGGGACGCAGTTTCCCCTAGGGGATATAAGATGCGACGGGCCGCGTCAAGATTATTACCGGACGGCCTAGGAGGCGGCTGGTTGGCTGGCTTAAAACCTAGCGCGTGAAATGACGCCCCACGCTATTCAGCGCGCTTGATAGGATGACGAACCACTGTCTTAAGTTTCTCCGGTGCACATTTGCGTGGATCGGAGAGATAGATTTCGTGATGTAAACGGGCGTCTGAGAAGTCGGGGACATAGCCCTGCTCGGTCGCATATTCATGCACGGCGTCTACGGTTGCTGGCTCGTCGTCGTAGGGCCCGGTGTGCATGCATTGAACGCAGAGGCCCTCGTCAACTTTAAGCAGTTCGACGGCGGAAAAGTCTAGTTTCTTTTTGGTCGTGGCTTCCGCGACTGCCCAGTCAAAGTCATCTCGGGTGACGAAATCGGGCAGGCGGATGCACGAGATAAAGTTGAAATTGTCCTTGCGTACATAATCGATGTCGCCGCTCGGGGATTCTTGCCACCAGAAACCCTCGAGCGGCGGTACCACAAAGTCGAAATAGCCCTCGATACTCCTTGAGCCTTTCTTTGACATCTTGACGGTATAGGCGATGCCGTAAAGTAGCGGCAGGGCGTTTTGATACTCGCCACCTTCGGTATTTGGGTCGCCCTTTCCGCGAACGGCAACGTAGCTCATAGGCGGGACAGTTACGATACTCGGCTTGCTTGCAGGTTTGTAGAGCTCCTTGCATTCCTTCTTAAAGTCGAACGCCATGTTGGCCGCCTTTCTGCGTATTGGCCTGCTTAGATAGTTGAATCATATCATAGAAACGAACAGCTGTTCGAATGATTTGGCTGACAGATTGAGATGCGTGCGTTGTGTTTGGCGGTCGGCCTGACCCCGTTGATGATTTCTCGGCCTCCCCGGCGCCCTATCTATAGCTGCCGTTTCCCCATATAAAACCTGCCAAAATAAACCTGTCCCTTTTTGGTAGGTGGGAAATGGGTAATACTAAAGAGTTATCCGACCAGATGGGAATTAATCGATGGCCTATATCGAATTCAAAGACGTCATCAAGGCATACGGCGAGGGCGATGCCCGCATCCACGCGCTCGACGGCGCGAGCTTTACGGTCGAGCGCGGCGAGCTCGCCATCATTTTGGGTGCTTCGGGTGCCGGCAAGACCACGGCCCTCAACATTCTGGGCGGCATGGACACAGCAACTTCTGGCACCGTGACGGTGGACGGGCGTGACGTGAGCTCTGCCAACGAGGCGCAGCTCGTGGAGTACCGCCGCGCCGACGTCGGCTTTGTCTTCCAGTTCTACAATTTGGTTCCTAACCTGACGGCGCTTGAGAACGTCGAACTCGCGGCGCAGATCTGCCCCGATTCGCTCGATGCCGAGCAAACGCTTCGTCAGGTTGGCCTGGGCGAGCGCCTGGGCAACTTTCCGGCGCAGCTTTCGGGCGGCGAGCAGCAGCGCGTGTCCATCGCCCGCGCGCTGGCCAAGAACCCCAAGCTGCTTTTGTGCGACGAGCCTACGGGTGCACTCGACTACAAAACCGGCAAGCAGATCTTGCAGCTGCTACAGGACACTTGCCGCAAGCAGGGCATTACGGTCATTATCATCACCCATAACTCTGCGCTGGCGCCCATGGCCGATCGCCTGATTCGCTTTAAGAGCGGCCGCGTGGAGAGCGAGACGGTCCAGCAAAATCCCGTGCCTATCGAGACGATCGAGTGGTAGCGCCCATGGACCAGGATCGCCAAAACAGCCAGCGCCGCGACGCGCAGAGCACGGAGCGCGAGCAGGATTTTACGACCTACCGCACCGCCCAAAGCTCAAACGATATGGTGCCGACGGTTTTTCGCCGTGGCATCTACCGCACAATCCGCGGCAGTCTTAAGCGCTTCTTATCCATCGTGGTCATCACCGCGCTCGGCGTGAGCGTGATGTGCGGTCTTAAGGCGGGCTGCGAGGACCTGTGTGATTCGGTCGACGCCTATTTTGACCAGCAGAATGTCTATGACATCAACGTGCAGTCGACCTATGGTCTGACCGATGACGATCTTGCCGCGATCCAAGAGGTCGATGGCGTCGAGACGGCCGAGGGCATCTATACCGAGACCGCCTATACCGCCGTGGGTACGACGCGCGAGCGTGTCGTCGTACAGAGCCTCTCCAAAGAGAATATTGACCAACCGGTGCTAGTACGCGGCGAGCTGCCCGAGACTTCGGGCGAAGTGGCAGTGACCTCACGTTTTTTGAAGGCTTCGGGCAAGAAAATCGGCGATACGGTGAGCTTTGCCGCCAACGATGCGAGCTCGTCGAACCAAAGCGCCAAGGACCAGTTTGCCGATGGGGACTACACCATCACGGCCGAGGTTCTCGATCCTACCGACGTGAGCTCCGACTCGACAGTCAACGCCTTTCGCGCTGCTTCGACTGCGGACTACAAGTTCTACGTGAGCGAGGATGCCGCGACATCTTCTTCCTACTCCGCTGTCCACGTGGTCGTCGAGGGAGCCAAGAGCCTCAACTCCTATTCGGATGCCTACTCGGCAAAGATCAATGAGGTCAAGGGCAATATCGAGAAGATCCGCGAGGAGCGTGAGAAGGCGCGCGCCCAGGAGCTGACGGTCGACACACCGGCGAGCTTGGACGCGGCTGAGCGTCAGGCGAATATGGTCTTTGGGATCGAGCAGGACAACATCAATCGCATGGCCGAGGGCAGCGACGAGCGTGCGCAGGCGCAAGCCGACCTGGACCAGCGCCGCGCCGCCGCCGACCAGCAGTTTGCCGATGCCCGCGCCGAGCTCTCTGACCTGGGCGAATGCACCTGGTACATCCAGGACCGCGGCAATATCGCAAGCTACTCGAGCGTCGAGAGCGATAGTTCTTCGATCGAGGCCATCGCCACGGTGTTCCCGTTCATCTTCTTTATCGTCGCCGTGCTTATCAGCCTCACCACCGCCACCCGCATGGTCGAGGAGGAGCGCACGCTTATTGGCCTGTACAAGGCGCTCGGCTATTCACGCGGGCGTATTCTGTCCAAATATGTGGACTACTCGCTGTGGGCGTGTCTGATCGGTGGCGTGCTCGGCAACATCATCGGATTTGTGGGTCTGCCGCTGTTCTTGTTTACGGTGTTCGACGACATGTACTCGCTGCCCCAGATGTTGCTTTCGTACGACATCGTGTCCTCAATCGTCTCGATGGCGCTGTTTGCCGTGGGCGTGGTGGGAGCCACGATTATCGCCTGCCGCCACGAGATGGCCGAGACCCCAGCCTCGCTCATGCGCCCCAAGGCCCCGCGCGCCGGCTCGCGCATTCTGCTCGAGCGCATCGGCTTTATCTGGCACCGCATGGGCTTTTTGAACAAGGTCGCTGCACGCAACCTGTTCCGCTACAAAAAGCGCGCCTTTATGACCATCTTTGGCATTGCGGGCTGCACGGCGCTTGTGATTTGCGGCATGGGCATCCGTGATACGTCGGTCGCGCTGTCGCCCAAGCAGTACGGCCACATCACACGCTACGATTTGCTGGCGGTCGCCAACCCCGATGATTTTTCGCAGACGTGCGCGGCGTTGGATGAGCGCAGTGCAGCCAAGGATTCCAACGTGACCGTGACTTCGACGCTGCCGATTATGACCGACAACGTCACCTTTACATTTGGCGGTAAGAGCGAGACCGTGCAGCTCATCGTGATTCCCGACGACCGCACGGGTGACTTGGACGATTACGTGCGCCTGGAGGATGAGTCCAAAGAACCGCTCACCCTGCGTGACGGGGATGTGTATTTGAGCAAGAGCTCTCAGCTGGTGCTGGGGATCAAGCCGGGTGACACGGCTCACGTCCAGGATTCGTCGCTCAATGTTGCCAAGGTCAAAGTCAGCGACATCTCGCTCAACTATCTAGGCAACACGCTTTACATGACGCAGGGCACCTATGAGCGCGCGTTCGGTCGAAGTGCGCGCCTTAACGGCGTCTTTATGCTGCTTAAGGGTTCGTCGGCTGACCAGATTGCGTTTAGCAACCGTCTTAAGAGCGATGGTTGGATTACGCTGTCGAGTACCGCCGAGCATTGGGAAAACTATGAGGCAAACTTTACGATTATTAATTCGGTCGTGGTGCTTGTGACCTTTATGGCGGCGTGCCTGTCGTTTGTGGTGGTATTTACGTTGTCTAACACCAACATCTCGGAGCGCGAACGCGAGCTGGCGACTATCAAGGTGCTGGGCTTCCGTCGTGGCGAGGTGCACCATTACGTCAACAAGGAGACGTTGATTCTTACGGCGATCGGAGCCGCGCTGGGCGTGCCGCTGGGCGGCTTGCTGGCCGAGAGCTTTACCTACATTTTGCAGATGCCGTCGCTGTACTTTGACGTCGAGGTCGAGCCGCTGAGCTACGTGCTTGCCGTGGTGCTTTCCTTCGGCTTTACGATCATCGTCAACCTCGCTACCAATCGCACCCTCAATAAGATCGACATGGTCGGTGCCCTCAAGAGCGCCGAGTGACCTGTTCCGGGATTCAGGTTCTAGCGAGCTGCTAGCGCACCTACAGTCGCTGTTTTGCATAAACCGCCCCGCCGAATGAATACTTTGGCGGGGCGGTCGTCTTTTGCCTGCAGGTACCCCAGTCGGCACCGTGCAAATTCCGGAATATTCAGCATCCCGGAGTCCACGGGAGCGGGTATCGGCGCGCAAAACCGCGCCGAAGACTCCGATCCTGAGCCCCCGGTGCCTCGAGAACCGCTCGTTTTCTACGGAATGCGCCCCTTGACGCCCGCCTTTCGCCCAAAATCCAGCATGCAAGCGCCCCCGAATGCTGATTATTCCCAAAAATGCACGCCGCACCCCACCCCAGGCACCCGCAGCAAGAAGACGAATAGCCTCGACCTCCCCAGTTGCCGCAGGAGGCCCCAGGGCTTAC
>CABUHO010000025.1 GCA_902491395.1 uncultured Collinsella sp.
GGCGCGACCAGAAGGTCAGCGCCCTTTCGTTTCACGTCACCTTGTCTCAAATGCGGCCCGCTCGCTGACTTATGCTCAACCTATGGTGTCATCTCGCCCCAAAAGGACCTTGCTCGCTCTGGCGGGCTTTCGCTGTCGTTGCCAAGGTATCGGCGTTTCCTTGGCTGTCAAGCTGGATGTAGTCATTGGGGACGTTCTTAAACGACTAGTCGTCGGGGACGTTCTTGTTTGACTGGTCGTTTGATCCCTTGGGGACACTCCTAGTTTTGGTGCAAGGGGGACAGGTTGCTTTGCGCCAAGTTGGTGCGACAGCCGTCTCTTTTATGTTTCCTTTAGCCGTCGCTGCCTAGGATGGGGGTTAGTCGGCAGGAAGGGAGCGTCTATATGGACGACGCGAGCGATCGTGCAATCGAAGAGGACATGCTCGATCAGTTCAACTATTTTGATGATGAGGACGAGGAATTGATCGATTGTCGCGAGCCGGCGTCGCTCGATGCTTTCGACCTTGTTGATGAAAAGCCCGACGAGGACGAGGTCGAATCGACGGAACCCCCACAGCCTTCGCGCCCCGATTCGCTATTCTCGAGAGTCCCTATGCACCACGGCGTTCGTGCCGGCGCGCTCCATATGAAAACTGATTGGCACCAGATCGTGACGGCAGGCGATGAGCTTGCCGTCGATGCGCCGCTCACCGATAAATCATCCATCATCTGCCGCACCGGCATGCTTATGCTGGCAAGCGGAACAGGTGCCTGGCGCGTGCGCGATACCATGAATCGTGTTGCTGCCGTACTCGGCGTCACGATTCACGTTGACCTGAGTCTTCTGTCGTTTGAGTGCACCTGTATCGAAGATGGCCACTGCTTTAACGAGGTTGTCAGCCTGCCCACAACGGGAGTCAATACCCATCGCATTTGGATGATGGAGAGCTTCTTAAAGGAAATCGAGACGTATGGGCGCCGGTTTACCGTGCATGAGTACCACGAGATGCTCAAGACCGTTGAGAGCTCGAAGCCTGATTACGCTCCCCGGCAACAGGGCCTTGCGGCAGCCTGCGCTTGCGGCGCCTTCGTCTTTTTGCTCGGCGGCGGCCCTATCGAGATGGCCTGCGCATTCGTAGGCGCTGGTGTTGGCAACTTTGCTCGCTCCCATATTCTCAAGCAGGGTCTTGGCCAGTTTAGCGCGCTGACGACGGGCGTTGCGCTCGCTTGCGTTTCGTATCTGCTGGCATTGCTCGGCCTTGGCCAGGTCGTACCGGGGGCAATGTCGCACCAAGAAGGCTATATCGGCGCCATGCTCTTTGTGATTCCCGGCTTTCCCCTCATTACGGCGGGACTCGACATCGCTAAGCTCGACATGAGGAGCGGTATCGAACGTCTGTCATATGCCGTGTCGATTATTGTGATGGCGACCCTTGTGGGCTGGATGGTTGCCGAGTGTGTGGGGCTGGCACCGGATGATTTTGCCCCGCTCGGCCTTTCGCCGCTTGCCCTTACGCTCCTGCGCGTGGTGATGAGCTTCGTTGGCGTATTCGGCTTCTCGGTGATGTTCAACAGCCCGGTAAAGATGGCCGCGGCAGCTGGGCTGATCGGCGCCGTGTCCAATACCTTGCGCCTTACGCTCGTCGATGCGCCGGCGCTGTTTCCCTTCCTGGGCCTGAGCGTAGGTATGCCTCCCGAGGCAGCAGCGTTTATCGGCGCGCTGGTATCGGGACTGCTCGCGAGCTTGGCCGAAATCAAGCTCACCTACCCACGTATCGCCCTCACGGTGCCATCGATTGTCATTATGGTGCCGGGCTTGTATCTGTATCGCTCGATGTATTACATGTGCACCTTCGACACGGTCAATATGCTCGGCTGGTTTGTGCGCGCGGTGCTCATCGTGGCGTTTTTGCCCGTTGGCCTGGGCGTGGCGCGTACGCTCACCGACCCTCGCTGGCGCCACACCAGCTAATTGGTGCAAGGGGAACAGGTTACTTTGCACCAAATGAGTTGCGGTGAAATAGGGACTGAATTGCTGCTTAAAGGGTCAAAACAGTCCGTATTCCACCGCAACTTATGGGGTCGGGGGATTATTGGTGCCCTGCATCTCCATAAACTCAACGCTTACGAAGCGCGGGGTTTTCGTGCTAGGCTGGTTCCACCACATAAGTAGTCGCAGACGCACGTATCACGGGCGGGCGAGATGAAGTCCCAACAGCTCCATCTTGCCCGCCCGTTTTTGTTGCGTGGTGCCGCGGCGTAACACAGAAAGGATTTTGCCCTTTATGCCTATCAACAAACGAGAGAGCCTGCTGTTCACCTTTATCATGTGCTTTTGCATGGTGCTTTGGATGAGCATCTACAACGTTGCCCTGCAGCATGGGGCCATCAACGGCGAGGTTGTTGCCGCCGCGTGGCTCGGCTTCCCCGTTGCCTACGTTTTTGCCATGTGCTGCGACTGGTTTGTTGCCAGCCCCCTTGCCAAGGGTTTCGCCTTTAAATTCCTGGTCACGCCGGGCAAGAGCTCGCCGCTTGCCATGACGCTCGCCGTCAGCTCCTGCATGGTCGTTCCTATGGTCATCATCATGTCGCTCTACGGTGCGTGCGAGGGCCTATTCCACATGCCCGGCGGCCCGCTCGCCAACCTGCAGCTGCTGCCGATGATGTGGCTCGTTAACATTCCGCGCCACTTTATCATGGCCCTGCCCTGGAACCTGCTGGTGGCCGGTCCGGTTGCTCGCTTTGTCTTCCGCCGCGCCTTCCCCATGGGCACAGTCTTTGCCGAGCCGCACATGGAGCTCGTGCGCATGCCGGGCGCTCCCGTTGCCGATGCCGTCAATGACGTTGCCGAGAGCATGGACGCCGAGCCCGCCTGCTAGACAGCAGCTCAAAACCAAACCGCCAAACGGACCCGAGCAATTCCTTTTTTGTAGACGTTGTCGCGCGGCTACGGGCGGGAAAGGTCCCAACGGTTAACATATACTCCATATGGGTAAAGAGACCAAAGCGCTGCCGCGGGGCGGCGCTTTGCGTTTGAAAAAACTAGCTCGTCTAAGAGGAACTAGCATGTTAGACCGTTTTACCGATCGCGCGCGCAAGGTCATGTCCATGGCCAAGCAAGAAGCGCTCGATCTTCACTCAAATAAGGTGGGTACCGAGCACCTGCTGCTCGCACTCGCTAAGGAGGACGAGGGCATTGCCGCCGAGGCACTGCGTTCGCTCGACATCTCCTACGATGACATCATGGATACTCTCAAAGAGGTCCAGACCACGGTTCCCGAGCCCAGTGAGGAGACCGAGGCTGCCAAGCTCGCCTTTACGCCGCTCGTCATTAGCGTGATGGAGCGTTCATTCCGCGTGGCGCGTGAGAACAACCAGACCTACGTGTCGACCGAGCACTTGCTGATCGGCATCGTCGAAGAGGGCAACGGCATGGCCATGGACATCCTCATGCGCCTGGGCGTGTCGTCCGCCTCCATCAAAAAGGCTATCGAGAAACTCACCGCCAAGGACCAGGATAAGAAGCGTCCGCTTGCCGGCGCCGGTGCTGGGCGTCCCGGTGCGGGCCTGCCGTTCTTTAGCGGCTCGGATGCCTCTCAGCAAAAGGGGAGTGGCGCCGATACGCTTAAGCAGTTCGCCACCAACCTTACGCAGAAAGCGCGCGACGGTGAGCTCGACCCCGTGATTGGTCGCGAAAAGGAAGTCCAGCGCATGATGGAGATCCTTTCGCGCCGCACCAAGAACAATCCGCTTATCCTAGGCGACCCCGGCGTGGGCAAAACGGCTATCGTCGAGGGCCTGGCTCAGCAGATTGCAGCCGGCAACGTGCCCGAGAACCTTATGAACCAGAACATCTGGACGCTCGATTTGCCGGGTCTCGTGGCGGGCGCCAAGTATCGCGGTGAGTTTGAGGAGCGCCTCAAGAACGTAATCCAGGAGGCAACCGAAGCCGACGACGTCATCCTGTTTATCGACGAGATGCACACCATCATCGGTGCCGGTTCTGCCGAGGGCTCCATCGACGCGAGCTCCATGCTCAAGCCCGTGCTCGCGCGTGGTGCCTTCCAGATTATCGGCGCCACCACGGCCGAGGAATTCCGCAAGTACCTTACCAAGGACCCGGCCTTCGAGCGTCGTTTCCAGACCATCGATGTCGAGGAGCCGAGCGTCGAGGACACGGTCAAGATCCTGACCGCGCTCAAGCCACGCTACGAGGAGCACCACCATGTGCGCTATACGCAGGGTGCTATCGAGGCCGCCGCGAACCTTTCCAACCGATATATCCAGGATCGCTTCCTGCCCGATAAGGCCATCGACCTCATTGACGAGGCCGGTGCCCGCGCTCGCATCGCCGCGAATCGTGCACCCGAGCCGGTGCGAGAGGCCGAGCATCGCATCGAGGAGCTCAAGGCCGCCGCGCAGGAGGCCACCGAGAGCGACGACATGAACAAGGCCGCCGAGATCACCGAGCAGCAGAAGGCTGCCGAGATTGAACTCGCCGAGGCCAAGGCTGCCTGGACGGCCGAGCTCGACGCCAGCCCGCTCACCATCGATGTCTCCCAGATCGCCGATATCGTGTCCGTGACCTCGGGCGTGCCGGTGTCCTCGCTTACCGAGAGCGAGAGCCGTCGCCTGCTGCAGGCTGAAAGCGTGCTCAAGACGCGCATCATCGGTCAGGATGAGGCCGTCGAGGCCGTTGCCAAGGCCGTGCGCCGCAGCCGCTCACCGCTCAAGGATCCGCGTCGCCCCGGCGGCAGCTTTATCTTCCTGGGTCCCACCGGCACGGGCAAGACCGAGCTCGCCAAGACACTTGCCGAGTACCTCTTTGGCAGCAAGGACGCGCTCATCAGCTTCGACATGTCCGAGTTCGGTAGCGAGTTCGAGGTCTCCAAGCTCATCGGTAGCCCTCCGGGTTACGTTGGTCACGACGAGGGCGGTCAGCTCACTAAGGCCGTTCGTCGCCACCCGTACTCGGTCGTGCTGTTCGACGAAATCGAGAAGGCGCACCCCGATGTCTTCAACATCCTGCTGCAGGTGCTGGAGGAGGGTCGTCTGACCGATAGCCAGGGCAAGACGGTCGACTTCCGCAATACCGTGATCATCATGACGTCCAACGTGGGCGCCCGCGAGATTGCGCAGGATGCAAGCGTTGGCTTTGGCACCACCGGCGAGCAGGGCCTCACCTCGAGTGAGATCCGCGGCCGCGCGATGGGCGAGCTCAAGCGCCTGTTCCGCCCCGAGCTGCTCAACCGTATCGACGACATTGTGGTGTTCCAGAAGCTTTCGGGTGAGAACCTGACCAAGATCGCGCACCTGCTGGTGGACGACCTGCGTCAGCGCCTGATCGCCAACGGCATGAATATCAAGCTCACCGATGCGGCCTATGACAAGATCGTGGCCGAGGGCACCGATCTCACCAACGGTGCGCGTCCGCTGCGCCGTGCTATTCAAAAGCTCATCGAGGACCCGCTGTCCGAGGAACTTCTGGCCGGTGAGTGGGGCGAGGGCGATACCGTCCTGTGCGACGTGGCCGATGGCAAGTTTGTCTTTAGCCACGGCGCGGGCGAGATCCCGGCACCGCGTCCGGCGGGCACGCTCGGTGGTGATACCGCCCCGGCGGCACCGCGCACTGGCAACGCTGCGCCCGTGAGCGGCGGCGTGACCTCGGGCCCCGGCGGCATGATGCAAGCCGGCTCTGGCGCGCTGTAGGGATTAAACATACCTTGTATAACGGGGGCGTTTCCGATAAGGAAGCGCCCTCATTTCTATTGAAATGCGCTTCAATCTGCCGTGCTATACTAAAATCGAGATATAGTATAGCAAAGGAGCTGATATGCCTACGTCAATACTCGACACGCGGCCAGTTCAGATGAACGTGCGTATAGATCGCCAGCTCAAAGAGGCGGGAGACGCCGTCCTGACTCATATTGGCATGACGCCGTCACAAGCCGTTCGGACACTTTGGGAGTATCTGGTCGTTAACGGACGCATGCCCTCGAAGGGAGACGCGGCGGCTCCGGTTTCTGACGGAGTGGAGCCCCGGCGCATGGAGTCAAGGGCCGCGCAAGGCAGCCATATCGTTCGCGATTCGTGCCTCAAATACGGCATCCCCATCCCTGAGTTCTCGGGAGACTATGACGACCTCTATGAGGAGGCCATGGCGGAGCGCTATCCCGAGTGGGTGGAACTATGAGCACAGAAGGCGTCCTCAAGCTGTTAATCGATACCAACGTATGGATGGATTATTTTTCTGGCAGGTCCGACCGTACGGCAAATGTCGTCCATCTGATCGAGATTGCCGACGCCTCGGAGCGGATTGCCCTGTTTGCCTCGTCGCTTTCGGTCAAAGACGTTTCATATCTTGTCTCGGCGGCAATCAAGCAGGAGTGCCGAAGAAAGACTGGCTCACTGAGCGATAACGCCATTGCGGCGGCAGACGAAACGGCCTGGGCATGCGTTCGACAGATGCGCGAGCTAGCCCTCATCGCCCCGGTCGGTGCAGACGAGGTCTTCGACTCCTTTGTGTTCAAGTACCACCACAATGACTTTGAGGACGACCTGATGCTGGGCGTCGCCAATCGCATTGATGCCGATTACGTCGTGACGGAGGACAAGAATCTTATTAAACATACCAATGGTGTATGCATTAATGTTCAACAGGCGTTGAGGTTGGTTGGGGGGTCCAACGTTCCCTCTGCACGACCCGTCTAGCTTGCTTTATCTTAATAAAGTGGCGTCTCCCCGCCGTTAGCCGATGATGCAAGGGCGCTTGGCGTTTTCGACTGGTTTATGCACGCAAAGTCTGGGAATATACAAGTCGCATGTCTTACTGTCTAACCAGTTGCGCCAAGGAGGCACCATGGACTACAAGATTACCGGCTACGAGCCCGCCCAGCTGTTCCATTTCTTTGAGGAGGTCAGCGCGATCCCCCGTGGGTCTGGCAACGAGAAGGGCATCAGCGATTTCTTGGTTGCGTTTGCCAAGGAGCGCGGCCTCGATGTGTACCAGGACGAGGTCTACAACGTCATCATTCGCAAGCCCGCTTCTGCCGGCGCCGAGAATGCCCCGACCGTGATGCTGCAGGGCCACATCGACATGGTGTGCGACAAGCTGGGCTCTGTTGAGCACGACTTTACGACCGACGGTATCGACCTGGTCGTCAAGGACGGCGTCCTCACCGCTAACGGCACCACCCTGGGCGCCGACAACGGTATCGCCGTCGCTCTGATGCTCACTGTTCTCGATGACGATTCGATCGTTCACCCCGCCCTCGAGTGCGTATTCACCACCGACGAGGAGACTGGCCTGGTCGGCGCCGAGACGCTCGACAAGTCCCAGATTAGCGCCCGCACCATGATTAACCTTGACTCCGAGGAAGAGGGCGTTGCCACCGTCAGCTGCGCCGGCGGCGTCGTTGTTACCTACACCTGCCCCATCGTGCGCGAGCACAAGACCGGCAGCACCCTCACGCTCGACATCTCCGGCCTACTGGGTGGTCATTCCGGCAACGATATCAACCTGGAGCGCGGCAACGGCAACCTCATCATGGCCCGCATCATCGACCGCCTGATGGTCGCCGGCGAGCCCGCCATCGTTAGCTTTAACGGCGGCACTAAGGACAACGCCATCAACCGTGAGTGCAAGGCTGTTCTGGTCTACGCCGACCACGCTGCCGCCGAGGCCGCGGCCGAGATCGCCCGTGGCATCATCGCCGACGTCACTGCCGAGCTCGAGGTCTTCGATCCCGGCTTTACCTGCACCGTCGAGATTGCCGACGACGCCGAGGTCGAGGCCATGGACCAGAAGTCCGCACTTGCCCTCATTCGCGCTCTGCGTCTTGCCCCCAATGGTGTGATCCGCCGCAACGTCGCCACCGACGGCTCCGTTGAGGTTTCCTCCAACATCGGCGTGGTCGCCACCTCCGATAATGAGGTCAAGATCATGCTGTCCCCGCGCTCCTCGATCACCTCGCTGCAGAACGAGTTCAAGGACCGCCTCCAGACGCTGGCCGATGTCTTGGGCTTCGACGCCAAGTTCGAGTTCGAGTATCCCGGCTGGAGCTATGCCGAGCATTCGCCGGTCCGCGACGTCTTTGTCGAGAGCTATCGCGAGCTCTTTAGCTCTGAGCTGCGCATCGAGTCCATTCACGCCGGCCTTGAGTGCGGCCTGTTTGCTGAGGCCCTGCACGGCCTGGACGCCATCGCCGTGGGACCGACGCTCTCCGATGTCCACACCCCGGACGAGAGCATGGAGCTCGCTTCTGCCGAGCGCTTCTACGAGCTGCTCATCGACGTCCTCAAGCGCCTTGCCGCGTAAGGGTCGCCTTGACTAAGCCGCTCTAAAACGGCTGGCTATGAAAACGGCCGCCTGGCGTAATGCCGGGCGGCCGTTATTCGTTACAGCGCCGAAATCCCCAGATGCTCAAGCAAGATCTTAAGCCCGATGAGGATGAGCACGATGCCGCCCACGATGGTGGCAGGTTTTTCGTAGCGCGCGCCAAAGGTGTGACCGATCGCTACGCCAGCGACAGAGAAGATAAACGTTGTGACGCCGATAAGCGATACGGCGGGAACGATGTCAACCGAGAGCGCGGCAAATGAGATGCCCACCGCTAGGGCGTCGATTGAGGTGGCGATGGCGAGGATCAGGTACTCGCCCAGGTCAATCTTTTCGGCATCCTTGCCGTCGCCTTCATCCTCGTCCTCGGTAAAGGCCTCCCACAGCATTTTGCCGCCGATGAAGGCCAAAAGGATAAAGGCGATCCAATGGTCGATGGGTCCGATGATGCCCATGAATTGACTGCCAAGCGCCCATCCGATTACGGGCATGCCGGCCTGAAAGCCGCCAAAGAACAGGCCGAGCACCACGGCGACTTTAAGGTTGATCTTCTTCATGCCAAGGCCCTTGCAGATGGATACGGCAAAGGCGTCCATCGAAAGGCCAACGGCGAGCAGCACGAGCTCTGCGAGTCCCATAGTCTGGCTCCCTCTCTGCGGGCGGGCCCGCGTGTACCTCTTGGGGGAGCAACAAAAAAGACCCGTGGCGTACGCGTTGCGCGCACAGCCACGAGTCTCGTTCATTAAGGCAAGCCAGGCCACATCGGCCAGTGTGTTGACTTGCCGCGCCACCGGAGGCGAACCCGATCACGCGACTACTCCCTCATTTATGCGAATCCCGATGCTACCACATAAGCAGCTCATTTGGATTGGGGCTCTCAGCTGTGTTCGCTCATTCTGTAAGCATCGGATTTTGCGGGCGTCACAGGGGCAAACCGTGAGAAACTTATTGACGTTTATGGAGCGTATACGATGGGAGCGATGCCTTGGATAAGAACGAGCTGCAAAAGCGTATGGAACAGGCCATTCGCCTGACGGCACCTGGCCAGCCGATCCGCACCGCCCTCGACATGATCATTGCTGGTCACCTGGGCGCCCTTATCTGCGTCGGCGACACCGAAAACGTGCTCGCTGCTGGTAACGACGGCTTCCCGCTCAACATTTCGTTCACCTCGAACCGCCTGTTCGAGCTCTCCAAGATGGACGGTGCCATCGTCATTGACGGCGACCTCACCCAGATCCTGCGCGCCAACTTCCACCTCAATCCCGATCCCTCGCTTGCCACGAGCGAGACGGGCATGCGTCACCGTACCGCCGCTCGCATGTCGGTGCTCACCGACGCCATCGTGATCTCGGTTTCGGCTCGTCGTGCCGTCGTCAACGTGTACGTCCACGGTAAGAGCTACGAGATCCAGCCCGTCACCACCATCATGAGCTCGGTCAACCAGCTCGTCGCCACGCTCCAGACCACCCGTCAGTCGCTCGACCGCTCCTTGCTGCGCCTGACGGCCCTTGAGCTCGACGACTACGTTACGCTCGCCGACATCACCGGCATTTTCTCGAGTTTCGAGATCATGCAGCAGGCAAAGACTGAGCTTAAGGATTGCATTGTCAAGCTGGGCAACCAGGGCAAGCTCGTGCAGATGCAGCTCGAGCAGCTCGCCGGCTCCAGCATGGATACCGAGTACGACCTGATGATTCGCGACTACGCGAGCGATTCCTCCGAGGCCAATGCCGAGAAGATCCGCGCCAACCTGAGCCGCATGACGCCTAAGGATCTGTCCGACCCGCAGCATGTGGCGGCAGTTCTGGGCTACGACGACCTGGACGAGGACTCCGTCATGACACCGCTGGGCCTGCGCACGCTTTCGCGCGTGTCCGTCGTGCGCGACGGCGTGGCCGAGAAGATCGTCGACGAGTACGGCTCGTTGCAGGAGCTCATGGATGACATCAGCGAGGATCCGGAGCGCCTGGGCGACTTTGGCGTCAACAACCCTGCCATTCTTGCGGACTCCCTGTACCGCATGAAGGGCACCAAACAGGGGAACGCATAATGGCGCCCGTATGCGCCGTGGTCGTTGCCGGCGGCAGCGGCCAGCGCTTTGGAAATCCCGGTGGCAAGCAGCTCGTTAACGTGGCGGGCCGTCCGCTTATGAGCTGGTCCATCCGCGCATTTGACCGTAGCGATAAGGTCGGCCACATCGTCGTGGTGTGTCCTGCCGAGCGTCGTGCCGAGATGCGCCGCCTGGCCATCGACCCGTCTGACTATGACACGCCCATCAGTTTTGCCGATGCCGGCGATACCCGCCAGGATTCCACCCGCGCCGGCGTGCATGCGGTTCCGGCGGGTTTCGAATATGTCGCCATTCACGACGGCGCTCGTCCGCTCATTACGACCGAGGCCATCGATCATGCGATCGACGTGCTTGTGGGCGACCGCTCGCTCGACGGTGTCGTGTGCGGCCAGCCTGCGATCGACACGCTCAAGATCGTCGATGGCGACAACATCGTCGAGACGCCGCCGCGCGAGCTCTATTGGGCCGCGCAGACGCCGCAGATCTTTAGTGTCGACGCCATGAAGCGCGCCCATACCGCGGCGATTGCCGAGGGCTTTATCGGCACCGATGATTCGTCACTGGTCGAGCGCATGGGCGGGCGCGTCCGCTGTGTCCAGAGCCCGCGCGATAACCTTAAGGTGACGGTGCCCGAGGACCTGCGTCCCGTAACCGCGATTCTGCTTGGCCGTATGGCCGAGGGAGAGGACCTTCCCCATGTTCAGTAACCTGCGCATTGGCCACGGCTACGACGTCCACCGTTTGGTGGAGGGGCGTCGATGTATCATCGGCGGGGTCGACATTCCCTACGAGCGCGGCCTGCTGGGCCACTCGGATGCCGATGTGCTCGCGCATGCGCTGGCCGACGCCATTCTGGGCGCCTGCCGCGGGGGAGACATTGGCAAGTTGTTCCCCGACACTGATCCCGCTTACGAGGGTGCCGATTCGATGGTGCTACTTGCCCGCGTAATGGACTATGCGCGCGAGCTGGGTTTTGAGTTTGTCGATGCCGATTGCACCATTGCCTGTCAGCAACCCAAGATCACCCCGCATCGCGATGCCATGCGCGCCAACCTTGCCCATGCCCTGGGCGTTGACGTCGAAAACGTGGGCGTCGCCGCCACTACGACCGAAAAGCTCGGTTGGGAAGGCCAGGGCGAGGGAATCGGCGCCTGGGCCGTCTGCCTGCTACAGAAAACCGTTAAGGAGTAACGAATGCGTATCTACAACAGCGCTACCCATAAAAAGGAAGAGTTCCAGCCCATCGAGTCCGGCAAGGTCCGCATGTACGTGTGCGGCCCCACGGTCTACGACAACATCCACATCGGCAATGCCCGCACGTTCATCAGCTTTGACGTGATTCGTCGCTGGCTCATCGCGAGCGGCTACGAGGTCACGTTCGCCCAGAACCTCACCGATGTCGATGACAAGATCATCAAGCGCGCCAACGAGCAGGGCCGTACGGCTGCCGAGGTCGCGACGGAGTTCTCCGACAAGTTCATCGGCGTCATGCGCGCCGCCAACGTGCTCGATCCCGATGTGCGCCCCCGCGCCACCAAGGAGATCGGCCCCATGATCGCCATGATCAAGACGCTTATCGAGCAGGGCCACGCTTACGCAGCCGATAACGGCGATGTGTACTTTGCCGTGCGCAGCGATCCCAACTATGGTCAGGTCTCGGGCCGCAACATTGACGACCTTATGGTTGGTGCGCGCATCGAGGAGAACGAGGACAAGAACGACCCGCTCGACTTTGCCCTGTGGAAGGCCGCCAAGCCCGGCGAGCCCAGCTGGCCGAGCCCCTGGGGCGAAGGCCGTCCCGGTTGGCACACCGAGTGCGCCGCCATGGTGCACCGCTACCTGGGCACCCCGATCGACATTCACGGCGGCGGCTCCGACCTTGCCTTCCCGCATCACGAGAACGAGTGCGCCCAGGCTACCTGCGCCTGGCACCAGGGTTTCTCCAACACCTGGATGCACACGGGCATGCTGCTGGTCGACGGCGAGAAGATGTCCAAGTCGCTCGGAAACTTCTTTACGCTGGCCGAGGTGCTCGAACAGCACTCTGCCGCGGCCCTGCGCCTGCTGATGCTGCAGACGAGCTATCGCTCGCCGCTTGACTTCTCCTGGGAGCGCCTGGATGGTGCCGAGAACTCGCTCACGCGCATTGCCGGTACGGTCGAGAACCTGCGCTGGGCTGCGAACCATGCGACGGCCGATGCCGATGAGGCAGCATCCGAGGCGTTTGCCGCTAAGGCCGCCGAGGCCCGTGCCGCCTTTAAGGAGTGCATGGACGACGACTTTAACACTGCCGGTGCCATGGGTGCTGTCTTTGGCTTTGTGACCGAGTGCAACCAGTATCTGGAGCAGGCGGGCGATGCTGCCGACAAGGCCGCTGCGCTTACTGCCGCCGATACGCTGGTTGAGCTGCTCGACACATTTGGCGTTGAGCTTCCCGAGCCCAAGGTCGAGCTGCCGCTGGGCCTGCTGGGCGTTGCCGCCGGCCTGGTCGCCTACACGGGTGACGACGTGGACGAGGCCGCTGGCAAGATTCTCGAGGCTCGCGCCGAGGCCCGTGCCGCCAAGAACTGGGATCTGGCGGATGCCATCCGCGATCAGCTCAAGGACCTGGGCCTGACGATTGAGGACACTGCTGCGGGCACTCGTATTAAGACTCTCTAATCCCTGCGTGTTTCCCAAGCACCCGACCGCCCGAGCCACGGCACCTTGCCTTTCAATCGTCGGGCATGACCTCAAGGTCTATGCCCTCCTCTTTCAAGGCAATCTGCCGCACCTCGGGCGGTCGGTCTATTTGTTTCGTTTGATAGTCGTATTTAGGAGGTCGTTTTATGGCCGACAATCGCAAGCGTGCACCGCGTGGAGGCAAGCAGACTGCTTCTGGCTCGCGTCCGATTCGCCGCAACGACCGCGCTGCCACTCCCAAGGGCCAGCGCGAGCGATCACAGGCTGTTCGCCCGCAGCGCGAGCGTAGCCGCGATAACGTCCAGGTTCCCAAGGGCGAGTTTATCGAAGGTCGCCGTGCCGCCGCCGAGGCGCTGCGTACTGGCTTTCCCGTCAAGTGCGCGCTCATCGCCGAGGGCGGGGAGCGCGATGCCGCCCTGTCTCGTCTGGTCGATGACCTCAACGCCGCGGGCGTCCGCATTAAGTATGTGCCGCGCGCGCAGCTCGATGCGCTGTCGAGCCATGGCGCTCACCAGGGCATCGCGCTCGAGGTGGGTAATTTCCCCTATGCCGATGTCGCCGATATCCTCGACCGCGCGGGCGAGGGTCCGGCTCTTGTCGTCGTGCTCGACCACGTGACCGACGACGGTAACTTTGGCGCCATCGTGCGCTCCGCCGAGGTCGTGGGCGCGGCGGGCGTCATCATTGCCAACAAGCGCGCCGCCGGTGTGACCGTGGGCAGCTACAAGACTTCAGCCGGCGCCGTCATGCATCTGCCCATCGCACAGGTTCCCAACATCGCTCGAGCGCTCGACGACCTCAAGGCCGCCGGCTTTTGGGTGGGCGGTGCTTCCGAGCACGCCGAGGGCAGCTGCTGGGATGCTCCCTTCGAGGGCCGCGTTGCGCTCGTCATGGGCTCCGAGGGCGACGGCATCTCGCGCCTGGTGCTTGAGAAATGCGACTTTTTGACCAAGCTTCCCCAGCGCGGCATGACCGAGAGTCTCAATGTTGCCCAGGCGACCACCGCGCTGTGCTTCGAGTGGCTGCGCCGCAATGCCGGCGAGCTCATGGGGGAGGAGTAGCGCATGTCCAAGAAGAACCGCGCCAAGTCCAAGGCCAAGCGCTTTGGCGAGGGCTCGGCCAAGCCGATTGTTTCGGCCGCGACCTATGGCGTGGGCGGCAATGCGTTTGCGCAGGCCATCGCCGATCCGGTCTCGACGGTGCACTCCAATAAGCCTGAGCTTTTGGTGGTCGACGGCTACAACGTGATCCACTGCACGCCGCGCTACGAAAAGCTCGTCTACGACCATTCCGACGATCCGTATTCCAGCGACGTCCACGACATGGCTCGTACTGCGCTCATCAACGACGTCGCCGCCTTTGCCCAGGGCCGCTACGAGGCCGTGATCGTGTTCGACGGCGCGGGCAATATCTCCAGCGAGCGCCCCAACCTGCCGGCCCGTGGCGTGCGTATCGAGTTTTCGCCGACGGGCGTCTCCGCCGATACCGTGGTGCAGAAGCTCTGCATCGAGGCGCGCGAGGAAGGCCGCGCGTGCTCCGTGGTGTCGAGCGACGGCACGATCCAGGCCGTCGTCATGGGCAAGGGCGTCACGCGCATCTCGAGCCGTATGCTGGTGGACGAGATCAAACAGATCGATAACGACGTTCACGAGGCAGAGGAAGCTCCGCAGATCAAGATGACTCTGGGCAGCCGCCTGAGTCCCGATGCCCTGGCCAAGCTCAAGGCCCTGCGCGGGAGGTAGGTAAACCTTCTATGGGGAGTTGCTTTCTCGATTGACCAGCCAACTGGTTTGTAATCAGTGGGTTGCAGGTCGGTCTCGCCAAAACGAATAGTTTTTTGTTTTGGCGAACAGATAAAACTATTCGTTCTGACGAATAGTTTTGAGATGTGGTCGGTCGAAGGGTCTGTTGCGCCCCGTCCGTAATTCCTTTATTCTTAACTGGCTTCGCGCGAAAGCGCCAAGTGTGCCAGTGTGGCGCAACGGTAGCGCAACTGATTTGTAATCAGTGGGTTGCAGGTTCGATTCCTGTCACTGGCTCCATGAGAGTTTCGGGCTCTGTTCCTTGTGGGACAGGGCCTGTTTCTTTGTAGGTGGTGTGCCATCGGGTTGGCGCCCATCCCGTTTTTGGTTTGTCTCGTCCTCTAGTTTGTCTAAATCTGTAACACCAAGACCGATATTTGGCATCTAACTGTTACAGATTGAGATGAAACTTAGGGTGTTTTAGGAATATCTTGATCTGTAACATGTAGAAGCGGAATAGGCCTCTTGCTGTTACAGATCGAGACAAGGGCGGGTGCGGACCTGGATGTCCTGCTCGAGCGTGGATTTCTGGACACGCGAGCGAAGAAAATCTCCCGACCGGAGAACGAGCGTGGATAATTAACTTGGATAGGGAGCTAAGGTAAACACCGATTGTCTATCGACGGCTTTAGAAGCAACGACCCCGATTTCATTGTGGAATCGGGGTCGTTTGTGCCTCAGGAATCCGAATGGATTAATCGAGCTCCTAAGGGACTTCTTGGGTTCTTGCTAATGGTCTGCCGAGGATGTCCCCAATACAAACAGCGGGCATCTACTCAATATAGCTGGGGTTCTTCTTGATGATCACGCGTGCAGCGATGAAGGAGACGACGATGGCGATGATGGCGACAACGCATGCCAGCACGAAGTTGCCCATGGACCCATCGGGAGCGATAAAGATGAGTGCCGAAAGAAGGCCGGGGCATGCTCCCGCAACATACTCTTTCAGAACAAAGATGCCTGCAGGGAGTCCAGCGCAGAGCGCGCCGATTGCCGTGCCGACAAGCAGGCGGGGACGCTCGATGAGGCAACCGTAGAACGCGGGCTCGGTTACGCCACAGAGTGCGGTGACGGCAACCGTGGTGACCATACCCCTCTTCTCTTTGTTTCCCTTCATGGCAGTTGCCAGGGCGAGGCTCGTGCCGCCAATGCAGAGGTTCGAGATGAATCCAAAGATAATGGGTGCCCAACCGAGCTGCGCCAGGCTCGTAACTTCGATTGCGATGTAAGCCTTATCGAGACCAAGCATGACGAAATAGGGGTTAAGGGCTGCCAGGATCGGAGTAGCGATAAATGCCACGTTGTCCATAAGCCACGTGACGGCATCGCTCAGCGCGTAGCCCATCATGCTGCCGGCGGGGCCGAGGACAATCAGCTCAACAGGCACGACGATGAACATGGTGAGCAGCGGCTTTAAGAACAGCTTGGTAACGTCGGGGATTATTTTCTGAAGACCGCGATCGACGAAGTACATGAACACGACGCCCAGTACGATTGGCACCACCGTGCTCGAGTAGTCATTCGTCGGGATGGGGATGCCAAGAAAGTCGAGACCCTCAGCACCGCTAATGGACGAGCTGATCATGATCGCGCCCAGCAATGCGCCCATGATGGGCTGCATCTTCATGACGGCTGCGAGCTGATAACCAAGATAAACGGGCAAGAAGCTAAACGAAGCGCTAAAGATCGCCAACAGGACCTGGGCGGTTCCGCTACCGGTGCTCAATCCGCAATAATTGACCAGGAGATTCTTGATCGAAAGAATGAGTCCGCCAACGATGAGCGCCGGGACGATGGGCATGAATACCTGTGCAGAGACGTTCCCGAATTTCTCAATCAAGCCCATGGCGGTGTTACCACTTTTAATGCCTTCTGCAAGGTCTTTGGCGGTTTGGGCATCGTCGGCAACCGTGCCACCGCCGACCTCGATTCCCGCGAAGTCGAGGAAGTCGTTGTAAGCCTCGGTGACGTTGGGGCCGATGATCACCTGAAGCTGGCCACCGCTGACTACTGCCCCGAGCGCCTGATCGGCCGATTTGGCGAGCTGGAGATCGATGATCGAGGTGTCTCGTGCGTCGATACGAAGGCGCGTCGCACAATGAGTTACCGATGTAATGTTCTCTTTGCCGCCAACAGCCTTTAGGACTGTTTCGGACATTGCCTGATATTTCATCTCTTTCTCCTAACCTTCCTGCTCCTGATACTTCGAGATAAGGTCTCGGTACCAATACCAGCTCTTTTTGGGGGTGCGCTCCAGATTGTTCTCGAAGTCGATATGGACAAGTCCGTATCGTTTTTCATAGCCGTTGATCCAGCTATACAGATCCATCGTCGACCAGAGGTAGTAGCCCTCAACGCGCGCGCCGTCGCGCTTGGCCCTCATCATGTGCTCGATGAACTGGCCCAGAAGCTCGATGCGGTCATCATCGTGGACCATTCCGTCTGCGTCTGGTTGCTCATAGGCGCCATGTCCATTTTCCGTAATAAAGATGCGGGGCGCGTCATAGCGCTCGTGGACATCCATGATGGTTGAATACATGCAACCTGGGAGTATTTCGCGGCCCCATTTATTGCGGGGAACATTGCTGTCGCGGGCGCTTTCAAACAAGGGCGCAATGCATTTTCCTTCGACCTTTTTGCTCGAACTGCCCTTATTGTTCGCCGAAACGGCAAGCTCTCCACCGTGCCAGTCGGTTACATACTCTCGGCAATACACGTTGAGTCCAATAAAATCGACTTTACCGTCTCTGAATTCTTCTACGTCATTTGGGGATCGATAGAGCGAGACGCCAAGTTTTTCAAGGATTTCGTCCATTTCTGGCGGCAGTTGACCCTGAAGCGCTGGTGCCAGAATCATGCGATTGGCGAAAAAGTCTGCGTATCGAAATACGTCATCAGGGTGCTCGGTTGCCGGGTCGAGTTCGACAACGCCGCCATCGTGGACGGCGCCGATGATGCCGTCGTAGCCCATTTGACGATATGTTCGGACTGCGAGTGCGCTTGCGCGCATCAGGTTGTACTGAAACTGCATGTACGACTGAACGTCGAGCGATCGATTGGGGGGATAGTTGCCCAACATGTTTACGCAGTAGCTGTAGAAATGCGGCTCGTTAACGGTAGCCCAGATTTTGACGCGGTCTCCAAAGCGCTCAAAGCAAATCTTGGCGTATTTGCAGAACCACTCTGCCATGTCGTTGTTCAGCCATCCGCCTTTGCAAGCAAGCGTGAATGGCAGATCGTAATGGAACAGCGTAACGTTGGGCTCTATGCCATTTTCGAGGCAGCAATCAATGACCCGATTATAAAAATCGATACCCTCTTCATTCACTTCGCCGATACCCGTGGGGATGATTCGACTCCATGAAAGAGAGAAGCGATAGGTGTTTTGTCCGCCTTCTTTCATCATGCGGATATCTTCTTCATAGCGATGGTAGAAGTCGCAAGATACATCACCGTCAACATGGTTGATGTTCTTATTGCTTGTGTGGCTAAAGAAATCCCACTCGCCAAGGCCTTTGCCGTCTTCGTTCCAGGCACCCTCGCACTGATAAGACGCCGTGGCGGAACCCCAGAGAAACGGCATGTTGTTCACGTTGCCCATGAATCCCCTTTCCATCATTCAACACGGTGGATACGTGTGGCGGAATTACGATTAAGATGACGTCAACTGATTTGAATCATAGGAGAACGACCAAAGCTGTTTGATTCAATAAATGAACCATGATTTCGAGGAGAGCGGAAAGAGGGATCACGTGAATATCAATGACTTCGACGTGCTCAATCGCATTAGCTCCATCATCAACAGCGAGTTTGGGTCAAACGATGCCGCCATCGCTCGATATCTCATCGCTCACATTAGGCGTTCGAACGAAATCAATGTTGCCGCAATAACCCGCGATGCATTCGTGACCCGTTCCGCTGTTCGTCGTTTCTGCAATCGATTGGGCTACCAGTCTCTTAGCGATTTGAAAGAATCATTTACTCAATCAGTCTTTCCAAGCGACTTAAGCCATCGAGAGGAGGAATTTGGCTACGAGGAGTACAGGGCAGAGCTCGACGTTCGCATGATCGAGATGTTCGCTGAGGTTGAAAGCGGCGTGTCCGATATCGCTATTAAGCACCTTGCCGACGAAATTGATGGCCATAAAAACGTTGAAATCTGGTGCACCAATAATGTGAGCGCCAATCTCGTACGATTTCAGCAGGAAATGTTTTATGCGGGCAAGATAGTTCGCATAGTTGCTGGGGCTAACGTCGCGGAATTGAAAAACATGGGAGACGCTTCGCAGTCATTGATAATTCTCGTATCGGTCTCCGGGCTATTTGCGTCACAGGCGCGTGAGTATCTTGATTGCCGTTCGGGCAGGAAGATTCTAATTACTGCGTTTAGCAACGATGACAAATCGAGGTCTTTTGACCGTGTATATCGTCTTGGTAATGCGGGAAACGGAATTGACCGGCTCGGCGTTTATTCGAAATATGCCATGACTTATTTCTTCGACTTGCTATCGTCGTGTTACTTGAGTCGCTACCCCTGCACCAAGGGTGAGCCGCTCTATGGGTCTACTTTGGCCTGGCCCGAGTAGTTGCGGCTCTATAGTTCTCCCGCCTGGAGAATGAGCGTGGATAATCTGCCACTTTGGCCTTAGAGCCGTGCTAAGAGCGGGAGATTATCCACGCTCGATCGCGCCGGGGAAGCCCGATCGCGACCTATGTAATAGTGCAAGAGGGCCGTTATCGAAGGTCGATGCTGTAGGCGTACTCCACCGTGCCAAAGTGTTCCCTCGGGAAATGTCACCAGTGCAGCAAAATCCACCGTCCTTCATATCCAAACTCAACAAAACCGCAGTTCGAAGGTATATAGATACGCCCGGCACCGTGTATCTAGAGGTTTTCGTTGACAGCCCCCAAGGTTGCATCGTATTATCTTTTTCGTTCGCGGGGGCGGCGGTCCAAAAGACCAAAGAACCTGCGGATACTTGAACGATTGGGAGTTTGCCCGAGTGGTTAATGGGGACGGGCTGTAAACCCGTTGGCTCTGCCTACATAGGTTCGAATCCTATAGCTCCCACCCGTCAAGTGCCTGTATAGCTCAGTCGGTAGAGCACTTCGTTGGTAACGAAGAGGTCACCAGTTCAAGTCTGGTTGCAGGCTCCATCCGGCGGTGTAGCTCAGTTGGTTAGAGCACACGGTTCATACCCGTGGCGTCACTGGTTCGAATCCAGTCACCGCTACCATAGGTAACACGGTGGCTTCTCAATAGTATGTTGAGAGGCCACTATGGTATAAAGGCAAAGTCCCGTCCGGGGACGACCTGTTTAGAGGAGGGCTTTATGGCCAAAGAGAAGTTTGAGCGCACTAAGCCGCATGTTAACATCGGCACCATTGGTCACGTCGACCACGGCAAGACCACGCTGACCGCTGCCATCACCAAGGTTCTCTCCGAGACCGAGGGCTGCAAGGCTGACTTCACTGCGTTCGAGAACATCGACAAGGCTCCCGAGGAGCGCGAGCGCGGCATTACGATCTCCGTCTCCCACGTCGAGTACGAGACTGCTGCCCGTCACTACGCTCACGTTGACTGCCCGGGCCACGCTGACTACATCAAGAACATGATCACCGGTGCTGCTCAGATGGACGGCGCTATCCTGGTCATCGCCGCTACCGACGGCCCCATGGCTCAGACCCGCGAGCACATCCTGCTCGCCCGTCAGGTTGGCGTTCCCTACATCGTCGTCTTCCTGAACAAGTGCGACATGGTCGACGATGACGAGCTCATCGACCTCGTCGAGATGGAGACCCGTGAGCTCCTCTCCGAGTACGATTTCCCCGGCGACGACATCCCCGTCATCCGTGGTTCCGCTCTGGGCGCTCTCGAGGGCGACGCCAAGTGGATGGACGCCATTCGCGAGCTCATGAACGCTGTCGACGAGTACATCCCGACGCCTGCTCGTAACAACGACCTCCCGTTCCTGATGGCCGTTGAGGACGTTATGACCATCTCCGGCCGTGGTACCGTTGCTACCGGTCGTGTCGAGCGCGGTGAGCTCAAGCTCAACGAGCCCGTCGAGATCGTCGGCATCAAGGATACCCAGAACACCGTCGTTACCGGTATCGAGATGTTCCGTAAGTCCATGGACTTCTGCGAGGCTGGCGACAACGTCGGTCTGCTGCTCCGCGGCATCAAGCGCGAGGACATCGAGCGCGGCCAGGTTCTCTGCAAGCCCGGTTCGGTTACCCCGCACACCAAGTTCACCGGTGAGATTTACGTTCTGACCAAGGAGGAGGGCGGCCGTCACACCCCGTTCTTCGATGGTTATCGTCCTCAGTTCTACTTCCGTACCACCGACGTTACCGGTACGGTCAAGCTCCCCGAGGGCACCGAGATGGCTATGCCTGGTGACCACATCACCATCGAGGGCGACCTCATCCACCCGATCGCCATGGAGGAGGGCCTGCGCTTCGCTATCCGCGAGGGCGGCCACACCGTCGGTTCGGGCATCGTCTCCACGATCATTGAGTAAATTAGCTCTTTGATATAGCTGACTTAGAGAACCCGGCACTTATATGGGTGCCGGGTTCTTTTCTGCAATGGATGTTGAGCCGTTGCTGGTGTCGAGAGGATCGATAATGGTCCTGGATGCACCGTCGATTAGCTCTCGATGGCTTCATTGATGTGTTCCAAATATGAATGGATCCACCGAGAACCAATTGACTCGAGGTTTTCATTGACAGCACTTACGTGGAGCTGATAAAGTAACAACTCGTGCCCGTACGGGGCGGAAATGAAAGGTTCAGGATACATGCGTACTCTAGTTACTCTTGCGTGCACTGAGTGCAAGCGCCGCAACTATACGACCACCAAGAACAAGTCGACCATGCCTGATCGTATGGAGATCAAGAAGTATTGCCCCTGGTGCCGTCACCACACGCTGCACAAAGAGACTCGCTAGTCTCTAGTCACATACGCCAGTAGTTCAATTGGTAGAGCATCGGTCTCCAAAACCGAGTGTTGAGGGTTCGAGTCCTTCCTGGCGTGCCAGTCATTATTCCGTAAGCTCCCACTTGGGGGCTTACGGTTTACTCATGTATAAGCGCATTGCGCGGAGGTAACCCAAATGGCCAACAAGAAGAACAAGAAGAAGGCACAGCAGCAGGCGCCTGCCAACAACGCTGCCGCCAACTCCAAGGTTGAGGCCAAGAAGGCCGTTGCCAAGAAGAACGAGAAGGCTGCGAAGTCCAAGAAGAACGAGAAGCCTGGTTTCTTCGCCCGCACCAAGAAGTATTTCGCTTCGGTCAAGTCCGAGATGAAGCGTGTCACGTGGCCCGATAAGAAGGAGCTCGTGAACTACTCGGTCGTCGTTTGCGCTTCTCTGATCGTCGTCGGCGTCGTCATCGCTCTGCTCGATGCTGGCTTTGGCGAGGCTCTTGCTCTGTTCTCTGGATTGAGGGGCTAAACCATGTCTAAGCGTTGGTACGTCGTTCACACTTACTCTGGATACGAGAACCGTGTTAAGTCCGATCTCGAGCACCGCATCGAGACTATGGGCATGCAGGACCGTATCTTTGATATCGAGATTCCTATGGAGCGCGTCACCGAGATTAAAGAGGGTGGCAAGCGCGAGACCAAGGATTCCAAGATCTTCCCGGGTTATGTCCTGGTCCGCATGGAGATGGATGACGATGCATGGACGTGCGTTCGCAACACGCCCGGCGTCACCGGTTTCCTGGGCGGCAACGGCAAGCCCGCTCCGCTTTCCCGCGACGAGTACAACAAGATGACTCGTCGTCCCGGTAAGGGCGATTCGCCCAAGCGCACCTCGGTTGATATTCAGGTCGGCACGTCCGTCCGCGTCACCGATGGCCCGCTTACCGATTTTGATGGCAAGGTCTCCGAGGTCAACACCGAGGCTGGCAAGCTCAAGGTCACGCTTATGATCTTTGGCCGCGAGACGCCGGTCGAGCTCGACTTTAACCAGGTTGCTGTCATCGCTTAAGTTTTCGTCCGTTCGCGCGAGCGTGCTTCTTCTGTGACTGCTCATCTCAGGAGTGCTTCTAACACGTGCGTGCTTACGATATAGCAAGTACTTCACACTCGTGATTCGAAAGGAATGACCATGGCTGAGAAGAAGGTTGCCAACGTCATTAAGCTCCAGATTCCTGCTGGTGCAGCTAACCCCGCTCCTCCCGTCGGCCCCGCCCTGGGCGCTGCTGGCGTGAACATCATGCAGTTCTGCCAGGCCTTTAACGCCGAGACGCAGGACAAGAAGGGCGACATCATCCCCGTTGAGATCTCTGTCTACGAGGACAAGTCCTTCTCCTTTATCACCAAGACCCCGCCGGCGGCTCACCTCATCAAGAAGGAGCTGAACCTCAAGTCTGGTTCCGCTAAGCCCCAGGCCGACAAGGTCGGTCAGCTCTCCCAGGAGCAGCTCACCAAGATCGCCGAGATCAAGATGCCGGACCTCAATGCCAACGACATTGACGCCGCCAAGAAGATCATCGCCGGTACCGCCCGCTCCATGGGCGTCACCATCGCTGAGTAGCGATTTCTTTAGGTAATGACGGGTGCTCCGACCGGGGCGCCCGTTATATGTGTGCAATAGGGCACACGATACGATGTGGGAGGGCTCACGCCCGTTTAACCACAGGAGGTAATGCACATGGCTAAGCATGGTAAGAGCTATAACGCCGCTGCCGAGAAGATCGACCGCGCCACGCTCTACACCCCCCTTCAGGCTGCCAAGCTCATCAAGGAGCTCGACACCGCCAAGTTCGACGAGACCGTCGAGGCCCACTTCCGTCTGGGCATCGATACTCGTAAGGCTGACCAGAACATCCGTGGCTCCATCTCCCTGCCCCACGGCACCGGCAAGACCGTTCGTGTTGCCGTCTTCGCCGAGGGCGAGAAGGCCCGCGAGGCCGAGGCTGCCGGCGCCGACATCATCGGTTCCGACGAGCTCGTCGCCCAGATCCAGAAGGGCGAGATCAACTTCGACGCCGCTATCGCTACGCCGAACATGATGGCCAAGGTTGGCCGCATCGGTAAGATCCTTGGTCCCCGTGGCCTCATGCCGAACCCCAAGCTCGGCACCGTGACCATGGACGTCGCCAAGATGGTCTCCGAGCTCAAGGCCGGCCGCGTTGAGTATCGCGCCGACCGTTACGGCATCTGCCACGTGCCCCTGGGCAAGAAGTCCTTCTCTGAGCAGCAGCTCGTCGAGAACTACGCTGCCCTGTACACCGAGATCCTGCGCGTCAAGCCCTCTTCTGCTAAGGGCAAGTACGTCAAGTCCATCTCCGTGTCTTCCACCATGGGCCCTGGCGTCAAGGTCGATCCCGCTGTCCAGCGCGACTTCCTGGCTGAGTAACTTTTAGTTACTGCCTGAGCAAAGCAAGCATTGCTAAAGAAACCCGGTTCTGCCTCGTGCAGGACCGGGTTTCTTGCTATCTCGGGGTAAAACCATCTCAAAGGGGACAGTGTCCCCTTTGAGATGGTTACCAGGGTGTTCTGGCGGTAGAGGACTCGATGGCCTCGTGGCGCTTGAGCTCGCGGCGCATGGTTTGCGAGTTGAGCCAGGCTGCCTGCCATCCGCGGATGGGGTAGCGCGTCTGGTCGAGCTCAAACTGCGTATAGCCGCAGGCGTTGATGATCGTCGTTCCACACACATGCTGCCGCTCGCGCTGAAAATCGTAACCGTAGCTTTGGTGTACATGCCCATGCACCATGTAGTCGGCCCCCCAGGACTCAAGCGCTGTGTTAAAGCACTCAAACCCTCGATGCGGCAGATCATCCAGATCACCCATACCGGCGGCGGGTGCATGGGTAAGCAGAATGTCGCACCCGCCGACCATCCTAACCTTACGCGACAGCTTACGCATGCGCTTGGACATCTCGCGTTCGGTGTACATGTTGGCGCCGTCGCGATAACGCATGGACCCGCCAAGGCCCGCAATGCGAATCCCTCGGTACGTGTACACGCTGTCTTCCACGCAGATACATCCGCCCGGTGCATGACGTGTGTAGCGGTCGTCGTGGTTGCCGCGAACGTAGATGAGCGGTTTGTTGATGACGGTGACCAAAAACTCAAGATAGTCCGGGTCCAGATCGCCGGCAGACAGAATCAGGTCGATACCCTCAAAGCGCTCCTTGCGAAAGCACTCCCAAAGGCATCGTTCTTCGGTATCTGCTATGGCAAGGATCTTCATAGGGCGGTAACTCCCGGCTCATCGTCGAGCTGCGGAATGGTGCCTACCACGTTGTCCGCCAGCCAATTCATCTCGACAATCTGCGCGCTCGGCAGTGGGGGAAAGCCCTCGATCTGCACCACGCCGTCTTGGCTATGAAGCTCGCCGCCAAATGGATTGATGGAGCCCTCGACGATGCCATTGCGGAGCAGCTGCACCAGTTTGCGCGTCTGATAGGGCAGGCCCGGAGCGTAGCGAATGTCGATGACGCCCGAGCTCATGCCATACCAGTAGTTGACGGCGCGAACCTGGCTGTCGTCACTGGTCTCATCCCAGGTGCCATGCAGCAGGCTTCGCACGATAAGCTCGTAGTATCGGCCCCAGTTCCAGACCGGCATGGCGATGCCGACGACCTTGCCATCGACCAGGCGGTGGAGTCCGTAGGCCGTAGGGTCTACGAGCGACTTTGACATGTCAGCGCCGGTCATGACGCTCACGCCTTCGCGGCACATGGCCTCGGCAAGGCCTCCGGCGGGCACATCGCCCCAGGTCAGGATAATTTGCGCACGGGGGTCGAGCAGCGAGGCGCCAATCGCAAAGGCGTTGATCTCGCTGAGTGCGCCCGAGGCGAAGACCGACGCGTGGTAACCGATGCGGTGGTTATCTGCCATGCTGGCGGCAAGGGCGCCCAAGAGAAATTTGGCCTCGTACATCTTGCCAAAGTACGAACGGACGCTTTGGTGGGGAAGGCCGATAGAGCAGTTAAGGAACCGTACCTGGGGATACTCAACGGCAGCTCTGAGCGTGTATTCCATCAGGCGGTGCGAGGTCGAGAAGATGACGTTAGCTCCATGTTTGACAGCCGTTTCCACGGCGGCGTAGAACACGTCCGGATTGTGACAGTCCTCGAACGCCTCGGTGCGCACGATACCGCCAAAGTGCTCATCGAGATACTGACGCCCTTGGTCGTGCAGGCTGTCCCAGCTCGACGTCGCACAGGGGAACTCATGGATAAAGGCGATGCGCAGGGGGTTGGCCGCCGAGTAGACGGTCTTGCCCATAAAGAAGTTGAGCACGCCGGAGGTGGACTTGGCGAGCGCCTCTTTCTCATCGACGCTCGGCGCTTCGACAAGATCGACCTTGTCCTCGTCATTTTTGCCGGCAATGACCAGCTCGCGCCAGATCTTGCACAGGCGGTTTACGACGATATCCGTCGGCGTATCCAGCAGGCGGTCCTGGTTGTACACATTGAGGTAGACGAGCATGGCGTCGGCGGGCGTAATGTCCAGGTGGTCGCCGCCCGCGCGCAGGTAGGCGCGCTTAAAGAGTAGGAAGGTGTGGCGCAGGTAGTCGACCTTTTTCTGTGGCCACTTTTCGTCAAGGTCCTGGCCGAGCATCTTGGCGAGCGTTTCGTAGCTTCCCTCACGCGAGAACTCGATCTCGTATAGGGGGCAGACGCGCCAAAACGCGCAGAACTCGCCATAGAGGCGGCTTTCGACGGAATCCCATTTTCCAGGATAGAGGCGGGTGACCTTGGCCGAAACCGTCGGGGCGTCCAGAAATTTGAGGACACTGACGCGCTTGTTGCCCTCTTGGACGTAAAACCGATGCATAAACTCGGTGACGATGATGGGGTCGCGATAGCCCTCGGCTACCTGGATGTCGTAGAGGTTGGACCACTTGCGGGCGAACTCGGTGTTAAACGGCAACAAGGGCATAAAGTTACATGAAAAGGCAGACTGACGACCTTTGGTGACCGTGCCGACGACCATTTCGAGTGGAATGTCCCTCAGGCCGACATTCTCTCGCTGACCTAAGGGGAGCTGAGCAACCAAACTGTCGAGGTCCGTAAGGTATGGATGCTCGCTTTGGCTGATGGCGCGTCGACGTCCTTGCTCGCCGCGCTTGCGTGCTTGACGATAGGCCTCTTCCATGGTGTCTACTCCCTTAGTCGTTTAAACAACCATATGAACCATGGTACCACGATGCGAAACCACCACAAAGGTGCCTGTCCCCTTTGTGGTGGTTTAGGCGATGATGGGGGCGATGGCACGAATGCAGGCGTCGGCTGCCGTAAAAGTGGTGCTATCGTCGCTGACGATAAAGATGATTTTGCCCTTGATGCCAAAGTCGCCGATCTCGCTAAAGAGCACGTACGGCTCCTTGTCAAAGCCAGAGATGGGCGAGACGGCCGTTTTGGTTGCGCTCGTGAGCTCGTCTGCCAGCGCGTCAAGGGAAGCCCACTTAGACGTGTCCTTTACGGCAACGGGCACGGCCACGCGCCCAAAGGGCATCAGATGCACGAGCGTGTTCTTGGAGATGTTGGAGTTGGGCACAATGATGGTCTGCCCGCAGGCGTCCTCGATGGTCGTGTGGCGCCAGGTGATGTCTTGGACCACGCCGGATACGCCGCCGACCTCGATATTGTCGCCGGGTTTGATAATGCCCATAAACGTCACCTGCATACCGCCGATAAGGTTCGACAGCGTGTCCTGAAAGCCGAGCGAGATGGCGATGCCGCCGACGCCAAGAGCGGCGACGAGGGCGTTTGCATTAATGCCAAAACAGTTGTCGAGGATAAAGCTGCCGCCGATCATCCAGATGACGGCGCGCGCGATGTTGATGAAGATGCTCGATGCTGGGAGCGGGTTATCATCGCGGTTAAGCAGGTGGTGCAGGGTCTTGGACGCGATTTTGGCGGCAACGGCGGTGCCGATGGCCAAGATACCGGCCCAGATGATGTTGTGGACCCATCGTTGTGCAAAGAAATGAAGAATTGGCTCAAACAATTCCATGTAGGGAAACCTCCTCATGATCATCCAACCATGATACCCACCAAGAAGCCCGTCCGATCAAATTCGGACGGGCTTCTGTGCTCGATGTAAGGTTTACGCGGCGGGGCTGCAAGGCCCGGCGGTGTAGCTTAGCGTCGACGCTTCCAGATAATGCCGAGAATGATAATGACGATGCCGCCGATGAGGCATGCGCCGATCACGGCTAGCGTGCGGTCTCCCGTTGCGGCGAGCTTGCCGGTCGTCTTCTTGGTGATGACCTTCGTGGTCGTCACGTCCGTCTTAGGCGAGGGTTCAGGCGTCGGGGCCGGTGTGGGTGTGGGGTCCATGGCAGCGGAGCCAAAGCTGATGGTGCCCGCGAGCGAGGCCATCTTGTTCTCCCAGCCGTTCTGCCCAATTAGCGCCCTTAGCGCTGACTCGCAGGTACCCCACTCGGTGTACTTGGTGGCGTTTGCGAAGGTGGGGAAGTCGGTCGTGTTGGTGATGATGTAGTTGTTGGTGGCGACGGTGTAGGTCTTGGCGGGGTCGAGCGTGCTGCCATCCTTGGTGAGCGTGGCGCTCACGATGCGCTTGCCTTCGGGCTGCGTCCAATCGATTGTCACGTTGATTCCGCCGAAGGAAAGGACGCTGCCGGAGTCGTCGCGCCACTTGTACATGTCTTGCGCCTCCTGCTCGGTGTGGCCGGCCGCTACGTAGGCTTGCTGAAGCTCGTAGCTGTGATTGCACTCGTCGCTGATCTGCAGCGAGTGCTCGAGCGCTGCCAGGAAGTCCGCACCGGTCATGGTCCAGGTCTCCACGGTGTTGCCGTAGGGTGAGATAGCGATGACGTTGCCGGCAGTCACATCGCCCGCCGCGATGCCGCCGCGGATGCCGCCCGCGTTTTCGATGGCAAGGTCCGCGCCCGTCAGGTCAAGATAGGAGCCGCAGATCACATGTCCGATGGTCTGGGCCTTGGTGGTGTCGCCCTCCTTGCTGGGGCGGAAATCGGTGGTGCGCACCATCTCCCAGCCGTGCGTGCCAGATGCGTTCTCGCCGTAGAAATAATTGGTAGAGCTCGTGCCGAGCACCTCGCTCGATGCGGCGCTAAAGGCATCGTCGAGCGGCTTGATCTTGTTGTCGTGGACCTCATCAAGGGTGCTCTGATAGGTGGAGCCCTTGTTGGGGTCGGTCAAAAGAACGTTTACATCCTTGGCGGTATAGAGCTTCTCGTCGCTTTTGCCTGCGTATACTGCCACCGTGTCATCGTCGGTGCTTTCAGTGCCCTTGGTGTCGTACTCGTAGGGGACGGAAAGCAGTCCCACTTCGGCAAAGGCGCTGCCCGCCTCGACAACGTGGATTGTCTTGCCGTCGGCTCCCGTCACCTTCTCGTTAAGGTTGATGTGCTCGTGGCCTGCGATAAGGGCATCGACGCCACGGAGCCGCGTGGCAAAGGTCTTGGCGTCGAGCGTGTGCGCGATACAAACAACAACATCGCAGCCCTCCTTGCGCAGCTGCTCTGCCTCGGCATTGATGGCGTTTGCGGCACTCGAGAAGTTGGTGCCCGCGACTAGGTCTGCACGCAGCGAGGAGCCAAGCGATTCATCCATGGCTCCTACAACGCCGACCTTGATCTGGTAGGCGAACGTTGAGTGACTTTCACTGTCCTCCCAGGTGCGGTTGAGCGTCTTCGTGATGCTCGAGCTCCATACGCCGTTCGAGGACGTTGCATTCGCGCAAAGCATGGCGAAGGGCGTGCTGGTGGTGCTGGAGCCGGTCATGGTGCGAAGCTTGTCCGCGCCATAGCTCCAGTCGTGGTTGCCTGGCGTGGTCGCGTCGTAGCCGTCGGCGTAGAAGGTGTCCATGAGCTCGGCGATGCTCTTGCCCTCGCTCATGGTGGCGAAGGACTGTCCGTGGAAGGTGTCGCCCGCATCGAGCAAAAGATCGGGGGCGTTGCCCTGGGCGCTATAGAGAACCGCCAGTCCGTCAAAGCCGACGGTGCCGGTGCCCTTGCTTTCGTTGTAGCTGTACTTGTAGCTGCCGTGGATGTCGTTGGTGTGCATGACGGTCACGGTGCCGTCAATAGCGGCAGGCAGGTTCCCCGCGAAAGCGAGGCTGGGTGCGCCAGTGAGCACGCCGGCAAGCAGCGCGGCGGTTAACGCAAGGCGGGGGACGAATCTTTTCATGGCAGTCTCCTTAGTCCTTAACAAAAACCACCACAAAGGTGCCTGTCCCCTTTATTATGAGCAGGACATTGTCAAGAGGCAAAATCGGGCCTGACCCCAACGATATGGGG
>CABUHO010000026.1 GCA_902491395.1 uncultured Collinsella sp.
GACGGAAAGCACATTAAGTGCTTTCCTTTGCGTGCGGAACTCGCGACAAACTTAAACAGCGGGCCGCCCGGACCGGGAATCCGACGTGCTTGTCGGGGCAACGTTCCCTTCCAAATAGGGACAGGTTTATTTTGGTCGGTTTTATCTGGGGAAACGTCGCGCTCCAGCGGTGATCTGCTCTCATCTGTCGCATGGAAATCGGCGGCGTTTCCATTTAACGCAAAAGAGGCCGCTTCCCCTAGTAGGAAGCGACCCCAAATCTTACGAATAGACGATGGTAAAGGGCTCTTTCGTTTCGGTCTCCCCTGTTGATGTATACCTCACAATTTCAAGGGTTACCGAGACAACTTGATCGACATCAATCAACTTCGTTGGCACCCAGATGTTCTCTCCGCTATTGCGCCCATAAGAAAAATATAAGTTGAACACCCCTGCGTCGTCATCTTCGATAATCTGCTCCGATCCATCCTTGTAGCTGACGGTCAGCTTATTATCAACTGCTTCATAGCCCAAATCATCGATGTGCGTCTGGATGGAAAACGGGCTAATCTCAAGAGGCGAGTCACCGGAGCGGAGTTCCTTTGTATCGACGTACGCTCCAATATTGAACTCGGGTGTCGACGCCTCAAACCGCCTCGCACTCTCACCTTCACCCTCGGTCCAATGGATATTCCAGGTGACAGCATGTTGCAAATCTCGCTCGCGATCCATAGCGGCAAAGTACATCGTGCCATTAATGACAGTATCGCTTGATGTGTCCTTATCAATTGTGCTGCGTGTGTCAGGCCATTCCTCGCCGAACTTCATATCGGGCGTGCCGATGCCCTGCTCTTCTTCACCATAGAGAACAAGTTCGCCAATCTCTGCTGCTGGCTTGTAGTAGTTAACTCCATTTGGATTGGACAACGTAAACGTCACGGCTCCGCAGCCGTTTTGGTCGATTGCCATCTCATGGATATCGAGCGTATAGCCGTTGCCCTCGACGGACAGATTAACCTCCTGGACTGCGCCTTCCAGGCTTTGGGGCGCGATGCCATCGCCAAACTCTCTGGTGTAGGTATATTTAGTTCCCGATGAGCCGCCGTTGGTCCAGGTAATGGAATCCCCGTTGCCGTGGTTTCCCCAGGCAGAGGCAAAATAGCTGGAATTGACGACGGCGTAGGCGACCCCTCCGGTCGCCAGCACTCCGGCAAGGCATCCGATCACGGCAACATACAGAGGCTTCGCGTGACCCTTTCGGCGAAGCGGCTCACCAGCAGCGGCATAAAGAAGACGGTCAGCAAGATCGCTATCGGCTTGGACGGACTCGAAGGCCTGCTTGATTTGATTGGATTTCACGGTCGCCCTCCTCTAGGATGAACTTGAGCTTCGATCTGCCGCGAGCCAAACGCGTTCGAACAGTCGCGGCTGGCACATGCAATAACTCGGCAATCTCTGAGGTCGAAAAGCCCAGATAGTAATAGAGCATGATGGGAACACGGAATCGTTCCGGAAGTCGCATAACGTCTGACAGGACCGCCTTGGTCTCCTCCTGCGCCGTCGAAAGCGAATCGGCCAGGTTCTCAATATCCTCCACACGCCTCCATGGCTTTCGAAAGAGAGATTTGCATTCATTGATCGTGACCCGGATAAGCCATCGACGAAGATGTTCCCAGCTTTCAAATTGGGCATCGCTTTTGAGTAACTTCAGAAAGACGTCTTGAGCGACATCGTCGGCATCGGCACGATCGCGCAGATACGTCAATGCGATTCGAAACACGACATCACGGTGATCCTCGACCGCCTGTCTAAATGCTTGTTCTTCCATAATCACCTCCCGGTGATGCTGATGTTTCTTGCTGAGGCCCTCACCATAGATACGCTTTGACCGAACGAAATGTTTCAAATTCAAGCAGGAATAACCTACCAAAAAACCCTGCCCCTTATTGGCAAGGGATCGACGGAACGCAACAGGTTGAGCATACGCAAGCGAGCGGCCCCCAGAGCGTACAAGGTGGCATGAAAAAGGCAGGGCATTGACCTTTTGGTCATGCCCTGCCTTTTGAATGACAGATTGTAGCTCTGGGGGCCGCGCAGCGACGGAGGTCGCCGCCGTTCGTTAGAACGGCGGAACTAGTTACTCCTCGTCGTTGTCCTTGGCCTCTTCGGCGTCGTCGGTGTCCACGAGCTGGTTGAGCAGCTCGTCGAGGGAAGCCATGTCCTCGTTGATCGCGCCGTTGGCGGGAGCCTTCTTGTCGTCGATCGGGGCGCCCAGGAGCTCCTCGTCGGCGTCGGCGTGATGCGTCGGCGCGGCGGAGGTGCCCAGCAGGATGTCGTCCGGACCGTCGGGGCTAAAGACCATCTGCAGCAGCTGCGAGAGGTCTTCCTCGTCGGCAACGTCGTCGTTGTTCTCGAGGATGTAGAGCAGATCGTGGGCCTCCAGGCCGTCACGGAGCTCCTCGATCGCCTTGGCACCGATGCCATCGATGCGCAGCAGATCCTCCTCGGACTTGCCGACCAGGTCGCCGACCGTCTCGATGCCGACCTCGCTGAACTTGTTGGTCCAGCGCTGCGACACGCCCAGGTCGTCGAACAGGTACAGGCGAGCCTTCTCGGCGGAGATGGTGTGGCCGTTGCGGGTGAACGAACCGTCAGCACCGCCGAACTCGTCGTAGCCGGCCCAGTCGAGCTGCTGCGGGAGCTGCTCGTCCAGGTCCTTGAGCTCCACAGGAGCCCACTCGGGCAGCGACTTAGCGTTGGGCGAAGCCGGGCCGTCGATGTCGACATAGCCGTCGGCCGTGCGATACGTCAGCTTGGCGTTGGCGTAGGGCTTGAGGCCAGTACCGGCCGGGATCTTCTTACCGACGATGACATTGGACTTAAGGTCGAGCAGGTGGTCGACCTTGCCCTCGATGGCAGCCTCGGTAAGGACGCCGGCGGTACGGATGAACGAAGCGCTCGACAGCCAGGAGTCGATGTTGGACGCGACCTTGAGCGTACCCAGGATGACGGGCTCGGCCACAGGAGCCTGACCGCCCAGACGGGCAACGCGCTCGACCTCGTCGGCGAACTCGTAGCGGTCGACGTACTGACCAAGCAGGTACTTGGAGTCACCGGGGTTGGTGATCTGAACGCGACGCAGCATCTGACGTGCGAGCACCTCGATGTGCTTGTCGTTCAGGTCGACGCCCTGGCTGGTGTAGACGTCCTTGACGCTCTCGACGAAGGTGTGCATCGTCGACTCGATGTCGGTCAGCTTGCGCAGGTTGCGGAAGTTGACGAAGCCCTTGGTGATCTGGTCGCCGGCGCGAACCTCGCAGCCGTCCTCGATCTCGGGCATAAAGCGCACCGAAGCGGGGACGCGACGCTCGTCGAGGACACGGGTGTGATCCTCGGAGTCGGTGAGCGTCAGCACGTACTCGGACTTCTCGGGCTTAATCGAGAGGTGGCCGGAGTACGGAGCCAGCTCGGCCTCGCGACCCAGGATCTTCTCGTTGACGTTGCCGACGATATCGAACATACGGCTGACCGTAGGCAGACCCTGCGTAATATCGTCGACGCCAGCGACGCCGCCGGAGTGAATGGTACGCATCGTAAGCTGCGTACCGGGCTCGCCGATGGACTGGGCGGCAATAATGCCGACGGCAGTACCGATGGCGACCGGACGACGGGTGGAAAGATCCCAGCCGTAGCACTTCTGGCACACGCCGTACTTGGAGCGGCAGGTGAGCAGCGCGCGAAGCTTGACCTTCTTGAGGCCCGCATCGACCATCTTCTGGATGTCGGCGACCTTCTCGATGTAGCCGTCCTGCTCAAAGAGCACGGTGCCATCGGGAGCCACGACGTCCTCGATGAAGCAACGGCCGACGAGGTCGGTGTTGAGGTCGGTGGTGCCGGGGATGATGAGGTTGTAGGTGACGCCCTCGTGCGTACCGCAGTCCTCCTCGCGGACGATGACGTCCTGGGCCACGTCGACCAGACGACGGGTCAGGTAACCAGAGTCCGAGGTGTGGGATGCGGTATCGACCAGGCCCTTACGGGCGCCGTAGGTCGAAATGAAGTACTCGAGCGGCAGCAGGCCCTCGCGGAAGTTCGCCTTAATGGGAAGGTCGATCGTCTCGCCGGACATGTCTGCCATCAGACCACGCATGCCGCCGAGCTGACGCAGCTGGGTCTTAGAACCACGGGCGCCGGAGTCGGCCATCATGTAGAGCGGGTTCTCCTCGTCGAACAAGTCGAGCATGAGCGCTGCAACCTTATCGGTACAAGCGGTCCACTCGTTAACGACTTCGATGTGGCGCTCCGTCTCGTTGATGAAGCCCTCCTCGAAGTACTCGTTGATCTGGTCGACGTTGGCCTGGGCGCGATCGAGCAGCTCCTGCTTCTCGGCAGGGATGAGAGCGTCCCACACCGAGATGGTGAGGCCGGCGCGGGTAGCGTAGTGGAAGCCGGAGTACTTGATGGCGTCGAGGATCGGGCCGACCTTGGCCTCGGGGTAACGATCGCAGCAGTCCGCAACCAGCTTGGCCACATCGCCCTTGACCATCTTGTAGTTCATGAACTCGTAGTCTTCGGGCAGGCACTGGCGGTTGAAGATGATGCGGCCGATAGAGGTCTCGAAGCGCGCGGTCTTGTTGCCGGTGACGTCGTAGTCGACAAACTCGTTCTTGCCGTTCTTGACGCGGAAGATACGGGTGCCGTCCTCGTTGATGACATTGGCGTTCTCGGCGGACACGCGGACCTGAATCTTGGCCTGCATGTCGACCTCGGAGCGGCAGTCATAGGCGTGCAGCGCGTCGTCGAAGCTCGAGAACACGTGGTTTTCGCCCGGCAGACCGTCGCGGACCTGGGTCAGGTAGTACACACCGATGATCATGTCCTGCGAGGGGATGTTGACCGGCTTGCCGGATGCCGGCGAGCGCAGGTTGTTCGCAGAGAGCATGAGCACGCGAGCCTCGGCCTGAGCCTGGCTGGACAGCGGCACGTGGACAGACATCTGGTCGCCGTCGAAGTCGGCGTTGAAGGGCGAGCAGACCAGCGGGTGCAGGTGGATAGCCTTGCCCTCGACCAGAACCGGCTCAAAGGCCTGGATAGACAGACGGTGCAGGGTCGGTGCGCGGTTGAGCAGCACGACGCGGCCGTCGATGACCTCTTCGAGGATATCCCACACAAAGGTGGCACCGCGGTCGATAGCGCGCTTGGCGCCCTTGATGTTCTCGACCTTGCCAAGCTCGACCAGGCGCTTCATGACGAAGGGCTTGAAGAGCTCCAGCGCCATGGTCTTGGGCAGACCGCACTGGTGCAGCAGCAGCTTGGGGTCGGTAACGATTACCGAACGGCCGGAGTAGTCGACACGCTTGCCCAGCAGGTTCTGACGGAAACGGCCCTGCTTGCCCTTGAGGGCCTCGGCGAGCGACTTGAGCGGGCGACCGCCACGGCCAGAGACCGGGCGACCACGACGGCCGTTGTCGAACAGGGCGTCCACGGACTCCTGGAGCATGCGCTTCTCGTTGTTCACGATGATCGCGGGGGCGTCCAGGTCGAGCAGGCGCTTGAGTCGGTTGTTACGGTTGATCACGCGACGGTACAGGTCGTTGAGGTCGGACGCGGCAAAGCGACCGCCGTCGAGCTGGACCATCGGGCGCAGATCGGGCGGAATGACCGGGATGACGTCCAGGATCATGTTCGCGGGGCTGTTGCCGCCCTTCAGGAAGGCGTCAACGACCTCGAGGCGCTTGACGGCCTTCTCGCGCTTCTGCTTCTGGGAATCCTCGTCGGCGATGATGGCCTTGAGCTTCTCGGCCTCGGAGGGGAGGTCGATGGCAGCGAGCAGGTCGCGGACGGCCTCGGCACCCATGCCACCCTTGAAGTACATGGAGTAGTAGCGGGTCATCTCGCGGAACAGCGGCTCATCGGAAATGAGGTCGCGCTCGGTGAGCTTCATGAAGGCGTTGAAGGCGTCCGTGCGGAGCTGCTTCTCGTCCTTGCACTCTTCCTCGATGTCGACGATGCCGGAGGCAATCTCTTCGGGGGTCAGCGGCTCCTCGTCGGAGAACTCGTCAAAGTTCTCGGGGTCGCCCTGCTCCTTGAGGGACTCGATCTGGCGGGCGCACTCGGCATCGATCTCTTCCAGATCGGCGGCGAGCTCCTCGCGCAGGTCGTCGGCGTCGGCCTCGCGAGCCTCGTAGTCGACCTCGGTGATGATGTAGCTGGCGAAGTACAGAACCTTCTCGAGGTCCTTGGACTTGATGTCGAGCATACGGCTCATCGGGAAGCTCGTGGGGCTCTTGAAGTACCAGATGTGGGACACGGGAGCGGCGAGCTCGATGTGGCCCATGCGGTCGCGACGCACCTTGGCCGAGGTGACCTCGACGCCGCAGCGCTCGCAGACGATGCCCTTAAAGCGGATGCCCTTGTACTTGCCGCAGGAGCACTCCCAGTCCTTGGCGGGACCGAAGATCTTCTCGCAGAACAGGCCGTCCTTCTCGGGCTTGAGGGTACGGTAATTGATGGTCTCCGGCTTCTTGACCTCACCGTGCGACCAGGAACGGATCTGGTCGGCGGAGGCAAGGGAGATCTTTACCGAGTCAAAATCAGTAGCTTCGAAATCTGCCACAGTCAACTACTCCTTATCAGTGGTCGTGGCGGCGACAGCCTCGGGTGCCTCGGCGGTCTCGGCATCCTCGGCCTCGACGTCGGCGTCAACGCCGGCGAGCGCAGCCAGGTCGTCGAGAGCGGAGGTCTCCTCGGCGGTCACAGGGGCGGAGGCGTCCTCGTCGGCATCGTGCATGGGCTCGATGTCCAGTGCGAGGGAGCGGATCTCCTTGACGAGAACCTTGAAGGACTCGGGGATACCCGGGACCGGAACATTCTCGCCCTTGACGATGGACTCGTAGGTCTTGACGCGGCCCACGGTATCGTCGGACTTGACGGTCAGGATCTCCTGCAGAACGTTGGAAGCACCGTAAGCGTACAGTGCCCAAACTTCCATCTCGCCGAAGCGCTGGCCGCCGAACTGAGCCTTGCCGCCCAGAGGCTGCTGGGTAACCAGGCTGTAAGGGCCGGTCGAACGGGCGTGGATCTTGTCGTCGACCATGTGGCCGAGCTTGAGGATGTAGGACGTACCCACGGTAATGGGCTCGCGGAACTCCTCGCCGGTACGGCCGTCGAACAGACGGGTCTTGCCGCGCTCGTCAAGCTGGGTGACGAACTCGGGGCGCATGTGATCGCCAAAGGCAGCGGTGGCCTTGTTGAGCATGTTCTTGTTGGCACGACGGATGACCTCGGCGATCTCGTCCTCCTTGGCGCCGTCGAAGACGGGCGTCGCGGTGAAGAACGGACCGGGGACGTACTTGTCGGAGTCGGCCTGCTCGGTATCCCAACCGCAGGCAGCAGCCCAGCCAAGGTGGCACTCGAGCAGCTGGCCGACGTTCATACGCGAAGGAACGCCCAGCGGGTTGAGGATAACGTCGATCGGGGTACCGTCAGCCATGTAGGGCATGTCCTCGACCGGCAGAACGTTACAGATAACACCCTTATTGCCGTGGCGGCCGGCGATCTTATCGCCCTGCTGGATCTTACGACGCTGGGCGACGTAGACGCGCACCTGCTCGTTGACGCCGGGGGCCAGGTCGTCGCCGTTCTCGCGGCTAAAGCGGACGACGTCGATGACGCGGCCGTAAGCGCCGTGAGGCATCTTAAGGGAGGTGTCACGGACATCGTGGGCCTTGGCACCGAAGATGGCGCGCAGCAGGCGCTCCTCGGCGGTCAGAGCGCTCTCGCCCTTAGGCGTGACCTTACCGACCAGGATGTCGCCAGGGCCGACCTCGGCGCCGATGCGGATGATGCCGTCCTCGTCGAGGTTGGCAAGCATGTCCTCGGAGAGGTTCGGGATCTCGCGGGTGATCTCCTCGGGGCCGAGCTTGGTGTCGCGGGCGTCGATCTCGTGACGGGTGATGTTGATGGTCGTCAGCAGGTCCTCGGCCACCAGGCGCTCGGACACGACGATACCGTCCTCGTAGTTAAAGCCTTCCCACGGCATGTAGGCCACGGTGAGGTTCTGGCCCAGTGCGAGCTCGCCGTGATCGGTCGAAGGACCGTCGGCCAGGGGCTCGCCCTGCTCAACGGTGTCACCGACGCGCACGAGCGGACGGTGGTTGATGCAAGTGGACTGGTTGGAGCGCTGGTACTTGGCCAGGTGATACTCGTCCATGCCGCCGGCATGCTTGACGATGATCTTGGCGGCGTCGGCAAAGATGACCTCGCCGGCGTTCTTGGCCAGGGTGACCTCGCCGGAGTCCAGAGCGGCGCGACGCTCCATGCCGGTACCGACATAGGGAGCGGCGGGGTGAACCAGCGGCACGGCCTGACGCTGCATGTTGGCGCCCATCAGCGTACGCTTGGCGTCGTCGTGCTCAAGGAACGGGATCAGCGTGGCTGCGACGGAGAGCATCTGACGCGGCGAGACGTCCATGTAGTCGACGTCCTCGACGGGCACGTCGGCGGGAGCGCCGAAGGAACCGTCGAAGTCGCGGGTACGGGCGATCACGGTGTGCGGGCGGACGATCTTACCCTCGGCATCGGTCGTGATGAACTCGTTGGTCTTGGGATCGAGCGGCGTGTTGGCCGGCGCGATGACGTGCTTCTCTTCCTCGTCAGCGGTCATCCAGTCGATCTGATCGGTGGCAACGCCGTTCTCGACACGACGGAACGGGGCCTCGATGAAGCCATACTCGTTGACGCGGGCGTAGAGGGCGAGCGAGCCGATCAGGCCGATGTTGGGGCCTTCGGGGGTCTCGATCGGGCACATGCGGCTGTAGTGCGAATTGTGAACGTCGCGGACGGCCGTCGGCACGTTGGTGCGGCGGCTGGAGCCGGACTTGTGGCCGGCAAGACCACCAGGGCCGAGTGCGGACAGACGGCGCTTGTGGGTCAGACCGGTCAGGGGGTTCGCCTGGTCCATGAACTGCGAGAGCTGCGAGGAACCGAAGAACTCCTTGATGGAGGCCACGATCGGACGGATGTTGATGAGCGACTGCGGGGTGATCTCATCGATGTCCTGGGAGCTCATGCGCTCACGGACGACGCGCTCCATACGGCTCATGCCGATACGGAACTGGTTGGCGACGAGCTCGCCGACGGTACGGATGCGGCGGTTGCCAAAGTGGTCGATGTCGTCGACCTTGAAGCCCTGCTCGCCGGCAGCGAGGGACAGCAGGTAGCGCAGCGTCGCGACGATATCCTCGTCGGTGAGCACCGTGACCTCTTCCTCGGTGGTGAGGTTGAGCTTCTTGTTGACCTTGTAACGACCGACGCGGGCCAGATCGTAGCGCTGCGGGTTGAAGAGCAGACCCTCGAGCAGGCTGCGGGAAGCATCCACGGTGGGAGGCTCGCCCGGGCGCAGGCGACGGTAGATCTCGATGAGAGCGTCCTCGCGGGTGAGGGCGGTGTCGCGCTCCAGGGTGCGCTTGATCACATCGGAGTTGCCGAGCAGCTCGATGATGTCGTCGTTGGTGACGGCGATGCCAAGGGCGCGCAGGAACATCGTGGCGCTCTGCTTGCGCTTACGGTCGATGGAGACCATGAGCTGGTCGCGCTTGTCGACCTCGAACTCGAGCCAAGCACCGCGGGACGGGATGATCTGAGCCTTGTAGATCTGCTTGCCCGAATCCATCTCGGAGCTGTAGTACACGCCCGGGGAACGGACGAGCTGGGAGACGACGATACGCTCGGTACCGTTGATGATGAAGGTGCCCTGATCGGTCATCATGGGGAAGTCACCCATGAAAACGAGCTGCTCCTTGATCTCGCCGGTCTCCTTGTTGGTGAGACGGACGTCGGTCAGAAGCGGGGCCTGATAGGTCATGTCCTTCTCGCGGCACTCCTCGACGGTGTGCGCGGGATCGCCGAACTGATGCTCACCGAAGGTAACCTCGAGAACATGGTTCTGGCTCTGGATGGGGCTGGATTCCTTGAACGCCTCACGAAGGCCCTCGTCCTTAAAACGCTCAAAGGATTCCCTTTGAACAGAGATAAGGTTGGGGAGCTCCATGGCCTCCGGGATTTTCCCGAAGCTGACGCGCTTGCGCTCAGTGGCAGTGTATGCGTAGGTCACCAGGTTTTTCCTCCTTCACGGAAATGCTCGGTGGGTTGGCGAGGCATAGCTTCGCCAGTTATCGCAACCTAATAGTTTATCAGGTACCGACCGTTGGGCAAGAAAAGCCTTGACGCGATTGAGTTTTTGGAGTAGCAAAGTTTTTCGGCAGAAAACACGCAGGTAGATGTATGTATATCGAACATCTGTTCATATATTTTCTGTGAACAGGGAGCCAGCAATCGCAGCTCTTATAAAAAACGGGCGCGAACCGAGGTCCACGCCCGTAAATGTCGATGACCGAAGGCTTACTTGCGCATCAAGCCGCCGCGCTCGTCGATGGCGTCCCAGAAAGCGCTGGCAAAGCGAGGGTCGCTTGCGGCCATGAGGGCGTTGGTGGCCATCCAGCCAGACGGGGTGCCAGTGTCGTAGCCCGAGAGCGGATCGATGACGACAGCGTACATAGCCTCGCGGTCGAGCGAGCGGGCCATAGCGTCGGTAAGCTGAATCTCGCCGCCCTTGCCGGCCTGCTGGTCGGCAAGCAGATCCATGACCAGCGGGCTCAGCAGGTAACGGCCGACGATGTACAGGTTGGACGGAGCCGCCTCGGGAGCAGGCTTCTCGACTAGACCGCCGATGCGCCAGACAGCGCCCGGCTCGGCATCGGCAACGCCCTCGGCGCCCTCGAGCGAACCGACGCGCTCGCCGGCGATAACGCCGTAGCGGCTGACTTCCTCGGGCGAGCAAGCAGCGACGGCGATAACCGAAGCACCACCGTGCTCCTTGGAAACGGCGAGCATCTTGTCGCAGATGTCGCGGTTAGGCACAACGTAGTCGCCCAGAAGAACCAGGAAGTTCTCCCCTGCCACGGCGTCGGCAGCAGAGCGGATAGCATGGCCGAGGCCCTTGGGCTCGTACTGATAACGGAAGTCGACCGGCATACCGCCAGCATGGGCGACGGCATCGGCATAGGCATTCTTGCCGCGCTCGCGCAGCAGGTTCTCGAGCGAGCGATCGGGCTGGAAGTAGCTCAGCAGCTCGGGCTTACCGGGAGAGGTAACGATGATGGCGTCGTCGACCTCCTCGGGGTCGAGTGCCTCCTCAACGACATACTGAATGACCGGCTTGTCGAGCACCGGCAACATCTCTTTGGGCGTGCACTTAGTGCCAGGCAGAAAACGCGTGCCAAGACCGGCGGCGGGGATGATTGCCTTCATGTTATTCAAGGATCCTTTCGCAGGCGCAGAATGCGCCCTATGCGTGCGGCACGGCGGCCGCAGACCAAATTGCGATACCGAAGTATCTTACCGCCGAAGACATACGTCGCCGTAAGGCAAACGCAATTCTTCAGCAGGTCAACGCAAATTATTGCTCGAATGGTGCAATTTTACGCCCCAGCGGTAACGGGATTGACACGGCGAAGACAACGGTGTTCTGCGTGCCGAGCAATGGGAATGAGAGGCCAAAACAAAAAAGACGGGGCTCGCATAGCGAGTCCCGTCTGCAAAGAAATCTGGCGAGAGAGCCTGATTACTTGAGGGTGACAGCAGCGCCAGCAGCCTCGAGCTTCTCCTTGGCAGCCTCGGCGTCCTCCTTCTTGGCACCCTCGAGAACAGCCTTGGGAGCGCCCTCGACGACCTCCTTGGCCTCCTTCAGGCCAAGGTTGGTAAGCTCACGGACGGCCTTGATGACCTGGATCTTGTTGTCGCCGAAGCCCTCGAGCACGACGTCAAACTCGGTCTTCTCCTCGGCCTCAGCAGCGCCAGCAGCAGGAGCGGCGACAACAGCGGCAGGAGCAGCGGCGGAAACGCCGAAGGTGTCCTCGATAGCCTTGACGAGCTCGGAAGCCTCGAGAAGGGTCATTTCCTTAAGAGCATCGATGATCTCATCGGTGGTAAGCTTAGCCATTTCTAAGTCCTTTCGGTTTCCGTGTCTGTGCACGGAGATCAGTTAAAACACGGCGCGAATGCGCCAGGGGTGCGGCGTTGCCGCCGCGGGTGAAAACAGCAACTAGGCTGCCTTCTGCTCGGAGACCTGCTGGATCGAACGAGCGAGACCAGAGGAAACGCCGTTGACGCAGACAGCGATGTCGCGAGCGAAACCGGAGATGAGACCGGCGATCTGGCCGAGAAGCTGATCCTTGGTGGGCAGCTCGGCGATAGCCTTAACATCATCAGCGGAAACGGCCTTGCCGTCGGAGATACCGCCCTTGATCTCAAGGACGCCCTTGGACTTAGCAGAGAAGTCCTTGAGGGCCTTAGCGGCCTCGACCGGCTCGGTCTCGTAGAACACATAAGCGACGGGGCCGGCGAGGATCTCGTCGAGCTCGGGCTGCTCCTGGTTCTTGAGAGCGATCTTGACCAGGTTGTTCTTGTAGACCTTCATCTCGGCGCCGCACTCGCGAAGCTGATGACGCAGCTCCTGAGCCTGCTTAACCGTCAGACCGTTGTAGTTGACGACGAACAGACCGGCGTTCTCGGCGATACGGGACTCGATCTCTGCAACCTTGTCGATTTTGTACTGCTGGGGCATGAATTACACCTCCTCGAATTCTTTCCGGGCACGGTCCGCCACAAGGACGTGACGGGGGCATGTCCAAAAAGAAAGCCCCCGCGCTGCATGAGCGACGGGGGCGAGAAGACATATCTACTCGACCACCTCGGCTGGCGGGATATCCCATTAAGCTCGCGGGCGATGCCCGTTTGCACCGGCTGTCTCTGGCAGCGGATTCGTGCGTGAACCGAAAGTATTATGGCGGGGACCCCGGCGTCGGTCAACGGAAAACCGGGCTGCACACAATTCCACCATCCGACACGCTCCGCCGAAGGCCAGGCGCAAGGTTTCCGCTCGGTCAGGTCCTGGGCTCGCTCGGAAAGCACATTAAGTGCTTTCCGGCTCGTGCGGAATCTACGGAAACCTTGCGCCTGGCCTTCGGCGGCGCGTGCCTGCGTCAACTATGGGGCAGACCGGTTTTACGTTGACCGACGTGCCCCACGCATAATCCTTATGTCGGTAGGCTGATGCGTTGCGTCCCTGATGGCTACAGGGTTGAAACGAAGGTGGACAGGCGGTGGAGGCCTTCGTCTAGGTCTTTGTCGGAGACGCAGTAGCTTAGGCGGATGCGGCCTTCGGTGCCGAAGCAGTCGCCCGGGACTAGGGCTACGTTTGCCTCTTTGATGGCTTTGATGCAGAAGGCTTCGCTTGTTAGGCCGAATTGTTTGATGCTCGGGAAAGCGTAGAAGGCTCCTGCGGGCTCTACTGCGTCGAGGCCCATGGCGTTTAAGGCTGCGAGTACACGTTTGCGACGAGCTCGGTAGACTTCGAGCATGGGAGCGGGGTCGACGGTGAGGGCTCGGGCTGCGGCGTCCATTTCGAAGGAGACGGCGCTCGATACTAAGTATTGGTGAGCCTTGGCGATCTCGGCGATGACGGGGGCTGCTGCTGCGAGCCAGCCCAAACGCCAGCCAGTCATGGCCCATGGCTTGGAGAAGCTCTCGATGACTACTGTCTGCTCACGCAGCTCCGGGTGACGCTGGGCAAAGCGCTCGTAGCCATCCGCATAGACCAGACGGTTGTACACGTCGTCGCAGACCACGTAGATACCCGCCTGCTCTGCCACGTGTGCCACGGCGTCGAGCGATGCTGCGTTGAGGATGCAGCCCGTGGGATTGTTGGGCGAGCAGATAACGATGGCCTTGGTCGCCGGCGTCACGCAGGCACGAAGCGCTTCCTCGTCAATCTGGAATTGCGCGGGCTCCGTATCCAAAAAGACCGCCTTGGCGTGGTTGGCCACGACGATGCTCTCGTACAGGCCAAAAGCCGGCGTGGGGATAATGACCTCGTCGCCGGGGTTGAGCATGGCCATGAATGTTGCCGACAGAGCCTCGGTCGCGCCGTCGGTCAGGATGACCTCATCCGCCGAAAACGAAAGGCCTGCGTCACCCATATATGTGGACAGCGCCTCGCGCAAGGCGGGGCGGCCGTTGTTGGGCGGATAGTGCGTGTCGCCGCGGTTGAGCGATGCGGTCACCTCGGCGCTGATCACGTCGGGCGTGGGAAAATCGGGCTCGCCGAGCGCAAGCGCAATGCATCCCGGGCGCTGCGCGGCGAGTGCGTTGATTCGGCGAATGCCGGAGGGCTTGAGCGTGGCAAGCGAGGTATTCATGGGCAGGCGCATGGCATTCCTTTCGTAAGGGTTGCACTAGGATAGCGCGCCGTCCGGCCAACAGACGGTGTAACCTAAACGGAAATGAACCGGAACGGAGGCGGCATGAAGGCGACCGCGCGCGGCAATGAGCCCAAAACGTTGCAGACCATTGCGTATATCAGTATTCCCGACAGCGCTGATCTTGAGTTTTTGCTTTGGGACCTTCAGGATGCCATCGCGGCGTATGCGCGGCTCTCCTGTACTTCGCTCCCCCGCCCGGTCGATCTGGGAACGAGTGATGGCGTCAGCGCTGTGGACGGCATCGTATTCGCCGTTGAGGATGCGCTCGATAACGAGGAGATAGCCGTCGTTGAACAGACGCTTGATTGCCTTGAGAGCGTGGAAACTCGCATCTATGTCATCGTTCAAGCTGCCTACGGAAGCGCTGAACAGGCGCACGTTGCAGTTGGCCGCCTGCGCGAAGCATGCGAGCATCGAGGGCTGTCGTGGTGTGGCGGCGTCACTGTCTGCACCGGCGCCGGCGTCGCAGTGCTTCGCCGATCCCCGCGTATGGGCCTCTTGCGCCGACCGTTTTCGGAAGCCATAGACAAGCTCGTAGGCGCCGTACGCATGGGGTGCTCGGTGGAGCATGCGCAGCGACTTGGCGGCGGCAATGCCGAGGACGTCGACACCGATGGCATGGTTTATGCCGAACCTGCGCTGCCCGCACCGATTTGGCATATCGCTCTGAAATATCTCGGCAGCCGCTCATACATCTAAAATTAAGAAGCGGCCCAGTCAACGGCATCACGCCAGCGCTCGACAAGCCGATCCAGGCGCCATGCCGCGTTGGCGGGACTCGTCGACGGCAAAACGATAGCCGGCAACCCCGTCCGCTCTTGCAGATAGCGTTTGTAGAGCCGCCCGGCCGTGCCGCCGTTGCAAATAACGACCTCGATAGGTGCAGCATCGGTGATGCGCTCAATATGTGCCGGCACGACGTTTTTGATGCTGGCGTCGCTTGAGCCCTTGATGTCGCAACTCTCGATCACGTCCCACAGGGCCACGCCGCCGTTCAGCAGCATAGCCCGCTTGACGGCAATCGAGGCGTCAAGCGTCGCGGACTCGCCCTCCGCCAAAGGCTCCCCCTCGTTGGGCGGCACGGGCGCGCCAAGGCACGCAGCCATCACGCGCCAAAACCGGTTCTGAGGGTTGCCATAATAGAAGGCGTTGGCGCGCGAGAGCACCGAGGGAAACGACCCCAGCACCAAAACGCGCGAGCGCTCGTCAAACACGGGCTCAAACCCATGCTCAATATGCTGATATCCCTCGTCCGGCACAGCCATGGATTAGACCCTCAGCAGATAGCGCACCTCGTAGGGCGCAAGCTCAAGGGAGCCCGACAGCTCGACCGTGGGCGCATCGTCAGCAAGCAGGTCCACGAAGGAGCCGTTGAGTTCGCCGGCTCCAAAGGTATAGGGCTCGTCCACGGCATTGACCGCCACGAACACCGTCGCGTCGTCGCAGGCGCGCTCGAACAGCAACTGCTTGTTCTGGATCACCACGTTGCGATAGGCGCCGTAGTTGAGGGCGCGGGCAGCCGCGTCGTTTGCCGAGCGCAGATGCGTGAGCTGCGTGATAAACGCCGTCAGCTCGTTAGGTGCCGGCTCGTCAAGCGCAGGGCGCAGCGCCCAGTCGCCATCGGGGCCACCCTTTTCGCCGGCAATCCCCCACTCGCTGCCGTAGTAGACGCACGGAATGCCCGGCATACCAAAGAGCATGCCGTAGGCGGGACGCAGGCACGACTTGTCCGTCAGGATGCTCGCCAGGCGCGGCACGTCGTGGTTGTCGACAAACGACAGCAGGTGCTTGCCGCGGTAGATGCACCACGGATCGCCGCCAAACTGGCGATGCAGCGAATGGGCGATCTCGAACATGTTGACCGAGTTAAAGCTGGAATACAGGCCCTTGTAACACTCGTAGTTGGTACAGGAGTCGAGCATCTCGTCGTTGACGATCTGGTTGTAGTCGCCGTGGAGTGTCTCGCCGATCAGCACAAAATCGGGCTTGAGCTCGCGGGTAAAAGCGTGCAGGCGGCGCATAAAGTCGCGGTCGAGCATGTAGGCGACGTCCAGACGCAGGCCATCGACACCAAAGACCTCGGCCCAGCGGCGCACGGATTCAAGCAGGTAATCAACCACGGCAGGATTTTGCAGGTTGAGCTTTACGAGCTCAAAATGGCCCTCCCAGCCCTCGTACCAAAAGCCGTCGCCGTAGCACGAGTCGCCGTCAAAGCTAATGTGGAACCAATCCTTGTAGGGCGAGTCCCACTTGCGCTCCTGCACATCGTGGAAGGCCCAAAAGCCGCGGCCGACGTGGTTGAAGACGGCGTCGAGCACCACGCGGATGCCATGGGCGTGCAGCGTCTCGCACACGGCGGCAAAGTCGGCGTCCCCACCCAGGCGACGGTCGATGTGGCGCAGGCTGCGCGTATCGTAGCCATGGCTGTCGGATTCAAGCGGCGGGTTGATGAGCACGGCACCGATGCCGAGTTCCTGCAGGTAGTCGGCCCATTGGGCAATCTTCATGATGGGGGCATCGGGGTTGGCGGGGGCGTTAGCCGTCTGGGCGAGTTCGTCCTCGGCTATGGGCGCGGCGTTTTCACGCGGGGCTCCGCAAAAGCCCAGCGGATAGATCTGATAGAACGTCGTCTCGAATGCCCACATAGCAACCTCCCGGGTAACTTTCACGCAACGCTATCCATTGTATGCCCAGCAGGGTAGCTAATTTGGGACGGGACTCTTTTAGCGCATGGTCTGGTTGCGTTTCCCGGTCACCAGCAAAAATCGAGTTGCGCGGTCGTCCGGAGCTCTCTCACTAACCAAAAATGCCACCTCGGGACCATTTACCCCCTTTGAGATGCTTGATTCTGTGGAGAAAGTTCGCAAATGGACGCGAATATGCCCAAAATGAAACAAAATCGCTCAAATTGTTTCGACGGCAATCGCGTGGAATCAGTGGTAAAACCGCGCAACTCGAAAAATGCTGATGGCGGTTCGGCAGCGATGCCGAACACGGCAAAAAGGCCATCCTTCTGCCGCATTCCAAATAAGTTGCGGTGAAATAGTTTCTGCAATCGGGCTTGGGCCGCTATCCGGGAACTATTTCCCGCAACTAAAGGGTGGAATGTGGCTAGGCGACGGCTTTGGCGCGGCGGATGGCCGGGAACATTACCGTGATGGCGAGGATGACACCCATGACGGCGATCGCGCCGCCTGCGTAGCCGATCCAGGCAATACCGGGGCCCGAAACCACGGCGCCGCCGATCGCGGTGCCCGTGCCAATGCCGAGGTTAAACAAACCCGAGAAGATCGACATGGCGACGGCCGACGAATCCGCCGGCGTGTACTTGATGAGCTCGGCCTGGAACGCCACGTTAAAGGCCGTGGCGCAGCAGCCCCACAGCGCGCAGACGGCGAGGACCGCGGCGAGCGACGCTGCAGCCGGCCCCATGAGCAGCAGAGCCAGCGGCACGCCGGAGAGCGTGATCGCGAGGAACAGGAAGCGATGCCCATCGAACAGACGACCGAACAGCCAGCTGCCGAGCAGGCCAGAGCAGCCGAACGCCGTCAGCGTCATGGTGATAGCGCTCGCGTCGACATGCGCGACCTGAGCCAGGAAAGGCTCAATATAGCTATAGCCCGCGTAATAGCCGGTCGCCATGAACACCGTGACCGCATAGAGCGCGATGAGGAACGGGTTCTTGAGCAGCTCGGGCAGCTGCTTGAGAGTAAAGCGCTCGCCGGCCGGCATGGTGGGGAACACGGTCGCCTGGTAGACGACCGCGATAGCCGAGAGGGCCCCGACCACAGCGAACGTCATACGCCAGCCCACGGCCAGGCCAATGGCGCGGCCGAGGGGCAGGCCGAAGATCTGCGCGATGGACGAGCCCGTGGCGATCATGCTGATGGCGAGCGCCCCGTGGCGCGTGTCAACCAGGCGCGACGCCATAATCGAGGCGACCGACCAGAACACGGCATGCGCGCAAGCGACCACCAGGCGCGCGCAGACCAGGATGGGATATGTCGGTGCCACAGCGGACAGGAACTGGCCCAGCGAGAACACGGCAAGCACGCCCAGCAGCATCCGCTTGAACTCAAAGCGCGATGCGAACACCATGAGCGGCAGCGACAGCAGCATGACGCCCCAGGCGTAGACCGAAATCATGATGCCTGCCTGGGCCTCGGTGAGCGAGAACGATGCGGCGATGTCGGTCAGCAGGCCGATGGGCATGAACTCCGACGTGTTGAACACGAACGCGCAGCAGGTGAGCCCGATGAGCGGGAGCCACTGCTTAAGCGTGATGCCGTCTTGCCTTGCCTGACTCATATATAACGTCTCCAATCATTTTGAGCGGAGGCGATTATATAGCAACGGCCCCGCATCCGTCAGCAACAGATGCGAGGCCGAAAACAATTCGGTACATAGAGGTTACGCCATCAATAAATAGCTAAGCCAACCCCAGCAATATACCCGCCGAATGCACGACAAACGCCACGATCCAGGCGACCGTCACCTGAAACGCGAACACGGCAACGGCATAGCGCGCACCCAGCTCGCTCTTGACGGCGCCGATGGCGGCCACGCAGGGCGGGTACAGCAGCGTAAAGACCAGGAACACGTAGGCAGTAAACGGCGAAAACATGGTCGACAGCGCCGCGGGTGACGTTGCACCCAAAAGCACGGTGAGGGTCGAGATGACACTCTCCTTGGCGATAAGTCCGGTGACGAGCGCCGTGGATGCACGCCAGTCGCCAAAGCCGAGCGGCGCTAGCAGCGGAGCGATAATGCTACCCAGACCGGCAAGTAGACTCTGCGACTGATCGGCGACCACATTAAAGCGGATATCGAACGTCTGAAGGAACCAAATGACCACCGTAGCGGCAAAGATAATGGTGAAGGCCTTGGTGATGAAGTCCTTGGCCTTATCCCATGCCAGCATCACCGTCGTCTTGACGCTCGGCAGGCGGTAATTGGGAAGCTCCATGATAAACGGCACCGGGTCGCCCTTAAATGCCGTGCGGTTGAGTACCAAAGCCGCGATGCAACCGACCGCAATGCCAATCAGATAGAGCGAGACCATGGCGGGAACTGTCGCCTGCGGGAAAAACGCCCCGCACAGCAGCCCGTAGACCGGCAACTTGGCCGAACAGCTCATGAACGGCGTGAGCATGACCGTCATCTTGCGGTCGTGCTCGGATGGGAGCGTACGGGTTGACATGATAGCCGGCACGGTGCAGCCAAAACCGACGAGCATAGGCACGAAGCTGCGACCCGACAGGCCAAAGCGACGCAGCACTTTATCCATGACAAAGGCCACGCGCGCCATGTAGCCGGAGTCTTCCAGAATGGAGAGGAACAAAAAGAGCACGACGATAATCGGCAGGAAGGTCAGTACGCTGCCCACGCCCGTAAGCACGCCGTCGACAGCCAGTGAGCGCACCACGTCGTTGGTGCCGAACGCCTTGAGGCCCGCATCGGCCGAGGCGATGATGGCAGCGATGCCGTCCTCCATGAGTCCCTGCAACGCCGCGCCGATCACGCCAAACGTCAGCCAAAAGACGAGACCCATGATCACCAGGAACGCTGGAATGGCCGTGTAGCGACCCGTCAGGATGCGGTCGATCTTGACGGAACGCACGTGCTCGCGGCTCTCGTGCGGCTTGACGACGCAGCGCCCACACACGTCGCCGATAAAGCCGAAGCGCATGTCAGCCAGTGCAGATAGACGGTCGGTACCGGCCTCGCCCTCCATCTGGGTAATGATGTGCTCGATGGCGTCAAGTTCGTTACGGTCCAGATGAAGCGCCTCGGTCACCAGCTCGTCGCCCTCAACCAGCTTGGTCGCCGCAAAACGCACCGGGATATGCGCCGTCGCGGCATGGTCCTCGATAAGGTTGGCGATGCCGTGAATGCAGCGATGCAGCGCGCCGCCGTCTGGACCATCGGGCGCGCAGAAGTCCAGGCGACCGGGGCGCTCGCGGAACCGCGCCACGTGCAAGGCATGATCCACCAACTCGCCAATACCCTCGTTGCGGGCAGCGCTAATGGGAACAACAGGCACGCCCAGCAGGCTCTCGAGCAGGTTGACGTCTACGGCACCACCATTGGCGGTCACCTCGTCCATCATGTTGAGCGCGATGACCATGGGGCGGTCGAGCTCCATAAGCTGCAGTGTCAGGTACAGGTTACGTTCGATGTTGGTGGCGTCGATAATGTCGATGATGGCATCGGGATGCTCGTCAAGGATGAATTGGCGGCTGACGATCTCCTCGCCCGTGTACGGCGACAGCGAATAGATGCCGGGCAGGTCGGTAACGTTCGCCTCGGGGTGGTTGCGGATGGTGCCATCTTTGCGGTCGACCGTCACGCCGGGAAAGTTACCGACATGCTGGTTGGAGCCCGTTAGCTGGTTGAATAGCGTGGTTTTACCGCAGTTTTGGTTGCCGGCGAGGGCAAAATGCAGCGGTGCGCCCTCGGGCACGGCCGTCTTTGCCGCGCGGGGCGAATACGTCCCCTCGCCGAGTGCCGGATGCTTCGTCGTGCCGATTGCGGCGTTAGCGCGCGGACCCATATCGGTATCGTGAATGCCCACAAGCTCAATGCGGGCAGCATCGTCCTTGCGCAGCGTCAGCTCGTAGCCGCGCAGGCGAATCTCGAGCGGGTCGCCCATGGGGGCGTACTTCATCATGGTGACTTCGGTGCCCGGCGTTAGACCCATGTCCAAAATATGCTGTCGGAGTGCCTGATCGTCCGATGCCACCGATGCGACAACGGCGTCCTTTCCAATCTCGAGTGTATCGAGCTTCACGTCCGTGTTCCTCCCCCGGCGCCCACAGGGCGTTGTATTTATGTTCACCATGGCTAACCGTTTGCCATGGCTAACCAATTGTAACCATGCATGATAGCGCGAACACACAGCGACGTTCAATCAACAGATCGGTGCAAGGGCCGTCCCCAAGTACCGGCACAAAAGGAACGTCCCCGAGTGCCGCATCTGGGCCATGGCAACGCCGATGTTTTGGCGCGGACAGCGAAAGCCCGCCAGAGCGAGCAAGGTGACGCGAAGCGAGGCGGCATTGACCTTCTGGTCATGCCGCCGAAGCTGAACGTCAGATTGCCGCTCTGGCGGGCTTGCAGCGTCGACCGGTCCGCCGTTCGTTAGAACGGCGGAACCAAAGGCGCAGCGTCAAGTGGTTACGGCGTTTGGTAAAACGCCGTAACTAAAACCCGTGGCGCTCCAGGAAGCGGAAAGCCAGGCGGATCCAGGGGCGGACTGCCGCCTGTTTGTCCTCGTTATCGACCGCGGTGTTGGCGTTGCCGAGCGAAAGCCCGTGACCACCTTGGTCAAAGACGTGCATCTCGCAAGCGACGCCCTCCTCGGCCATGCGCTGCGCAAACGGATAGACCTGCGCGATCGGCGCCGTCTTGTCGTCGGACACGCCCCACACAAAGGTCGGCGGCATCTGACGCGAAACATGCGTGGTGGGGCAGATATCAGCCAAATGCTCGTCAGTTGCCTCGCCACCCGTCACCATCGACAGATAGTCGTTGAGAAGATCGCGCCCCGTCTTGCCGCCCGTCTTGGGCACACGCAAGTCAATGCGCGGATCGCGCGTCTGCATGTCGCGCACATAGGCAAAGTCGAGCAATGGATAGCCCAGCACCACGGCATCGGGACGAATGTCGTCCGGACGCGCCCCGGCAAGTGCCGCGAAGGGGCCGGTCTTCCACTGTGTTGCCAGCGAGGCGCAAATCATGCCACCAGCAGAAAAGCCCACGACGCACACGCGCTTGGGATCGACATGCCACTCGTCGGCATTCGCACGCACCGTGGCGACCATCTTGGCAAGATCTGCCTGGGGGTGCGGAAAGCTCACGTCACCCGTAGAACTTGTGACATAGTTGAGCACAAAGGCCTGGTAACCGTGATCCAAAAACGCAAACGCCACGGGATCCTGCTCATGCGGAGCGATATGCGTAAACGCACCTCCGCCGCAGATAATCACGGCAGGGCGGCGACCATTCGGTTTATCGGGCAGCGGCTCGGCACCCAAATACGTAAACGTCGCCGGATATTCCTCGGTCGGCTCCTCGCCCCACAGCGCACGGTTCTCGACAATCATATGTGCTCCCTTCGCGCAAATTAAGCGCCCTTGTTTTTCGCCTTCAAGCGTACCCCACTTGAACCCGTGACGCAGAAACACGCCAGCAATAAGTTTCCCTTCAACTGATATATCACATAATCCCAGCTCAGAGGTATCGCTGAGCAGCGTAGAATAGGGGGCGTTGACCAAGCCGCGAAACAGATATGAAACGTTTCCGGCAAACCAAACGCGCGATATGCGCCTATTTAAGTTGGAGGCAACTATGGGTCTGCTCGATTCGCTTAAGTCCACCTTCACCTCGACCGGCGAGGCGTCCGTTCCGCCCGCAGCAAGCTTCGCCACCCGCGAAGGCGTCATCTATGCCCCCGTCAACGGCGTGCTCGTCAACCTGGACGAGGTTCCCGACGAGACGATCGCCTCGGGCATGCTTGGCCAGGGCTATGGCATCGAGCCCATTACCGGCACCATCTATGCGCCCGCCAACGGCCGCATCGGTGCCACCACCGTCACCAACCACTCCATCGGCATGATTACCGAGGACGGTCTTCGCGTGTTCATCCATGTCGGCCTGGGCACCGTGGAAATGAACGGCAAGGGTTTTGCCCGCTTTGTCGAGATGGGCGATGTGGTCAAGGCAGGCCAGCCGCTCATCAGCTTCGATCGCGAGGCCATCAAGGCCGCCGGCCACGAGGACATCGTGACCGTCATCGTCTCCGAGCTCGATCGTCTTAAGAGCATCGACCATGTCGGCGAGTCTGGAACGCTTATCGGCGGCAACCCGCTCGTCAAGCTGGGCGACCCGCTGCTGGTAGCCAAGACCAAGTAGCCAGGCCCGCGCCACACAGCCAAAAGGCACCTCGTCAAGCGCCCGCGACCATTTGGCCGCGGGCGCTTTTCGTTTGAAAAACCATCCCGCCAATGCCTTATCTGTATAGCCCAAATGAGCCGAGCTGCTAGAATATCGAACTGTATGGATAACTATCATTCAACCGTTATGGGAGGATACGTGAACCGCACCAAAATCGCGCAGCTTTACGCCGATGCCGAGTCGCTCGGCGGCCAGACCGTCACCGTCGCCGGCTGGGTTAAGTCCGTCCGCGACATGAAGAACTTTGGCTTTGTTACGCTCAACGACGGCAGCTGCTTCCGCGACCTGCAGGTCGTCATGAACCGCGAGGCACTCGACAACTACGACGAGATCGCCCATCAAAACGTCTCGGCCGCACTCATTTGCACCGGCACCGTCAAGCTGACCCCCGATGCGCCCCAGCCTTTCGAGCTTTCTGCCACTTCCATCGAGGTCGAGGGCGTCAGCGCCCCGGACTACCCGCTGCAAAAGAAGCGCGCAACCGTCGAGTTCCTGCGCACCCAGCAGCACCTGCGCCCGCGCACCAACCTGTTTCGCGCCGTGTTCCGCATCCGTTCTGTCGCGGCTGCCGCCATCCACCGCTTCTTCCAGGAGCAGGGCTTTGTCTACGTCAACACCCCCATCATCACCACGAGTGACTGCGAGGGCGCCGGCGAGATGTTCCGCGTGACCACGCTCGACCCCAAAAATCCGCCCCTCACCGAGTCCGGCGAGGTCGACTGGAGCCAGGACTTCTTTGGCAAGCACGCGAGCCTTACCGTGTCCGGCCAGCTCAATGCCGAGAACTTTGCCATGGCCTTTGGCGACGTGTACACCTTTGGCCCCACCTTCCGCGCCGAAAACTCCAACACCACGCGCCACGCCGCCGAGTTTTGGATGATCGAGCCCGAGATGGCCTTTGCCGACCTTAACGACTACATGGATAACGCCGAGGCCATGCTCAAGTACGTCCTTAAGGACGTCATGGCAACCTGCCCCGACGAGCTCAATATGCTCAACAAGTTTGTGGACAAGGGTCTGCTCGAGCGCCTGGACCACGTGGCAAACTCCGACTTTGCCCGCGTCACCTATACCGAGGCCGTCGAAATCCTGGAGCAGGCAGTCGCCGCCGGTCACAAGTTTGACTATCCCGTGAGCTGGGGCATCGACCTGCAGACCGAGCACGAGCGTTTCCTGACCGAGGAGCACTTTAAGCGACCGACTTTTGTGACCGACTACCCGGCCGAGATCAAGGCGTTCTACATGCGCATGAACGAGGACGGCAAGACCGTCGCCGCCGCCGACTGCCTGGTGCCGGGCATCGGCGAGATTATCGGCGGCTCCCAGCGCGAGGAGCGCCTGGATCTGCTCGAAGCCCGCATCAAGGACCTGGACATGAATCCCGAGCAGTACAAGTACTATCTGGACCTGCGCCGCTACGGTTCTTGCAAGCACGCCGGCTACGGTCTGGGCTTCGAGCGCTTGGTCATGTATCTGACCGGTGTGGGCAACATCCGCGACGTCCTGCCGCACCCGCGCACCGTGGGCAACGCCGACTTCTAATCGCCACAGCGCCACCAAACGCGTTCCAGCGCATCACGCCAGCGCCTCTCGGCAAGCCGAGGGGCGCTTTTTTCAACAGCATCCGTCAAGCTTTTGGCAAGTTTTTGGTCAGTTGGGCAGGGCTGTTGAAAACTCGACCCGCCGCTTGCCGACGGCTACCGACCGCCCAGGGCGTCCTGCACCCCTGGGAAAGCCCCGCGTCCTAGGCTCCATACCGTCGCCACCCAAAACGGAAAGGACGTGGGCGCCATGACCGAAACCGCTGTTGAAACTTACGAGACCACGACGAGGGGCGCCGCCTCAATGGCAGCCTATCGCGCCGTTCGCATCCTGCAACTATTAAGCGAAAACACCGGCGAGGACAAGGCTATGCTTTCCGATGAGTTGATCCGGCGCCTCGCCCATCCCGACGACCCCGCCCGCATGCCCATCTCGGCGGCGCGGCGCAGCATCTACACCGCCATCTCCGCACTTCGCCATGCCGGATACGAAATTGAGTACAAGCGCGGCGTGGGTTATCGGCTCTTGGCCCGTCCGCTCACCGACGAAGAGATCATCCGGCTCCACGGTATGGTCATGCGCAACCGCTCCACGCCCATCGCCATTCGAAAGAGCATGGCGCAGCACTTGGTCGCCATGGCGAGCGCCGACGTTCGCGGCTACCTCGATGCACCCGAGCCCGCTCCAAGCGTGGGCGGCAAATCCACCAAGACCACGCACACGCCTGTCAAGCGCATCGATGCCTGCGAGCTCATCGAGCAGGCCATCGACCACGGAACCACGGTGAGTTTTGATATTTCGAGTGTCACGGCACGCGGAGAGGTCGAAGTGGCACGGATGACACTCCGGCCCTTTGCCATCAAGCAACGAGACGGCATCTCGTATTTGCTGGGAACGGTCTATGACGCGCGAGGCGCCGATGACACGTTGCGTACCGTAGAGATCGGCCGAATGAGAAACGTCACCACACGTCTCCTCGACGGCAAGAAGCTCTTCGCCGCCCTGGACGAGGACGACGCCTCCTCCGCCGCATAAGACCCTCCGCCGCCCATTCGACTACCCGTACCGCCCATCCGATTCTGTATTAAAAAACCCGCCAGGCTGTTGTAAAAATGGACATCAGCGCTACTATAGTCCCACTTGCACTTTGTCCCAGTGCAGTGTTTCCAGCCATTTTTATACTGGGGGTAATGATATGAAGGACATCACCATCAGCCGCAGGAGCCTTCTGGTCTCCGCCGGCCTGCTCGCGCTCGCCCCGCTCGCCGGATGCGGCGGCAACTCTGGTTCCGGCTCTGCTGCCGCTGGTTCCGACTACACCATCGGCGTTCTGCAGCTCACCGAGCACTCCGCACTCGACGCCGCCAACGATGGCTTTGTCAAGGCCATCAAGGAGAGCGGCCTTAAGGTCAAGATCGACCAGAAGAACGCCCAGAACGACCAGTCCACGTGTAAGTCCATTGCCGACAAGTTTGTGGGCGACAACGTCAACCTGATTTATGCCATCGCCACGCCCGCCGCGCAGGCTGCCGCTGGCGCCACGGCCGATATCCCCATCGTAGGCTGTGCCATCACCGACTACGCCGCCTCCGGCCTGGTCCAGGACAACGACAAGCCCGGCACCAACGTCACGGGCGCTTCCGACCTCACCCCGGTCGCCGAGCAGCTCGAGATGATGCAGAAGGTCCTGCCCGACGTTAAAAAGGTCGGCCTGCTCTACTGCACCGCCGAGTCCAACTCCGACGTCCAGATCAAGGCCGCCAAGAAGGAGCTCGACAAGCTGGGCCTCGAGTACACTGACTTCACCGTCTCGAGCTCCAACGAGATTCAGTCCGTCGTCGAGTCTGCCGTGGGCAAGGTCGACGCGCTGTACTCCCCCACTGACAACACCATCGCCGCGGGCGCTTCGCAGGTCGGCCAGATCTGCAAGGAGAATAAGCTCCCCTTCGTGACCGGCGAGGAGGGTATGTGCATGGCCGGCGGCCTGTTCACCCTCTCCATCAACTATAAGGACCTGGGCTACGCCGCGGGCGAGATGGCCGTTAAGATCCTGAAGGGCGAGGCCAAGCCCGAGGATATGCCGATCAAGCACCTCTCGAGCAAGGACCTGGTCGTCGTCAAGAACGACGAGATGGCCGAGGCCCTAGGCATCGACCTTTCCGCTCTGGACGAGTAGCGCCATGTGCGGTAACGCGTCTAGGGCCCGCACGCGCGCCACAGCCGCGTTATTCAATATCTGAGTCCTTGGGGCGAACGCTAAAGACCGGCGTTCGCCCTGCTTGTTTCGGATGAGACAAAACATCCGTCCGCAACTCTTTTATGCACTGGTACCGCTATTATGGAAAATCACGTGTCCACCCTATCCTAGGAGGTATGAAGCATGCTCATTGCATTGCAGGGCGCCGTTTCGCAGGGCGTCCTCTGGGGCATTATGGTGCTTGGCGTGTTTATCACGTTCCGCCTGCTCGACATCCCCGATATGACCTGCGACGGCAGCTTTGCCCTCGGCGGCTGTGTCTGCGCCGTGCTCATCGTCAACAATAACGTCGACCCCTTGCTCGCCGTGCTGGCCGGCATGTGCGCCGGCGCCATCGCGGGCGCCGTCACGGGCATCTTGACCACCGTCTTTGAGATTCCCGCAATCCTCGCCGGAATCCTTACGCAGATCAGTCTGTGGTCCATCAACCTGCGCATCATGGGCAAGTCCAACACGCCCATCCTTGCCAAGGGCACTATCTTCTCATCCGTCAGCAACATGACGGGCCTGCCGCAGTCCACTGTTGCCATTATCCTAGGCATTGTGCTGGCCGTGGCCATCGTCGCCATCCTGTACTGGTTCTTTGGCACCGAGATCGGCTCGGCGCTGCGTGCCACCGGCAACAACGAGTACATGATCCGCGCCCTGGGCGTTAACACCAACACCACCAAAATGATCGCCCTCGTGCTCTCCAACGCCCTCATTGGCCTTTCGGGTGCGCTCATCTGCCAGAGCCAGAAGTACGCCGACATTGGCATGGGCACCGGCGCCATCGTTATCGGTCTTGCCGCCATCGTCATCGGCGAGGTGCTCGGTCGCCTGCTGCCCGGCGGCCTCACGCAGTTTAGCGTCCGTCTTGCTTCCGCCGTCTTTGGCTCCGTGGTGTACTTCCTTATCCGCGCCATCGTGCTGCAGCTGGGCATGGACGCCAACGACATGAAGCTACTCTCCGCCGTGATCGTCGCCGTGGCCCTGTGCGTGCCCGTGGTTTGGGAGCGCTATAAGCTCCGCAGCTCCTACACGAAGGGAGATGAGGCAGATGCTTAAGCTCTCGCACGTCAAGAAGACCTTTAACAAGGGCACCGTCACCGAGAAGCGCGCGCTCACCGGCGTCGACCTCACCCTCAACGATGGCGACTTTGTAACCGTGATTGGCGGCAACGGCGCCGGCAAGTCCACGCTGCTCAATATGATCGCCGGCGTGTATCCACTCGATTCGGGTGTTATTGAGCTCGACGGCACCGACATCTCGCGTCTGAGCGAGTCGCAGCGCGCCAAGTACCTAGGCCGTGTGTTCCAGGATCCCATGCGCGGCACCGCAGCCGACATGCAAATTGCCGAGAACCTGGCCCTCGCCAAGCGCCGCGGCCAGCGTCGCGGCCTTTCATGGGGCGTCACCAAGGCCGAGAAGGACGAGTACGTTGAACTGCTCAAGCGTCTGGACCTTGGTCTGGACACGCGCCTCAACGCCAAGGTCGGCCTGCTCTCGGGCGGCCAGCGCCAGGCACTCACCCTGCTGATGGCCACGCTCACCAAGCCGCGCCTGCTGCTGCTCGACGAGCACACGGCGGCCCTCGACCCCAAGACGGCCTCTAAGGTGCTCAACCTGACCGAGGAGATCGTCGACGAGAACCGCCTGACCACGCTCATGGTCACGCACAACATGAACGACGCCATCCGTCTGGGTAACCGTCTGATCATGATGCACGAGGGCCACGTGATCTACGACGTGGCGGGCGACGAGAAAAAGTCGCTCACCGTGGCCGACCTGCTTCAGAAGTTTGAGGAGGTCTCGGGCGGCGAGCTCGCCAACGACCGCATGCTACTAAGCTAACGACTTAGAAAACCACCACAGACGATATGAGCAGGACATAAAAACATTGAGAGCCCCTGCCACATGAAAAACCGCGGATTAGGCCGACAATGGTGAGTGTCTAATTCAGCCGCGGCGGCCACGCC
>CABUHO010000027.1 GCA_902491395.1 uncultured Collinsella sp.
GGCTGGCACAGGTTCTCGGGCGCCGCCAGGCGCGCGGGCGCCCCCGCCGCGGGGGCCAGGAGGCTCTGGGTGGCGCTGCTGGCCTCGTCGCGCTCGGGAAGGCCGCTCCCGGCCGGCGAGGACGTCGCGGTCCGGATGCTCGCCCGGGAGATAGCCTCCCTCGACGCCGACATCGGGGAGCTCGACTCGCTCGTGGCCGACTCGCTGGCGGGCGACGAGGTCTACGAGTGCCTCCTCACGGTGCCCGGGATCGGCCCCAAGACCGCCGCGGCGCTGGTGACGTCGATCGACATATCCGCGTTCAGGGGGCATGACGAGCTCGCGAGCTATTGCGGCGTGGCGCCGTCCGACAGGCGCTCCGGGAGCAGCATCAGGTCGACGTCGCCGCAGCGCGGCGGGAACAGGCAGCTCAAGAACCTGCTCATATTCAGCTGCAACTCCCTCATCGGCACGGACAACAGGTTCGGGAGGTACTACGGGGAGTGCAGGGCGAGGGGGATGAGGCACGGCAAGGCGCTGAAGGCGGTCGCGAGGAAGAGGCTCAAGGTCATCTACGCGATCATGCGCGACGCCGTCCCGTACGCGGCCTAGCGGGCGGCGGGATCAACCGAAGGGGAAGCGGGGGCGCCGGGCGCCCGGATGCGTCATGCCGAAATGGCGCGAAGCACGCGGTTGACAAAACTATAGAGACACGTCCCGGCGAGCCGGGCAGCCTTCGGGGATACCCCCGTTCTCGCTGTGCGCGCGGCGGTCGCCGCATTCGCGTCGACAGACTTGGGGAACCCCCGCCGAAGGAGAGGATTGCGGGCCGCCGGAGCGGTATCCGCGGATATGAGACTGAGCCGAAGGCGTCGACGACATGCCGGGGGCGGACCGGGACGGGTTCAACGGCAGGCCCCGCCGACCGATTGCAAGCGGTCGGCGGGGCCATTGTGGCTCTTGACAGCGGATTGGGTCATATGAGCGAGCAGTCTCGAGGTGCCCCAGGTTGGCGCGAAAGAGGAGCGACGCGTACTTCTGTACGCGAGCGACGGTTTGAGCGACAAGATGGGGTGCTTCGGGGCTGCGCAGCGTCAACGTGACCGCCGTTCGGTAGAACGGCGGAACAAGGTTATTCGCCCGGGTTGATATTCGCGTAGAACTCCGCACCATCATCCAGGCGCAGGATTCCGACGCGGCCGAACTCGGAGCCGGTGGCGGCGGCGCAGTCGATATCGATGCGATCGGGCACGCCGGCGGTATCCTCGCCACCCAGGCGCACAATCTGCCCGCGGCCCGACTCCTCATCGAGCCCCGCCAGGCCGCCAACCTCGCAATAGCGCCCAAGCGACACCGTGGGCGTGTGGCCGCTCACCACGACCGGGCCCTCGCCCTCGGCAGAAAGCAGCCCCGTCGGCGCATCCCAATAGCCGTGACGAATCCACAGCAGGTCATCGGACGACTGCACCGCGAGCATCTGCTGCAGCAGCTCGCGATCGGCACCCACCGCTCCGACTCCATCGGCACAATCGACGCCATGCTCAAGCAAAAACGCGCGCGCCGCCTTCATCTCGATTCCAGCATGTACCAGCAGATACGGGCGCTCCTCGGTCTCGGCCACCGCGTAGAGGGGCAGCGCGGCCATCCATCGCACGAGCTCCTCGTATGCCTCAAATTCCATGTCGTTGAGCTGCTCGCGCGTCGTCCAGCCACCGTTGATATCCCAGGTCTCGGCATCGAGCGGATCCTGGCCAATGATGGCATCGAGCATGATCTGCTCGTGATTGCCCTTGAGCACGCGGGCGTTGGGCAGCGAGCGCACGAGCTTAATAACGCCGACCGGATCGGGTCCGCGATCGATCATGTCGCCCAGCACGTACAGCGTGTCGTCGGACGTCAACGAGATCTTAGACAGGGCCTCGTCAAGCGCACGCACGTGTCCGTGAGCATCAGATGTCACATAGATCGCCATGGAACGCCTTTCCCTACCTTGCGACCGAAGCCCGGAACCGCAACTAAAACTTCAAGTTGAACTTAAACGTTACCCATTGTACTCCGTTGCAATAAAGCTGGAAAGGGTTTCCGAGCAGAGGCAAAGACGGCAGCCGTCTATGACGATATCGCGCACGCCCGCAATCCAGGCCCATAAACCCACCATCTTTGGGTACAAATAACCGCAGACAACTGACCGTGCCACGCCAACCACCCAGGAGCGGACACCATCCATGAACCAGATCCTTCTCTTTATCGGCCTCGTTATTATTTTGTGCCTGACCATCAAACCCGTCGGCAAAAAACTCCCCTTCCCCACCCTGCTCATCTTTATCGCGCTCGGCATGCTGCTGGGCGTCAACGGTCCGGCGCACATCGACTTTAGCGACTATGCGCTCACCGAAACCGTCTGCAGCACGGCGCTGCTGTTCATCATGTTCTACGGCGGCTTTAACACCAACATCGACCGCGCCAAACCTGTCGCCGTGCCCGCGGTGCTGCTGAGCACGCTCGGCGTCGTCATCACCGCTGGCATCACCGGCGTGTTCGCGCACTTTGTACTGGGCTTCGACTGGACTGGCGGCCTGCTGCTGGGCTCAGTCGTGGCGTCGACCGACGCGGCGAGCGTCTTTAGCGTGCTGCGCGAGCACAACCTGTCGCTGAGGAGCGGCACCGACTCGCTGCTCGAGGTCGAATCGGGCTCCAACGACCCCGTCGCCTACATGCTCACCGCGGTGCTCGCGACCCTTGCGGCGGGCGGCAATATCGACATTCCCGTGTTGCTGGCCAAGCAGATCATCCTGGGCGTGGGGCTGGGCCTTGCCATCGGCTGGACATCCAGCCGTCTGATTGAGCGCGCACACGCAACGGCCGAGGGCGCGCAGACTATCTTTTTGTTCGCCGTGGCGATCATCGCCTACGCGCTGCCGAGCTACCTGGGTGGCAACGGCTTTTTGGCCGTGTACCTGGCCGGCATTGTGCTGGGCGCGAGCGACATCACCGGCAAGGTCGAGATGGCACACTTCTTCGACACCCTCACCGAGATGGCCGAGATGACCATTTTCTTTTTGCTCGGCCTGCTCGTGACGCCCGCCCGCCTGCCGCAAATGCTGCTGCCGGGCCTGGCGCTCATGGCGTTTATGCTCTTTGCGAGCCGCCCCATCGCCGTCGGTCTGCTGCTGACGCCCTTTAAGACGAGCCCTCGCCAGGTTGCGCTCGTAAGCTGGGCGGGTCTGCGCGGCGCAGCTTCGGTCGTATTTAGCCTCTTTGCCGTTGTGGCCGGTGTTCCCGGTGGGCACGACCTGTTTGACCTGGTGTTTGTGATTGCCGTGTCGAGCATTGTGGTGCAGGGCTCGCTGCTGCCAGCAGTGGCGAAGAAACTCGATATGATCGATGCAGAAGGCGACGTGCGCCGCACGTTTAACGACTACCGCGACGAGGACGGTATGTCGTTCGTCAAGCTCAAGGTGGGCGCGGGGCATCCGTTTGCCGGGCGCTCGCTCGCCGATATTGGCAGCGCTACGGACATGCTGGTGGTCCTGGTGCTGCGCGACGGGGCGCACCCGGTACTACCCAACGGCGATACCGTTATTGAGGAAGGCGACCTTCTAGTTATGGCCGCGCCGACGTTTGAAGAACGTGCCGAGGTTACGCTGCGCGAGGTCACCGTGACGCCCCACGGTCGCCTAGCAGGACAGCGCCTGCGCGACGTGCCGCAGGGCAAACACCCGTTTATTGTGGTGATGCTCAAGCGCGAAGGCCAGACGATCATCCCCGACGGCGACACCCTAATATACGCCGGCGACGAAGCCGTCATCGCCACGCTGGCATCGTAGTGGCTAGGGGTAGCTAATTTGGGAAGGGGTTAGTCATCGTCGACGGCAAAGTCGCGGAGATCGAGGCCTTCGCGTTCGGCTCGGGCCAGGAGCTCTTGGGGCGACTCGTCCTCGATATCCACTACGTCGAGCATGGCGGTCGGAAAGCCCACGCCCGCCGCACTCCCCGCGCGGTCGAGCAGGCTCTCGCGCAGCTGGTCAACATCGACTTTAATCTTCACGGTGAATCCTCCTACCGGGCAATCGCGACCGGACAAACCGCACGTCCCAACTGATGTGCAATAAACTCCAGATACGGCCATAATAAAATAATGAACATCAGGGAGGTTACGGATGATGGACAAGCTCACTGCCATGACGGAACAAGTCAGGGATTTTTGTGATGCGCGCGATTGGCGCAAATATCACACTCCAAAGGAACTTGCCATCGGCATAGCGACAGAGTCCTCCGAACTCCTTCAGCTTTTCCGCTTTATGAGCGACGAGCGCATTGCAGAAATGTTCGATAACCCTGATCAGCGCCAAGCCATCGAAGACGAAGTCGCTGACACGCTCCTCTTTCTCCTGCGTTTCGCCGATCTAAACGGAATCGACCTCCCAAAGGCGCTCTCGTCCAAACTCAAACGCAACGGCGAGCGCTATCCCGTCGACACCAGCTCCAGCGAATACAGAAAGGCGGACCACCATGAGTAACGAGTTCGCCCTTCGGCAATACACGCTTCCCCTGCCCCAGCCCTTCGAGACAAGCGAATCGCTGCAAGACTTTGGCACGCCAAATCCAGGGTCGCACCACGACGAAAGCTGGCCTGCTCTCTACATCCTGACCAACAGCAAAAACAAAACGGCGTACATCGGTCAAACGACCAATTATCGACGCCGCATGAAGCAACACGCCGCAAACGTGGACAAAGACTTCGACCGGACCCTTCTGATTGACAATCCGACCTTCAATCAGTCAGCAACATTTGAGTTTGAGAATCGACTTATCGAGCTGTTCTGCGCTGACGAAAAATACCAGGTAACCAACGCCAACAATGGCTATGCCCAGTTCGATTATTTTGAGCGACCTCAGTATCGCCAGAAGTTCAGAGACCTCTGGTCGAAACTTCGCGAAGAGAACTATGCGATCCACCCCATCGAAGAGCTCGAGAACACTGACCTGTTCAAATTCTCGCCCTTCAAGACGCTCACGCCCGATCAATACGAAACGATTGAGGCGATTTACAGGCGGCTCGAGCAAGAGCATGAAGACATTAAACACGGCGGGCCCAAGAAAGAGCGCGTAACCGTCGTGAACGGCGCGCCGGGAACAGGCAAAACAATCCTCGCCATCAGTCTCATGTTCAAAATCAAAAATGAGCCGAACCTTTCCGGCCTGCGGGTCGGCTTCGTGACGCCCATGGAGTCTCTGAGCAAGACGCTCAAAAAACTCACGCACTTCCTCCCCGGGTTAAAGCCCGGCGATATCCTGAGCCCCAGCGACGTCACAAAAAACGATCGGTATGACATCTTGCTTGTCGACGAGGCGCACCGACTGGGAAACTACTTATCCGCCGGCGCCGGCATCGGAGCTTTCTACAACACATGTGAACGACTCAACTTGCCGCGCACGAGCAGCCAGGTGGATTGGATTTTCAAATGCTGCGACAAGTCGTACCTGTTCTATGACCCCAAACAGCAAGTCCGCGCATCGGGACTCAACCGAGATGGCCTTGAGCAGCGACTCAATCAACTCGAAGAAGCGGGTATTGAAACCGAAGAGTTCAACCTAAGCACGCAAATGCGCGTGCGCGGCGGCGACGAGTACCTCGATTTTGTCTACGACCTGCTCGATAACAAGGCGTACATGCATGCCGGCATGAAGTTCAAAGAACTCTTTTCATCGGAGCCTTACGATTCGCGAGCCGGGGATCCGGACAGCGATATCCCCAGATACCAGTTTGGAATCGTCGACCAATTTGAGGATTTCTGCTCCCTACAGCAGGCCAAAGAAAAAGAAGTTGGGCTATCCCGTATGACAGCCGGTTTTGCTTGGAAATGGGAAAGCAAGAGCAATAAAGATGCGTTCGATATCGTCATCGGGGGCATTCCCAAACGCTGGAACTCAACCCAGAAGGATTGGGTTAACTCCACCAACGCCGTCAACGAAGTCGGATGCATTCATACGGTACAAGGCTACGATCTCAACTACGGATTCGTAATTCTGGGTCCCGACATTTACTACGATACCGACAAGAATGCCGTCTGCGTTAGCGGAGCGAACTTCAAAGATGCTGTCGCAAAAAAGAAGGCGAGCGACGACGACCTGCAAAAGATTATCGTCAACGCCTACTACGTTCTCATGACGCGCGGCATGCTGGGAACGTATCTCTATGTGTGCGACCCCGCTCTCAAGGAGTATTTGTCGCGGTATATCCCGGTGATATAGACCTAGCGACCGCCCTCCCCCATGTAACCATCCTGTAAATCATAGCGGCACACTCGAGTTTTGCTGTGATGCGGTCGCGTCTGGCGCTGCACTGTGCTAAAGTATCCCGAACGTTCAAACGACTACGAAGGGGACCTAGAAGATGGCACGTGTGCACAACTTCTCAGCTGGCCCGGCCGCGCTGCCCACCAGCGTGCTCGCCGAGATCGCCGACGAGATGATGGACTACCGCGGTTGCGGTATGTCCGTGCTCGAGATGAGCCATCGATCTAGCATGTACCAGCAGATCATCGACGACGCTGAGGCGACCCTGCGCCGCCTGCTGAGCATCCCCGACAACTACCGCGTCCTGTTTTTGCAGGGCGGCGCCACGCTGCAGTTTGCGGGCATCCCCATGAACCTCATGCGCCGCGGCCGCGCCGGCTACGTCGTGACCGGCAACTTTGCCAACAAGGCGTACAAAGAGGCCGCCAAGTACGGCGAGGCCGTGCTGCTCGCGAGCTCCGAGGACACCAATTTCGACCGCATTCCCGACATGGCCGACATCAACGCGCGCATTGCCGCCGAGGCCGCGGGCGACGGGCTCGACTACGTCTACATCTGCCAAAACAACACCATCTTTGGCACCATGTTCCACGAGCTGCCCGCTTGCGGCGACGTACCGCTGGTCGCCGATGTCTCGAGCTGCTTTCTGTCGCAGCCGCTCGACGTCGAGCGCTACAGACTCATCTACGCCGGCGCGCAGAAAAACGCCGGCGCCGCGGGCGTGACCGTGGTTATCGTGCGCGACGACCTAATCGCCGACGGCCCCGCCTTTGCGCAGACGCCGCAGTACCTGGACCTTAAGACCCAGGCCGCCAAGGGCTCCATGCTCAACACGCCCAACACCTTTGGCATCTACGTGTGCGGCAAGGTGTTCCGTTGGGTCGAGCAGACCGGCGGACTTGCCGCCATGGCCGAGCGCAACTGGGCCAAGGCCAACCTGCTCTACGACCTGCTCGAGCACAGCGAGCTGTTCCATGGCACCACGCAGACCGATAGCCGCTCCATCGCCAATGTTACGTTCCGCACCGGCGATGCCAACCTCGACGCCGCCTTTGTTGCGGGCGCGGCAGAGCACCAGATCCAAAACGTCAAGGGCCATCGTCTCGTCGGCGGCATGCGCGCCAGCGTGTACAACGCCGTCACCATGGAGGACGTGCAGGCGCTGGCCACGTACATGAAGGACTTCGAAGCGCAGCATAGTTTGAGTCCGCGATCTAACTAGCCCGCAACACGCGGGCCGACCAGCCACCTCAGACCACCCTGTTTAGATCAAAACCTGCTAAGGAGTTTTTCCATGCGTAAGATTAAGACCATCGACGACATCACTAAAGACGGCAAAGTCGAGTTTGGCGAGGGCTACGAGTTTGTAAGCACCGCCGAGGAGGCCGACGCAATCCTGATGCGCTCGACCGACCTGCACGGCTACGAGCTGCCCGAGGGCATTCGCGCCATCGCCCGCTGCGGCGCCGGTGTCAACAACATTCCCGTCGAGGAGTACGCCAAGAAGGGCGTCGTCGTCTTTAACTCCCCCGGCGCCAACAGCAACGCCGTCAAGGAGCTCGTCTTGGGCATGCTGGTGCTTTCGAGCCGCGGCGTGGTACAGTCGATGAACTGGGTGCGCGACAACGCCGACGACCCCGAGATCCAGGTCGATGCCGAGAAGGCCAAGAAGGCCTTTGTGGGCCGCGAGCTCAAAGGCAAGCGCATCGGCGTCATCGGCCTGGGCAACGTGGGCTCCAAGGTCGCCAACGCCTGCGTCGACCTGGGTATGGACGTCTACGGCTACGATCCGTTCATTTCCGTTGAGCACGCGTGGGTGCTGAGCCGCGAGGTGCAGCGCGTGGGCACGCTCGAGGATCTGTGCCGCGGCTGCGACTACCTCACCGTACACGTGCCCAGCAAGGCCGACACCATCGGTATGATCAGCACCGAGCAGATTAACCTGCTGGCACCGGGCGCCGTGCTCATCAACTACGCGCGCGAGACCATCATTGATGAGGACGCCGTCGATACCGCCCTGCGCGAGGGCAAGCTGAGCTGGTTTAGCTGCGACTTTGCCACGCCCAAGACCGTCAAGATGCCCAACACGTTTATCACCACGCATTCGGGCGCCGGCACCGGCGAGGCCGAGGCCAACTGCGCCGACATGGCCATCAGCGAGCTCAAGGATTACCTGGAAAACGGCAACATCGCGCACAGCGTCAACTACCCCGCCTGCAGCATGGGCAAGGCGCGCGCCGCAAGCCGCATTGCCTGCCTGCATGCCAACGTGCCCAACATGATCGGCCAGATCACGGCCATTCTCGCCAAGGACAACGCCAACGTGCAGCGCATGACCAACGAGTCCGCTGGCGAGAACGCCTACACCATGTTCGACACCGATGAGCACCTGGACGGCAGCACGATCGAGGCGCTCAAGCAGATTCCGTCGATGTATCGCGTGCGCGTGATTAAATAGCGCCGACGCCAAGCCTGTCAGACAGGCCACGAAGCCCATTCGGCCCCCGTTTTCACGAAACGGGGGCCGATTTTGTTGCTCCGACTGGTTTTAAAATGCTACCAGGAATAAGTTTTTTCGGATAATCGACAGTCATACCCAAATCACTGAGCACACCTGCTTTGATAAACAGCTTTATCAGGGGCTTTAGTAGGTAAAAATCGATCTCTATATACCAGATCCAAGTTGACTGTCTATTTTCCGAAACAACTTGTTCTGGATAGCATTTTTAATGCCCTTCCAAGGCGAAACTGAAGCCTTTTTCGCGCCCAAAACTCTAGCTCGCGCGACCGTTTTCCACCCGCGCGGCTACATTCCTGCCCAATCGATAAAAATCTCCTCACGAAGCCGCCGTTCGAGCTCCTGCTGTCGCGGCGTCTTGTCTTTCAGCGGCACATCGAGATAGGACATGATGAGCTCCATCACCACGCGGAAGGCATCGGAGTCGGCCAGCTGACCATAGGTCATCAAAACGACGGGATATCCCATCGCTTGCAGCGCCGTCGTTCGGTCGGAGTCCGAAATCTTGGATTCTATGGATCCATGAATGGCTTTACCTTGGCATTCAACCAGACACTCTCGACTACCGTCCTTATTTGCCAGCAGGATATCGGCATAGCGCCTATCAAGCCCCGAAATCAGGCGGGCGCTGCGCGTCATACGAATCTCAACGTTATTGGTAAGGCGCAGCCCTTCGCCGCCGCGCAACCTCGTAAGGCCAAACAGCATCGAAGCCTGGACCTCGAGCGGCGATGCCGCCACCCCCGTAATGCATTTCGCGGCACGCGTGAACGATTTAGCGCCGCGGAGCCCCGGGATCTTATCGACGTACTCGGTAAGTTCAGAGAGCTCAATCAAGGGAGGTCGTTTCCACAGGTCCGTTGGATTCCCCGAGGTATCCTTTACGTTTTCCCAGCCCGACCGTGCGTCACCCCACCGGCTCCCATACGCCTGTTCAAGTGCCGACTTTACCTGAGGCGCAATCTTGCACACGGCAAAGGTGCCGCACATCTCATACATGCACATGATCAGACGCTCGTTTGAGACCGAGGAAGCCAGGGTCAGCAGGGTAAAGAGCGGGGACGCGACATCGAGGCCAAACTCTGTCTGCCGCACGGAGCCAAACGGCCTCTCCCCGTTCCAAACATGCCTGACAATGCGATCACCCTTGCGCCCGCAGACGCCCTGCGCCAACACGTGTAACGGGGTGCCCAGGAAATGCTTGACGAGCGGATGCTCACATAGGTGCTCCCTGCGCGGATCGTCCGCAGAATCGGGCAGGTCCGGCATTATTGCCAAGACCTGTGGAGGTATCCGGTGATACCGAAAGGCAGATATGTCGCACAGCATGTCGTCCATGAAGGGTACGTACCCGCTGCGTCGCTTGTGAACCCGCTCGGACGGCAAACGCGCTGGCTCGGCCTGCGAACGGTAAATACTGCCACGCCCACGTCGCGGATCTCTCAGGAGGCTTACAATCGGTTTGGAAAGCAAACTGATTGTGAGGTTGCATATGGTTGATGAGGACTTTGCCTGGCGGCTTGCGCAGGAGCTTGTGCGGATCGACAGCTCAGACCCGGGCGCGTATGAGGATGAAATTGAGCGGTATATCAAAGCGCTGGTTGAGGCTCAGCTGGAGCGGTTGAGTCGTCCGGTACTCCATGCCGTGCAGATTGAGGAACTCGAGGTGCTGCCCGGGCGCCGCAACCTTAAAGTCGCCGTGCCGGGCCAAAGCGACGAGCCGCGGCTGGTCTATATCTGCCACATGGATACCGTCACCTTGGGCGATGGCTGGGACGCGGACATCACACCGCTTGGGGCGGTTGTGCGCGACGATAAACTCTATGGCCGCGGTGCCTGCGATATGAAGGGTGGCCTGGCCTGCGCCATTGCCGCACTGGTCCATACGCTCGAGCGCGTGGCGGCGGATGGCACGCTGCCCCGCCGCGGCTTTTCGCTCATCTGCTCGGTCGACGAGGAAGACTTTATGCGCGGCTCCGAGGCGGCCATCAATGCCGGTTGGGTCGGCTCGCGCGAATGGGTGCTGGACACCGAGCCCACCGACGGGCAGATCCAGGTGGCGCACAAGGGTCGCACGTGGTTCGAGATCGAGATGGCCGGCGTCACGGCTCATGCAAGCCAGCCTTGGAAGGGCGCCGACGCCGTCGCCGCCATGGCCGAGGTCGTGTGCTCGCTTCGTCGCACGTTTGCGACGCTGCCCGTGCATGATGAGCTGGGTCCTTCGACCATCACGTTTGGACAGATAGAGGGCGGCTATCGCCCCTATGTCGTGCCCGACCACGCCAAGGTCTGGGTCGACATGCGCCTGACGCCGCCGACCGACACGACCGCCGCGATCAACATGGTCGAGCAGGCCATTGCCGCCGCCGAGGACGCCGTTCCCGGTTGCCATGGCAGCTACACCGTGACGGGCGACCGCCCCGCCATCGAGCGCGACCCGAGCTCTCCCCTTCTAGCAGCGCTCAAGCGTGCCGCCGATGGCGTGACGGACGCGGACACGACCGTCGGCTTCTTTACCGGCTACACCGATACCGCCGTCATTGCCGGCAAGACAGGCAACCGCAATTGTATGAGCTACGGCCCCGGCTCGTTGGCGCTCGCACACAAGCCCGACGAGTATGTGCCCCATGCCGATATCGTTCGCTGCCAAAACGTGCTCATCGCGCTTGCCGATAACACGCTCTGGGACGCAAGCGGCCAAGTTGGGGCATAATAAGCCGCGAACAAACCGACTCGCGCGTTAGGACCGCCCATGAAAGCACTTCCGTTTCCCTGCATCCGCCCGGCTCAGGACCGTGTGCTCGAGGCGCTGCCTGCGATGGGCGGTATCCTGAGCGGCAACGACGCCCTGCGCGGCGCCATTGCTGACGGCCTAATGCTCAAGGATCCAGGCGCGGCGTATTACGTGTACGAATGCTCGGGCGAGCCGGGTCGCGCGACGGGTGTCGTGGCGATTTGCCCGACGAGTGTACTTGCGGGCGGCAAGGGCGATGCCAGCGCTGACGTGGCCGCCGCTGCGCACGCGATCGCCGAACTCAAAGTTCAGCCGCGCCCCGTGTCGCTCGCCTACGAGGCGTCGCCCGTCATGGACATCATCCTGGGCGCTGCCAAAGAGGGCGCCTCGCTCTACGCCGTCACCGATCCCGCGGGCATTACGCACCGCGTGTGGGAGGTCAAGCGCGAGGACGCCGTTGCCGCCATCCGCGCCATGCTCGACCAGGCACCGAAGCCAATGCTGGCCGGCGACCCCGCCTACGCTGCCGCGCTGGTCGGGGTATCACAGCTCCTGGCCGACGATGCCCGTGCCGCCGGCACCTATACGGGCAAAGAGCCGTTCAACTTTGCCGTAGCTGTGCTCTTCCCCGCCGCGCAGGTCAGCGGCGGCGCGCCGCAGGTTCCGACGGGTCTGCTCACGCACCAGGTCGCGCGGTTCTAGCAAGACCAGACCGCCCAGTACAAAAATCGACAGCTCAACAAACAGGGGGCGGAGATGCAACAGGTACATGCATCCCCGCCCCTTTCACATAGAGCAATGATGTCGGCGATCCGCATCGCCACGCCCAAGCTACCCGCGCTGCGGGCCTGCTGCCGCTACAAGCGGTTCAAGCCCCAGCTCGCGCGCATAATCTTCCTGCGTAAAGACTTCGACCAGGTCAAACGTATCGGCTGCATCGTCAAACGCAAAATGCAGCACTGAGCAGTTGCCCGGCACGCGCTCGCACTCGTCGGCCTCCGTGCCCCTCGTGTAGTCCAAGAATTCCTTGATGGCCGACCCGTGGCTCACCGCGAGCACGCACTCGTGGTCCGGGCGTCGCATAAGATCGGTCAGCGTCGCCACCATGCGCTCGCGCACCTGCATCTGGCCCTCGCCGCCAAACTGACGATAGAAATCGCGCCACGGGCGCTCGGGCATAAGCATCACGCGCTCGGCCTCAAAGTCGCCAAAGAACCACTCGCGCAGACCGTCCAGGCGCTCGTACGTCATGGCCGGCCATAGGTTGGCGATGGTCTGTTCGGTGCGGTGCAACGTAGAGGTGTAGGCGTGGTCGGGCTCAATGCCGCGCGCACGCAAGAACATGCCGGCACGCGCCGCCTGATCGCAGCCCAGCTGTGTGAGCGGCGAGTCGCTCCAACCCTGAATGATGCGCTTAAGGTTGAATATCGTCTGTCCATGACGGACCAGATACAGATCTTTATTCATAGGGGTCCTTTCGTTCGTTACCAACCCAAGAGCGAAAACGCCCCGTCGCAATAGTCAAAATGAAGCACGGCACCGTTGTCGGGCAGCTCTCCCCCGCCAGTCACATACTCAAGAAACTCCTGGCAGGCTGAGCCGTGGGAAACCGCCAGCACGCAGTCGTGCTGCGGCCTGGCCATGATGCGGGACAGCACCGCGACCATGCGCGCCCGTAGCTCGCCTTCCGACTCGCCACCAAAGGCCACCGGATAATCGCCCCAGGGCTGCGGCGGCATCTCGCGATTTGATGTGCCCTCCAGCGAGCCAAAATGCCACTCACGCAGGTCATCGACCAGCTCAATGGAACGGCCCTCGCCAACGATAAGCTCGGCCGTATGCCGCGCCCGGCCCAACGGCGAGGAATACACATGATCAAAGGTCACGCCACGCGCCGCAAACGCCGTACGCGCCGTCAGCGCCTGCTCGCGCCCGCGCGCCGTAAGCGGCGAATCGTGCCAGCCCTGCAAAATGCTCTGCACATTGAGCTCAGTCTGCCCATGACGCACCAAATACAGATCTGCCACACACCCTCCCCTCGTACCACCACAAAGGGGACAGGAGCCTTTGTGGTGATTTTGCCGCCGGATTGCACCGCAACGACGCACAACTACAGCAGCACGTCGGCAAGCGGACGCTTGGGTACGTGGTGCACCCGCGCCTCGTCGCGCCAATAATTGATGGAGCCGTCGGGGTTGGAATCGATCGCATCGATCACCTGTGTCTCGGCCGGAATGCCAAACGCCATGATCAGCTTGAGCTCATACTTGTCGTTATCGAGCCCCATGGCATCGATCGCGTGGGGCGTAAAGGCCTTGAACATGCAGGCTGCCACCTCGGGCGTGGCACTGCGGGCGGCGAGCATCATCGTCTGTGCGGCAATGCCCGTGTCGACCTCAGTAATGGGAGCGACAGGCTTGCCCGGAACGGCGCGCTCGGCCAGAATCGCGATGTAGCCGGTCGGACGCTCGCCCTCGGCAGGACCCGGCCAATCCTTAAGCGCGCCGGCCCATGCAAGCTCATCAAATACACGCGCGCAATCCTCGGCACCGCTCACCACATGAAAACGCAGACGCTGAGCATTGGCACCGCAGGGAGCCAGGTGCGCCAGTTCCGCCAGCTCGAGCAAAAACTCGCGCGGCACGCGCATAGACTCGTCAAAACGGCGGCACGTACGGGCACGACGGACCACCGCATCAAACGCTTCCAGACCGAGCTTTTCGCAACCTTGCTTTGCCATCGATTCGACACTCGACGGTGCCTCGGGAACTGCTTCGTTCATAGGGACCCCCAATACAAGCCAATTGTCCTTAGGAAAATCTAACCTAAAACGTAGGCAATAACGAACAGGGCTGCAATGTTCTACACCTGTTGAATAGAAAATCGCGACGTGGGGAACAACGGAAACAATTCGGGGCCTTTGGGTTACGTTTCGCCCTCCCCGACCCATACGTCAGCGCCCTTAGGGGATACTGGTTGTAACGATCAAGGCTTACGCCGCACGGAAAGGAGACATTATGGGCATCTTTAAGAACGATGACCAAAAATCGAGCCAGTTTGGATTTGACGAGAAAAGCATGGCGGGCAAAGCCGTCAAGGCCGTACGCTGGATCTACGCCATCACGGGCGTCTTAGCACTCATTGCTGGTATCGCGCTGCTTTTTGCACCCGCCAAGTCCCTCGTCTTTTTGACGACCGTCCTGGTTTTTACTTTGTAATCACTGCTGCCATCAGACTGTTCACTGCCATTTTTGAGCCGCTGCTGCCCACCGGCTGGCGCGTGACGAGCATCATCTCCAACCTACTCATTATCTTGGGCGGCGTAATAATCCTGCGCAACCAGGCCTTCTCGACCGCGACGCTCACCACGATGGTGGTTATCGTGGCCGGCTTTGGCTGGATTGTCGAAGGTGTCATGTCCATTCTGGAGTCCGAGCTTTCGTCCAACCGCGCCCTCGCCATCCTGAGCGGCGCACTTTCCATCATCGCCGGCATGTTCGTGTTTATCTATCCGCTGTGGTCGGCCAAGATGCTCGTCATCTTTAGCGGCGCCGCGCTGCTGGTGTTTGGCGTAACGCTCATTGTCCGCGCTATTCAATTTGGCAAACTGGTGCACTAGATGCCGCGAACGCTCTTTATCGATGCAGACGCCTGCCCGGTCACGCGCGAGTCGATTGACTGCGCGCGGCGGGCGGGCGTCGCCGTTGTTATCGCCGGCAACAGCACGCAAAACCTGGAACGGCACATTCGCCGCGACGACCCGCGCGATGCCGAGCACGCGCGACGCGGCTTTTGGGTCACGACGCTCGATGTGAGCGTGGGCGCCGACAGCGCCGACTTTGCCATTGTCGAACGCCTGCAGGCGGGCGACGTGGTCGTGACGCAGGACATTGGCTTGGCGAGCATGGTGCTCGGGCGCGATGCCGCCGCCATCGGTGTGCGCGGGCGCGTCTACGACAAAGCGACCATCGACATGCAGCTGTTTATTCGCCACGAGGAAAAGAAGGTACGCCGCGCCGGCGGACGCACTCGCGGACCGGCGGCATTTACCAGCGAAGATCGCGCCCGCTTTAAACGCAACCTCACCGAGCTGTTACGCTAAACAAGGTAGATTTTTGGGACATGCCTAAAAATCTACCTTTTTGTTTTGGCGATTGACGCGCACCCAACGCCCAGGTCATGGCGGTAGATTTTACGGTATACCCCAGTTTTTACGGCCTATCCCAAACATCTACTTAGAGACCAACGGCGGAAAGGATGAGACCCCAGCCCGCGCCGATAGCGTACATCATAATCAGGAACACGACGTTTTCGCGGGCGCTGCGGTTGGTGCGAAATAGCACTAGGTAGCCCACGCCGGCGGAGATAAGCGTGCCGGCGAGCATCGGTGCCAGCTGCAGCGCGCCTTCCAGATACAGCTGCGTGATGACGACGCTGGCCGAGCAGTTGGGAATCAAGCCGACAAGCGCCGAGCCCAGGACCGCAAGCGTCTCGTTACCGCGCAGGAACTGCTCAATCGCCGATTCGCCGAACGTCTCGAGCACGGCGACCAGAATCAGCGTCACCAGAAAAATGAATACCGATACCTGTATGGTGTGCGAGATCGCACTGCGGATGATCGACAGGACAGGCGTCCCTTCGTGGGAGTGGGAGTGACCGTGACCATCATGGTGTTCATGTTCGCCCTCATGACCGTGATCGTGGCCATGTCCGTGTTCGTGCTCGTCCTCGTCTTCATCACAGCCGCAATGGTCGCGCTCGCACAGCTCGTGGATGTGGTCGGCGCTCACGCCCGCCTCGGCCACCTCGTCGATGATGTCACCGCCAGTGTGGTCGTCGTGCGCGCAGTTCACGTGGGCCGGGTTGGCCGCGATTCCCAGCACGGTACGGCGAATCGTCGCATGCGCGCGAGCGTTACGACGCAAGCCGCGAATGGCGGCGTCCACGATAAAGCCCGTGACCAGCGCGATCAGTGCCTTCGAAGCCAAAAGCATCGCCATGGTCTGCACGGGCACCTGCTCGGCGAGCAACAGCGGCAGCATCTCATCGGAGGTCGAAAGGAACACCGCCACCAACGTGCCCAAGGTCACGACACGACCGGCGTACAGCGTGGCCGCCATTGCCGAAAAGCCGCACTGCGGCACCATGCCCAGCAACGAGCCAACCACGGGGCCCGCGGCACCGGCGCGCTTGATGGCGCCGTTAACGCTGTCACCCGCGACGTGCTCCAGGGTCTCGAGGGCCAGATACGTCACCAACAAAAACGGCACCAGCGACAGCGTGTCCTTGCCGGCGTCGAGCAAAATATCAATCAGCAAATCCATGACGGATGGAACCTTTCGTGTCTTTCGGCAGCATTGTAAAAGTCCTAGCGGTCAACTAGGGTATTGTAGTTGACCTAGGCGTGGTGCCAATAGTTGCCCATGGTAAACTATCATCTCGCCATAACTCAGTAACCCCGAGCCGCGCGACGCGGCCCGTCCAAGGAGCAGCCTATGAACGTTTCGCAAGCACTCGAATACGAACGCCAACCGTTTATCCCCATGTTTATCTATGGCGATCACGGTGCCATGGAGTCCGAGCGCCAGAAGGGCGAAGAGGCCCTCAAGGTGCTCGAGACCGAGTATTTTACTGCCGAGGACGACCCCGGCTTCGACTTTGCCACCGTGCGCGACCTGGCCGACCGCAACCGCGACCTTTGCGACCAGATTGGCGAGGCACGCCTGCGCAACGTGACGCCCGCGACGCTCTCGCGCGGCCTGTCCGACGCCGACACCTGCGCCGCCATCGGCAAAATGCAAAAGCGCACCGCCGCGTCCGTTATGCGCGAGATCCGCGGTGACCGCGACGCGCTCGGCGTGGCCTACGCCCGCAAGCCCATCCAGGGCACCGTGCTCGGTATCGACATCGAGACCACCGGCCGTGCACCCGAACGCGGTTATATCATCAACGTCGGCTGGGAGATCATGGAACTCACCAGCGACGCCATCCCGCACGACGCCGAGGCGCACTACTGTGGCCTGCCCGACATCTACCGCGGCGAAGATGTGCCGCTGTCGAATATCCACCACATTACCTGGGACGACATCGACGGCAAAACGCCCTTCCGCGAGAACAAGGAGCTGCAAAAGCAGCTGCTCAAGCTTATGAAGAAGTACCCGTACATGGCGCATAACGCCGCCTTTGAGGACAGCTGGTTCAAGATTCACCTGGACGGTTACGCCGAGGCACGCCGCGCGGGTAAGATCATCGTCATCGACTCGCGCCAGATCTGCCGCAGCCTGGACGCCAACGTGCGTTCGCTCCCCCGCGAGTCCGCCCCCGCCGCACTCGAGAACTGGGCGCGCCGCCGCGGAACCCTCGCCGCCGACGCCAACGAGCAGCACCTGGGCCTGGACGACACCGACCTCATGCTCCGCACGGTGCAGGCCGAGTTCAACCTCAAGAACCTATTCGCGAAATAGCAACGCCTGCGACAAACACTGCTTGCTCACGAGCGGCCTCGCAGCGGGAAACACCGCAGCGGGGCCGCCCTACGTTCCACAGATAGATCTGCCATCACAAATTCTGAACCCTCATTTTGAACGATTTCGGCCAATTCCCGACACGTAATTCGTTGTCGGATGGTGATGCATCGATATCAAATGTGCAGCAATTGAGTTTTTATATGCTATAGCTAAGCTGCGAGAACATTGATTTTAGGCGTGCCAACCCATAATTGCGTCAAGCTTTTGGACAGCATTTGGTTAGGCCCCTAAAACGACTTTCCCACTCAGCGCCATCAACACGGCATTAGCTGACACGATATATACCATGAGTATCGTATTGTCACATACCACTGCAAAAGCGGTCTACCAGGCCGCGTATTCGGCGTCTGCGAAAGACACCGAGCCCTGTAACCCTGCCGCGATTTACGGATCATGTCCCACCGGAACGCTCCTTGACGCAGCCGCAGAATGGCTCACCAAACACGATGTTTCCCTCGACGCAAATGATTGCCTCGAGGTAATGGTGTTTGATCGCAGGAATGCGCGCTATGCACTGAACTGTCAATGCCACGTTTCGTCAAAACGATTCTCGAACTCACGCTTTATAGAGCTCAAAGATGGCATCTTCATTGTTGGCGTTGAGCTTTGCGCGCTTCAGGCCGCCACCTATCTCCCTTTTCGCGAACTGGTGGAGTACTACTTTGAATTGTGCGGCGCTTACTCCCTTGGAACCGGCTCTTCCACCTCTTATAACGAGCGTTTCGCGCTCACCTCGACCGAGAGGTTGAAACAGTTCTTTAATTCCATTACCAGATGCGACGGTCTGGCCCTTGCCCGAAAGGCGATCCAATGTGTGCGCGACGGATGCCGGTCTCCTATGGAAACGGCCTTTGTCATGATGCTGACGCTGCCCAAAAGCGAAGGAGGGCTTGGTATTAAGGGAATTGAGACCGATTACGAGGTGCAGGTCACCGCTGCCGCAAAGAATCTCACGAGGCGCAAAAAGTTCTTTATGGATGCGTATCTAAAGAAATCTCGCACAGACATTGAATACAACGGGTTTTATCATGACGCGGAAGAAGACCGCGCCATCGATGAGGAGCGCAAGAATGCGCTTGCGTCCATGGGATACGGAATCATCACCGTCAGTCGTTATTCCTTTATGCATGCCAGCGCTTTCGTTAGGGTCATGGAGGCGATCCAACGGAAAGAGGGCATACGCCCCTCGCGTCTGCCAAAAGACTTTCAAATCATGCAAGAGGACCTGAGACAGTTTGTGCTCAGAAGGTTTATAGAAGAGAAAAAGCGAATTCAGAAGCAGCTTCGCCAGGATTCCGAAGATCGTCAACGAATCGACCTCGAAAAAGCAACACTCGAAGGTATCACGCTGGATGACCCGACAATAAATGAAGTTCCGGCAATCGATGACATGCAGACTGTCGAATCCGACAGCCCATCATTTGCCCAAATAAGCAGCCTCGCGCCCGAGGGCAGAATCTTCGGGGCCGGAAGCTAGACCGGCTAACAAGGTGGGTACCCTAGCGATGTGCAAAATTGCGAGTATTCAGCAGGGTCGGCCCTCCAGCACCCACAAGTTAATCCAAATGAGAAACGAAAACGCTATCGAACGGGAACGTTAGGCAACATTTGAGGAAGACCTTGTCTATTTACCGCCCTTGGATAACTCTTGAGCGGCTTTATTTGGCCTGGAATAGATTAACGGACCCCCTATAGTTGCAGAATACTCCAATTTTTGCACGGCGCGGGGGCACCCACCCCGGCATCGGCTATCAAAACCGCTCAGTCCGGAATCTCGTCCACTATTCCCCATCATTTTGTGCGACGAATTACCTGAACGTCATTGACATATGAACATGCGCTCATATAATCGGAAGTAAGTTATATGAGCGCATGTTCATATGAAAGGATGTTGCAATGAGCAGCCGCGCTGATGAAACAAAGACTGGCATCGAGGCCACCGAGCCGATCGTCCCCACCACCTGCTCGCCCGAGGACCTTCCCGACGAGGAGCTGTTGTACGACCTGGCCGACCTGTTCAAGGTCTTCAGCGACACCACACGCATCAAGATTCTCTATGCCCTCATGGGTCGCGAGCTCTGCGTGGCTGACATCGCCGAAGCGACCGCGACCTCGCAGTCTGCGGTGTCGCACCAGCTGCGCACGCTTAAGCAGTCGCACCTGGTCAAGTTCCGCCGCGACGGCCGCAACATTCTCTACTCGCTCGCCGACGATCATGTCTATACCATGCTCAACCAGGGCATGAGCCATATCTGCGAATAGCAATCAACCACGGTATCAGCGCGGCCGGCACCCAGACCGCTAACACAGGGAAAGGAACCCACCATGAAAAAGCAGTTTAAGCTCGACGAGATCGATTGCGCCAACTGCGCGCGTGAACTTCAGGACGAGCTGGCTAAGCTCGATGGCGTCAAGTCCGTTTCGGTCAACTTTATGACCCAGAAGCTGACGCTCGAGGCCGACGACGCCGAGTTCGACGAGGTCCTGGACCGCGTCGTTGAGTTCACCGCCGACGCCGAGCCGGACTGCGAGATCATTCTCTAACCCGCGCATACGTTGACCTGTAAGGCCGCGCTTGCCGCGGCCTTTGCTCGCGAAATTATATGAGCAAGTGTTCATACACTCAAATGGGAGGTTTGAATCATGGCAGCCGCCGATCCCAAAAAGAAAAAGAAGAAGCGCAAGAAGAAAGAGTCCCTTGAGCACAAGCGCAACCGCATCCTGGTAGCACTGGGCATTTTTGCCGTTGTTTATGCCCTCGACGAGCTCGGCGCCCTCACTATCGCATTTGGGGAGCCCGGCAACATCTACGCCAGCTTCGCGCTGTTCCTCGTGCCGTTTTTGATTGCCGGCTACGACGTACTGCAAAAGGCATTCAATAATATCCGCCGCGGCAAGGCCTTCGACGAGAGCTTCCTCATGGCCGTCGCGACCATCGGTGCGTTTGCCATGGTGCTCTTCCCCGATACCGACCCGCACATGGCCGAAGGCGCTGCCGTCATGCTGTTCTACCAGGTCGGCGAGCTGTTCCAGGCATACGCCGTGGGCAAGAGCCGCAAGTCGATCAGTGCCATGATGGACATCGCGCCCGACTATGCTAACGTCGAGCAGCCCGACGGCACGCTCGAGCAGGTCTTCCCCGATGACATCGCCGTCGGCACCGTGATTGTGGTCAAGCCCGGCGAGCGCGTGCCTATCGACGGCATCATCGTCGAGGGCGAGACGCAGCTCGACACCGCCGCACTCACGGGCGAGTCAGTCCCCCGCCCCGCCAAGTCCGGCGACGATATCATCAGCGGCTGCATCAACATGACGGGCCTCATCCACGTGCGCACCACCAAGCCGTTTGGCGAATCCACCGTCGCGCGCGTCCTGGAACTCGTAGAGAATGCCAGCGAAAAGAAGGCGCGCACCGAGAACTTCATCACGCGCTTCGCCCGCGTCTACACGCCCGCCGTCACTGGCGCTGCCGCGGTGCTCGCGCTTGGCGGCGGCCTGGTGACTGGCGCTTGGTCCGATTGGATCCTGCGCGGCCTGACCTTCCTGGTCGTCAGCTGCCCGTGCGCCCTCGTGATCAGCGTACCGTTGAGTTTCTTTGGCGGCATCGGCGGCGCGTCCAAGCTGGGCGTTCTCATCAAGGGCTCCAACTACCTCGAGACGCTCGCCGACGTGGACACCATCGTCTTCGACAAAACGGGCACCCTCACCAACGGCACGTTCTCAGTCGTCGCGGTGCACCCCGAGGCTGGCTATACCGAGCAGTCGCTGCTCGAAGTCGCAGCCCTTGCTGAGTCGTTCTCCGATCACCCCATCGCGCAGTCCGTGCGCGACGCCTACCAGGGCGAGGTCGACCCCAAGCGCGTGAGCGACTCCGCCAACGACGCGGGCCACGGCGTGACGGCAACCATCGACGGCAAGCACGTCGTCGTTGGCAACGCCAAGATGCTCGCCGCGGCCGGCGTTGAAGCACCGGACTGTGAGGTTGTCGGCACGATCCTCCACGTGCTCGTTGACGGCGTGTACGCCGGCCACATCGTGATTGCAGACACCGTTAAGGCCGATGCGGAGCAAACGATTCGCGACCTGCATGCCGCCGGTATCAACCGCACCGTCATGCTCACGGGCGACCGCGAGGAGGTTGCAGCGTCTGTGGCCAAGCAACTCGGTCTCGACGAGTTCCACGCGCAGCTCCTGCCGGGCGACAAGGTCGAGCGCGTTGAGGCGCTACTCGCGGCCGAAAGTGGCAAGGGCAAGCTCGCCTTTGTCGGCGACGGTATCAACGACGCTCCTGTGCTTACGCGCGCCGATGTGGGCATTGCCATGGGCGCCATGGGCTCCGACGCCGCGATCGAGGCCGCCGACGTGGTGCTGATGGACGACAAGCCGTCCAACATTTCCCGCGCGATCCGCGTGGCGCGCAAGACCATGTCGATTGTTTGGCAGAACATAATCTTTGCGCTGGGCATTAAGCTGCTGATCCTTGTGCTGGCAGCGCTGGGTATCGCCAATATGTGGCTTGCCGTCTTTGGCGACGTAGGCGTGGCGATCATCGCTATCCTGAACGCCATGCGCGCGATGGGTGTCAAGAACCTGTAGCGCCTGCGGTAACGTTGCTGGCGGTTCTTGGGCATCGCTTGCTGGCGGGGTTCCTTGTCTGAGTTGGACTTGGTTGGCGGGGCTACTGGTCCCGGTCGCTGTCCCGTCCCAGCATCGCCCTCAGCTTCTCAAAGCTTTCCTCGCTCAGGCAGTGCTCCATGTGGCAGCCCTCTTGCGACGCGACCTCAGCCGAAACACCCGCATCCTCCAGCAGCCCCACGAAAAAGCAGTGACGCTCCCACATTTGGCGAGCGACCTCCAGACCACGCTCCGTCAGATGAACGTCGCGCTTGCCCATTTCGACATAGCCGTTGCTTTCCAACGTCGCCATGGCCTTGGAAACGCTCGCCTTGGTTACGCCGAGGTACTCCGCAACGTCGATCGAGCGCACGATGCCCTGACGTTCCGATAGAACGTAGATCGATTCGAGATAGTCTTCTCCGGATTCACGCAGGGCCATGGGCCGCCTTTCGCGATGGCTTCTAGTTAGCCTTTGGATACTTTTGCTTGATTTACTTTACCGCAAAAGTTGCCCATGTCTTACTACTTTGCCTAAAAGTTAGCCGTGTTTCACAAAACATGCGGGACGAAAACAAAATGGGGACGCCCCGCAAGGAGTGTCCCCAGGCGCCGGGTGCCGGCCCGCAGTTACATCAATCCAAAGTGCTTCGCGGCGTTGTAGATGCCGTCGTCGTCCACGGCGGTCGTCACGTAGGTCGCCGCGGCCTTCACGGTATCCTGCGCGTTGCCCATGGCCACGCTCGTGCCCACGGCGGCAAACATCGACAGGTCGTTCTCGCCGTCGCCAAAGGCAATCGCCTCACTCGCGTCGATACCCAGGCGCTCCAGCGTCGCCGCCACGCCCAGGTCCTTGCCGCCGTTAGCGGGAATAATGTCGCAGAACAGGTCGCACCAGCGCGTGGTGAGCGAATGCGACACCGCGTCGGTCACGATATGCTCGTCGGCAGGGTCCACAAAGGCGCAGAACTGGTAGACCGGCGCATCGAAGGCATGCTCAAACGGCTCCTCGTGGTAGACGATTCCCGCGTTGCTACCGGCCGTCACCACGCGCTCGGACAGGCGGTTCACAAACGAGTTCTCGCCCTGCATGCACAGCGAGTCGTAGCGCCCCTCGGCCACCTGGTCCACGATCACCGCGACGTCGTCCGGATCGATCGGGCAGCTGCGGTAAACCCCCTCGGCATCAAAGCAGTGCTGGCCCGAAAGCGTAATGTACGCATCCCAACCAAGATCGAACAGCCAATCGGGCATCTGATAGGTCGGGCGACCCGTAGCAATCACGCATGCGATCCCCTGCTCATGAAAGCTGTCGAGCACCTGCTGCGCCGACGCCGGAATCCGATGGGTCTTAAAGCTCAGCAACGTGCCATCGATATCGAAAAACGCGGCCTTGATCATCCTCGCCTACTCCTCGCCCTCGAGCTTCTCGCTCGCCTCGAGCCACGCCATCTCCAACTCGTCCATGGCGGCGTGGGCCTCGTCGATCTTTGCCTGCTGCTCGCCCAGCGCCGTGTAATTGGTGGGGTCGACCTGCGCCATCGCAGCCTCGGCCTCCTCCACGCGAGCGCGCTGCGTCTCCATCTTGCGCTCGAGCGAGCTCACCTCGCGGCGGAGCTTCTGGCGCTCGGCGTTGGAAAGACCGTTGGGCTGCCCGCTCGTCTTGGGCTTTTCGGCCGCAACCGCTGCGGCGCTGGTGTCGAACGTGCCGGTCTTGGCACTCGGTGCGCCCACGGGCTCGCCCTCGGCCGTGGCGTTGCACAGGCGCAGGTACTGGTCCACGCCGCCGGGCATATGCGTCAGGTGACCGTCGAGCAGTGCCCACTGCTGGTCGGTCACGCGCTCCATCAAGAAGCGGTCGTGCGTCACCAGGATCAGCGTGCCCGGCCAGCCGTCCAGCAAGTCCTCGACAATCGCCAGCATGTCGGTATCCAGGTCGTTGCCGGGCTCGTCCAGGATGAGCACGTTGGGCTCGTCCAGAATCGTCAGCAGCAGCGACAGGCGACGGCGCTGGCCGCCCGAAAGGTCGCCGATGCGGCTCCAGAGCTGCTGGGTCGTGAAGCCCAGGCGCTCGCAGAGCTTCTCGGGCGAGGTCTCCTTGCCGTCGATGACGTAGTACTTCTTGTAATTGCCCAGCACCTCGCGAATCGTATCGCCCATGTAGGGCTCGAGCTCCTCGAGCTGCTGCGACAGCGCGCCAAAGCGCACCGTCTGGCCAATCTTCACGCGGCCGCGCAGGGGTGCGATCTTACCCTGGATCACGTCGAGCAGCGTGGACTTGCCGGCGCCGTTCTCACCCAGCAGACCATAGCGGTCGCCCGCACCGATGAGCCAGGTCACGTCGGAGAGCACCTGCTTGGACGCGCCGTCGGTATCCGCATAGCCGGCGTCCACGTCGACCACGTCGATAACCTGCTTGCCCAGGCGGCTTACGGCCAGGCGCTTGAGCTCCAGCTCGTCGCGCACGGGCGGCACGTCGGCGATGAGCTCGCGGGCTGCCTCCACGCGAAACTTGGGCTTGGTGGAGCGGGCCTGGGCGCCGCGGCTCAGCCACGCGAGTTCCTTGCGCGCCATGTTGCGGCGGCGCTCCTCGGTGACGGCAGCCATGCGGTCGCGCTCCACACGCTGCAAGATGTATGCCGAGTAGCCGCCCTCGAAGGGATCGACCTGACCGTCGTGGACCTCCCACATGCTGGTGCAGACCTCATCCAAGAACCAGCGATCGTGCGTGACTACGAGCATGGCGCCCTGGCCGCGCTGCCAGCGTGCCTTAAGATGGCGCGCGAGCCAGTTGATGGTGCGCATGTCCAGGTGGTTGGTGGGCTCGTCGAGCATGAGCACATCGTAGTCGCCGATCAGCAGGCGCGCGAGGTCCACGCGGCGGCGCTGGCCACCCGAAAGCTCGCCCACCGTTCCCTCCCAGGGCACATCGCTAATGAGGCCGGCGAGGATCTGGCGCGTGCGGGGGCTCGATGCCCACTCGTACTCGGGCGTGTCGCCCACGACGGCATGATGCACGGTGTCGGTATCGACAAGCTGGTCCTTTTGGCCGAGCAGGCCGATCGTGGTACCGCGGCGATGCGTCACGCGGCCATCGTCGGGCTCCAACGTGCCCGCGAGCACGCTCAGCAGCGTCGACTTACCGTCGCCGTTTTTACCGACGATACCAATACGGTCGCCCTCGCCCACGCCGAGCGTCACGCTATCGAAAATATGCTTGGTGGGAAACTCTAGGCTGATGGAATCGCATCCCAAAAGAATCGCCATATGCCCTGCTCCTTCGTAGAGATTCAACGTTGTCCATGATAGCGAAAACCACCACAAAGGGGACAGTGAACTGCACCCCGAAACTTGGACTGAATAAATAGCGACTACGCCGCAAGGGCC
>CABUHO010000028.1 GCA_902491395.1 uncultured Collinsella sp.
GGCGTGGCCGCCGCGGCTGAATTAGACACTCACCATTGTCGGCCTAATCCGCGGTCTTTCATGCAGCAGGGGCTCTCAATGTTTTTATGTCCTGCTCATATCGTCTCTGCCGGCAGTCGGGGACACTCCTTTGGTGCAGGGGGGGCAGCTAAAAGAGCCCCGTCCTACATTAGCTACCCGTGGGAGGGATGAGCGGTTACTCGCCCAGAATCAGCGCCGCGAGCTCGTCCTGGGTGTCCACCACGTAGTCGGCGCCAGCGGCCTCCAACTCTGCTCGGCCGCGGAAGCCCCAGGTGACGCCTGCGCTCTTAAGGCCGGCGTTGTGGCCGGTCAGAACATCGACATTCGAATCGCCAACATAAAGCGTGGTCGCCGGGTCGGCGCCCAGCTCATCCATCACATGCAGCGTGACGGGGGCCTCGGGCTTGGGCGGAAACGCGTCGACACGACCCTGCACCAGCGCAAAACGATCGGGACCAAAGTACTTTTCGATAAGCGGGGCCGCCGAAATGTGGTCCTTGTTGGTGAGCACGGCAAGCTGAACGCCCGCGGCACGCAGGCGGTCGAGCATCTCGATCGTGCCGGCGTAGGGGGCGGTGTGGTCTTCCTTGTGCTCGCCGTAATAGGCCCTAAACTCGGCAAGCGTCTGCTCAAACATTCGACCGTCGCCCGCGTACTCGGCGGGCATAAAGCGCTCGACCAGCTTGAGCATGCCGTTTCCCACCTTGTAGCGGTACTCGTCCACGGCAAATGTGGGCCAGCCGTGCATCTCGCAGGTATGGTTGCCGGCGGCCGCCAGGTCCTCGAGCGTATTGAGGATGGTGCCGTCCAGATCAAAGATCACATGGGAAAAGGCTGCTGCCATGGGTGCTCCTGCCGTTTGAGTTGTAAAGCGCACCCCATGATACTGGGCTTGCGTGTCGGGCGTGCCTGGAATCTGAATATCTGTAGCAGCCTCGAGCTGCACTGCGTCAACCGCAAGTCTTTGCCGCTAGCAGATCCTGGGCAGCTGCTCTCCGACGAGCATGTCGAGGATGCGGGTGGAGCCCCAGCCGGTGCGCACGCGAACGGCAGGTCGGGTGCCTTCGGCGACCGGCAGCACGCGACCGATGATGGCGGCGTTCTCGCCGTAGCGGGCGGCACGCATGGCTGCTAAAGCCGCGTCGGCCTGTTCGGCTGGCACCACGGCGACCATCTTGCCTTCGTTTGCCACCTGCAGCACGTCGTAGCCGAGCATCTCGCAGGCGGCCTGCACGTCGGGGCGCACGGGCACGGCGTCCTCATCGATTTCCATGGCAACGTTGCTCGCCTGCGCAAACTCGTTGAGCGTGGACGCCAGGCCGCCGCGCGTGGGATCGCGGAAGCAGCGTGTGTCGGGGGCGGCGGCCAGCACGTCGGCAATCAGGTGGTTGAGGGGCGCGGCGTCGCTCTCGATGCTGCTCGAGAACGCCAGGCCCTCGCGCTGGCTCATGATGGCGATGCCGTGGTCGCCCAGCGTGCCCGAGACCAGGATGGCGTCGCCGGGTTGGCAGTTGGCGCCGCTGAGCGTCACGCCCGCGGGAACCTCGCCCACGCCGGCGGTATTGATGTAGACGCCGTCGGCCCCGCCGCGCTCGACCACTTTAGTGTCGCCGGTGATGATTTTGACGCCCGCCTCGCACGCCGTCTCGGCCATGGCCTGTACAATCTGGCGCAGCTTATCCATGGGATAGCCCTCTTCGAGGATAAAACCGCACGAAAGGTAGCGCACGTTGGCGCCCGAGGTCGCGACGTCGTTGACGGTTCCGCACACGGCGAGCCTACCGATATTGCCACCGGGGAAGAACTGCGGCGTCACCACAAAGCTGTCGGTCGACATGGCGATGCGCCCGCTGCCGGGCAGGGCGGCGACGCCGGCGTCGTTGCCTTCGAGCAGCTCGGGCGACCCAAAGGCATCCAGAAAGACCTCGTCGATAATGCGTTTCATCATCTGCCCGCCGGAGCCATGGCCCAGCAGGACAGTGCTATCGGTGGCAGTACGAGACATATCGAAAACTCCAATCGGGGATGTTCGGGCTAGCCTTGGTAACGGTAGTACGCCGCACAGCTGCCTTCCGAGCTCACCATGCACGGGCCAACAGGATGCTCGGGCGTGCAGGCGTGGCCGAACAACGGGCAGTCGCTCGGTGCAATGGCCCCGCGCAGCACGTCGCCGCAACGGCATCCGCGCGGCTCGACCGTCGGTTCGATCGGCACGTCATAGCGGGCGCCGGCGTCAAAGCGCGAGAACTCGGGTCGGATGGAAAGGCCCGAGGCGGCAATCGGTCCCAGCCCGCGCCACGTGGTATCGCACGGCTCAAATACCTGCTCGACCAGCTGGCGCGCCACGGGATTGCCTTCCGCATTGACGCCGCGACGGTACGCGTTGTCGATCGCGGGCCGTCCCTCAACAACCATCTGAACCAGCATGCAGATGCCCTGCAGAATATCGACCGGCTCAAATCCGGTAACCACGCCCGGGGTCTTAAACTCGTCGACCAAAAAGCCAAAGGGCGCCAGGCCTGCGATGGTGGCGACATGGCCCGGCAGGATAAAGCCGTCGATGGTCGTCTCGGGGTCGTTGGCAATCGCGCGCAGCGCCGGTGGCGTGGTCTTGTGAGCGCAGTAGACCGAGAAGTTCTGGAGCCCGCGCGCATCTGCCTCCAAGATGGCGGCGGCGATGGTGGGCGTCGTGGTCTCAAAGCCCACACCCATAAAGATGACCGGGCGGTCGGGGTTGTGTTCGGCAATATCGAGCGCGTCGAGCGGCGAGTAGACGATGCGGATGTCACGCCCCGCCGCCTTTTGTGCGGCGAGCGAGGTAGACGACCCGGGCACGCGCATCATGTCACCAAAGGTAGTGATGATGGCGCCGTCCATCTTGGCGAGTGCGATTGCGTGGTCGATGTCGCGGTTCGCGGTAACGCAGACGGGGCAGCCCGGACCGCTCAGCAGCTTGAGCCCCGTCGGCATAATGGAGCGAAAGCCATAACGCCCGATGCTCACCGTGTGTGTGCCGCAGACCTCCATCAGGTTGATGGTGCGGTCGCCGACAAGCTCATGAATGCGGTCGATGAGCTCGCGAGCGAGCTTGGGATCGCGGAATGCCGAAAAGTCGATTCCGGAGCGAGCCGGCTGCGCCGCCGCCACTAGTACGCCTCGGCCGGGTTGGTGGCGAGTTGATCCTCTTCGACCAGCTCGGTCATGGTGTTGACGAGATCGAGCGTCTCTTGAGCTTCCTGCTCGTCGACAATCTGGATACCAAAGCCGGCATGTACGAGAACATAGTCGCCTACCTGCGCCATCGGCACGAGTCGCAGCGACACCGGGCGCTCGATGCCCATCATGTCGACGGTCGCCTTAAGGTCATCGTCGCGTTTGACCACTTTACCGGGAACGGCAAGGCACATAATGTTCCCCTTTTATACGCTTTGCGCTGGATAGGCGCTTAATAATCCATCAGTTGATGGTAGCGCTCGCGGGGGTTGCGGGCAAACGCGTTACACCTGTGAGACGGCGGCGCATGGGCTAGCCAAACAGCCTACTGCGGTATGACCTGCGCGAGCCGAGCGCGGGCGACCGCCGCCTGGCCGTAGGCGATGCATCCGTCGTTGACGGGCACGGTGCGGGGAACCAAGACAGTAAGCCCTGCGTCTTCAAGCTTACGGGTGAGGAGCCGAAGCAAAAGACGGTTCATGAACACGCCGCCCGAGAGCGCGACGGTGTCGATGCCTTCGCGGGCGCAGATTTCGCTTGCGATGCGGGCTGATGCACGCGCGATGGCGATATGGAAGTCGAGCGCGAGCTTGTCGGCCGGCGCGCCTGCCTCGATTCCATTCAGAAGAGCTTCGATGAGCGGTTGGGGGTCCAAGGTGGGGGAGTCGTCGGCAGACGTGAATACGCCTGTATGATTGCCGTCGAGACGAACGGGCTTACCGTCGAGCGCGCACCAGGCGGCGGCTTCGAGTTCTATGGCGGGTTCGCCCTCGTAGGTTGCCTTGCCGCAGATGCCCAGAATCGCTGCCGCGGCATCAAAGAGACGCCCCATGCTGCTGGTACGTGGGCTGTTGATGCCGCGCTCGATCATGGTGGCTGTCACGCTGCGCGTTTGCTCGTCGAGGCTGTCCAAAAGCCGAGCGGCGCCTGGGTGCTCGAGCAGGCCGAGCTCACTGAGCAGGGCAAAGGCGTTGCGGCGGGCGTCGCGCACGGAGGCCGCCCCGCCGGGGAGCGCCCAGGTGCGCAAATGCGCGGCGCGCTCAAAGTCAGCAAGACCAGCGACAAGAAACTCGCCGCCCCAAATGGTCCCATCGGTGCCGGCGCCGGTGCCGTCAAAGGCGATGCCAAGGACACGCGCGTCGGTTGTAAGTTGGCCCGCGGCGATGGCCTCGGCCATTACGCTCGCGATATGCGCATGATGGTGCTGCACCTCGACGAGCGGCAGATTGCATTTTCGCGCCTGCTCGCGCGCCCACTGGCTCGATAGATAGCTGGGATGTACATCGCAGGCTAAGGCGGCGGGCGCCAAGTCAAAGAGATCTTCCAAGCGCGTGCGCGCGGCGTTCCAGGCATCGAAGGTCCCGCCGTTTTCAACATCGCCGATATGCTGCGACACAAAACAGGTTGCCTCGCCGTTCGCCCCTTCACGCGTGAGCGCAATCGTGGCCTTTTGTTGTGGCCCACAGGCGAGCACGCAGGACGGAGTGCCGTCGAGCGCCGGCAACGGCAGCGGCTGGGGTGCATATCCGCGAGCGCGGCGCACGGGCATAACGGCGCCGTCGACCACGCGTACCACAGAGTCGTCGTAGCGCGACAGAATTGCGCGGTCGTTGCCGAGCAACGCGTCGGCGATGCCGGCGGCAACGAGGTGTTCCCAGGCAAGGTTGTCGTCGGTCTCGATGGGTTCTTCGCTCAGGTTTCCGCTGGTCATGACGAGCGCGTGCATACCGCGGGCTTCTGCCGCGGCAAGCAACAGATGCTGAAGCGGGGTGTAGGGGAGCATGACACCGAGCTCGGGAAGGTCGTGTGCGACGGACGGCGCGAGCGCGAGGGCGTTGGGGGAACCGCCGCTCTCGCAAACAGCACGTCGGCGCAGCAGCACGATGGGGCGAATGCTGCCGGCCAGCAAGCCGCGCTCAACGTCGCTGACATGGCACAGGCGTTCAACGTCGGCAAGGTCGCGCACCATAACGGCAAGTGGCTTGTTGCTGCGGCGTTTACGGCGGCGAAGCTCGGCTACCGCCTGCTCGTTGGAGGCGTCGCATGCCAAGTGAAATCCGCCCAGTCCCTTGATAGCGACGATACCGCCGTTGGCCAGCAGCTCAACGCAGCGGTCGATAATGGCGTCGCTGGTCTCGCGCGTGGTGCCGACGGCCAGCGGCGCGGCGGCTTCGCCCGGCTCATCGCCCACGCTCGCTTCGCGCCACATGATATGCGGCCCGCAATCAAAGCAGGCATCGGGCTGCGCATGAAAGCGCCGGTCAAGTGGGTTGGCATACTCCGCGGCACACGCGGGGCACATGGGAAAGCAGTCCATGGACGTGGCCGCTCGGTCATAGGGCAGCGACCGGATGATGGTAAAGCGCGGCCCACAGTTGGTGCAGTTGATAAAGGGGTAGTGATAGCGTCGGTCGGCGGGATCGAACAGCTCGCGTAGGCAGTCGTCGCAGGTAGCGATATCGGGCGAGATGAGCGTCGTATGCGCAGTCTGATCCTGTGACGCCACGATGCGAAAGCCCTGCTCGTCGGCGGCATCCCAAGTGCCGGGTTCCAAATCCGCAACGACAACGCACTCCACGCGGGCTGCCGCAGGCGCGTGGTCCGACAGCGCGGCGACAAAGCCGTCGAGTGCTTCGGTGCAAGCATGCGCCTCGACATGCACGCCGTCGCCCGCGTTGAGCACCCAGCCGCAGATGCCATGCGCCATGGCCTCGCGATATACAAACGGCCGCATGCCAACGCCCTGCACAATGCCCGTCACATGAATATGCACATGCCGCATGCGGCTCTCCCTCGTCAAAACCGACCAAAAAGGGACAGGTTTATTTTGGTAGGTAAAACTTCTAAACCTGCCAAAATAAACCTGTCCCTTTTTGGCAGGTGCGCTGCTGGAAAGCCCGCTACAGCCCCAAGCTTTGCCCGGTGGCTGCACACGTGAGCTCGCCGTGCTTAACGCCGCGAAGGCCCAGCAGGCGGTCGGCCAGCTCGTAAACGCGCTCGCCGCGACCCTTGAGCGCCAGAATCTCCAAGCAGTTGTGGTGATCCAGGTGCACGTGCATGGTCGAGACGATCTCGTCGGTGTAGTCGTGTTGCACCTCGTCCAGGCGGCGCGTCAGGTCGCCGGTATGGTGGTCATAGATCATGGTGAGCGATCCGATGACCTGCTCGTCGGGCGTGCGCATCTGCTCCTTGGCGATCGAGGCGCGAATCAGGTCGCGCACGGCCTCGGAGCGGTTGGCCACGTCACCGCGGCGCGCGATCTGCTCGTCAAAGCGACGAAGCAGGTCATCGGGCGCGGTGACCGAAAAGCGGACCAGCTCGGAGCTGGAGCCACTGCATCGACAGCTCGCCTCGGCACCCGCGCCGTGAACATGTGCGTGCTCGCAGCCGTGCGCGCGCTCGTGCTCGGCCACGTTACACCAGCTTCACAGAGCCGACGGAGTTGTGGTCGGCCTCGATGGCGTCCTCGTAGCCCTCGAGCGCGGCATGCGCCTCGTGCAACGCGGCCATGGCGGCCTCGAGCTTGGCACCAATACGCTCCATGTCAAAATTCTCGGTCGCATGCAACAGCTGATGGCTCCACTCGTGAGCGAGCTCAATAGTGTCGTCGACCTGCTTGACGCTCATGGCAAGCTGGCTCATGTTCATTCCAACGTCATGCATGGGAATCTCCTTTTGTACGGGGCAATCTAGTGGTTCAGATTCTACTACGCCCGCCCTGAGCGCCGCCGCATAAGAAAACGGGTGCGAGTCCGTCTGACCCGCACCCGTTCACTGGGGGCTGTTTGTGTCTACCATACTATCCGTGGTCGTGCGCCCTGCACCCGGCGCTCCGGCGAGCGGTGCAAAACCGCTCATGGACGGCAGATACGTAACAAGCGTATTACAGATGTTTCTCCAGCAGCGCCTGAAGCCTTGCCTTGGGTAAGGCGCCGACCGAACGGTCAACCTCTTCGCCGTTCTTAAAGACGATCAGCGTGGGGATGCTCATGACGCCATACTTCATGGCCAGGTCCTGGTTGTCGTCGACGTTGCACTTGGCCACGGCCAGCTTGCCGGACAGCTCGTCGGCGACCTCGTCCACGATGGGCGAGAGCGATCGGCAGGGTCCGCACCAGGGCGCCCAAAAATCAACCAGCACGGGCAGGTTGTCGTTAACGATGGAATCGAAGTTCTCGGGGGTAATCTGCTTAATGTCAGCCATGGTGACCTCCATAATGCGACGCGGCTCGGCCGCGTAAAACTCAGTACGACCGTGCTTATACCCAGCGGCCCGCAAAGCAACCACTCGCGGGCGGCTCTTTTATCAAAAGCGCCGCAAAACCCCTTTCTTCAGATATGTGGATATAAGGCGCATCGGCGTCAGCCGATATACATATACGGCTGCAAGTGGTATACTGTTTGTATGGATAGATACAGAAGCAACGACAACATAGTCTGGAGCTGCGACTACCATGTGGTCTTCTGCCCGAAATACCGCAGAAAGGTGCTCGTGGACGGCATCGACTCCCGCTTCAAGGAGATTGCGCACGAGGTTGCGGAAGAGCTCGATTTCGAGATAAGGGAAATCGAGGTCATGCCCGACCGCGTGCACATGCTCATCTCGGTCGACCCCCAGTTCGGCATCCACCGGGCCGTAAAGCGCATCAAAGGCAGGACCAGCCATGACTTGCGCACCGAGTTCCCGCAGCTGAAGCGCAAGCTGCCGACGCTCTGGACGAACAGCTACTTCGTCTCGACCGTCGGCGGGGCGACGCCCGAGACCGTCAGGCAATATATCGAGGACCAGAAGAACGCATGAGGGCCATGGACAAGAGCTTCGAGTACCGCATATACCCGAGCGCCGATCAGGAGGCCCTCCTGCAGAAGACCTTCGGCTGCTGTCGCTGGGTCTACAACAGGGTGCTGGCGATGAGGCGGGACGAGTACGCGCGGACGGGCAAATCGAAGCACATCAACTCCTACATCACCCAGATCCCCGCCTGGAAGAAAACGGACGCGCCGTGGCTCTCCGAGGTGGACTCCATGGCGCTGCAGCAGTCCCTGCGCGACCTGGACAAGGCATATAGGAACTTCTTCCGCGCACCAGGCAAGGTGGGCTTTCCGAAGTTCAAGTCCAAACGCGCGGGGAGGAAGAGCTACCGCACGAACGGCGTCGGGATAATCGACGCCAGGCACGTGAGGCTGCCCAAGCTGGGGACCGTCAGGGCACGGGTGAGCCGTCCCGTGGAGGGGCGCGTCCTGTCCGCGACGGTCAAGCAGGTGCCGAGCGGCAAGTACTACGTGGCGATATGCTGCGCGGACGTCCCCGCCACGGATGCACCGGCCCCGACCGTCGGATTCCTGGGGGTCGATGCGGGGATACACGACATAGCCACCTGCTCCACGGGGGAGCGCCTGCCCAACCCCAGAAACCTGCAGAGGAGCGAGAGGAAGCTGGCACGGGAGCAGCGACGGCTCTCGCGCAAGCGGAAGGGCTCCGCAAATCGCGCCAGGCAGCGTGTCAGGGTCGCGCGGGCGCACGAGAAGGTGGCCAACCGGCGGAAGGACGCCCTGCACAAGTTCACGACGCATGCGGTGAGAGAAAGCCAAAACATCGCGGTCGAGGACCTGAACGTCAGGGGCATGCAGAGGAACCGCCGCCTCGCCAAGGCCGTGGGCGATGCCGCCATGTCGGAGCTGGCGCGCCAGCTCGAGTACAAATGCGCATGGTCGGGGCGCGGCTTCGTAAGGGTGGGCAGGTTCTATCCGTCCAGCAAGACGTGTTCCGCATGCGGTTACGTCTACAGGGGACTGACGCTGGCCGAACGGGTATGGGACTGTCCCGCGTGCGGCATGCGTCACGACCGCGACCTAAATGCCGCCGTCAACATCGCCCGCGAGGGAAGGAGAATCCTGGAAGGTACCGCAGGGCATGCGGGAACCGCGGCGGATGCCGCAAACGCTTGTGGAGAGGGCGTAAGACCTACGGCTGCATGCGCAGTCTAGGCAATTCTCGGTGAAGCAAGAATCCCCTGGCTTTAGCCATGGGGAGTGTCAAATAATGGTGGGCACGCAAACGATTGGAGAGCGCATACCTATGTCACAAAGCCAGAAAAAAGAAGCCATCGCTCAGGCGGCCGAGCAGGAGCTCGCATCGCTTGCGGGTCGTGGCGTGCGCATCGCAGGCAACGCGTGCTCGCCAATTGTGCTGGTAAAAGGCGATTTGGATGAAGCCGAGCGCTCGGGCGGCGAGCTTGCCGCGGGCGCGGATGGCGCGGCGCTGCGTAAGGCGCTCGGGGCCATCGGCTATGCGCCCGAGGATTTTTGCGTGCTGGCAAGCGTCGCCGGCGCGGGCGATGGAACGGTTGCGACAGGCGATGGCCTGCCGTGCGAGCTGTTCCGCGAAGCGCTCGAGGCCTTGGATCCCGAGGCCGTGCTGCTGCTCGACGATCGCGCGGCCGATACCATGCGCGAGACCTATGCCGATATGCTCGTGGCAATCGACGATTTCGATACCGCCATGCTCAAGCCTGGTCTGGTCGCCCATGTACAGGGCCGTCGCGTGCTTGCACTCGACGGTTTTGAGGCGGCGCTCACCGATAAGGCCGCTAAGCAGCGCATGTGGGCCTACATCAAGCAGCTGACCCCGGCCGCCGCGCCGCTGTAGCGGACTGACGCCGACAAAGCGGCTCAAACGGACTGGTCGTGGCGCCAGCTTGCCGCGCCGCTACATCACGGCACGCAGCTCAAATCGATCGCCGTTGATGCGGAACTGGCAGTTGCCGTTCATGCGCTCGACGGCAAGCTTGATGCTTTTGGTTCCAAAGCCATGACCGGCATGCTGGGCTATGGGCATGCCGTCGACCATATGCGGCGGACGGTCAAACGTGTTGGAGACCAAAAGCAGCAGCTGCCCATCCTCGTAGCGCAGATTCAGATCGACAAATCGCTTGCCCTGGGGAGCGGCACTTGCGGCGACGATGGCGTTGTCCAGGGCATTCGAGAGCACGCTGAACAGGTCGACGTCGGCTACATGGACGCTCTCGGGCACGGCGGCGCGCAGATCGGCGGTGATGTCGTGTTGATTGATGTCCGAGATGAATGACGAAAGCGCGATGTTGACCGTGTCGTTGGCGCAGTAGCGGCGCACGGCGGTGCGGTCGTTCGTCTCGCAGAGATCGTCGATGCGCTCGAGCGCCTCGTCAATGTGACCCTCTTCGATCAAAACCGCAAGGCCGCGCAGGAAGTGCCGCATGTCATGGCGCAGAACCGAAAGCTCGCGTCCGGATTGGCGCCAGGCCTCGAGCTCTTTGATGGCTGCGTTGTCGCGGGTCGCGAGCATCCAGCGCTCGCGCTCGGCGGTTTCCTTCGCCTCGTATTCACGCAGATACACGGCAAGAAACATAAGGTAGAACGCGCAAAGCGCAAACGCCAAAAACTCAACCGTCACCACGGAGCCAGAGTGGAAGAGCGTGGTGTAGACGTTGGTGGCGTAGTCAAAGATGTAATAGACGAGCGGCAGGATGAGCAGAATCTCGAGCTCGGTGCGGCTTTTGACCGCCAGGCGCGGACCGATGTCGCCGGCCCAGTGCAACAGGACTGCAAAAACACCGGCCGTGGTGATAATACGCGCCACGTAGTATGCGATTTGAGAACCGGTGGCGGCGAGCGCGGCGATGCCCATCCAGTTGCTGAACTGGCAGCTCAGGTAGGCACTGGTGACGCCCAGCATGGCTAGTAGCGGGCTCACGCGATAACGCACGCATAGGTAGATAATGAGCGGCAGATGCACGACGAGCGGATATGCCTGGCGGGCGAATAGCTCGCCGCCGACGGCATTGGCGAGGCCAAATGCGGTTCCGGTTATGGCGCCGATCGCGACCAGCTCGAGTGAATGGCGGCGGTTAATCTCGATGCCGCACAGCGCCGCCGAGGCAAAAACGCCAAAGAGCAGGGTCGTTACGTGGTGGATTGCCCAAAGCGCCGTTTCGGCCGTGGGGAGCATCAGCGCCTCCCGCCCTCAAAGCGCACCGCAAAGTAGGCGTCCTGGAAACCTTGCTTGCTGCTGCGCGAAAGCGGAATGCTCGCGCCCGAGCGCATGACGATCTCCGTCCGATCGAAATGATCGATGTTGCGCAGGTTGACCTGGTAGCTGCGATGGCATTTAAAGAAGACCGCGTTTTGCGCCAAGCGGTCCTCGACGCTGCGGAACGACTCGAGCGCCTCGATATCGCGTCCGTCGCGCAGATGGAAGACCACGTGCTTGTTGCGCGCCTCGGCATATTCGATGTCGGACAAGCGCAGGGCATGGTAGCCAAAGGACGTTTTGATGACGAGCTCGTCGGTCGCCGATGGGCGCATACTCGAAAGCTCGTCGAGCAGCTGCGCCAGGCGTTCGTATGCCACGGGCTTGAGCAGGTAGTCGAAGGCGCGGACCTCGTAGGACTCCAGCGCAAACTCGGGCGACGAGGTGAGGAACACCAGGCGCACGGCGGTATCGGACTGGCGCAGCTCGCGTGCGGTGTCCATGCCGTTGACGAGCGGCATGATCATATCGAGCAGGATGATGTCGGCGCGCGACGCGGCGTGGCGGGCCAGCAGGTCCTCGCCGCGCGTGACGAGCGCAACGTCGACCGCCGTGCCCTTCTCGGTCGACCAACGGTCGATCATCCGGTGCAGTCTATCTAGAAAAGCGACGTCATCGTCGCAGGCAATAATCTTGAGCATTCGGGCCCCCTTAGTAGTTCGATTTTGCCACATTGGGCGCGTGCCGCTCGCGGGGGAGCGCCCGTTCGTGCCTCATGGTGCGCAACTCGCGCCGAGCGGTATTGCGGTGGCGAAAGATGTCTCCTGCGCTATCGAGAGCTCGGCTATCCTCAGCTTGCCAGTTCGAAAATGGACTTGCCGCATGATTGAATCTTTATTTCAACTTTACACCTAGGTTTACAGCTGTCTTGTCAGCTGTAAACCTAGGTGTCATACTAAAGCCCCAAGATTCGCCAAAAGAGAGGGGCCTTGATGGCACAGAGCGCGAACATGGATGCATCGGAGCTTGCACGCGACATTGCGGCCGGCCTGGCATCGGCAACGACGGCAACGGAGCGCGCGGCATTGGTGCCCGCAGAGCTCGTCGAGGCCATTCAGCAACTTAAAACCCAACGTGACGCGGTAATCCTGGCGCACTACTATGTGGCGCCCGAGGTCCAAGCCGTTGCCGATTACGTCGGCGACAGCTTCTACCTGGCAAAGCTTGCCAAGAGCCTGCCGCAGCAGACCATTGTGCTGTGCGGCGTGGAGTTTATGGGCGAGAGTGCCAAGCTGCTCAATCCCACCAAGACGGTGCTGCTGCCCGAGCCGGGCGCGGACTGCCCCATGGCTCATATGGTCAAGCGCGAGACAGTCGATGCGGCGCGCGCTGAGTACGGCGATGACCTTGCCGTGGTCTGCTACGTCAACTCCACGGTCGAGATCAAGAGCTGGAGCGACGTGTGCGTCACCAGCTCCAACGCCGTCAAGATCGTGTCCGAGCTGCCGCAGCAGCATATCCTGTTCATTCCCGACCAAAACCTCGGCCGCTTCGTAGCCGAGCAGGTGCCGCAAAAGCACGTCATTCTCAACAACGGCTACTGCCCGCGCCATCACATCATCACCGTCGAGCAGATCGTCGACGCGACGGAGGCCCACCCCGACGCGCTCGTGCTGGCGCATCCTGAGTGTAAGGCCAACGTCTTGGCCGAGGCCGACTACATCGGCTCCACCGCCGGCATTATCAAGTACGCCGAGGAGTCCGACGCGAGCGAGTTCATTATTGTGACGGTCCGTGGCGTGCTCTACGAGCTCGAGCGCCGCTGCCAGGGCACCGGCAAGAAGTTCTACTTCCCCGCGGTGCAGCCCACCTGCGTCAACATGGATCTCATCACGCTCGAAAAGCTCGTGCGCTGCCTGGAGATGGGCGAGGGCGAGGTGCAGATTGGCGTGTCGGACGAGGCTGCCGACCAGGCCAAGCTCACGCTCGACCGCATGCTCGAGTACGCAGCGCGCTAGAACAATGCGGCATGAGGGACGGTCCCTTATGTCACATTCAAGGGAGAGGATTCCTGTGGAAACCAAGCAATACCCCGATATGGAGTGCGACGTCGTTATTGCCGGCTGCGGCGTAGCGGGCCTGTATGCGGCTCTCAACCTGCCGACGAGCATGCGCGTGATCATGCTCTCCAAGGGCGCTGTCGACGAGTGCGATTCGATGCTCGCGCAGGGCGGCATTTGCGTGCTGCCCGAGGGCTCGGACTACGATGCCTTCTTTGAGGACACCATGCACGCCGGCCACTACGAGAACCGCCGCGAGAGCGTCGACATCATGATCCGCTCGAGCCGCTCGGTCATCAACGACCTGCTGGCGATGGGCGTGGACTTTGAGCGCAAGGCCGACGGCAGCCTCGACTTTACCCGCGAGGGTGCGCACAGCCGCCCCCGCATTGCCTTCCATGCCGACATTACGGGCAAGGAGATCACGACCAAGCTGCTCCAAGCCGTTCGCAAACTGGATAACGTGCAGATTCTGGAACACGTGGCCATGACCGACATCCTGACCGCCGAGCGCGATGGTACCACGGTGTGCACCGGCGTCGTCGCCGTTCCCGTGGACGAGGACAACTCGGTTCGTCCCGCTGACGAGCTGGTAAATGCCGCCGAGGGCGCGCATGCCGGCGAGCCGTTTAAGATCCATGCCCGTCACACGCTGTGGGCAACGGGCGGCATCGGCGGCGTATACGACCACTCGACCAACTATCCACAGCTCACGGGCGATGCCTGCTACATCGCTCAGGAGCATGGCATTAAGATGGAGCACCTGGACTACGTGCAGATCCACCCCACGGGACTGTTCTCGCCGCAGCCAGGTCGCACCTTCCTGATCAGCGAGAGCTGCCGCGGCGAGGGCGCGATTTTGCTCAACGCCGCCGGTGAGCGCTTTACCGACGAGCTTCAGCCGCGCGATGTGGTCGCTGCCGCTATTCGCGAGCAGATGAAGCAGGACGGTACCGAGCACGAGTGGCTGAGCTTTGCCCCCGTCGAGCGCGATGTAGTGACCGGGCACTTTGCCAACATTCGCGCACGCTGCCTGGAGGACGGCCGCGACATCTTGGATGAGCCCATCCCCGTTACGCCTACGCAGCACTACTTTATGGGCGGCGTGTGGGTCGACAAGGACGGCCGCACCTCGATGCCCGAGCTCTACGCAGCCGGTGAGACGGCCTGCAACGGCGTGCACGGCAAGAATCGCCTGGCTTCCAACAGCCTGCTCGAGTCCCTGGTTTGGGGCCGCCGTGCCGCCTGGTGCATGCGCACCGGCGAGTCGCTCGCCGTGGAGCAGGCGGGCGAGCCCGCGCTCGACGGGCGTCATCGCGCCCTGAGCGCCGACTCCCTGGCAATCGATGATTTGGCCCGTGCCGCCGGCACGCAGGCCGTGGAGGAGTAGACCATGAATCCCATTACCATGAAGCTCGTCGTCGATGATCTGATTCTGCAGGCTCTGCGCGAGGACATTACCTTTGAGGACGTGAGCACGGCGAGCGTGTGCCCCACGGCGCGTCCCGCCACGGTGGAGCTTATCGCCAAGGCCGATGGCATCATCGCGGGACTTGATGTGTTCGCTCGCACCTTCGAGCTGCTGGATTCGCAGAGCTCGGTGCTCTTTGATGTTGCCGACGGTGACGAGGTGCACGCCGGCGACCACGTGGGCCAAGTGCGCGGCGACGCGCGCGTGCTGCTTTCGGGCGAGCGCGTGGCGCTCAACTATCTGCAGCGTATGAGCGGTATCGCCACCTATACACATCAGATGGCTGCGGCGCTTGAGGGTACCAACACCGTGCTCGTCGATACGCGCAAGACCACGCCGGGCATGCGCGTTTTCGAGAAGGCGGCGGTTGAGATCGGCGGCGGCAGCAACCACCGTTACAACCTGTCGACGGCCGTCATGCTCAAGGACAACCACATCGACGCCGCCGGTGGTGTGATGCGTGCAATCGAAATGGCGCGCGCCCACGCGTCGTTTACCACGACGGTCGAGATCGAGTGTGAGAACCTGGACATGGTACGCGAGGCCGTGGAGGCCGGTGCCGACATTATCATGTTCGACAACATGACCCACGACGACATGGCTGCCGCGATTGAGCTTATCGCCGGCCGCGCCAAGACCGAGTGCTCGGGCAACGTGGACGCTAACAATATCCGCGCGCTCGCCGACCTAGGCGTTGACTTTATTAGCTCGGGGGCGTTGACGCACTCTGCGCCGATTCTCGACCTCTCGCTCAAGCACCTGCGTCTGTTGGACGGTAAATAATGGACGCCCGTGAGCGTCGCCGTGCCATCATGGGCGTGCTCGAGCGAGCCAAGGGCCCCGTCTCCGGCAGCGCACTTGCTCGTGAGGTGGGTGTGAGCCGCCAGATTGTCGTGCAAGACATCGCCCTGCTGCGCGCCGATGGGCACGATATCGTGGCGACCAATCGCGGCTACGTGCTGCAGGAGGCCCCCAGCAGCCCCGCTGTGCCCACGCGCTTGGTCAAGGTTCGCCACGGCGTGGAGCAGGCAGGCGATGAGCTCACGAGTATCGTCGACGCCGGTGGTGCCGTGCTCAACGTGATCGTCAATCACCGCGTGTACGGTAAGATCACGGCCGACCTGGACATCCGCAATCGTCGCGATGTTGAGCGCTACCTGCACGATATCGAGAGCGGCAAGAGCTTCCCGCTGCTGACGGTGACCAGCGGCTACCACTTCCATCGCATCGCCGCGGAAGACGAGCAGACCCTCGACGAGATCGAGGCCATACTCAAGGAGAAAGGCTATTTGGCAGACCTGATGCCCTACGAGGACGATCTGTCGTAGCCGACGCTGCAAACGTCCCTAAGCGGCAATCTGCAGCGGTGCCAAATTAGTTATCCGCACAAACAAAAAAGGAGGCCTCCGCGGCGATGCGGAGGCCTCCTTTTTGTGCACGGTGTACTTTTGAGTGTGCAAGTGGGGAGTTGTTACTCCTCGACGATCTCGGTGATCGCGCCAGCGGGGCAAGCGTCCTGGCAAGCGCCACAGGCGACGCAGGAATCCTCGTCAGCGACGGTAGCGACGTCCTGGAGCTCCAGAACGCCAGCGGGGCAGGAGTCGACGCAAACGCCACAAGCGATGCACTCGTCGGCATCAATTACGGGATGAGCCATGGTAGTTTCCTCTCTGTTGACCGACGCTACAGGCGATGCGCGCCGGTTTGATTCGGGCAAAAACATACCACGGGAGCGACCGTTTGCAATACCCTCTGGCCGGCATCTTCATACCGTTCGCCGAGTATGCCAAGGTTTACTAAAAAACACGCAGGTGGGGCCGTTGAGCTGCGTAAATGTTAGCTAAAGGTGACTTGAAATATTGAGCTATTAAGCGCGCCTGCGGAAAGGGCATCCCGTTATTTGGCCGAATAACGGGTCGCAGTTTCCGGTTGGACCGCCCGGCGGAAACTGTTTCCCAGAATTCGCGCTCAGACCGGGACACCCTTTCCGCAAGGCAGCCCCAGGCACCTTCGGATCCAAACCTCAGTCAACTCTACATAGATCTCAATAGATTTGCCGAGAACTCAAACAGCGCGTCTACCTGCGTATTTGCGAACCTAAACTCTCGGCAATAAGAAATCTTATATGAATTGACTTAGATTTTGTATATTCCGGCCCATAAGGGGATACACTACATCCTGAAAGACAAGCCGAAACACCGCGCGGCAGACCGTCGAGTCGGTGCAAACGCACAAGAGAGAGGGAATTTCTAATGGGCAAGATTCTTGGTATCGACCTTGGTACTACTAACTCCGCAATGGCCGTTCTCGAGGGCGGTTCTCCGACCATCATCGTGAACGCCGAGGGCGACCGCACCACCCCGTCCGTCGTGGGCTTCCGTGCCGACGGCGACCGCGTCGTGGGCAAGGCCGCTAAGAACCAGGCGGTCACCAACCCCAAGAACACCGTGTTCTCCATCAAGCGCTTCATGGGCCGCAAGTACTCCGAGTGCACCTCCGAGATCAAGACCGTGCCGTATGAGGTCAAGGAGGGCCAGGGTGGCCGTGCCGTCGTCGACATCGAGGGCAAGGATTACACCGCCGAGCAGGTGAGCGCCATGACGCTCGCAAAGATGAAGGCCGACGCCGAGAAGTATCTGGGCGAGACCGTCACCGACGCCGTCATCACCGTCCCGGCCTACTTCAACGACGCCCAGCGTCAGGCCACCAAGGATGCCGGTAAGATCGCCGGCCTCAACGTCAAGCGTATCGTCAACGAGCCGACCGCTGCCGCTCTGGCCTATGGCCTGGACAAGCAGGGCACCGACCAGCGCATCCTGGTCTTCGACCTGGGCGGCGGCACCTTCGACGTCTCCATCCTCGACCTCGCCGACGGCGTGTTTGAGGTTCTGTCCACCTCGGGCGACAACCACCTGGGCGGCGACGACTGGGATCAGCGCGTCATCGACTGGATGGCCGATAAGTTCCAGCAGGAGAACGGTGTCGACCTGCGCCAGGACCCCATGGCCCTGCAGCGTCTGAAGGAGGCTGCCGAGAACGCCAAGAAGGAGCTCTCCGCGGCGCAGCAGTCCACCATTAACCTGCCGTTCATTACCATGAACCAGTCCGGCCCGCTGCACCTCAACTACACGCTGACCCGCGCCGAGTTCGAGAAAATCACTCGCGACCTGCTCGAGCGCTGCAAGCAGCCTGTCACCAACGCCCTGCGCGACGCTAAGCTCAAGCTCTCCGATCTGACCGAGGTCATCCTCGTCGGCGGCTCCACCCGTATGCCCGCTGTCCAGGATCTGGTCAAGACCATGACCGGCAAGCAGCCCAACATGTCCGTGAACCCCGATGAGGTCGTTGCCGACGGCGCTGCCGTCCAGGGCGGCGTGCTCACCGGTGACGTCGAGGGCATCCTGCTGCTCGACGTAACCCCGCTGTCGTTGGGCGTCGAGACTATGGGCGGCATCATGACCAAGATGATCGACCGCAACACCACGATCCCGACCTCCAAGACCGAGGTCTACTCCACCGCTGCCGACAACCAGACCAGCGTCGAGATCAACGTGCTCCAGGGCGAGCGCGAGCTTGCCCGCGACAACAAGTCGCTCGGTAAGTTCCAGCTGACCGGTATCCCGGCTGCCCGCCGCGGCGTGCCGCAGATCGAGGTCACCTTCGACATCGACGCCAACGGCATCGTCAAGGTTTCCGCTAAGGACAAGGGCACCGGCAAGGAGCAGCAGATCACTATCTCCGGCTCCACCGCTCTGTCCGACGACGAAGTCGATCGTATGGTCAAGGACGCCGAGGCTCATGCCGAGGAGGACAAGAAGCAGAAGGAAGAGGTCGAGGTCCGCAACCAGACCGATAGCCTGTGCTACTCCACCGAGCAGACCCTCAACGAGCTGGGCGACAAGGTTTCCGCCGATGTGAAGTCCAAGGCCGAGGCCGCTATCGCCGACGCCAAGAAGGCGCTCGAGGGCTCTGACGTCGAGGCCATCAAGGCCGCTGGTGAGTCCCTGCAGTCCGTGGCCTACGAGCTGGCTCAGGTTGTCTACGCCGACGCTCAGCAGCAGACCGACGGTGCCGCCGGTGCCCAGTCTGCCGACGATGACGTCGTCGACGCCGACTACGAGGTTGTGGACGACGAGGACAAGTAATCATGTCCGCCCGTAAAGCTCGCACGGAGGCGGCTGCCGCAGGCACCGCCCCCGTTGACTCTGAGGAGAAGGACGTGAAGATTCCCGTAGAGGCCGTCGACGATACCGAGGCCAATGAGGCCGAGGCCGCCGAGGCTGCCGAGAACCAGGTAGAGGATTCCAACAAGGAGGCGACGATGACCGAGGACGAGATGGTGGAAGCCGCTATCCGCGCCGGTGAGGAAGCCGCCGACAACGACTTTAAGCTCAAGTTCGAGCAGGCTCAGAAGGAGCTTGCCGACGTGCACAGCGAGCTCGAGGCTGCGGCAGAGGCTCAGAAGGCCGCCGAGGACAAGGCAAAGGACGCTACCGAGCGCACTGCCCGTCTGCAGGCCGACTGGGAGAACTTCCGCCGCCGCACCGCCAACGAGCGTATCGCCGAGCGCGAGCGCGCGACCGAGAAGCTCGTCACCGCGCTGCTGCCGGTGGTCGACGATATCGAGCGCGCAATCGACCATGCCCGCAGCCAGGAGCTTTCCGACGACTTTAAACAGTTCGTCGATGGCGTTGACGCGGTGCATGCCAAGCTGCTCGATGTGTTTGCGCACGAGGGTGTTGAGCCCATCGACCCCAAGGGCGAGGCGTTCGATCCGCTCGAGCATCAGGCTGTGGGTCGCGTCGAGGACGCATCGCAGTACGACGAGACCGTCAACGACGTGTACCAAAAGGGCTACCGCATGGCGGATCGCATCCTGCGTTCCGCGATGGTGACGGTGACGTACGGCGGCGAGAAGCGCCCCGCGCCGGAGCCCGAAGCGGCGCCCGAGGATGCTGCGGCCGATACGGCCGAGAGCGCCGAGGAGTAATTGAGAAGGGCCCCGGGGCAACACCCGGGGCCCTTTCTGGCCTAGTGCCATATGAAAGCATGAGCCGCCGTCCGCGGGGACGGCGGATGAAACAGGAGAGGAGCTACGATGGCTGCAGGCAAAACCTTCTATGACATCCTGGGCGTATCCAAGAGCGCCTCCGACAAAGAGATCAAGAGCGCGTTCCGTAAGCTCGCGCAAAAATATCACCCCGATGCCGGCGGCGACGAGGCCAAGTTTAAGGAGATTAGTGAGGCCTACGAGACGCTTTCGGACGAGAAGAAGCGCAAAGAGTACGACCAGATGCTCATGTTCGGCGGCATGCCGGGCGCGGGCGGCGCGTATAGCGGTGGCTACGGCGCCGGTGCCGGCGCGAGCGGTTGGGGCGATATCTTCGACAGCATCTTCAGCGGCAACGGCGCCTGGGGCAGCGACTGGGGCTCGGGCTTTGCCGGTGCCGCGGGTGCTGCCGGTGCGGGCGCGGGCCGCAACCGCGCACGCAAGGGCGGCGACCTGTCGCTGACCGTCGATGTGACGGCCGAGGACGCGTTTCGCGGCGTGACGCACAAGGTTACCTACCGCATTCCCTCGACGGGCGAGCAGCAGACCATTACGGTCTCGGTGCCTGCGGGCGCGGTCGACGGAGGCAAGCTGCGTTACAAACGTCGCGGCGAGTACGGCGTTGCCGGCGGCGAGCGCGGCGACCTGGTCGTGACCACGCACGTGGAGGAGCATCCGCTGTTTAAGCGCAAGGGTGCCGACGTGACCATGGAGGTGCCGATCTCGGTCTACGAGGCGGCGCTCGGCTGCACGGTTGATGTGCCCACGCCCGGCGGCGCGACGGTTCGTCTGAAGGTGCCCGCTGGCACCCAGACGGGCAAGAAGTTCCGCTTTAAGGAAATGGGGGCGCCCGACGTTAAGCACCGTGGCCGCACGGGTGCGCTGCTCGTCGAGATCAAGGTGCAGGTTCCCTCGAACCTGTCCGACGATGAGCGCGATGCCATGACCAAGCTGCGCGAGGCCGACACGCGCGATTATCGCGAGAAGGTCAACCGTTACAAGGCGACGTTCTAGGGCGGTCGTGGCGCACGCCCGCGCCCGCGGGCTTATGATGGACGATAACGAGACGGAAAGGGGTCAGGTAGCATGGCCGAGGACAATAGGAACAAACCGCTGTACATGATCAGCGTGGCGGCCGAGCTGACCGGCATGCATCCGCAGACTCTGCGCGTCTACGAGTCCAAGGGCCTGGTGAACCCCCAGCGCTCGGGCGGCAACACGCGCCTGTATTCGCGTGCCGATATCGAGCGCCTGGAGCTCATCAACCAACTGACCGACGAGGGCATCAACCTCGCCGGCGTGGTGCGCATCCTCGATATGAAGGAGCGTGCCGAGGAACGTGAGCGCGAGAACGAAAAGCTCCGCGCCCGCGTGCGCCAGCTCGAGGACGAGCTGCACGAGTACAAGATGCAGAAGAAGATCACCGCCCTGGCCCCGCGCGACGGCTCAGTCAACCCCGAGCAAGTCATGCGCAAGCTGCTGGGTGCCGGCGGAGATCTGTAGGTTCCGCCGTTCTGCCGAACGGCGGACCAGTTGACGCTGCAAGCCCGCCAGAGCGGCAATCTGCCTTTCAACATCGGCGGCATGATCAAAAGATCAATGCCGCCTTGTTTCAAGGCACCTTGCTCGCTCTGGCGGGCTTTCGCTGTCCGCGCCAAAACATCGGCGTTGTTATGGGTAGTCATTGGGGACGTTCTTAAATGACTAGTCGAAAGGGACATTCTTGCGCCAAATCTGCCGGCCCTACACCGGGCTCGTCCTGTGCTTTACCGAGATAAAGTGAACGCGCAGATTCGTAACCCACTCGCAACCGTTCTATGGCACGATATTGAACGAATGTATGCTATGCGCCCAAATCTTTTGGGCAGAGTGGGAGACAGTATGGTCAAGCTGTACGAGGACGGCATCTACCTGCGCGGCGGCAGCGAGGTTGTGCCTGCGGCCGAGGCTGCCGAGCGCGGTATTACGCAGACGCCCGAGGATGCCAAGCGTGGCACCATCGCGTATTCGATCCTCCAGGCACACAATACGTCCGGAGATCCCGAGGCGCTCAAGATTCGCTTCGACGCCATGGCGAGCCATGACATCACCTTTGTCGGCATCATCCAGACGGCGCGCGCCTCGGGCATGGAGCAGTTCCCGCTGCCCTACGTGCTCACCAACTGCCATAACTCGCTGTGCGCCGTGGGCGGCACCATCAACGAGGACGACCACGTCTTTGGCCTCTCGGCTGCCAAGAAGTACGGCGGCATCTTCGTCCCGCCGCACATCGCCGTCATCCACTCCTTTATGCGCGAGAACTTTGCCGGTTGCGGCAAGATGATCCTGGGCTCCGACTCGCACACCCGCTACGGCGCCCTGGGCACCATGGCCGTGGGCGAGGGCGGCGGCGAGCTGGCCAAGCAGCTGCTGCGCGACACCTACGATGTCGCCTACCCCGGCGTCGTCGCCATCTACCTCACGGGTTCCCCGCGCCCCGGCGTTGGTCCGCACGACGTGGCGCTCGCCATCATCCGCGCCGTCTTTGCCAAGGGCTACGTCAAGAACAAGGTCATGGAGTTCGTGGGCCCCGGCATCTCGAGCATGACGACCGACTACCGCAACGGCGTCGACGTCATGACCACCGAGACCACCTGCCTTTCCTCCATCTGGGCCACCGACGAGGACACGCGCGCGTTTTTGACCATGCACGGCCGCGGCGACGACTACCGCGAGCTCAAGCCCGCCGATGTCGCCTACTACGACGGCTGCGTCGAGGTCGATCTGTCGAGCATCAAGCCCATGATCGCCCTGCCGTTCCATCCTTCCAACGGCTTTGAGATCGACGAGCTCAACGAGAACCTCGAGGATATCCTGCATGAGGTTGAGCTCGAGGCTGCCAAGATCGGCGAGGGCAAAACGCACTTTAGCCTGCTCGACAAGATCGTCGACGGCAAGCTGCACGTGCAGCAGGGCGTCATCGCCGGCTGCTCGGGCGGCAACTACGACTCCGTGGTGCAGGCGGCTCGCGTGCTCAAGGGCGCCAACACCGGCTGCGGCGAGTTCTCGCTGTCGGTCTATCCCACGAGCCAACCCGTGGCGCTCGAGCTCACGCGCCGCGGCTACATCTACGACCTCATGGAGGCCGGCGCGATCGTGCGCACGGCGTTCTGCGGTCCGTGCTTTGGCGCCGGCGACACGCCCGCCAACAACGGCCTGTCCATCCGCCACACCACGCGCAACTTCCCCAACCGCGAGGGTTCCAAGCCGGGTAATGGCCAGCTGAGCGCCGTGGCCCTGATGGACGCCCGCTCCATTGCGGCGACGGCTGCCAACGGCGGCATCCTGACGCCGGCGACCGACCTGCCCGAGGAGACTTGGGACGAGGCCTGCGAGTACACCTTTGACGACGCGCCGTACAAGAAGCGCGTGTACTGGGGCTTTGGCAAGGCTGAGCCGGCCGACGAGCTGGTCGAGGGCCCCAACATCAAGCCGTGGCCCGCGATGGAGCCTCTCGGCGACGACATCCTGCTCAAGGTGTGCTCCAAGATCATGGACCCGGTCACTACGACCGACGAGCTCATTCCCTCGGGCGAGACGAGCTCCTTCCGCTCCAACCCGCTGGGTCTGGCCGAGTTTACGCTCAGCCGTCGCGACCCTGCCTACGTGGGCCGCTCCAAGGAGGTCGACGCGGTGGAAAAGCGCCGCGTTGCCGGCGAGGCAGCGGGCGACCTGGTGGCACTCGATGCCGAGCTTGCCAGCGTGTTTGAGGCGCTGACCGGCGCGGGTGTCGCGGCAGATGCCAAAGCTACCGAGTACGGCTCTATGCTCTATGCCAAGAAGCCCGGTGACGGTTCTGCCCGCGAGCAGGCCGCGAGCTGCCAGCGCGTAATTGGCGGCCTGGCCAACATCGTCCACGAGTACGCCACCAAGCGCTATCGCTCCAACGTGATGAACTGGGGCATGGTGCCCTTCCAGATGGAGGCCGAGCCCAGCTTTGAGGTGGGCGACTACGTCTTTGTGCCGGGTATCCGCGCCGCGCTCGACGGCGATCTGCAGAACATCGCTGCCTACGTGGTGCGTGTCGACGGCGCGGTCGAGCAGATTGAGCTCTACATCGCCGACATGACGGCCGAGGAGCGCGCCATCGTCAAGGCCGGCTGCCTGATCAACTACAACAAGTTCAAGGCCGCTGCCGAGTAACGCACATACTTGTCCGCCCCGGTTATACCTTTCCCTGCCGCTCACGCGCTTCGCGAGGGTCGCGTCAGAGAAAGGTATAACCGGGGCTACTTGTTAAGTGCTGCTCGTTGGGTCTTGAGGGCGCTAAAATCGAGGTTGCAACTCTCCTCTATGGGGGAGTGCGCCTTTGTTCATATGCTATCTAGAATTGACAGTATGAAGTTGGCGCTTTAAAGTGAGCTCAAAACACTCTCGTTTGTGGAGTTGAAGATGAAGCGTTGCACTTCTGTTTTGTTGCTGTTGGTGGCTTGCGTCGTCGCTGCTGCGGGCGTGGTCCTATTTGGCTCGCTTATCTTCTATGGGCCGAGTGGGGTTGAGCAGACGGTTGAGATGGCGTCCCTTGTTGCATCGATGCCCGGGCAAATGATTTCGGACGTTACAAAGCCCGATGAGATAACGCTCGATATCGAGGAAACGCCGGGCATTCTAAGCATAAGCAACTACCCCATGATTGAACTTGGCTCGTCTCGCTATACCAAGGACGAGAAGTTGTCCCGACAGGCGCTGGACTTGCTAAACGGGCGTTCGTTCAAACGCTGGGACGGTTGGGATGCCTATGAGCGCCGACGTGGTTCTGTGAACGGTGGCTACTATACAACGCTGAAGTTGTATTCATCTGATGGCAAACTGATGCGCACCGTTAACTACAATCCGGAATACGCAAAAGCCGGAGGTGGGGACGGCGTCTATATCCAAGATGGCGGCGTGACCTACATTCTTGAAGGCGACCAGCAGCAGGTGATCGATTTTTTGGATCGTTGCGTGATGGACGCGTACGACCAGACCTGCCTGCCCGACCCGCAGACTGCACGCGATGGTGGATCTGCTCGTACATGGCTATTCGAGGATGAGATGCCCTAGACCGCCGAATCGGGAAGCACGGGCTCGGCAAAAGAGTAGAGAACGCGACCACCACAA
>CABUHO010000029.1 GCA_902491395.1 uncultured Collinsella sp.
TCCGCACATGTACGGATGAATGTGGGAAGTGTTCGGATGAAGCTGATAATCAAGGCTCGGTTCCAGACACCCTCTTGCTATTTGAATACAGGTATCGCTCTAGCGATAGTATGTTATACTATCGCTAGAGCGATACCTGTTAGGAGACTCGCGTGGAACTGTGGCATGGTTCTCAGAAAATCATTGAGACTCCCCAGCTTTGCCTGGGGAAAATCCATAACGACTATGGACAGGGATTCTATTGCACAGAGAGCCTCGACCTTGCAAGGGAATGGGCATGCTCGCGCGATGCCGATGGCTTTGCGAATCGCTATGAACTCGATATAGCCGATCTCAAAGTTCTCGACTTGCTATCGCCGCAATATTGCGTCCTGCATTGGATAGCGTTGCTCGTTGAGCATCGTTCTTTTCGCAAAGATACCGCCATTGCCGCGGGGGCGTGCGAATATCTCCATGATCACTTTCTACCTCAGACGAGCACTTGCGACGTAATAAGGGGGTGGCGTGCGGACGACTCGTACTTTAGCTATGCCAGAGCTTTTGTAAACAATACGATCACCGTCGATCAGCTTGGACGATCTATGAGGCTCGGTAACCTGGGGGAGCAGATTGTGCTCAAAAGCGAGCGTGCGTTTAAGAGCATTCGTTTTGCTGGATTTGAACGTGCGCAGCAAGCTCTGTATGGTCCATTGGCCAAGGAACGAGATGAAGCGGCAAGGGCGCAGTATCGGGAGCTCCTTGCCGAAAACCCGTTTGAGGGAATACGTATCGTCGATATCATTCGAGAGGGGATGACGGGCGATGACCCACGCCTACAGTGAGATGTATCTCGAGGATGCAATGAGAACGCTGGGCGAGGCGGTCGATTTTGCTCTCTGTGACCAAGGGCTGACTCCAGCCGAGTTGACGGCGATCATGTCGAACGCTCTTGAGATGAAACAGTTTGAGCGCGGTATGCCTCGCGTCGTCTGCGGCATGGCGGGCGACGAGCTCGCGCGCGATATTATCGCCCATGCGGGACTGACCCCCGTCAGATGTAGGGAGACCTATCCGTTCGACCGTTCGCCTCAGTATTGGGCGGGGTGGGTTATGGCCTATACGCAATGGATGAGCAGCTTGGGCTTTAATAAGCTACTCGAAGTCGCTCCGCTCGATTGGATCATCGGCTCGTACCATCCGCTCCACGAGGCCTCCGAAGATAAATTCGCCCAGATTGTCATCGAAAAATGGAACAACGCCCAGGCAGACAAAAAGGGCCTCAAGGCGGCACGAAAGGCTGCCGGACTAACGCAAAAACAGCTCGCCGCCCAATCGGGGGTTAAGCTTCGCGCCATACAACTCTACGAGCAGAACCAGCTCGACCTACGTCGCGCCTCGGTTTCCTCGGCATTGGCGCTTGCAGACACCCTAAACTGCACCATCGAAGACCTCGTCTGGCAACCGATTGCTCTGGAGTACGACTCGCAGGCTATTTCGTCTGTAAAGCTATAGAGGAGTCAGACATGCCTTGGAGCTATGTTCAACAAGATGACGGCGCTGATTGCGTTGCTCAAGAAGATCATTCAACTGCGCACGTGGCAAATTCAGCATCACCGATTTTGTTCGGCGGCACCACGTCAATCGACGAAGCTATTCGGCTGACCATTTCGAACATGCCCAACGCGCTCAGGCTCTTGGAGAACTCATGATGGCGGACACGAAGCGGGGCGCGCATCCGTTCGCGCCGCTCGTGCTCGATGATGCCGGTTCGCTCGAAGCTATGGCCGCGGCCGTGATGCGCCTGCACAGCACGCTGATGACGGTCGGGCGCTGCCATACAACCGACGCCACAGGCGACCGGGCCGCGCTTGAGCTTGGACGCGTCGAGTCCGTGCTTGCGGGTGCATTCTGTACGATATTCGGTCAATTGCCGGCCGATCGCTTCGAAGACACCTTTGACCAGGTCACCTACGTGGCCGAGCACATGGTCAAGGACCACATCTTTGAAGACGGTAACAAACGAACCAGCCTTGTCTTTGCGTTGTCCGTCTTAAGGTTCGCAGGCACTCCGGTCGTGCTGTCTGACAGCCCCGAACCAAAAGACAACCAGTACTACGCCTGGATCCAGGACCTCGTTTCCAGTCGCCGCACGAACAGCGAGCTAGCCGAAGAGCTGCGCTGCGGATTCGTTGCGGGCACGGGCGATCTGTCGCTCGTATAGAATCTAAGCATCCGCACGCCGGTTAATGAATTGATTGGACACCACATGGAGATCCCCAGCACCCTGTGCAGTAATGTGTACGACTTCGCGTTTTGCCCCGAGCCCTGCTACGACCGCCTTGTCGACCTCGCCGATCCCGAGGACTGGGGTCCCGGGAACCGCATCCTCAGAAACTACTTGTCGTTTTCGTTTAGCCGCGCGGTGTTCCTGACCGAGCGCGACGTGGACCAGACCGCGCCGTCCAACCTGCCGCTGGTGTTCGACGACGACCGCTGCCTATTCAACACCGGCCTGTACACGCGCCGCTACGAGACCATCTACGGTCTGTTTGAGCCCAACACCAAGCCCGACGCGCGCCAGCGCTGGTTTTTGAAGGGCTTCTTTAAGGAGAGCGACCCCATGCTGGTCTCGTTTGAGTACCTGCCGTGCCGTGTGCGCTTTGCCGAGGACCCCTCCGAGCTGGTCTTTGACTACCGTCTGCCCATCCGCTCCAATATCGATCACATTTTGGGCGACGAGGAGAACCTTACGCGTATTCCCGCCAGCCTGATGGGGGAAGACAACTCGCTGCTGCTGCGCCGCGCCTTTGAGGGAGCCGTCGTCGAGGCCGCCCGCCGCGCCGCCGCCAACTACACGCTCGCGGTACCGCAGTTCTACGGCGGCCGGATCCAGCTGCTGCTGCCCCTGTGCCTAACCGGCGACAAGCCCGAACTGGCGCTGACCATCCAGCGCGAGGACGGTTTCTACGCCGCGCGCACCTGCCTCACGCTCGACATGGCTTACAACAACGCTCGACTTATCTGCCGTCCCGAGACCTCGTGGATAAAGCGGTAAAGAACGGTTGAGCTGCTGGTTTGCTGGAAGCCTTACGTGCGATGGCGCGGCTAGCACTCACGAATTTAAAATCGAGGGCAAAAAGTTCTTGGTAAACCACGCGCGGCTATGATAGTATCTCTTTTGCCGAAAGGCGACGGGCGATTGGCTCAGGGGTAGAGCATATCCTTCACACGGATGGGGTCACAAGTTCGAATCTTGTATCGCCCACCATCAAAAGCGCAGGTCAGAGGTGTTAAGCCTCTGGCCTTTTTCTATTTGATACCAAGGGTGACACCAAATTTTCGATTTTTATTAAAATGGGGTCCCGTTTTTTATTGATATTGTCTCCTTCACAATTCCTACATATTGAATATAATTTCCGTTCGTTGGCTAACTTAAAGTGACGTCACTGACCATTTTGAAAATAGCTCACGCACTCTTTCAATGAATTCTTTGCATGATTCATACGCAATTGTGGAGAAAGAGACCACTGGCTCACAGCTCGTACCAGCACATTCACATCTCGTGACAACCTTTCAACACATCCCATCCATTTTTTGGTCAGCGTTTGGTCAGCTTCCCGTACTTACCCGCATGATGCGCCAGTAGATAATCGACATTACCCGCAATCCGCACGGCCCGCGGCCGAAACCAGGGGAGGCGCAAATGGACGAAATCGTCTGCGCAAACACTGCATTCCGCTATTGGCGCTGCCCACCGCAGGTGCGCGATCTCTACCCGCGCCTGCCCAACTCCGAAGAAGGCTGGCGAGCCCTATCTCAATCGCCCTTTGTAGTCGACGTCCTCAAGACGCCAGTCATCACAGCAGCATCAACACGAAGCAACCTGCATTCCGAGACAAGGCGGACCATCCGATGGAACAGCGCCTATACAGAGAAGGTTTCCATCGACACGGGTATGGGCTTTAGCGTCACAGACCCTCTTAACACGCTATTCACCATGACTCGAAACGTTTCTTCATGCGATCTCGTCCTGGCTATGTACGAGTTTTGCGGATGGTTCTCTGTTTTTAAACCATCGGCCGCTGTCGACATGGCACTTGAACAGGCAAATTCAGAAGAAGAGCATTACACCACAGAGAGTCTGCTTGAACTAGACGAAACCCAAGACGAGGCCCCGTGGAAGCGAGTCTATGCTCGGGCACACCAGAAGGACAGCGAGAATAATCAAAGTGGGCAGCAGGATGATGGATCAGGAAATAAAGCTAACGGAAAGGGCACATCGCTCTGGATGAGAAAGCCTCTAATTGAAATAGAAGAACTTCACAAATTTGCAGCGAAGGTTAAGGGCGAAATGTGGGGAAAGCAATTCTACGAAGCCGCGCAGCAGGTAATGGGTATTGCGGCATCCCCGCTAGAAGTTGCTGGAATCATGCTGCTAAGTCATCCGAGGCGTGCCGGCGGAGCGGAGTTTAAGAACATATACGTCAACGACTTAACACCGCTGTCGAATTCAGCTCGGAAAATCGCAGGTCATAAAATCTGTTACGGCGATATCGTCATCGTAAACCCAATAACAATGAAGGCTGTGATTATCGAACTTCAAGGGGAGGTTATCCATGGATCGGGCGCCGTGCTTGACCACGATGCCACACGAATGACAGCATTGCAAAGCATGGGATACGACGTATTTCTTGTAACCCATGACATGCTCAATAATCACGATCAGCTTGATGCCATCATTCACAGCGTGTGTGAGCGATTGGAGTTGCGCTACAAACCAAAAACTGAAGCGATGAGATGCGCTGAGACCAGATTGCGGGCCAACGTTCTGTGCAATTGGCTTGGTATTGGTAAGTAATAATGCCCAAGTGAGCATTTCTAATACTTGATATGCTGCCAGTAATTTAGTGCCATTTTAAAACCATGCCGGTTTACTACGTCGGATTGAGGATGGCTTTGCACGCCGAATGCACCGCTCGTAAAACTGCAGGTAGATTGCCTGCCCGTTTTGCGAATGTAGGCGTGAGGTCGGAAATTCGGGAATCAGCGTAGTAAACCGGTCTTTTTATGAAGCGACCAGCTGGGGCGAGCTACACAAGGTTCCGTAAATTGGCCCGAAGGTGCAGAGAGGGGCTCAGACGACTCCGTCCGGCGGAAGCACCGCGGATCGCTTTGGTCTGGCCGGCGGCACCCGGGGCGCGCCCCGCGGGCTATTTCGGGCATCGTGTGTCCCTTCGGCCCCGCGCCGTTCCACGCACCGTAAAATCTTTTCCAAAATTCTCCTTGCATCGGCGGGGGAGTTCCCGTATAGTACTTTCTCGCACGGGGGCGTAGCTCAGCTGGGAGAGCGCTTGACTGGCAGTCAAGAGGTCAGGGGTTCGATCCCCCTCGTCTCCACCCGAGCTTTGAATGAGGCTCCAACGCAAGTTGGGGCCTTTTTTCATATCTATCGATTTACGCCATGTGTTGACTGGGCAGCATCTTGGCGACATACCCATTGTTAATTACGAATATGAATGTTAATAACTTTACGTTTCTGGATAGCAAACCTAGTCTGCAGCGCCAATAACAAAGAGACCGGGCGTAATGCCCGGCCTCGAAATACTCTGGTGGGCCCTCCGGGATTCGAACCCAGAACCCAGGGATTATGAGTCCCCTGCGCTGACCGTTGCGCCAAGAGCCCTTATGAACGGTGAATGCAATTCTAGCAAAGGCAACTCAGGCCTAATTTCTTCGCTTCACGTCGTGAAATACTACCATGCACGAGCAAGTCGCACAACGCAAGATCAAGTTCGATGCTAAACAACAGCTAATCTAGGCCCGTCGCAGATAAGAAGTGTTTTATAAAAAGTTAAGGCCTTAAATTCAGGGCTTCAAGACATTTCAGCGTGAAATCAACCTGATGCCATTTCAAAACCATGCTGGTTTACTACGACGGATCGGCGACCTTCGACCACCGCGTGTTCTCAGTTTACAAAACCGCAGGTAGATAGTCCGACGGTTAACGAAAAGACGTGCGTGGTCGAACATTCCAGATTCATCGTAGTAAACCGGCATAGTTCTGAGGCGCGGATGAGGGACGATTCGCAATCGGACCCGATAATGGGACTGGCGACGCATAGGAAATCCGGTTGCGCGGGGAGGGTCGCGTTCCGCGCGCCAAGTCGGCCGGCGTAGGGGCCGTGCGGGGGCCAGGCGCTCCGCAGGCTGGCCCGGCCCCGCGGGACTCCGGCGCCCGCGCCCCACCGGAAAGTTTTTCCAAAATTGTCCTTGCATCGCCGTCCGAGTTCCCGTATAGTACTTCTTCGCACGGGGGCGTAGCTCAGCTGGGAGAGCGCTTGACTGGCAGTCAAGAGGTCAGGGGTTCGATCCCCCTCGTCTCCACCCGAGCATTGAATGAGGCTCCAACGCAAGTTGGGGCCTTTTTTCATATAGGCACACAAGGTCAAAGGCGGCAGCATGATCCTCCTGGTCGACAAGATCGAAAAAAGCTTCGGCGCGCGCGTCCTCTTTAGTGGCGCGTCCTTCCAGATCAACCCCGGCGAGCGCTTCGCGCTCGTGGGACCCAACGGCGCTGGCAAAACCACCATGCTCAAGATCATCATGGGCATCGACAGCCCAGACGCCGGCCAGGTCCAGTACGCCAAGGACTGCCAGGTGGGCTACCTAGAGCAGGAAACTAATCTGGAGCAAAAGGACACCACCATCCTTGCCGAGGTCATGGCCGCCGCCAAGGAAATCCGCCGCATGGGCGAGCGCGCTAACGAGCTGCAGGCCCAGATCACCGAGCTCTCGGAGCAGGGCAAGGACGTCGACGCGCTCCTTAACGAGTACGGCCAGGTCCAGGACCGCTTTGAGCACCTGGGCGGCTACGAGCTCGAGAGCAACGCACGCAAGATCCTGTCCGGCCTGGGCTTTAAGGTCACCGACTTTGAGCGCCCGTGCTCCGAGTTCTCGGGCGGCTGGCAGATGCGCATCGCGCTGGCCAAGCTCTTCCTGCGCCACCCCGACCTGCTACTGCTTGACGAGCCCACCAACCACCTGGACCTCGAGAGCGTCCAGTGGCTGCGCGGCTTTATCGCCAACTACGACGGCGCCGTGCTCATCGTCAGCCACGACCGAGCCTTCATGGACGCCTGTGTCGACCACGTCGCCGCACTCGAAAACCGTCGCGTGACCACCTACACCGGCAACTACAGCAGCTACCTCAAGCAGCGCGAAGACAACCTTGAGCAGATGCGCGCCAAGCGCGCCGCCCAGGAGCGCGACATCGCCCACATGCAGGTCTTCGTCGACAAGTTCCGTTACAAGCCCACCAAGGCAGCCCAGGCGCAGGAGCGCATCCGTAAGATCGAGCAGATTAAAAAGGAGCTCGTCATCCTGCCCGAGGGCCACAAGCACATCGACTTTAAGTTCCCCGACCCGCCGCGCTCCGGCGACATGGTCGTGGGGCTCGAGGGTGTGTCCAAGTCCTACGGCGACAAGCACATCTACAGTGACATCGACCTCAAGCTCTACCGCGGCGAGCATGTGGCGCTCGTCGGCCCCAACGGCGCCGGCAAGTCCACGCTCATGAAGATCCTCGCCGGCCTGGAGCCGCCCACCACCGGCACCCGCGACCTAGGCACCAACGTGGGCGTGGCCTACTACGCCCAGCACGCGCTCGAGGGCATGACCGAGTCCAATACCGTCCTGCAAGAGATCGACACCGTCACGCCCAAGTGGACCGTTCCGCAGCAGCGCAGCCTGCTGGGCGCCTTCCTGTTTAGCGACAACGATTCCATCGAGAAGCAGGTTCGCGTCCTCTCCGGAGGCGAAAAGGCGCGTCTGGCCCTGGCAAAGATGCTCGTGGCCCCCGAAGCGCTCCTGTGCCTGGACGAGCCCACCAACCACTTGGACATCGACTCGGTGGATATGCTCGAGAACGCCCTGCAAAACTTCCCCGGCACCATCGTGCTGATCAGCCATGACGAGCACCTGGTGCGTGCCGTGGCCAACCGCATCATCGACATCCGCGACGGCAAGGTCACGGTCTATGACGGCGACTACGACTACTACCTCTACAAGCGCGAGGACCTCGCAGTCCGCGCCGCCGCCGAGGCGTCCACGGAGAGTGCACCGGCCGCGACCAAGTCCGCTAAGGTCACCGCGGCTCAGCCCGACACCCCCGCTGCCGCCCCCAAGCCGGCCGAGGGCAAAAAGACCAAGGAGCAAAAGCGCGCTGAGGCACAGGCCCGTGCCGCGCTCAACAAAAAGCTCAAGGGCGTGCGCAACCAGCTCAAGAAGATCGAGACGGAGCTCGACAAAAAGCGCGCCCGCTATGACGAGCTTATGGAATTGATGGCAAGCGAAGAGCTTTATGCCGATCAGGACAAGTTCAACGCCGCGCTGGGGGAATATAACGGGCTTAAGCAAGAGCTGCCCAAGCTCGAGGACGAATGGCTGGAGCTTTCCACCCAGATCGAAGAGGAGACCGCGCGTGAACTCTCGTAAGGCCGCTGCCGTGGCGATGAGCATCATCGCCATCGCCTGTCGCATCTGCGGCATCTTTATGAGCGCGATGACTGTGCTGCTGTGCTTTAGCGGCCTCACCGCCAAGCTGCAGATTGTCGGCTTTGTCGTCGAGCTTTCTTGCGCGCTGCCGAGCGCCATCGCCGGCTACGGCGTCATCACCTCGCCCTTTGGCGGCGTCTTCCGCCTGGATTACGCCATCGTCGCTGTGATCCTGTTTGTAATTGACTACCTGCTCACGCGCGCTTCGCGCCGCGTCCGCTAGGAGAGCGCCATGTCCAGCAGCTACATCATGAACCTGCTCGCCAGCGCCGTTGCCGTCATCATAGGTATCGTCATCCACGAGAGCGCGCACGCCGCCGCGGCCTGGGCACTCGGCGATAAGACGGCCCGTTCGCGCGGACGCGTGTCGCTCAACCCGCTCAACCATATCGACCCGTTTGGCACCATCATCCTGCCGCTGCTGATGCTCGCCGCCGGAGGCCCGGTGTTCGCCTTTGCCAAGCCGGTGCCTGTCTACCTCAACAACCTCAAGCACCCCAAGCGCGACGAGGTCCTGGTGAGCGTGGCCGGCCCCGCATCAAACATCGCCCTCGCGTGCCTCGCTGCCGCTCTCATGCAAGCAACGTACGGCAACCTCTATGCAAGCATATCCTTTGCCGTAGCGTCACAGATCATGAACTTCGGCGCCACGTTTATCGTGGTCAACCTGTCGCTCGCGTTCTTTAACCTCATCCCGATCCCACCGCTCGACGGCTCGTCGATCATCGTCCCATTCCTCAAAGGTAAGGCGCTCGCCAACTACTACCGTCTGCAGCAATACGCCATGCCGATACTTATCATCGTGCTATATCTGCTGCCCATGTGGACCGGCATTGACGTGATCGGCCGGTATTTCGACGTTACCGTGTATCCGCTGGCGGAGCGGCTGCTCGACTTCGCAATCGCCGGCATCTAAGGTAAACTTACAGGTCGACCGTGCAAAGCGGTCGTAACATGCACCCAAACCGCGCCGCGAAGGCGCCGTCAAAGGAGGTCGAAGATGTCGTATCGCGTGTCGACGCAGGTCTACAGCGGACCGTTCGACCTGCTGCTGCAGCTGGTAACCCGCCAAAAAGTAGATATCGGCGCCATCTCTATCAGCGAGGTGGCCGAGCAGTACCTTGCCGAGGCCGAGCGCATCGAGGCGCTGGACCTGGACGTGGCGAGCGACTTTTTGCTGGTCGCGGCAACCCTTTTGGACATCAAGGCTGCCTCTCTGGTGCCGCAGGAGGCCCCGCGCAAAGCCGATGACGACGATGACGAGTTCGACGAAGACCTCGAGGAACTCAGCGCGCTCGACGGCGACGCCTTGCGCGAGGTCCTGATCCAGCGCCTGATTGCCTACAAGCAGTTTAAAGGCGCGGCCGCGGCCCTCGGTGCCCGCATGCAGGCCGAAAGCCGCATGCACCCGCGTGTGGCCGGCCCCGACCCCGAGTTCCTGGGGCTCATGCCCGACTACCTGGCTGGCATCACCCTGCGCGGCCTGGCCGTCATCTGCGCCGACCTGGACGGCAAGCGCCAGACCTTCTTACTGGAGGCCGAGCACGTGGCGCCGCATCGCGTACCGCTCGACCTGACCGTGGCCTCAGTCGACCGCTTTACCATGGCGCACCAAACCTGCACCTTCCGCGAGCTGTTGGACGGCGACGCCACCACCGAGCAGCTCGTCGTTACCTTCCTAGCCATGCTCGAGCTCGCCAAGCGCGGCTCGCTCACGCTGAGCCAGGACGAGATCTTCGGAACCATCTGCATCAACCGAGTCGAGGGCGCCGAGGCATACGTGCCCGGCGAGGGCCCCGAACTCACCGAATAGGAGCCGCATCATGTCAACCCTTTCCACGCTGGAGGCAAACAGCCTCAAAGGCGCCCTCGAGGCGCTGCTGCTGGTGTCGAGCGACCCCGTGAGCGCACCCGCGCTGGCAGGTGCGCTGGATATCGCCCCGGGCGAATGCGCATCGCTGCTCGCCGAGCTCAAGGTTGAGTACGAGGAAGCCAACCGCGGCTTTCAGCTGCGCGAGGTCGCCGGCGGCTGGCGCCTGTTTACGCACCCCGCCTACCACGACGTGGTCGAGGCCTACGTGCTGAGCTGGGACACGCAAAAGCTGTCGCAGGCGGCGCTCGAAACCCTGGCCGTCATCGCATACCACCAGCCCGTCACGCGCGAGGTGGTCAAAGGCATCCGCGGCGTCAATTCCGACGGCGTCATCGCGTCGCTCGTTGACAAGGGCCTAGTGCGCGAGCTCGGCCGCGACCCCCAGCGCGGTCAGGCCATCATCTACGGCACGACCAACGCCTTTTTGGAGAAGTTCGGCCTGCGCTCCACCCGCGACCTGCCCGATCTGGAGCAGTTTGCCCCCGACGAGCAGTCGCGTCAGTTTATCCGCGAGCGCCTGAGCGGCCGCAGCATTCAGTCCACGCTCGAGGAGCAGGCCGAGGACCTGGACGAGGAGCGCGAACTGCTCGATACCGATGTTGAAGATGTTGAGGCAGTCGAGGACTTAGAGACCCTGGTCGTCGACGAGACCTCGGAGGATTTGCATGACGAGGACTAACGAAGTAGGGGAGACGCGCGCCATGGGCAACGCAGTACCCACGACCGACGCCCAGCCCGTCTATCCGCACACCATGCGCCTGCAGCGCTTTTTGGCGCGCGCGGGCGTGGCGAGCCGCCGTGGCTCGGAGGACCTGATGACCGCCGGCCGCGTGACTGTTAACGGCGAGGTCGCGACCGAGCTGGGCACCAAGGTCGACGTCGACCGCGACCATATCGAGGTCGACGGCACGCCCGTCAAGCTCAACCAGGGCGCCGTGTACCTGATGCTCTACAAGCCGACCGGCTACCTCACCACCATGAGCGACCCGCAGGAGCGCCCTTGCGTGGCCGAGCTGGTCCCGCGTGACCGCTTTCCGGGGCTCTTCCCGGTGGGCCGCCTGGACCGCGACACCACAGGCCTTTTGCTCTTTACCACCGATGGCGACCTGTCGCAGGATCTGCTGCACCCCAGCAAGCATGTCTATAAGACCTACCAGGCGCTCGTGGACGGCCACCTGACCGATCGCGACTTAGAACCACTCCGCCGCGGCATCGAACTCGACGACGGCCTGTGCCAGCCGGCGATCTGCCGCGTCATCAACGCGCGCGAGGCAGAGGCCGTGGCTCCGCAAGGCGTAAAGCCCGGCACCGCCGCCGTGGAGGTCATCATCCGCGAGGGCCGCAAGAACCAGGTCAAGCGTATGCTGAGCAAGATTCACCATCCGGTAATCCGCCTGCATCGCTGCAACTTCGCCGGCCTTGAGCTCAAGAACGTGGCCAAGGGCTCGTGGCGCGAGCTCACCGACCGCGAGGTGCAGATCCTCAAGGCCGGCGGCATCCCGCCCAAGCAGGCGAGCGCCAAGCGCAACGGTGGCAAGCCCCAAGACACGCCCGCCAGCCGCACACGTCACCACGGCAGCCACGGCTCCGCACCCAAGCGCAACACCTACCGCGAGCGCTACACGGGCTAGGCAACCCGCCGCGCCCCAGCGCCCGCGAACCATACCAGCACGTCAACCATCGAAAGGAAGCATTGCATGATCGTCGCCATCGACGGCCCCGCCGGTTCCGGCAAGTCCACCATCGCCAAGGAGATCGCCCGCCAGCTGGGTTTTAACAAGCTCGACACGGGCGCCATGTATCGCGCCGTCACCTTCGCCGCGCTCGACCGCGGCATCGATCTGGACGACGAGGCGGCCATCGACGCCCTCGCCGAGCAGATCGAGATCCGCTTTACCAACGGCACCGGCGAGGACACGCGCCTGACCATTGACGGCCAGGACGCTTCGGCCGCCATTCGTACCCCGCAGGTCGACGCTAACGTGTCCAAGGTCTCGGCCTACCCGGGCGTGCGCGCCGCTATGCTCATTCACCAGCGCCGCGCCGCCGAGGACCGCGATATCGTGGCCGAGGGTCGCGACATCGGAACCGTCGTGTTCCCTAACGCGCAGGTCAAGGTCTTCCTGACCGCCGACCCGCGCGAGCGCGCCCGCCGCCGCGTGCTGCAGCGTCACCAAAACGACGCCCAGCCGCTCACGCCCGCGCAACTCGAAGCCGAGGTCGACGAGACCCTCGACGCCCTTAAGCAGCGCGACAAGCTCGACAGCAGCCGCGAGGTCGCCCCGCTCGTGCCCGCCGAGGACGCCGTGCACGTCGACTCCACCGCCCATACCATCGACGAGGTCGTCCGCATTATCGAGGGCCTCATCAACCAAAGGAGGTAGCCCATGCGCCTGTTTAAGCAGACGCCCGAGGACTATTACAACGCTCCCTACGCAGAGTTCCCAGCGCTCATCCGCGGCACCGTCGTCGTAGTCATGGCCATCCTTTGGGCCTTCTCCAAGCTCATGTGGCGTTGGAAGGTCGAAGATGTCGATCTGCTGTTTGAGCGTCAGGAAGGCCGCGGCAGCGTGGTCATCTGCAACCACACCTCGATGGCCGAACTCTTGGCCGTGGAGACGGCGCTGTTCTTTGGGGGCCGCCGAATTCGTCCCATCTTTAAGTCCGAGTTCGCCAAGAGCAAGATTGTGCGCTGGGCCTTTAGCCGCGTTGGTGGCATCCCCGTCGAGCGCGGCACTGCCGACATGAAGTGCCTGCGCGCCGCCCAGCATGCGCTGCAACGCGGGGAGGACGTCCTGATCTTCCCCGAGGGCACGCGCATCCGCTCGCGTGAGATCAAGCCCGAGGTCCACGGCGGTTTTGCGCTCATCGCCCAGATGGGCAAGGCGCCCGTCAACCCGCTCGCCATCTGCGGCTGGTCCGACATCACGCCCGCGGGCAAAAAGCTCATGCGTCCCAAGAAGTGCTGGATTCGTGCCGGCAAGGCCGTCGCGCTTTCGGACGCGCCGGCCGGGCTTAAGCGTACGGAGCGCCTGGCCTGGTTTGAGTCCGAGGCCATGAGCCGCGTATACGCCATGCGTGACGAGCTGTGCGCCGAGCATCCGGGCAGGTTCTAGCCATGAGCGAGAATGTGACGAACACCGCCGCGACTGCGTCCGACCAGGCAACCGCGCCTACCATCGAGATCGCCGCCCACGCCGGCACTTGCTACGGCGTACAGCGCGCGCTCGATATGGCGCTGGCCGCTGCGCCGAAGGCAGGGGAGTGCAATCAGGTCCATACCTTGGGTCCGCTCATCCATAACCCTATCGTGGTGCGCGAGCTCGCTGAGGCAGGCGTTAGCCTGGCTGAGAACCTGGATAGCGCCGCAACCGGTACCGTGATCATCCGCGCCCACGGCGTGGTGCCGCAGGTGATCGATGCTGCCCGCGAGCGCGGCCTTACCGTGGTCGACGCCACCTGTCCCTACGTGAAGAAGGTCCATGTGGCCGCCGAGCGCCTGGTACGCGAGGGCTACCGCGTGGTAGTCGTAGGCGAGCCGGGCCATCCCGAGGTTGAGGGCATCTTGGGCCACGCCGGCAATGATGCGCAGGTCGTGAGCTGTGCCGCCGACGCCACCGCCTTGTCGCTCAAGGGCAAGGTAGGCCTCGTCGTGCAGACCACTCAGACCGCACAGAACCTCGCCGAGGTCGTGGCAGCTATCACCCCGCGCGTGCAGGAGCTACGTGTGATCAACACCATCTGCGCTGCCACGAGTGAGCGTCAACGAGCAGCAGCCACACTTGCTAACCGCTGCGACTGCATGGTCGTGGTGGGCGGCAAGAACTCAGGCAACACCCGCCGCCTGGCGCAGATTTGCGCAGACGCCTGCGAGCGCACGTATCACATCGAGGAAGCTTCTGAGCTCCAGGCCGCGTGGTTTACCGAAGCTCACCACATCGGCATCACCGCCGGAGCCTCCACCCCGCAAGAACACATCGAACGCGCCGTCGAGCGCATCAAGGAGCTTTGCCGCTAACCATGGACCAGACCGTACCCGCATACGCCGCCGAGGTGGCCGATTACGGGCGCAGCCGCGACCCCGAGCCGGGTGAGGGCGCGCTCGTAAAGAACGTGCGTCCCGAATCGCCCGCGTGGGATGTGGGTATCGAGCGGGGCATGCGCGTGCTCACGGTCAACGGTGAGCAGCTTACCGACATGATTGTGTGGCTCTGGGAAGCCGACGATGATACCGTCGACCTCGAGGTTTTCGACCCGCGCGACAACAGCGTCACCCCCGTCGAGCTCGACCGCTTCCCGGGAGAGGACTGGGGCCTTGAATTCGATGGTCCCATCTTCGACGGCATGCGCACCTGCGTAAACGCCTGCGTGTTCTGCTTTATGACCATGCTCCCCAAGGGCGGCCGTTCAACGCTCTATATTCGCGACGACGACTATCGCCTAAGCTTTTTGCAAGGCAACTTTGTCACGCTTACGAACCTCACCGACGAGGACGTGCAAAACGTCATCCAGCGCAACATGAGTCCCATGAACGTGTCGGTCCACGCCGTAAGCCCCGACGTCCGCCGCCGCATGATGGGCCGCAACGCCCAACGTGGCATGGACGTGCTCGAGGCCATCATGGCCGCCGGCATCGAGATTCATGCGCAGATTGTGCTGTGCCCCGGCATGAACGACGGCGAGGAGCTGGAAAAGACTCTGCGCTTTTGCGAGGAGCACGAGCAAATCACAAGCCTGGGCATTGTGCCGCTCGGTTTTACCAAGCATCAGAACCGTTTTAGCTGGTCCTACAGCGACAAGCCCGAGCTAGCGCGCGAGACCATTGCCATGATCCGTCCCTACCAGGACCGCGCCTACGAGCGCTTTGGCCGCCACACCTTCCAGATGAGCGACGAGTTCTATCTGGACGCCGGCATCGATCCTCCCGAGGCAGACTTTTACGACGGTTACCCGCAGTACTACGACGGCATCGGCATGATCCGCTCGTATCTGGACGAGACCGACGACGTGCTGGCTACCGATGCCGAGCGACTGGCCCGCGTCCGCGAGGCCATCGCCGCCCGCAGCCAGCACCTGCTGTGCCTCTCCGGCGCCAGCGCGCGCGACACCGTGGCGCGCTTTGTGGAGTCGCCGCATGGTCTCGGCGGCACTGTTACGGCCATCAAGAACCGCTACTTCGGCGGCAACGTGGACGTGACCGGCCTCATCGTCGCGTGTGACATTCTGGAGCAGCTGCCCCAAGACCTGTCGGGGGTTATGCTCTTTGTGCCTAAGCTCATGTTCAACGCTGACGGCATGACGCTTGACGAGTATCATCGTGACGATTTACTCGCAAGCCTTACCAGTCGCGGCGCCGAGGTTCATATGGTGTCGACCATGCCGCATGAGCTGCTCGATACCCTGGAGCATATCCTTGGCATTGTGCCCGCAGACTCTACTAATTCCGCTGACCCTATCCATTAAAGGAGAGCAGATGAAACCTATCGTCGCCGTCGTCGGACGCCCCAACGTGGGCAAGTCCACGCTCGTTAACCGCCTAGCCCAAACCTCGGACGCCATCGTCCATGAGTCCCGCGGCGTCACGCGCGATCGCTCATACCACACGGCCGATTGGAACGGCCGCGAGTTCACCATTGTCGACACGGGCGGCATCGAGCCGCTCAAGAGCGATGACGTCTTTGCCACGTCCATCCGCGACCAGGCCCTCGCCGCCGCCGAGGAAGCCGCCGTCATCCTGTTTGTGGTCGACGGCCGCACCGGCGTCACCGAGGAGGACGAGTCGGTCGCCCGCATGCTCAAGCGCTGCGACAAGCCGGTCTTTCTACTGGTGAACAAGCTCGACAACCCCGATCGCGAAAACGACAGCATCTGGGAGTTCTATTCGCTCGGCGTCGGTGAGCCCACGCCCCTCTCGGCCCTGCATGGCCACGGCACGGGCGACCTGCTCGACGATATCGTGGCCCTGCTTCCGGAGGAGGAGGAAGAGGTCACCGATGAGTTCCCCGACGCCCTGAACGTCGCCATCATCGGCCGCCCCAATGCCGGCAAGTCGTCGCTGTTCAACCGCATCCTGGGCGCCGACCGCTCCATCGTCTCGAACATCGCCGGCACCACGCGCGACGCCATCGACACGGTCGTCGAGCGCAACGGCAAGCACTACCGCATGGTTGACACCGCGGGTATTCGCAAGAAGAGCACCGTGTACGAGAACATCGAGTACTACTCGATGGTCCGCGGCCTGCGCGCCATCGATCGCGCCGACGTGGCACTGCTCGTCGTCGACGCCTCCGTGGGCGTTACCGAGCAGGACCAGAAGGTCATGGGCTTGGCCATCGAGCGCGGCTGCGCCATCGTCGTGCTGCTCAACAAGTGGGACCTGCTCGACGACGACCGCAAGCGCGAGGCCTGCATGGAGACCGTCGACCGCCGTCTGGGCGTTATGGCTCCCTGGGCCCAGTACCTGCGCATCTCTGCCCTCACTGGCCGCAGCGTCGAGAAGATCTGGGCGATGGTCGACGCCGCCGAGAAGACGCGCTCGCAAAAGATCACCACCTCGCGCCTCAACACCTTCCTCACCGACCTGCGCGAGTTCGGCCACACCGTGGTGGACGGCAAGCGCCGCCTGCGCATGCACTACGTGACTCAGACGGGCATCAACCCGCCGACGTTCACGTTCTTCGTCAACCATAGCGACCTGGTCAACGACACCTACCAGCGCTACGTGGAGAACCGCATGCGCTCGACTTTCGATTTTGCCGGCACGCCCATTCGACTCTTCTTTAGGAAGAAGGAACAAAAGGATGCATAATCCGATTCTGCTGACCGCCATCTGCGCCGTGGTCTCGTTCTTTATCGGAGCGATTCCGTTTGGCCTGATCCTGGGCCGCATGTTCAACCACACGGACATTCGCAAGGCGGGCTCCGGCAACATCGGCACAACCAATGCGCTGCGCGTGGCCGGCCCCAAGGTCGCGGCGCTCACGCTGCTGCTCGACTGCTTGAAGGGCGCCATCTGCGTCCTTATCGCCCGTCCGCTCATCGCCGATCTAGGCTATGGTTTTCCGCCGAACATCATGGCGCCTGGAGCCCCTGGCGACTGGATGCTCGGTGTCATCTGCCTGGCGGCCGTATGGGGCCACATATTCTCGCCGTACCTCAACTTCCACGGTGGCAAGGGTATCGCGGTCGGTCTGGGCGTCATCCTCGCCTGGTACTGGCCCATTGGCCTGTCGCTGCTGGGCATGTTCATCGTGGCCGTCGCCATTACCAAGTACGTGTCGGTGGGCTCGCTTGCCGCTGCCATCGGACTTCCTATCGCTGCTTGCGCGGTCTTTCCGTACAGCAGCTTGGGCCTCAAGTTCTGCATGGCGATGATCGGCATCACCGTAGTGTGGGCCCATCGCTCAAATATCCAAAAGCTCATGGCCGGTAAGGAGTCCAAGCTCTCGTTTACCAAGCGCGTCACCGAGCCCGACGATAAGTAGGAGAGAGTCATGAATGTTGCGCTGATTGGCTCTGGCTCCTGGGGAACCGCCGTCGCCGGCCTTGCCGCCGCACGAGCCGGGCGCGTGACCATGTGGGCCCATAGTGAGCAGACGGCCGCCGGCATTAACGGCGAGCATCGCAACCCGCGCTATCTGGTGGGATATGAGCTGCCGGACAACGTGGTAGCAACGACCGAGCTCGCCCGGGCGCTCGACAGTGCCGATGCGATCATCTTTGCCGTGCCCTCCACGCATCTGCGCGACGTGTGTCACCAGGCCGCGCCCTTTATCGGCGCCGATACCCCGGTGCTCTGCCTCACCAAGGGCATTGAGCCCGAGTCCGGCCTGCTCATGAGCGAGGTCATCGCCAGCGAGATCGGCAACGAGTCGCATGTGGCGGCGCTCTCGGGCCCCAACCATGCTGAGGAAATCTGCCGCGGCGGGCTATCTGCCGCCGTCATCGCCAGCGAAGATCCGCAGATAGGAGAGACCTTTAAGGACCTGCTCCTGTCCACGGCCTTCCGCATCTATCTATCGCAGGACATGACCGGTGTTGAGGTTTGCGGCGCTATGAAAAACGTCATCGCCATCGTGTGCGGCATCTCCGCCGGTAGCGGTGCGGGCGACAACACGCTCGCCCTCATCATGACGCGCGGCCTGGCCGAGATCAGCCGACTGGTGCACGCCCGAGGCGGTCAAGCTATGACCTGCATGGGGCTTGCCGGCATGGGCGACCTCATTGCCACCTGCACCTCGGAGCATTCGCGCAACCGTACCTTTGGCTACGAGTTTGCCCACGGCGTGTCGCTCGACGAGTACCAGGCGCGCACGCATATGGTGGTCGAGGGCGCCGTCGCGGCCCGCAGCGTCAGCGAGCTCGCCCGTTCACTGGGCGTAGACATTCCGCTCACCTTTGCCGTGGAGCAAACGCTCTACAACGGTGTTACTTTGGATAGGGCGCTCGAGATTCTTACCGATCGCGTCCCTTCTCAAGAGTTCTACGGACTCACCGACTAGCGCAGAAAGGCTTCTACCATGGGTTCCATCAAAATCGCTCCGTCCGTCCTTTCGGCCGACATGGCCAACCTCAAGGGCGAGCTCGACAAGATCGCCGGCGCCGACTACGTGCACTTCGACGTTATGGACGGTCACTTTACCGGCAACCTCACCTTTGGCGTTGACATCCTTAAGGCCGTCAAGCGTTCCACCGATGTACCGGTCGACGCGCACCTGATGGTGTCGAACCCCGACGAGACGGTCGATTGGTACGCCGACGCTGGTGCCGACATGATCACCGTGCACTACGAGGCCTCCACGCACCTGCACCGCACGCTCACCCATCTGCAGCAGCGCGGCGTCAAGGCCGGCGTGGTGCTCAACCCCGCCACCCCCGTGTGCGTGCTCGAGAGCATCATCGACGTTGTCGACATGGTGCTGCTCATGAGTGTGAACCCGGGCTTTGGCGGCCAGAGCTTTATTCCCGGTACCATTGCCAAACTGCACGAGCTCAAGACCATGTGCGAGCGTCACGGCGTGTCGCCCCTGATCGAGGTCGACGGCGGTATTTCTTCCAAGAACATCGCCGAGGTCGTCAAGGCCGGCGCCAACGTGCTCGTGGCCGGCTCCGCCGTATTTAAGTCCGAAGATCCCGCCGCCGAGGTTGCGCTGCTGCAGAAGCTGGGCAACGAGGCCGCACAGGAGGCATAAACCCTTATGACCGCAGGTCAAAACCGCATACCCGTGAATCTTGACTATGCCGCCTCGACGCCCATGCGCGCCGAGGCGCTCCTTGCGCAGCGCGAATATGACGACAGCGAGCTTGCAGGCGTCAACCCCAACTCGCTGCACTCGCTCGGCCGCAAGGCCGCCGCGCGCCTGGAGGTTGCCCGTCGCGAGATCGCCCATAGCTTTGGCGCACGCGTCCGCCCGTCCGAGATTGTTCTGACCAACGGCGGCACCGAAGCCAACCAGCTGGCGCTGCTCGGTCTTGCCGAGGGCGCTCGTCAGCGCGATCGCAAGCGTAACCGCGTGATCGTATCTGCCATCGAGCACGATTCGATTCTGGACAACCTGCCGCTGCTGCGTGCCGTCGGCTTTACCGTCGACCTGGTGCAGCCCTGCCGCGCGGGCTACATTGAGCCTGTCGCGCTTGTCGAGCTACTAGGCGACGACGTGGCGCTCGTGAGCATCATGGTTGCCAACAACGAGACCGGCGTGGTGCAGCCCATCCGCGAGCTTGCCGCGGCCGCGCATACCGTGGGCGCTCTGTTCCACACCGATGCCATCCAGGGCTATCTGCATATTCCGCTCGATGTCACCGAGCTGGGAGTTGACGCCATGACCGTTGCCGCGCACAAGATCGGTGGCCCCGTGGCGTCTGGCGCACTCTACCTTAAGAGCCGCACGCCGCTGCGCCCGCGCATCTTCGGCGGTGGACAGGAGGCCGGTCGTCGTGCCGGCACGCAGGACCTGCGTACACAGCTGGCTTTTGCCGCTGCCGCTTCCGCGCTGTTGCCGGATGTTGCCCAGGAGCGCACAACGCTGCAGGCCTTATCCGACAAGCTCTACACCACGCTTACGGCCCATCCGCGTATTCATGCCACCATGGGCGACTACGCACAGGCCGATCGTCTGCCGGGTATGGTTTCGATCTACATTGACGGCATGGACTCCGAGGAGCTCATCATCAAGCTCGACGCCGCCGGCTTTGAGGTATCGGCAGGCTCGGCATGCTCGAGCGGCAGCATGGACCCCAGCCACGTTTTGAGCGCGATGGGCATCGGTCGCGAGCAGGCATTGGGAGCACTGCGCATTTCCTTTGACGACCGCGTGAATCCGAGCGATCTGGACGAGTTCGCCCAAACGCTGCTCTCGATCGTGGGTGCCGCATGATCGTCGCCGAGCTTGAGCGCGCGCTGCTGGCACGCTATCCCAAGGCGGACGCCGAGGGCTGGGATCACGTAGGACTCTCCGTTGGCGATCCGGCCGCGGAGATCACCGGCGTTGCCTGCGCACTCGATGCGACCGAGGCTAATGTTCGCCGCGCCCAAGAAGCAAGCGCCAACGTGCTGCTGACGCATCACCCCATATACATCAAGGCACCCGAGGCCTTTTGTCCGGCGGATGCCACACGACCCCAGTGCAGTGCGGCCCTCTACGAGGCTGCCCGCTGCGGGGTGAGCATTATCTCGCTCCACACCAACCTGGACCGCTCGCACGAAGCCCGTGTCTGCCTGAGCAAGCTGCTGGGTGCCGCACCCGTGAGCTCACTGGAGCACGTGGACGACCCCGAGGCCACCGGCCTGGGCGCACTTGCAACGCTCAACGACCCGTGCACGCTGCGCGATCTTGCCACCCGTGCTGCCACGGCCTTTGGCAGCGACCCGCGTGTGTGGGGCGAGGTCGATCACCCGTGTCGGACCGTCGCCATTTTGGGCGGCTCCCTGGGCGACTTCGGAGAGCTCGCCATCACCGCAGGCGCTGATGTTGTCGTGACGGGCGAGGCGGGGTACCACGTGGCGCAAGACCTTGCCTTGCGCGGGCTGCCGGTGATCTTGCTCGGCCACGACCGCTCCGAGGAGACGTTCGTTGATATATTGATGAACTCTGCAGTTGACGCCGGGGTTGACCCCCGTCATGCGATTAAAATACTGAACCCTTGCCAATGGTGGACTGTGACAAAAGGAGAGAACTTATGAGCGCCGGCGCTACGCTACTCAAGCTGCAACAGATCGATTTGGAGCTCGCCCGCAACAAGAGCGAACTTGCCAATATGCCGGAGCTCAAGGAGCTCGCTTCCAAGCGCAAGACCTATGTGAAGCTCAAGTCCGAGATGACCAAGCTCTACGCCCAGCGCAAGGATCTGGACATTGAGCTCGACGATCTCAACACCACCGAGATCCAGACCAATAACGCCATCGAGGCCGCTAAGAAGCGCCACGTTGACGGCTCTGACTACCGCGAGGTACAGGACCTGGAAAACGAGCTTGCCACCCTGGCAAAGCGTCTGGACAAGATCGAGCACACCCGCAAGGATGTCGTTGTCGCCCATAAGGAGGCGCTCGACCGCGAGGCTCGCGCGCAGGCCATCATCGCCAAGTTCGAGGAGGGCGTGAAGGCCGATACCAAGGCCGCCCGCGCCAAGGCCGCCGACCTCCAGGCCCAGATAGATGCCGCCACCAAAGAGCGCACCGCGCTTGCCGCCACGCTGCCGACCGACGTGCTCACCGATTATGAGAGCCTGCTCAAGCAGTTCCGCGGCCTGGCCGTCGAGACCATCAAGGGCAACATCCCCACGGTTTGCCACACCGCACTGCAGGCGTCGTCCATGAGCGACCTCAACCACGACGGTAGTGAGATTACGCATTGCCCGTACTGCCACCGCCTGCTGGTGCTTCCCAACAAGGAAGCCTAAATGATGACGGCGGCATCCAACAATTCAATGCAACTTGAGGGAAAAACGATCCTGCTGGGTATTACCGGCGGGATCGCCGCCTATAAGTCGTGCAATATCGTGCGCCTGCTGCAAAAGCGCGGCGCGCGCGTCAAGGTCGTTATGAGCGAGCATGCCACCGAGTTTGTGGGCCCGCTCACCTTCCGAGCGCTCACCAACGAGCCTGTTGCCGTTGGTCTATTCGACGACCCCTCCGACCCCATTCACCACATTTCGCTGGCGCAGGAGCCCGATCTGGTGGTCGTGGCGCCCGCGACGGCCAATATCATCGCCAAGATGGCAAACGGTATCGCCGATGACCTCATCTCCACCACGCTGCTTGCCACGCCGCGCCCCATCGTGATCGCCCCTGCCATGAACAACGGCATGTGGAAGGCGCCGGCGACGCAGGCCAACATGGCCACGCTGCGCGACCGTGGCGTCCATGTGGTAGGACCCGGTAGTGGCTACCTTGCCTGCGGCGACGTGGACACGGGACGCATGAGCGAGCCCGAGGACACCGTTAAGGCCGTCTGCGAGGTGCTCAACCCCGCGCCCCAGGACCTTGCGGGCAAGCGCATCGTAATCACCGCCGGCCCCACGCACGAGCCGATCGACCCCGTGCGCTTTATTGGCAACCGGTCGTCGGGCAAGATGGGCATCGCCCTGGCGGGGGAGGCTGCTCGCCGCGGCGCTGCGGTCACGCTTGTGCTGGGACCGACATCGCTCGATGTCCCCCGCGGCGTGGAGTGCGTGCGCGTGCAGACCGCCGCAGAGATGCTGCAGGCGGCGCTGAGCGCCTTTCAGACGGCCGATGCGGCCATTTGTGCGGCTGCCGTCGCTGACTACACGCCCGCAGCCCCTGCCGACCATAAGCTCAAAAAGGCCAACGAGCGCCTGGATCGCATCGAACTGGTCGAGACGGTCGATATCTTGGCCGAGCTTTCGCGCCAAAAGGGAGAGCGGTGCGTGATCGGCTTTGCGGCCGAGACCGATAACGTCGTGGAGTACGCGCAGCGAAAGCTCGCCCGCAAGGGTTGCGATGCCATTATCGCCAACGATGTCTCGCGCGCCGATTCGGGCTTTGGAACCGATACTAACAAGGCCTGGATCGTGAGCACAGCGGGCACGCAAGAACTTCCCGTTCTAACAAAACCCCAGCTCGCAGATACAATTTTGGACTTGCTTCAAAATTTGTAAAAAAGTTCTTGCACAAGGGCAAAGTTTCGGGTTAATATACTCCCTGTTGCGAGCGAGAGCACAGCAACAAACAAAAGCTTCGGGACGTGGCGCAGCTTGGTAGCGCACTTGACTGGGGGTCAAGGGGTCGCTGGTTCGAATCCAGTCGTCCCGACCAGAAGTTTGCAGGTCAGGCACCTAGTGCCTGACCTTTTTTGTTTTAAGCAATTGCTTAATTTTGATTAAGCAACAGGGTGCCAAAAATCTACCTACGCGATAATCGCCTTTTGCGGTTACTTGCGCGTTTTGCACACACTTGAGCCGATTTATTAACGCGATATGAATCTACATACCCGTAGCTGGTATACAGCCGAGTACGGGCTGAATTTATCGCGGCGATTTACACAGATATAGCGACTGTAACGTACAAGCGTGTCGCTGTATTTATTCCAGTAGTTCACTTGATCGGTGGACAAGTGGGCTGTTGCAACGAAACGCCAAACAGGATGATCTTTCTGCGAGGGCACCGCAGTGATAATGGCGGGGGAATGCGGCAGGCGCTCTGAGAGCCGCTGTATGCCCCCATTTTTCCTCAACCCGATTACCTGCGCCACGAACCTCAAATTGTTCGAGCAATCGCCAAAAGAAAGGCCCGCGCAGGATTGCACGGGCCTTACATCAGATCAAATTTGAGCTAGAAGCACCAAACGGGGCAGACGCGACACCATCTCGTCGCGGCCTCGGCGAGCGACATATCGCAGTCGAGAAAGACATCGAGGAAATCGTCAGATCCCGCACAGGGGGACCGCGATGGTGGCCACCGCACCGCCCGAGGGGCCGTTGGCGAGCGAGACGGAGCCCCCGTGGGCGCTCGCGGCCTCGGAGGCGACGTGGAGGCCGAGCCCGTAATGGCGGCCTCCGTCGCGCGAGGAGCGGGAGGAGTCGTCTGTGAAGAGGCGCTCGCAGCCGCGTT
>CABUHO010000030.1 GCA_902491395.1 uncultured Collinsella sp.
GGTTGCTTCGCAAAGTCGTCCAGATAGAGCCTGGCCCGCCCGCGAAGCGCCCTGCGACCTACCGGATATTGCCATGACGTGCGTTGGCTGAAATAATAAAGCAATGCCCGCCGTCCTTGACGGAGCGGCGGGCACGTTTGCTTAGTTGTCGCTGGGACTACTTAGCCTTGCTGCGACGATGGAAGAAAGCGCCGATCGCGGCGATGATGGCGCCAAGACCACCGACGGCCGCGACGGTCGCCGCCGTCTGGTCGCCGGTATTGGGGATCGCCGAACCGCTCTTCTTGCTGCCCTGGGCCTTGTCGCCTGCGGGCTTGCCCGCCTGGTTGCCGCCGTTTGAGCCATTGCCGGAACCCTGGTTGCCCGAGCCGCCCTGGTTGCCGGAATCGGCATCCTTGAGGCTCTCAATGGCCAGCTTGAGCTGGTCATAGGCCGCCTGGAGCTGGATGTCGGAAGCATTCTCATCACCCAAGACGTCCTCGGCGTAGGTAATGGCATCCGTCAGGGCCTTGACAGACTCGTCCGTCTTGCCCCTGGTGTCAATCTCCTTCGCCTGCTTGACCAAGGCCTTGAGCTGCTTCTTGGTCGGGTTCTCGACCGGGGTCACCGGAGTCTTCTCAAGCGCGTCGCGAGCACTCTCGAGTGCCTTGAGTGCCTGGTCGACCTCGTCCTGCGTGGCGTTCTCGTCGTTCAGGATGGCGCGGGCGCTCGCCAAGGCGTTCTGGAACGCGGTCCAGGAAGCCTCGGTGTAGTCGCTGGCCTTAAGGTCGCCGGCTGCAACCTCGGCATCAACCTTTTCAATCGCGGCAGTGAGGTCGTCCTTCGCCACCGGATTGGGAACGGCCGTACCGTAGAACTTGAGCTCCGCCATGCTGCAGTAGGCGTCAACGCTGCCACCGCCGGCGTGGAGCACCTTGACGGTCACGTAGCGACCGCGCGCGGCGCCAAAGCTCATCTGCTTCCAGTCGCCACGGTCGGTGAGCACGCGGCCGTCGTTGTCGAAGGTAAACGTACCCATCGACGTGGCGGTGCCCATCTCATAACCGTCGGCGGTGTCGGAAACCAGCACCTCGTCCTCAAAGATATCGCCGTTCGTGCCGCCGTCCTGGCGCGGCAGGAACGTGACGTCGGTGAGATCGTAGTCGCGGCCCAGGTCGACGGTCAGGTACTGGGGCATACCGGCCTTATAGGCCCAGTCGCTGTGCCAGAGCGTCTGCTCATCGCCGTCAAGAGCGTTGACGGCGTTGCTGCCCTCATAGTCGGCCTCGCTCGAGAAGCCGGTCACCTTGACGTTCTCGCGGTTCTCGGGCGTGTTGATGAGGCTCTTCTCATCGACGGGGCGCATCTTGAGGCCGTCGATTGCCTTCTCGATCTTGGCCGTGGCGTCTGCGACATCCTTCTTGCTATAGCTGCCCTGGCCGCCATCGAGGAGCTTCTGAGCCGCCTCGACCGCAGCGGTGAGGGCTGCATAGGAATCCTTGGTGTAGACGGACTCGCTGTAGCCCGCGGCCTTGGAAAGCGCTGCCATGAGCGCAGAGGTGTCGACACCAGCCTTGACCTCGACCTCATAGGATGCGGTCTTGGAGGGATCGAGCACCGACGCCACCGTGATCGTTGCCTTGCCGGCCTTGTTGGCGCGCAGGTAGTAGCTCACGCTATCGCCGGCCTGGACAGCGGAGACGCTCACCACAGAAGGATCGGAGCTCTCGACCGTCACATAGGGGTAGCCGGCGCTCTCGGGCGTGGCCTTGGCGTCGACGAGCGTCACATCGCCCTCGAAGAACTCGGTCTGGTTCTTGCCCAGTTCGACACCCTCGATGGCCTCGACACCCTGTGTGTAGTTGAAGTTGATCTCGCGCAGCGTGAGCATCTGGTCACCCGATGCCTCAAGCGGCGTGATCTCGACCTTGGTCGCCTTCTTGCCCTTGTTCTCGGCAGAGAGGCCAAAGGCGTAGCGAGCCTGATAGGAATCAAAGCTTCCGCCCGAGAACTCCTGGGTCGAGCCGTCCTCGAACGTCACGACGGACTTAATCTTCTGCACGGTGCCGTTGCCACCGTTGCGGTTAACGACCTCGACGCTATCGAGTTTCGACGGCGTCTTGAAGGCGAACGTCATCGTGGCGGGCAGCTTGACGTAGGTCGGCATCTTGCCGTCGATCCAGTTGGGCCCATAGTTCCACAGGAACTCGAAGTCGTTGCCGCCCTCATTGTTGTCGAACAGTCCGTCATAGCTCTTCTGCTGGATGAGCTTCTCGACGTTGGTGCCGTCGTCGGTGGGGAGCTCGTCGTTGGTCATCGTGATGTCAAAGGCGTCGCGGCCGTACTCGGACTTGGTGGGCTGCGGGACACCGGGCATCGTCACGGTGCCATCACTCACGAACTCGAGCGCGTCGCACGCCGGGCCGACGAGCCAAGACGTCGAGGGCAGCTCGACCTTGCCGGCCGTCTTAGCCTTGAGTTTAAAGCTCGCGACCACACCAGTACTGTTGAAGAGCTTGGCGTCGCCGCGGTTGGCGAAGGCCAGGTTGATGGTCTGGTGGCCATCCGTGAACTGCACTTTCTCGCGCGAGAGGTTCTCCATGCCCGCCGTCGACGCATCCTGCGCGATGCTCTCGGAGACATACTCGAACTGGTCGCTGTTGAAGTTGACGAGCGCACCGAGCGCGTTGATGTTCTCGGCGTCGGTGGCGTAGACGTCGACCGTGATCTCGTCGCCGGCCTCGACCTCCATCTTGCTCGGGATCACCGCGAGGGTGCCAGCAGCCTTGCCCTTTTGCTTGGTGCCGCCGTCGAGCGCCGCCATGGTGAAGGAGTAGTCGTACACGTCGTAGACGCCGTTGCCGTTGAGGTCGGCGAAGTGGGCGCGGATCTGGGAGTCGAACGTCGAGGTGTCGGGCTCGCGGTTCTCAAGACCCAGGTAATTCTTCATGTTGGAGTAGTCGCCGTCGGAGACCGTGGCCTTGTTGAGGTTGGAGCCCACAGCGAAGCCGTCCGTGCCGTCGGTCTTGTAGATGGCGATCTCGGAGGCGGAGAAGAAGTTGCCCACGGACGCGAGCGGCGTCATACGCACGTAGCGCGCGGCCACGGCGCCGTCGAACGCCACCGTCTTGCAAGCGGCGGAGCGCTCCCAGTCGACCTCCTGCGTCGTCCAATGCACGCCGTCGAGGCTCGTCTCGATGCGCATCTTGGTCACAGTGCCGTTACCGGCATCATCGCGCGGATAGTACTCGAGCTTGTCGAGCTTGTAAGCGCGACCGTAGTCAACGGTAAGCGCCTTGCCCAGATCGTTGCCACCGGAGTGGAAACCGCCGTCGCCCGACTGGAACTCATGGTCGAAGGCGAGTTCGGCCTTATGGCTACCGTAGAGCGAGCCCTCCCAAGTGATTTCCTCGGCCTCAGGCACGTTCCGCCACGGGTCGAGCGCAGAGTTCGCCTCAAGCACGTCGCTCCATGCGGAGTAGCCATCGGCGTTGCGCGAACGAATCTGGTAGGTATGCTTGCTGTTGTAGGCAAGATCGGTATGCGTGAATTCTGCCGCATCGCCCACGGCGAACACAGTGCCGTCTACCTTAAGGTCGTAGGAGGTAGCACCATCGACCTTCCCCCAGGTGAGCTTAATGCTCGTGGGGGTCGTGGCGTCCTCGGGGGCAGCAAGGTTCGCGGGTGCGGAGAGGTTCTCGTTGAAGCGGTCGGCCGCGAGCGTGGCATCGGCGTTCACGAAATCGCCCAGTTCGAGCGTCTGCGCTGCCGTGGCGACATCGGTCTTCGCGAACTTGACGTAGACCTTGGGATTCGTGGTGATCTTGGTGTTGTTGAAGCTCTCGCCCTGCTCGGCCTCGGTGCTGCCTGCGTCGCTACCGTAGTGGTTGAGGTTGGGGGTCTCGTTGTAGAAGTAGACCGCCTGGCCGGCCTCGGGGGTCGCGGCGTCAAAGGCCTCCTGCGAGTCGACCTCAACCACGTTGAGCGCGGATCCGCCGTTCTTGGCGGAGACGCTCGTGGGCTTGGCGGAGACGTTGGCCACAAAGGTCGTGGTGCGGTTGGAGTCGTAGCCGCTGTAGCCGCCCTGCGATGCCTCGGCGGTAAAGGTCGCCGTGCCGCCCACCACGCTCGACTTATAGACGGTGCTCACATGCTCACCGTAGGAAATATTGTCGATTGTGCCGTAGGAATCGTCCTCGGTCGTGTTGTTCTCGATGGAGGAGCCGTCATCCTCGTACTGCGTAAAGCTGCCCTCACCCTCGGTGGCGAAGAACTCGACGATACGCTGGCTGCGATTGGTGCCCTTGGTGTTGGTCTCGGTCACAGCCTCGGGGTTGTTGTTCTCGGCGTACATCGGCACGATGGCGTTGGCCTTAACAAAGAGTGGCAGCTTCCAAAGCGGAGCCTCGTAGTTGTTGAGGACCTGACCGCCGCGGTACTGCTTGCCCGAGAAGTAGTCAATCCAGATGGTGGGATTCTCGTCGGTACCGTAGTTGGGCAGGTAGATACCGTTGCGGACATCGTTGCCGTTCTCATCTGCCTGGGTATCCTGATACACCGGTGCCACCAGGAAGTTCTCACCGAACATGTACTGGTACTGCGTCGAGGTGCTTGCGGCGTACTCGGAGTTGTCGGAAAGCAGCATGGCGCGGATCATGGGAAGGCCGGTATCGCCGTTGCCCGTGTCGATGTTGGCCGCCGAGGCCGCGCTCGTGTAGATATAGGGCATGAGTTGTGCTTTGAGCTTGAGATAGAAGCGCGAGATGCCCGTGTATGGATCGCCGTGCGTCATGGGCGACTTGCGGTAGGTGCCCCAACCGTCCATGTCAAGCATAGAGGGCGTGAATGTCTTCCACTGGTAGTCGCGAGCGGAGATGATGGGATCGCCACCAAAGATGCCGTCCATATCGGAGCCGATGTTGGGGTTGCCCGAGAGGCTCTGGCCGATATACGTGGGGATATGGAAGCGAATGTACTCCCAGTTACCGCCGTACTGGTCGCCGGTCCAGATGCCGCCAAAGCGCTGCGTGCCGGCCCAGCCGTCAAGCGTGATGATGTTGGGGCGCTTGTTGGCGCCGGTGGTCACGGTGTCATAGGCCGTCTTGATGCCGTTGAGGCCAAAGGAGTAGCCGGAGCCGACCCAAGCGACGTCGGTCTTGAGCGTGGTGATGCCACCAGTCTTAACCTCAGAATCGAAATCGCGCAGCAGATGCCACGGGGTCTCGGAGTTGCTATCGGGCTCGAGGTTCGACTGGGTCCAGAGACCGGTGCTCACGCCCTTGGAGTTGGCATACTCGGTGAACTTCTTAAGATTGTCGACGTTGGCGCGCACGGCGTTGAGGCGCTCGGCAGAACTCGTTCCGTCGGAGTTGACGCCGCCGGTCTTGTAGTAACCGTTCTGGCCGTAGCCAGCACCGTAACCGTCGTTCGGCAGGAACCAGCCGAGCGGCATGTCGTTGTCCTCGTAGTCATCGATAACCTGCCGGGCGGAGAACTGGCGGTCGAAATCGGTCGCCTTCATGTTCTCGGTATCAACCGTAGGGCCCTCACCGTTGAGCGTCTCGGCCGCAAGCGTGCCGTCGAGCTTGTAGCCCGTCGACATGCCGGACTCGTATTTAACGTCGCCCTTCTCACTCGAGGACTTGCTGCCCTTGGTCTCCCACTTCTTTTGACCCGAGGTCGTTGACCAGCCATCACGGTTATAGGCATTAAGATGACCCAGGTAGAAACCGTACTCGGGCAGCAGCACCGGATTGCCGGTCACCTTGTAGTAGTCCTGCAGCATCTCGGTTGCCACGTTCGAGGCGCCCTCGTTGGTCGCCACGAAGTAATAGGCATCAAACTCATTCTCGCTGTGCAAAGTCGTGACCGTCGATGAGTCCGTGGAACCGAAGTCGTAGGAACCCTCTGCAAACGTGTTTCGGAGCACGCCGTAGCCGTCGCTCGTCCAATAGAACGGGTTGGGCGAGGCAACGCCGCCATCGGTCCAGTTGTTAGTGTTGGAGATGGCGATGGTCTGGTTGGTGTGCAGGAAGCGGCCGTTCTGGGTGCCGCCGCCAAAGAAGTTCTCGGACTTCTCCTTGGCGAGCGTCTGGACGGTACCCTTCTTATCAAGGTCGAGGGGCGCAGACTCAGAAACCACGCCACGGTCGCCTGACTTGATACTCATCTTGCCAGTCGCCTTGTCCAGGATCACGGTCGCCTTTCCGCCGGTGATCTCGATAGTGTCGCCCTTGTCGGCAACCGTCGCACTCGGCTTGCTGTAGGTGTCCGAGGTATCGGGCTGAGCCTGGATCTTAGCCGTGTGGGACTTACTGCGCGGCGTGGCGTACTCGGAAAACTCACCCTTGGGGTCGACGTTATAACGGAAAATACCGTCCTCGAGGAACGTAATACGGCCCTTGATGCCGTCAGCGAAATCGATGTCGACGACGTTCGAGGCAGACTGAGACACGGTCGCTGAGTCGACACCCTTGAGTGGCGTGGCAATCGCCTGCTGGGGATTGGCAAACACAAGCGTCGCTGCAGTGGCAACGAGGACCGCGCTTCCCTTCACCCACCGTTTCGTAAAAATGGAATTCCTACACACCTGGACTCCTTCCCTCCGACATGCGGAAGTGTCGCGGACGCACGCCCTGCAGCATGGCGCACGCATCAAACGGGAGGGGTGTTCGGTACATTCCGTGCAGCGGGCCCACCCGTTACCAAGTGGTCAACTGGTAGTAACCAGATATCCACCTATTAGGTTGAATCAGCATACAGGAGCAGTTGCGCAACCAAGTTCGGAATTCTCCCAGTGGTATTAAAATGAGCGTCAATGGCAAAGTGGGCTTAATAAGCCACACCAATTGGTTCTTCTCCCAAATATCAATTAAGCAAAAATGTACTGTTTATCTGGTATTACACAGACCATACCTTTCCCTCGGGAACTGGACTTCGCGAAGTTTCCCGAAGAAAAGGCTCAGCCGCCACCCTGCGACCTACCGGGGATTGCTATGACATACGTTGGCTGATTTGGTTTGAATAGAAAGGTTGACAGAGGGTGGTGGGCAGTTAGTTCAGATTTGTATTTTTTTGGCAGTGGCTTTTGCTTAATCATCTCGGTTTTTGAGTCACTGGGACCCAGCGATAAGCCTTTTCCGCCCTTGAGTAAGCATATCTGCCTCATTAGGAAAGCGAAAACAGTTCAATTGAGCCTAAATTAACCGACTTCTGCTCTTTGAGAAATACAAATCTGAACTAACTGTCCAAAGACATATCTCTCCCTTGGTAAAAGGCCTTCATATGATTGCAATTCACCTGAAGGCCCCATACAAAATGTGGGCTCTGTCGTCCGAATGAACGACAGAGCCCACACTCATTTTCTGTTCAGCCCCAATCATCGCGCAAAGCCCCTTCGGCAGCACACGGTGCAATTGAGTCACCGTAGGCCGGGGCGGGAGGGGCCGAGTTTCCTCCTGAACGACTCTGCTTGCAGCCGGAGCGAAAGGGGGAAATCCCGGCCCCTCCCGCCCCGGCCGGACAGGTCAACTACACCGTGTGCTGCGGCAGGTCCTGCAGGGCGATGACGTCCATGCCCATGTCGTTGGCGCTGCCGTGACCCTGCTGGTCCTCGCGCACCGCCTCGATGGCGCTCACGTAGGTGTTGGCGGCAGACATCGCCGTCACGCAGGTCACGCCGCGACGCACGGCCTCGGTACGTAGCATGTAGCCATCGCCACGCGAGCCCGGACCGTACGGCGTGTTGATGATTACCGCAATCTTGCCATCGGCGATGAGGTCGCCGATGTTGGGACGCTCGCCGTCGTGCGGGCCGCTGATCTTCTCCACGACTTCGCACGTCACGTTGCCGCCGCGCAGCACGCGCGCCGTACCCTCGGTGGAGCAGATGTCAAAGCCCAGGTAGCGCAGAATGCGGGCGACCGAAAGGATATGGCGCTTGTCGCGGTCGCACACGCTGATGAACACCTTGCCGCAGCTCGGGTCGGGCAGCTTGTAGTCGATCGCCAGCTGCGTCTTGGCATATGCCTCGGGATAGCTCTTGGCGATACCCATGACCTCGCCCGTCGACTTCATCTCGGGCCCCAGGATAACGTCAGCACCGGGGAAACGGCCCCAGGGCATGACGGCTTCCTTCATGCAGAACCAGTCCAGTTGACGCTCGTCGCTCGGCAGGCCCAGGCTCGCAATGGAATCGCCTGCCATGATACGTGCCGCGCACTTGGCCAGCGGCACGCCGGTGGCCTTGGAGATAAACGGCACGGTACGGCTTGCGCGCGGGTTGGCCTCGATCACGTAGACGGTCTCGCCCTTGATGGCGTACTGTACGTTGACCAGGCCGCGCACGCCCAGCGCCATCGCGATGCGGCGCGTGGTCTCGCGGAGCTTCGCCTGCAGGCTCTCGCTAAAGCTAAACGGCGGGATGCAGGTCGCAGAGTCGCCGGAGTGAATACCGGCCTCCTCGATATGCTCCAGGATACCGCCGATGTAGACCTCTTCGCCGTCGCACAGGGCGTCAACGTCGGACTCGATCGCACCCTCCAGGAAGCGGTCCAGGTACACCGGGTAGTCGGGGCTAATGCGCGCGGCCTCGGCCATGTAATCGCGCAGATGCTCGGCATCGTAGGCGATCATCATGCCGCGGCCGCCCAGCACGTAGCTCGGACGCACCAACAGCGGGTAGCCGATGTGCGCGGCAACAGCCTCGGCCTCCTCAAACGAGGTGGCCTGGCCCGCCGGCGGGTACATGATGCCCAGCTTGTCGAGCAGAGCGGCGAAGCGCTCGCGGTCCTCGGCAAAGTCGATGGCATCGGGCTTGGTGCCCATAATGTTGACGCCGCTCTCCTCGAGCATGCGCGCCAGCTTAAGCGGGGTCTGGCCGCCGAGCGTCACCACGACGCCGTCGGGACGCTCAACGTCAATGACATCCATGACGTCCTCGTAGGTGAGCGGCTCAAAGTACAAGCGGTCCGAGGTGTCGTAGTCAGTCGAGACGGTCTCGGGGTTGCAGTTGACCGTGATGGTCTCAAAGCCGCGGGCCGCCAGCGCATAGCTCGCATGCACGCAGCAGTAGTCAAACTCGATGCCCTGGCCGATACGGTTGGGTCCGGCGCCCAGAATCATCGCCTTGGGCTTGTCCGCCGGCGTGGTCTCGTCGGGAGCCACGCACTTCTTGGCATCCGGGCTCGTGCGGTAGATGTTCTCGTACGTCTTGTAGTGGTACTCCGTGGCGCTCGAGAACTCCGCAGCGCAGGTATCGACCGTCTTCATGCTGGGAACCACGCCCAGACCCTTGCGATAGGCGCGCACAAAGCGCTCATCCGAGCCGGTCAGCGCGGCAATCTCGGCGTCGCTCGTGCCGTACTGCTTGAGTAGGCGCATCGCGTCGGCGTCGATATCCTCCACACGCAGGCCGCGGATGCTCTCCTGGACCTGCACTATGTCGTTGATACGGTTGAGGTACCACGGATCGATACCGCAGATGGCATGGATGTGGGCGATGTCCCAGCCACGGCGCAGGGCCTCGACCACAAAGAAGATGCGGTGCTCGGTCGGGGTTGCCACGGCCTGAGCGAGCTCATCGTCGCTCAGCTTGTCGGCACCCTCCTTGCCACCGGCGCAGATGCCCTGGTGACCGTCCTCCAGCGAGCGCATGGCCTTGCCGAAGGCCTCCTCAAAGGTGCGGCCGATCGCCATAATCTCGCCCACGGCCTTCATGCGCGTGGTGAGCGTAGGGTCGGTACCCTTAAACTTCTCGAAGGCAAAGCGCGGCACCTTGACCACGCAGTAGTCGATCGTGGGCTCAAAGCAGGCGGGCGTTGCCTTGGTGATGTCGTTGACGATCTCGTCGAGCGTGTAGCCCACGGCCAGGCGAGCGGCGGCCTTGGCGATGGGGAAGCCCGTGGCCTTGGAGGCCAGTGCGGACGAACGGCTCACGCGCGGGTTCATCTCGATGACGATCAGGCGGCCGGTCTGGGGGTTCACGGCAAACTGCACGTTGGAGCCGCCGGTCTCGACGCCAATCTTCTCCAGAATGGCGAGCGACGCGACACGCATGCGCTGGTACTCAAGGTCACTTAGTGTCTGCGCCGGCGCCACGGTGATGGAGTCGCCGGTGTGCACGCCCATGGGGTCGAGATTCTCGATGGAGCACACGATGATGCCGTTGCCGGCGTGGTCGCGCATGACCTCCATCTCATACTCTTTCCAACCCTCGATGGACTCCTCGACCAGCACCTCATGGGCAGGCGAGAGCTCAAGGCCCTGGCTCACGATGGAGACGAGCTCCTCGTGGGTATGCGCGATGCCGCCGCCGGCGCCACCGAGGGTAAAGCTCGGGCGCAGTACGCAGGGATATCCCACGCGCTCGGCGATAGCCTCGGCGTCGGCCACGCTGTAGGCATAGCCCGAGCGCGCGACCTCCAGGCCGATCTCGGCCATGGCCTCGTTAAAGAGTTTGCGGTCCTCGCCGCGCTCGATAGCGGCCAGGTCGCAGCCGATCATCTCGACGCCGTACTTGTCGAGCGTGCCGTCCTTTGCCAGCTCGACGGCGGCGTTCAGACCGGTCTGGCCGCCCAGCGTGGGCAGCAGCGCGTCCGGGCGCTCCTTTTTGATCACGCGCTCGATAAACTCGGCGGTGATGGGCTCAACATAGGTGCGGTCGGCCAAGCCCGGGTCGGTCATGATGGTCGCCGGATTGGAGTTGACCAGGATGACCTCAAAGCCATCCTCCTTGAGCACCTTGCAGGCCTGTGCGCCGGAGTAGTCGAACTCACATGCCTGGCCAATAACGATGGGGCCCGAACCAATAACGAGGATGCGCTTGATGTCAGTACGTTTAGGCATGTTAGTTCTCCTCGGTCGCAGCGTTCTCGGACTCGGCGAAATTCCAGCCAGCCAGGCGGTCCTTCGCGGTGTCGATGTCCAGGTAGTTCTCCTCGCCGTCCATGAGTCGCGTAAAGGCGGTAAAGAGATAGTGGGCATCGGTGGGGCCAGGCGAGGCCTCGGGGTGGTACTGGACCGAGAAGCACGGGGCGTCGAGCAGCTGGATGCCCTCGGCGGTGCCGTCGTTGAGGTTCACATGTGTCAGGCGAATGCGGCCAAAGCGCTCGTTCATCACGACCGGCGCGATGCCGCGGCGCACCCAGACGCGCAGATCTCCATCGGCCGCATGCTCGGTCTCGCCGCCGGAAAGCTCGGGGACAAGCTTGCCCAAGCTGGGGAACAGCAGGCCAAAGCCATGGTTTTGTGCGGTAATCTCCACGCGACGGCTTACCAGGTTCATGACCGGCTGGTTGCCACCGCGGTGACCGAACTTAAGCTTTTCCATCTGGGCACCGCAGGCCAGGCTGATCATCTGGTGACCAAGACAAATACCAAAGACCGGCACCTTGCCGATCAGCTGCTGCACCTGCTCGTAGGTCTCCACCACGGCATCGGGGTCGCCGGGGCCGTTGGACAAAAAGACGCCATCGGGATTCATGTCGAGCACCTCACTCGCGGGCGTATCCCACGGCACGACGGTAAGGTCGCAGCCGGCGCGGACCAGCCCCTCCAGAATGCCGCGCTTCACACCGCAGTCGTAGGCGACCACTTTGTGACGGGCAGGAGCGGCAACCGCAAGCGCAAAGTCATGCGTGGCGGGCAGGTCGGCAGCTGCAAACTCGTGAGGCGCGGGGCAGCTCACGGTCTTGACCAAATTCTCGCCCACCAGTGTGGGCGCTGCGGCCAGACGCTCGGCAAGCTCGTCGACGTCGAAGATCTCGGTCGAGATAATGCCCATCTTGGAACCATTGTCGCGCAGATGGCGCACCAGAGCGCGGGTGTCGACACCCTCGATAGCGACGATGCCGTGAGCGCGCAGGTACTCCGGCACGCTAACGGCCGAGCGCCAGTTAGAAGGCGTGGCGCACATGTCGCGAACGATCATGCCGCGCATGGCCGGAGCGCTCGCAGGGCGCACGGCGTCGCCGGGGAAGGCCGACTGGACGTCGGTCTCGTCGATACCGTAGTTGCCGATCTGCGGATAGGTCATGGTTACAATTTGGCCGGCATAACTCGGGTCGGTCATGACCTCAAAGTAGCCCTCGAGCGAGGTGTTGAAGCAGACTTCGCCGGTCGCGGTGCCCTCGGCGCCGCATGCACGTCCATAAAAAATGGTCCCATCCTCAAGATACAGGATGCAGGGACCGCAGGCGCCCTTGCTGGTTTTGGCCAGCATACGCTGGCAAAGCTCGCTGGGCGCGAAGGTGCGGGCGGCAGCGCCCGCGGTATGGTTGTTCGCCATAATTCTCCTTCCCGGTCTCACAGGACCGGCTTAAAGGTGTGTAGTTAGGCCTCGCGGTATTGTAACCGCAAGCATGCCTCATGGCGTTAATTTCATCGAAATGTTTACGAAATGATAATTATGACTTTCTATGCATAATGATTTTTCTGGGACGGGGATTAAAAATCATCCCGCGGGGCTTGTGGCTCACGCGGGATGATGGCGTCTTACTTTTTCTTGTCCTGTTCCAGCAGATCGGACGGTGAGCGATCGGGCTTGCCGCCGCGGAAAATCTCGCGGCCATGCAGACGATGCTCCAGGTCACGTTCGGCCTTTTCCTCGTCAATCTTGGTCTGGCTCACCACCGGGTCCTCGATCAGCGACGAAACCGAGTTCACCTGTTTTTGAATGCGCTCGGCAATGGTGTCGTCCATGCTTACGATGCGCATCTTCCAGTCGATACTCGTGGCGTTGGATGAGCTCTTGGTCCACACAAACGTCAAAATGGCGCTCTGATGACCCCGCGCGGGGAACATGCCAAAAAAGGAATCGTGCTGAATGTTGCTATCCTCGTCGATATAGGCGTGAACGTTATACACCACGCGGTCAATCTTGTCGTTGAGCAGGGCGTTGGTCGCAAGCGCCGCGGCCTGGATCTGCCCGTTGGACAGCAGCTCGAGCTCATTGGCAGACGACGTGTCCAACACCGTCACCTCAACCGTGCCCGTGCGCTCATCGGCCTCGTCGACAGAAAAATCGAGCGGGAACTGCGTAAAGCCGTTGCCCCATTCAAGTCCACCCTTGAGCGCGGTCGAGACGGTATCCACCGAAACGCTCTCGGACAGGTTGGCGGTATTCAGACGGCGCATCACGCCGTAGCCGATCTGCATGCCCACGATCAGCACCAGAATACCGATGACCACGGCCATCGCGGTCTTCGTAATGGTATGGCTCACCTGCGAGCCCGAAGGATCGTCCTCGGACAGCGGGTCGATATGTTTTGCCTGGCTCGCGCGGTCCTCGCTGCGCAGCTGCGCTAGCGCCGCTTTGTCACCGCGCTTGGCCGCAGCCTCCTTCTCACGCATGCGCTCGGTTCGCTTTTTGGCAAGCGTGGGATCCAAGACACCGGATGCATCGATTTCGGAGAATAACTCCGTCACTTCTTCCGGAGTCAAAGGGTTCTTGTCAGCCATAAACTTCCTGTCATATCAATCAGTCGAGCTCGTGCGCACGCGCACCTTCGAACTGCATTCGATAGTAACGGGCATAGGTGCCGCCACGGGCGAGAAGCTCCTCGTGCGTGCCACGCTCCACAACGCGACCATGCTCAACGGTCGCAATCTCATCGGCATGCTTAATGGTCGAAAGACGATGGGCGATGATAATCGTGGTGCGGCCGCGTGCCAGCTCTTCGAGTGACTCCTGCACCGCCTCCTCGCTCTCGTTATCCAAAGCACTCGTCGCCTCGTCCAAAATCAGGATCTTGGGGTTCTTGAGAAACACACGCGCGATGGCAACGCGCTGCTTCTGTCCGCCCGAAAGACGGCTGCCGCGCTCGCCCACGACCGTGTCATAACCCTGTGGAAGCGACTCGATAAAGGCATCGATGTTGGCACGACGGGCGGCTCCGGCGATCTCTTCTGCCGTGGCGCCCGGCTTGCCGTAGGCGATGTTCTCGCCAATCGTACCGTCAAATAGATAGACATCCTGCTGCACCAGGCCGATGGCGCGGCGCAGGCTCTGCTGCGTCACATCGCGCACGTCCTGGCCGTCGATGCTAATGGATCCGGTAGCCACGTCATAAAAGCGCGGCAGCAGCGAACAGGTCGTGGACTTGCCGCCGCCCGAAGGGCCAACCAAAGCGATGGTCTGCCCGGGCTTGATGGACAGGTCCATATGGTCGATAACGGGACGCTCGTCGGCATCGCCCTCGCCCAGCTCAACATCCTCGTAGTTAAAGCACACGTCGTGATATTCCACGGCGCCGGCAGTCACCTGCAGATCCGTAGCGCCCGGCTTGTCCTGGATATCCGGCGCGGTCGAGAGCACCTCGTCCATACGCTTAAAGCCGGCGATAGCCTTCTGATACATTTCGGCCGAATTGACGAGTGTCTCGAGCGGCGTGCAGAACAGCGAAATGTAGAGCGCGAAGGTTGCCATATCGACCGCCTGCAGCTGACCCTGGGCAACCAGCCAACCACCGAGCAGCACCACGATCACGTAGAGCACGCCCGAGAGCAGGCCATACGTCGCAGTATAGACGCCCATGGCGTGATACATGTTTTCCTTGGACGAAAGGTAGCGGTCGTTAGAGGCACGGAACTTGGCACGCTCGGTCTCCTCATTGGCAAAGCTCTTGACCACGCGCATGCCCGCCAGCGAATCCTGCAGCTGCGCATTGATGCCGCTGATTTTTTTGCGATTGTCGCTAAAGACCTCGCGCATGCGCATGTTCTGCCAAAACATGATGACCGCAAACGCTGCTGTCACCACAGCCATGGCAAGCGCCAGCACCGGGGCGATGGTAAAGAGGATCACAAACGAGCCGATAATCTCGATGCCGCAGATGATGATCCACTCGGGCACGTGATGCGCCGCCTCGCAGATATCGAACAGGTCGTTGACCACGCGGCTCATCATGTCGCCCGAGCTGTTACGGTCGAAGTACGCAAAGCTAAAGCGCTCGTACTGGTCAAACAGGTCCTCGCGCATCTTGGACTCCATGCGCGCGCCCATCACGTGGCCCCAGTAGCTCACAAAGTAGCGGCAGGCGCAACGGATGACATACATCAGCACCAAACCCACCGCGATCATACCGAGCGCCTGCATAATGGCAGCCTGACCCTGAGTAAACAGCCCACCGGTCAAATTGCGCAGAATAATAGGAAACGCAAGGTCAATGGCGGCAAGCACCAGAGCGCAAACAGTATCGGCAACAAAAAGCCCCATCTGGGGCTTGTAGTAAGAAAGAAACCTCTTCAGCATAATCACCTTACGCGGTTTTACCAAACCGCGTTTCGTCTCGACGCTGCAAGCGCCCCATTTAGACAATCTGGCCTTCAATCGTCGGTCGCGTATATCCATACGCTTCCCTCCTCTTTTAGACCACCTTGTCTCAAATGGAGCACTTTCGCTGACTTACACAAACCTGCGGGATCATCCCCGCTCGTTACAGCTCTGCCCCGCCTAGTCGGTGAGCGATACTGTCGCAGGCAAGAGCGCCCACGACGGTCTTGGCGTCTTCGATCTTGCCGTCGAGTACGGCGTCGATCAACTCGTGCAGCGGCACCAGGTCCACGTTGACAAACTCGTCATCGTCGGGGTTGGGCGCATCAAACTCCAGCTTGGTAGCCAGGTAGATATGAATGATCTCGTCGCAGAAGCCGCAGGTCGTGACAATCGACGTCAAAAAGCGAATGCGACCGGCCCTAAAGCCCGTCTCCTCGTGCAGCTCACGCTTGGCGCAATCAAGCGGATCCTCGCCCGGGTCGAGCTTGCCGGCGGGAATCTCGACTGTTACGCGGTCGATGGCGGTGCGGTACTGACGCACCAGCACAATCTTGCCGCTCTCGGTCAGCGCCACCACGGCCGCCGCACCCGGATGACGAATGATGTCGCGGGCGCTGCGGTGGCCGTTGGGCAGCTCCACCTCAAGACGGTGGACGTCGAGGATCTTGCCCTTCCAGGCACACTCCTCCGAAAGAATCTTCTCGTGCAGCTCGGCATCGTGCGGGTCGTCATCGCCCAGCACCAGCACCGGCTCGTCAGCGACCTCGCCGCCAGGCTCGCCCTCGGCGTGACCATACACGCGGCTGTCCTCCTCGACGATCTGCGCATCCACGAGCTCTTCGTTCTTCTCGTCCATCCGTCTCATTCCTCTCGGACTTTAGGCATCCCAGGCGTCACGGCCGCGCAGCGCACGCAGGCCGATGTCGTGACGCAGGGTCTTGCCCTCAAAATCAATCTTCTCGCAGGCCTCGTAGGCAAGGTTGCGAGCGTTCTCGAACGTATCGCCCAGCGCGGTTACGGCAAGCACGCGGCCGCCGTTGGTCACGAGCTGGCCATCCACCACGGCGGTGCCCGCGTGGTACACGGTCACGTTCTCCATGGCCTCGGCATCGGCGATACCGGTGATGACCTTGCCCTTCTCGTAGCTGCCGGGATAGCCCGCGCTCGTCAGGACAACGGCCACGGCCCACTCGTCACGCCAGTCGAGCTCAATCTGATCGAGCTCGCAGTTGGCGCAGGCGAGCATGACCTCGACCAGGTCGTTCTTAAGGCGCGGCAGCACGACCTGCGTCTCGGGATCGCCAAAGCGGGCATTGAACTCCAGCACCTTGGGGCCGGCAGGCGTGAGCATAAAGCCGCCGTACAGGCAGCCGCGGTAGTCGATACCCTCGGCAGCGAGCTCTGCCACGGTCTGCTCCATGACCGCCACCATGGTGGCGTGCTCCTCGTCGGTCACGATGGGCACCGGGCTGTAGACGCCCATGCCGCCGGTGTTGGGGCCCTTGTCGCCCTCGAGGGCGCGCTTGTGGTCCTGCGAGGTGGCCATGGGGCGCACGGTCTTGCCGTCGGTAAAGGCCAGCAGCGAGCACTCGGGACCAACGAGCATCTCCTCGATAACCACGGTGTTGCCGGCATCGCCAAAGGTGCCGCCAAAGCACTCGCGCACGGCCTCCTCGGCCTGCTCAAGTTCGGTCGCCACGATAACGCCCTTGCCCGCGGCAAGACCGTCGGCCTTGACGACCAGCGGAGCGCCCTGCTCGCGCACGTAGGCGAGAGCCGAAGCCTCGTCGGTAAACGAACCATAGGCTGCCGTCGGGATACCGGCGCGCTCCATGAGCTGCTTGGAGAACAGCTTGGAACCCTCCATCTGGGCGCCCTCGGCACCCGGGCCAAAGCAGGGAATACCCGCCGCGCGCACGGCGTCGGCCACGCCCGCCACGAGCGGAGCCTCGGGGCCAATTACCACGAGTCCGCATCCATGGCTCTGCGCAAACGCCGCCACGGCCGCAGGATCGCAGTCGTCGAGAACAACGTTCTCGCCGCAGCTCGCGGTACCGCCGTTACCCGGCGCGATGTAGAGCTTGCCGGCGCGCGGTGATGCTGCGAGCTTAGCTGCCAAAGCATGCTCACGGCCGCCGCTGCCCAACAACAGGATGTCGATGGTTTGAGTGTCCGCCTTCAAGGGTGCCTCCTCTATGGATGAATGGCCCGCTCCGCGCGAGCCCTTTGCAAGCAAATATACCCCTCGGCCGCCCGTCCGGGCTGCAAAGGGGTATATCGCAATAACCAAATAGTCCCGATTACTTCCAGAATCGGTTGATGATCTGCTCGCGACCAGCGCCAACGCCAATAAACGTCACGCGGGTGTGTGCCAGATCCTCGATAAACGCCACGTAGTCCTGAGCCTCCTGCGGCAGCTCATCAAAGCTGCGGCAACCGGTAATGTCGCACTTCCAGCCGGGGAGTTCCTCGTAGATGGGCTTGGCATGCTCAAAGCGCACCTGATGCTCGGGCACGCTGGTGTAGCGCTCGCCATCGACGTCGTAAGCCACGCACACCTTGATGGTGTCGAAGGCCGAAAGCACGTCGAGCTTGGTCAGGGCGATATCGGTGAGGCCGTTGACGCGCGAGGCGTAGTTGGCGATGGGGCCGTCGAACCAGCCGCAGCGACGACGGCGACCGGTGGTCACGCCGTACTCATAGCCCTCCTCGGTCAGCGTGTGACCGGCCTCGGACTCATAGGAAAGCTCGGTGGGCATGGGACCCGATCCGACGCGGGTGATATAGGCCTTCATGACGCCCAGCACGCGGTCGACGTTCTTCATGCCCACGCCGGAGCCGGTAATGGCGCCGCCGGCGGTGCAGTTGGAAGACGTCACGTACGGATAGGTGCCGTGGTCGATGTCGAGCAGCGTCGCCTGGGCACCCTCAAACAGCAGGTCCTTGCCCTCATCGATCATGTTGTTGAGCAGCAGGCTCGTCTCGGTGATGTAGGGGCGCAGGCGCTCGGCCATGGGCAGATACTCGTCGCAAATCTGGTCCACGGTGTAGGTGGGCAGGTTGTAGATGAGCTCAAGCTCGGGGTTCACGCGGGCGAGAGCGGTCTCCAGCTTGTCGCGGAACAGTGCCTCGTCCAGCATGTCCTGCATGCGCAGGCCGATGCGGGCCATCTTGTCCTGATAGCACGGACCGATGCCGCGCTTGGTGGTACCGATGTTCTTCTTGCCGAGCTTCTGCTCAAAGGCGCCATCCAGATCGATGTGGTACGGCATGATGACATGCGCATTGCCGCTAATCTTGAGGTTCTTGGTGGTGATGCCGTCGGCCTCGAACATGTCGATCTCCTCAAGGACAACCTTGGGGTTGACGACGCAGCCGTTACCGATCACCGACACGTGGTCGGAATACATGATGCCGGAGGGCACCTGGTGCAGGCCGTACTTCTTGCCGTTGACGACGATGGTGTGACCGGCGTTGTTGCCGCCCGAGTAGCGCACGACGGCATCGAAGTCGCCGGCGACCAGGTCGCAAATCTTACCCTTGCCCTCATCGCCCCACTGGGCACCGACCAAAACGGTTGACGGCATGTTTACTCCTTACATTCATGGACTGTCTACGCGCCACGCCGGCACGCAGAAGCACAAAACATTCCCAGTATACCCGTGCAACGGGCGCCTGTCCTACTCCTCGGCATGTGCCCCATCAAGCTCATAGAACTTGGTGGATGCCGGCAGGAACATCAGGTCGACGTCGCCGATCGGGCCCGAACGGTTCTTGGCCACGACGATACGCGTAACGCCCTCGTCGGGTCGATCGTCGCGCGAGGCTTCGGCCTCGTCGGCGGAGCGGTCCAAGAACATAACGATATCGGCGTCCTGCTCGATGGAGCCCGATTCACGAAGGTCGGAAAGCTGCGGGCGCTTGCCGGTACGGGATTCGACCTGACGCGAGAGCTGCGACAGCGCGATGAGCGGGATCTTGAGCTCCTTGGCCATGATCTTCAGACCACGCGACATCTCGGAGACCTCGACGGTACGGCTCTCGGAGCGGCGTCCCGGCGGAGGACTCACCAGCTGCAGGTAGTCCAGGATGATGATGGCCTTCTCCTTGTTGTGGAGCATGCGGCGGCTCTTGGCGCGAATCTCGGTCACGGTGGTGCCGGGCGTATCGTCAATCAGAATATCGAGCTTGGACAAGGTCTGCGTGGCCTCGTTGATGTTGGCCCACTGCTCGGGACTAATGCGGCCCATGCGGAAGTCACTGATCGAGATCATGGCGTAGGCGCAAATCAGACGCTGGGCAATTTCCTTGCCCGACATCTCCAGAGAGAAGAAGCCGACGGTATAACCGGCAGCGGCAGCATTGAGCGCCAGATTCAGGGCGAACGACGTCTTACCCACAGCAGGGCGGGCGCCGATGATGATGAGCTGGCCCTCGCGAAAACCCATGAGCATGCGGTCGAGCGACGGGAAGCCCGTGGGCACGCCCGCAGCCTGGCCACCGGCCTGGCACACTTCCTCGGCCTCGTTATAGGCCTCGACCATAAACTCGGTCAGCGTCTTGTAGCTCGACTTGACCTCGCGCGCCGTGACCTTGAGCAGCTTGCTCTCGGCTAGCTCCACGACCTCTTTGGTATCGGTGGGAGCGTTATAGGCCAGCGCGTTGATCTCGTTGGTCGCGCCGATCAGCTCACGCAGCATCGAATCGCGGCGAACGATGGCGGCATGGTGCTGCCAGTTGACGAGCGACAGGGTCTGACCCATCAACTCCAAAATGTAGGCCTCGCCGCCCACGGCATCGAGCTTGTTGATGCTTCGCAGGTAATCGATCAGCGAGATGGAGTCGATGGGAATGCGGCTGTTGTACATATCGACCATCGCGGTATAGATGGTCTTATGAATGGGCCGGTAGAAGTCATCGGGCTGCAGCTCGACCTGGGCCTCTTCGACCACCTCGGGCGATAGCAGCATAGCGGCCAGTACATTGGCCTCTGCATCTTGGTTTTGGGGAAGACCCAACTTTGAGCCGCGGTCCTCAACCGTCAGCCCGGTCTCCCTATCGTCATATGCCATGAGCATCCTCATTCATATCGCTTGCGAGCATCCATAGTATCAGCCACGGTCCCAAAACGCGCCGCGCGCCGCCAATCATCACCGAACCAAACGGATGAACGGTCCTGTATATAGGACTTCGACGCAACGTTCACCATGACACTCACTCAGCGCAAAAAACAAAAGGGCGCCCTGGTTTCCCAGAGCGCCCTTCTTAGAACAAGATTGTTGCGTTGCAGCAAATGCTACTCGGCAGCAGCCTCAGTCTCGACCTCGGCGGTCTCGGCCTCGGCGACCTCAGCGGCCTCCTCGACCTCAGCCTCGGCAGCGAGCTCCTCGGCGGTAACGCCGACGAGAACGACAACCTCGGCCTTGATCTCGCGGTACAGCGAGATGGCAACGGTGTGGGCACCGGCAACCTTGATGGGCTTACCGAGCTCGACGCGCTTGCGGTCGATGTCCATACCGAGCTGAGCCTTGATGGCGTCAGCGATCATAGCGGCGGTAACGGAGCCAAAGAGGATGCCCTCGTCGCCGACCTTGACGTCAACGGTGACCGTCTTGCCCTCGAAGGCAGCCTTGGTCTCGTTGGCGGTAGCCAGACGGACGGCCTCGCGCTTGGCGATGTTGTTGCGACGCTCGTCAAGCTGCTTGAGGTTGCCCTTGGTGGCGGCAACAGCGAGCTTCTTGGGGAACAGGAAGTTCTCAGCGTAACCCTGAGCGACCTCTACGACGTCACCCTCGCCGCCCTTGCCCTTGATCTCATCGAGAAGAATAACCTTCATGATGCGTCTCCCTTCTTAGCCGCGGTCGCGGTTGCCACGAGAGGAAACCACGGGGACGGTGTACGGCAGGAGAGCCATCTCGCGGGCGCGCTTGATGGCGTTGGCGATGTCATGCTGATGCTGCGTGCAAGCGCCAGTGACGCGACGGGGCTTGATCTTGCCACGGTCGGTCATGTACTTACGGAGAAGCTGAGTGTCCTTATAGTCGATGAACTCAGTGTTCTCCTTGCAGAACTGGCAGTACTTACGACGCGGCTGACGTGCAGAAAAATCATTAGCCATGTCAAAATACCTTTCGTTTGGCAACTTCGGCGAACCGAAGCCGCCTCTCACTCAAAAATAGGTGAACAGCCCTTAAAACGGGATGTCCTCATCGTAGACGTCGACCGCGGGCGGCGTAGCCACCGGTGCGGCAGGACGTGCTGCGGGCGCGGGGGCTGCGGGGGCGTAACCGCCCTGATCGTAGCCACCCTGGCCACCACGGGAGCTCATAAACTCGATCTCATCGACGATGACCTCAAGCTTGCTCCGGCGCTGGCCGTCGCGCTCCCAAGAGCTGTAGCGCAGCTTGCCCTCGATCGCGACCTTGTTTCCCTTTGCCAGGAAACGGCTCACGGCCTCGGCACGCGTGCCGAACATGGTGCAGTCGACAAAGTTGGGATAGTCCTCCCACTCGCCAGTCTGCGGGTTGCGGCGACGATCGTTCACGGCGACGCCAAAGGACAGAACCTGGGTTCCGCCGGCGGTGGCGCGCAGCTCGGGATCACGCGTGAGGTTACCGGTGATGTTCACTCGATTGATGCTCATAACTCACTACTTCCTCTTGGGGCACAAGCCCAGTCCAAAACGACAGTCTTACTCCTGGTCGTCGCGACGGACGATCATGTGGCGGACCACAGCGTCGGTGATGCGCAGGACGCGATCAAGCTCGGCAATCTGGGTAGGATCTGCGTGGAAGTTGATGAGGGTGTAGTCACCATCGGTGAGGTCGTTGATCTCGTAGGCGAGCTTGCGCTTGCCCCACTCGTCAACGGAGTCGACCTTGCCAGCGCCCTCAGCGATCGTGGTATCGATACGCTTCATAACAGCGAGACGAGTCTCGGGGTCGAGCGACGGGTCAACAAAGAACAGCAGTTCATAAGCCTTCATATTGTCACCTCCTCTGGGCAAATGTGGCTTCAGGTCGTGAAGGTGCGCCTGAAGCAGGAAAAGACTTGGTAATAATATCTTTCAACCTCCCAGGCTGCAAGAATATGCAGCTACAACCTCATGACCTCCACATATGTCCATACTCACACGGCATTTCATGCGTCTTCCAACCAAATGCTGACCAAATGCTTGACGGATCTGTGGACAAGATACGGCGCTGCGGGGACAAACCGAATCAAACTGCAGGTCAGCAATTGCAAGGCTGTGGTCGCCAAATGCATACCAGTGGTTCACAACACCGTTCAAAGATTTTTAAAATTGCTGCCACGTCGTTTATAATTACTCATTTTGAACAATTTGCTGCATACAGCCATGCTGGTCAGAGCCCGTTTTTGGCCTCCTAGATCCCGCCACGAAGCCAAGCGGGTTGATTTCCGATCTCAGCCGAACACGTTGAGCGGATAGACCGTTCCCGCAGCTAGCCGAACGCCCCCGAGGCCCCATTCAGGCCCCGGGGGCGCCGTTTTCCCAGTTGAAGGAACGGTGGAGATGTGTTTCGATG
>CABUHO010000031.1 GCA_902491395.1 uncultured Collinsella sp.
ATACTCATGGAAAACCTCCCATTTCCCGATGTCCAAGAAATGGGAGGCAGTTCACAGGCACCTTTGTGGTGGTTTTAGTCCATGTGGACGAAACAGCTTTGAAACACGGATTTTGCACGTCAGGTACTCAAAAACGCATCTACCTGCATCGTAATCAAAACGAAACATCCGCTCGTCGGCTTATGCGTAACTTTGCTGCAACAGTGCGATATTATCCATACTCGATAAAGCTCACGGCGCATGGGGCGCCGCGAACGACACCTTTCTTTTCCATCAATTGGAGGAAGCATGAGCTACACGCAGAAAGTTCTCGACGAGCTCAAGGCCCGCTATCCCGAGCAGCCTGAGTTCATCCAGGCCGCGACCGAGATCCTCGGCACCATCCAGCCGGCGCTCGACGCCCACCCCGAGTACGAGGAGGCCGCCCTGCTGGAGCGCCTCGTCGAGCCTGAGCGCATCGTTATGTTCCGTGTTCCCTGGGTCGACGACCAGGGCAAGGTCCAGGTCAACCGCGGCTACCGCGTCGAGTTCAACTCTGCCATTGGACCCTACAAGGGCGGCCTGCGCTTTAACCCGACGGTCACCCTGGGCATGCTCAAGTTCCTGGGCCTTGAGCAGATTCTCAAGAACAGCCTGACCACCCTTCCCATGGGCGGCGGCAAGGGCGGCTCCGACTTTGACCCCAAGGGCAAGTCCAACAACGAGATCATGCATTTCTGCCAGTCCTTCATGACCGAGCTCTACCGCCACATCGGCCCCAACACCGACGTTCCCGCCGGCGACCTGGGCGTTGGCGGCCGCGAGGTTGCCTACATGTTCGGTCAGTACAAGCGTCTGACCAACGAGTGGACCGGCGTTCTCACCGGCAAGGGCCTCTCCTTTGGCGGCTCGCTCGCCCGTACCGAGGCCACCGGCTACGGCCTGGTCTACTTTGTGGACGAGTACCTCAAGAGCCGCGGCGATTCCTTCGAGGGCAAGAACGTCGTCGTTCACGGCTCCGGTAACGTCGCCATCTACGCCGTCCAGAAGGTCGCCCAGCTCGGCGGCAAGGTGCTCGCCTGCTCCGACACCCACGGCTGGGTCGAGGATCCCGACGGCATCGACTACACCGTGCTCGAGCACGTCTACAACCAGAAGCGCTCCGGCCACGACAAGGGCGTCACGCTCGCCATGTACGTCGACGAGAAGCCCAATGCCACGTGGCACGAGGGCGACGGCCGTGGCGTGTGGCAGCTTCCGTGCGACATCGCGCTGCCCTGCGCTCGCGAGAACACGCTGCTGCTCGAGGACGCCCAGGCGCTCGTCGCCAACGGCTGCAAGGTGGTCGGCGAGGGCGCGAACATGCCCACGACCATCGAGGCCACGACCTACTTCCAGGAGAACGGCGTCGCCTTCATGCCCGGTAAGGCTGCCAACGCCGGCGGCGTGCTCGTGTCCGGCCTCGAGATGAGCCAGAACGCCGAGCATCTGTCCTGGACCTTCGAGGAGGTCGACGGCAAGCTCGAGCAACTCATGCGCGGCATGTTCCACAACGTGGACGACACCGCCAAGGAGTACGGCGAGGAGGGCAACTTCGTCATGGGCGCCAACATCGCCGGCTTCCTGAAGGTCGCCGACGCCATGCTCGCCCAGGGCGTGTGCTAAACCCTGCCTGACATAGCATTCGAAAAGGCTCCCAGCTATCGCGGCTGGGAGCCTTTTCTCTTTCGCGGAGGCGTGGGACAAATTAATCAGTAGTTCTTGTCCCAGGTGTGAGAGTCATTTCGGCCATGTTGCCGCAGGCGACCCTGGGACAAAAACTACTGATTAATTTGTCCCACGTGGCGTTCTTGTCGTTCGACGGCGTGCGGCTCCTCGTTTGGTACACTTAAAAGTACTGGACAAGTGAAGAGATGGGGGAGAACGTGCTCAAGTTCGGTACCTACGTCCGTGTTGGAAACGCGGCCGAAGCCTATGAGCTCTTGCAGAAGAACCGCAACAACAAGATTGTGGGCGGCGGCATCTGGATGCGCCTGGGTTCGCGTCGTGTGGCGACGGCGATTGACCTTTCGGCCTGCGGACTCGATCAGATCGAGGAGACCGAGACCGAGTTTCGCATCGGTGCCATGTGCACCCTGCGCCAGCTCGAGCGTCATGCCGGGCTCAACGCGCTTGTCAACAATGTCTTTGAGTTCGCCGTCCACGACATCGTGGGCGTGCAGCTTCGCAATACCGCCACGGTGGGCGGAAGCATCTACGGCCGCTTTGGCTTCTCGGACGTGCTCTCGGCCTTTTTGGCGCTCGATTCCTATGTTGAGCTGACGGGCGCCGGCCGCGTGCCGCTCGCCGAGTTCGTCGAAATGGGCTATGTGCGCGACGTGATTGAGCACGTCGTAGTCGTCAAGCGCGACTATCGCGCGAGCTACGAGGCCGTGCGTAAGGCTGCGACCGACTTCCCCTCGCTTAATGTCACCGCCGCCTGGTGGGATAACTCCTGGCACGTTACCGTGGGCGCCCGCCCGCTGCGCGCGACCCTGCTGCAGGGCGAGGCATGCGGCCTCACCAGCGAGCAGCCTTCCGAGGACGAGCTTCGCGCTCTCGCCGTATCCGTGCGCGACCTGAGCTACGGCACCAACATGTGGGGCTCGGCCGAGTACCGCCGCCGCATCTCGGCTCCGCTGGCGATCCAGGCCGTGCGCCGCGCCGCCGGCATCGAGCTTTCGGCCGAGCTTGCCCGCGAGCTCGAGACCGTGCAGATCCCTAAGTTTGCCACGGACGAGTATTCCTGCCGCCGCGTGCCCGGCGTCGATTCTAGCGAGGTGCGCTAATGGCTGCCAAACTCATCGATCTTTCCTTTACGCTCAATGGCCGTAAGGTCAAGGTTCAGATTGCCCCCGACACCATGCTGTTTGCGCTGCTGCGCGAGCAGGGCTGCGCGTCGGTGCGCTGCGCCTGCGAGACCACCAACTGCGGCCTGTGCACGGTGTGGCTCGACGGCGACCCAGTGCTCAGCTGCTCGGTTCCTGCCGCGCGCGTTGAGGGTCACACCGTCACCACGCTCGAGGGCCTCAAGGCCGAGTCCGAGGCGCTGGCCCGCGCGATGGCTGCCGAAGGCGCCGAGCAGTGCGGTTTTTGCGCCCCCGGCCTCATCATGAACGTACTGGCGCTCGCCCGCGCCGCCAAGGAGGACCCGAGCCTCGTCGCCACGCGCGAGGAGCTCTCACGCCAGCTCGCCGGCAACCTCTGCCGCTGCAGCGGCTACGAGAGCCAACTGCGCGCTATCGTTCGCTTCCTCAACGAGTCCGGCGTGCAGGTGGGCTTTGAGATGCCCGAGCTGCCGGTCAATGACACCAGCTCCGACGGCGTCTCCTACAAGCAGATTACCCACAAGCAGCCCAAGAAGGACTCGAAGGCCCTGCTCGAGGGCCGTCCCGTCTACACGGGCGACCTCGTGCCCGCCGGTGCCCTCATCGTCAAGCTCAAGCGCAGCCCCTACGCTCGCGCCAAGATCCGCTCCATCGACACATCGCGCGCCCTGAAGGTGCCCGGCGTGGTGGGTGTTTACACCTACGAGGACGTGCCCAAGCGCCGCTTTACCATCGCCGGTCAGAGCTACCCACAGCCTTCGCCCTACGACCGCCTGATTCTCGAGAACCTCGTCCGTTACCAAAACGAAGAGGTGGCGATCGTTGCCGCCGAGACCGAGGAGGCCGCCGACAAGGCACTCAAGCTTATCAAGGTCGACTACGAGGTGCTCGAGCCGCTGCTCGACTTTACCAAGGCACTCGATAACGACATCGTGGTCCACCCCGAGGGCGACGTGACCTTTATGTTCCCGCAGGGCGGCGACGTCCCGCGCAACTTGGTATGCAGCGGTACCAGCGATTACGGCGATCTGGACGAGGCCTTCGCCCAGAGCGACATCGTCTTTGAGCGCACCTACACCAGCCAGGCCACGCAGACCGCGCCCATGGAGACCTTCCGCGCCTTCGCGACGACCGACGCCTTCGGTCGCATCTCAGTGACCACCTCCACGCAGGTGCCCTTCCACGTGCGCCGCATGGTCGCGCAGTCGCTCGACATTCCGCAGTCGCAGGTGCAGGTCATTAAGCCGCGCATCGGTGGCGGCTTTGGCTCCAAGCAGACGGGCTGCTGCGAGATCTTCGTGGCGTTTGTCACTCAGCAGACCGGCCGTCCGAGCTACTGCTGCTACACCCGCGAGGAGACCATCACCGCGGGCAACTCGCGCCACCAGATGCAGATGACCGTTAAGCTGGGCGCCATGAACGACGGCACCATTACGGCCATCGATCTGCACACGCTGTCCAACGCCGGCGCGTACGGCGAGCACGCTACCACGACGATCGGCCTTTCGGGCCACAAGAGCCTGCCCATCTACAACCATGTGAAGGCGAGCCGCTTTAGCTGGGACGCCGTCTACACCAATACCAACCGCGGCGGCGCGTATCGCGGCTACGGTGCCACCCAGGGCCAGTTTGCCGTGGAGAGCGCCGTCAACGAGCTCGCCGACATGCTGCACATGGACCCCGCCGACCTGCGCCTTAAGAACATCGTGCGCGAGGGCGAGATCATGCCGCAGTACTACAACGAGAAGCTTAACGCCTGCGCACTCGACCGCTGCCTGCTGCGCGCGATGGACATGATCGGTTGGCGTGACAAGCCGCTGGCCGTGGACCTGGGCGACCGTGTGCGCGCCCTGGGTTGCGCGCTCACCATGCAGGGCTCGGGCATCTCCAATGTCGACATCGCCGGCATCGACATGCGCCTGGAAGAGGACGGCTTCATTACCATCGGCACCGGCGCCACCGATAACGGCATGGGCGTCGACACCATCTTGGCACAGATTGCCGCCGAGGAGCTGGGCGTGGAGAGTTCGCTGATCGTGGTGCGCGGCGTGGACACCGACGTGTCGCCGTTCGATGCCGGCTCGTACGCGAGCTCGGGCACGTACGTGACGGGCCTGGCAGCCAAGAACGCCGCGACCGAGCTGCGTGAGAAGATTTGCGCCAAGGCCGCCCAGATGTGGGACGTGGACGCCGCCGATGTGGTCTTTGATGGTCAGTATGTGCGGCTGTCCGACGAGCGTGCCGCGCGCGAGCAGAACCGCTACCTCACGCTGCGCGACTTTGCCAACCTGTGCGTCAAGAACATCGCGGGCGGCGACGCACTCACCTCGCATGCCTCTGCCTGCCTGTCCGTTTCGCCTCCGCCGTTTATGGCCGGCATTGCCGAGGTCGAGGTCGACAAGGCCACCGGCAAGGTGACCGTGGTGGACTACGCGGCGGCCGTGGACTGCGGTACCGTGATTAACGAGGCGCTCGCGCGCGTCCAGGCCGAGGGCGGCATTGCCCAGGGTATCGGCCACGCGCTCTACGAGATCGTCGAGCATGACGACCGCGGTCGCCTGCGCACCGGCAACTTTATGAGCTACAAGCTGCCCACGCGCCTGGATATCGGCAGCATTCGCGTGGCCTTTGAGCCGAGCTACGAGCCGACGGGCCCGTTTGGCGCCAAGTCGATCGGCGAGGTCGTCATCAACACGCCGCTCGCCGCCGTGGCCTCGGCCGTGGCGCACGCCACCGGCCACCAGGTGCGTTCGCTGCCGATCACGCCCGAGAAGGCCCTGCTGGGGGAGTAGCGGGTCAGCGAACAAGTCGTAATGGGCGGGGCGGGGCAACTCGTCCCGCCTTTTGCACTCGTGGTGAGGTCGTGAGCTTGTAAAAGGTGTGCGTGCGCTTGCCGTTCGTATCTGCTATCATTCCTAATCTGTGCGCTCATGCGGGCGTGGCGGAATTGGTAGACGCGCCAGATTTAGGTTCTGGTGGGATTCCCGTGAAGGTTCGAGTCCTTTCGCCCGCACCAACGCACCTGCGTCGGCCCTGGCCGTCGCGACACTTTGTTGCATAAAGGTACCAGCACCTCAGATAAGCTGGGCAGTATGAGGAGGAACGTGTTGAACATCACCGCTTCTGACGTCAAGGACGCCAAGCTCACCGCTACGGTCACCATCCCGGCCGCCGACGTCGACGCCGCGATCAAGAAGGCCTACAAGGACACCGCCAAGAAGTACCGCTTCCCGGGCTTCCGTGCCGGCAAGGCTCCCCGTCCGGTCATCGATTCCGCTCTTGGCGCCGAGGCTACCCTCGCTCAGGCCACCAACGACCTGATCGCCGCCAACGAGCCCGCCGTCCTCAACGAGCTGGACATCGTCCCCACCAAGAGCGGTGACTACAAGGAGCTCGACCTCGCCAAGGATCACGAGGACTACACCTACACCGTCGAGTTCTCCCTGCGTCCCGCCGCTGAGCTCTCCTCCTTCGACGCTGTCGAGATCGAGATGCCCCCTGCGGAGGTCACCGAGTCCGAGATCAACAACCAGGTCGAGATGCTCCTCAACTACCGTGCCACCTTCGAGGACGTCGAGGGCCGCGCTGTCGAGTCCGAGGACTACGTTACCGTCGACCTCAAGGCCGTCGAGAACGCCGACAACTTTGCCGCCGAGGGCCGTATGCTCATCGCCGGTAGCGACAGCAACCCCGCCGAGTTCAACGAGGCCCTGATCGGCGCCAACGTTGACGATGTCAAGTCCGTCACCTGGACCGACGAGGCCGAGGAGGGCGAGGAGGCCGAGACCCACACCGTCGAGGTCACCGTCAAGGGCATCAAGGTCCGCAACACCCCCGAGCTCACCGACGAGCTCGTCAAGTCCGACTTTGGCTTCGACAGCATCGACGCCATGCGCGACGCCATCAAGATCGAGATCGAGCAGGACAAGGCTTCCCGCCTCCCGGCCGAGAAGGAGAACCGTTGCGTCTCCGCTCTCGCCGAGCGCCTGCAGCTCGACGAGATGGACGCCGACTACGAGCAGTCCGTCTTTGAGGAGCTTGGCCAGAACTTCCTGTCCAACCTCGCTGCCCGCGGCATGACGCTGGACACCTGGCTGCCCGCTTCCGGTCTGACCATGGAGCAGTTCATCGGCGACCTGCACAAGCAGGCCAACGACGTCGCCCGTGAGTCCCTGGCTCTCGACGCCCTCGCCCGTGAGCTCAAGATCGAGGTTACCGAGGACGACATCAACGCCGAGTTCGAGAAGGCCGGCGTCAAGGACGTCGAGGCTTCCAAGGCCGAGTTCATCGCCGATGGCCGCATGCCTGCCGTTCGCGAGTCCATCCGTCGCTCCAAGGCCGTCGACCACCTGGTCGAGAACGCCAAGGTGACCGAGGTCGACGAGACCGCCAAGGACGCCGAGTAATTCTCGCCACCTTGCCCACGAGCGCATGCATGCGCCCGTGATGGGGTAAAGTTATACACCGGTTATCCGGTTGCTTCGTACGGTGCCAGCCAATGCATAGCATGCGGGCACCGTACGTTTATCTAGAACCAATTTGGTCCGCAAGAGAGAAATGGAGATGCGTATGATCGCTAAGTTCGATTCCGCCCTCGTGCCATACGTTATCGAGCAGACGCCGCGCGGCGAGCGCAGCTACGATATCTATTCGCGCCTGCTCAACGACCGCATCATCTTCTTGGGCGAGGAGATCAACTCCGTCAGCGCCAACCTGGTCGTTGCCCAGCTGCTGCATCTTGAGAGCCAGGATGCCGAGAAGGATATCTCGCTCTACATCAATTCGCCCGGTGGCGAGGTTTACTCTGGCCTGGCGATTCTTGACACCATGAACTTCATCAAGCCGCAGGTCTCCACCATCTGCGTCGGTATGGCCGCGTCTATGGCTGCCGTGCTGCTTTCGGCCGGCGCCAAGGGCAAGCGCTTCTGCCTGCCGCACTCCAAGGTCATGATTCACCAGCCCAGCGGCGGTGCCCAGGGTCAGCAGACCGAGATCGAGATCGTGGCCGAGGAGATCAAGAAGACCCGCCGCGAGCTCAACCAGATCCTGTCCGATGCCTCGGGCCAGCCGATCGAGAAGGTCCAGGCCGACACCGAGCGCGACAACTACCTGACCGCTGCCGAGGCCCTCGACTACGGCCTGATCGACCGTATCGTCACCTCGCGCGATCTCGCCGCGAAGGACGCCTAGGATGGCAGGAAACATGCAGGACAACTTTGACGAGAATGGCAACCCCATCCGCTGCTCCTTCTGCGGAAAAGAGCAGGGGCAGGTTCGCCGCCTTGTAAAGGGTCCGACCAACATCTTTATCTGCGACGAGTGCGTTGCCGCCTGCTCCGAGATCCTTGAGGAGTCGCTGGCTTCGGACTTTATGGACGCTGCCCGCAACGGCAAGCTGCCGGGCTTCCTCAACGACCACGGCCAGGCTGCATCCCAGCCCGCCGCGGACCCCGAGACCGAGGGTTTTGAGCTCGAGGACGATCGCCAGGTCATCACGCACGTGCCGACGCCGCACGAGATCTATGACGAGCTTTCGGCCTATGTTATGGGTCAGGAGGACGCCAAGCGCGCCATGTCGGTGGCCGTGTACAACCACTATCGCCGCGTGATTGAGGGCGGCGCTGCGGTGTCTGCCTTTGATGACGACATGGGCTCGCAGTTCGATGACGATATGGACGAGGTGGAGCTCGCCAAGTCCAATATTCTGCTGCTCGGCCCCACCGGTACCGGTAAGACGCTGCTGGCCCAGACGCTCGCACGCATCCTCGAGGTTCCGTTTGCCATCGCCGATGCCACCGCGCTCACCGAGGCTGGTTACGTGGGCGAGGACGTGGAGAACATCCTGCTCAAGCTCATCAACGCCGCCGATGGCGACATTGAGCGCGCGCAGGTGGGCATTATCTACGTGGACGAGATTGACAAGATCGCCCGCAAGGCCGAGAACCTCTCCATTACCCGCGATGTCTCGGGCGAGGGCGTTCAGCAGGCACTGCTGAAGATCCTTGAGGGCACGGTGGCAAGCGTTCCGCCCACCGGTGGCCGTAAGCATCCCCAGCAGGAACTGCTTCAGATCGACACGACCAACATCCTGTTTATCTGCGGCGGTGCCTTTGTGGGCCTGGACAAGATCATCGCCGACCGCGTGGGCAACAAGGGCGTAGGTTTTAACTCCGAGATCGCCGGCCCCACCTCGGTCGACGAGAACGACCTGCTGCGTCAGGTGCTCCCGCAGGACCTCAACGCCTTTGGCATGATCCCCGAGTTCGTGGGCCGTACGCCCGTCGTGACCCAGACGCAGGCACTCGACGAGGACGACCTGGTGTCGATCCTGACCGAGCCCAAGAACGCCGTGGTGCGTCAGTACCGCAAGATGTTCCAGCTCGAGGACGTTGAGCTTGAGTTTGAGGATGCTGCCCTGCACGAGATCGCCCGCATGGCGCTTGCCCGCAAGACCGGCGCCCGCGGCCTGCGCTCCATTTGCGAGGACGTGCTGCAGCAAACGATGTTCGACCTCCCCAGCGAGGAGGGCGTTTCCAAGGTCATCGTGACCGAAGCCTCCGTAAAGGGCGAAGAGCAGCCCCAGCGCATCTACGGGTAAAACCTGCCAAAACGTTTTTGTCGATAGCCTCCGACCACCTGCGGTCGGAGGCTATTTTATATATACGCAATAACCCCAACTACCTGTGTTATTCTGTGTGTTTGTTTAAGCCTCAGCGAAGTCATATCAGACTGAAGTAATCGATACCTAAGGGGAGGAATGCAGACCCTAGCGGGCCTACATTCCTCCCCGGCGGGACAGGGAGAGATATATGGAAGAGATGCCCAAGAATTACGATCCGTCGACCAACGAGCCGGCGATCCTGCAGAAGTGGCTCGACGGCGGCTACTACAAGCGCCGCGAGGGCGTGGGCGACTGCACCGTCACCATTCCGCCTCCCAACGTGACCGGCAAGCTCCACATGGGTCATGCCACCGATGACTCCATCCAGGACGCCATCATCCGTATGGCCCGCATGCGCGGCAAGTCCACGCGCTGGGTGCTGGGAACCGACCACGCCGGTATCGCCACGCAGACCAAGGTCGACAAGAAGCTCAAGAGCGAGGGCATCAGCCGTCTGGAGATCGGTCGCGACAAGTTTGTCGACGCCTGCTGGGATTGGACCCACGAGTACGGCGGCATCATCGTCGAGCAGATCAAGCGTATGGGCTGCTCCGTCGACTTCGACAACGAGCGCTTCACCATGGACGAGGACTACGCCCAGGCCGTGCGCAAGGTGTTCTGCGACTGGTACCACGACGGCCTGATCTACCGCGGCAAGCGTATCGTCAACTGGTGCCCCAACTGCACCACCGCTATCTCGGATGACGAGGCCGAGTACAAGGACGAGAAGGGCCACCTGTGGCACCTGCGCTACCCGCTGACCGAGCCGGTCAACGGCAAGGACTATATCGTCGTCGCCACTACGCGCCCCGAGACCATGCTCGGCGACACGGGCGTCGCCGTCTCCCCGAAGGATCCCGAGAAGGCCGCCTTTGTGGGTAAGACCGTCAAGCTCCCCATCGTCGACCGTGAGATCCCCATCTTTGAGGATTGGCACGTCGACGCCAACTTTGGCTCCGGCTTCGTCAAGGTCACCCCTGCTCACGACCCCAACGACTACGCCATGGGTCAGGCCCACGACCTGCCGCAGATCAACATTTTCGATGAGCACGCGGTGGTCGTCGAGGGCTACGGCGAGTTCACCGGCATGAACCGCGACGAGTGCCGCGAGGCCGTCATTAAGTGGTTCGAGGAGCACGACCTGCTCGACCACGTCGAAGAGCTCGACCACTCCGTCATGCACTGCTACCGTTGCGACTCCGCCCTGGAGCCGTGGCTGTCCGAGCAGTGGTTCGTCGCCGTCGACAAGCTCAAGGGGCCGGCGCTCGATGCCGTCAACTCCGGTAAGGTCACCTTCCACCCCGCGCGCTGGACGCAGACCTACACCACCTGGATGGAGAACCTCAAGGACTGGTGCATCAGCCGCCAGCTGTGGTGGGGCCACCGCATCCCCGTGTTCTACTGCGAGGACTGCGGCTGGGAGGACGCCCTTACCGAGGACACCGACGTGTGCCCCAAGTGCGGCGGTCATCACGTGCATCAGGACGAGAACGTGCTGGACACCTGGTTCAGCTCGCAGCTGTGGACCTTCGCCACGCAGGGCTGGCCGCAAAAGCCGGAGCTGCTCGAGGGCCATCATCCCACGACGGCGCTCGTCACCGCGCGCGACATCATCGCGCTGTGGGTCGCCCGCATGGTCATGAGCTCGCTGTACTTCCTGGACGAGGTACCGTTTAAGGACGTCGTCATCTATCCTACAATCCTGGCCAAGGACGGCAGCCGCATGTCCAAGTCCAAGGGCAACGGCGTTGACCCCATGGATCTCATTGGCATGTACGGTGCCGACGCCATGCGCTACAACCTGCTTACGCTGTGCACCAACAACCAGGACGTCAAGTTTGACGCGAACATTGACAAGAAGACCAAGAAGCTCATCGATAGCCCGCGTACCGACCAGGCCAAGTCGTTTGTAACCAAGATCTGGAACGCCAGCCGCTTCCTGCTCATGAACATGGAGGGCTACACGCCCGGCGAGCCCGTCGTGGAGACGCCGGCCGACGCCTGGATGTTCAGCCGCCTGGCCAAGGCCGTGAAGATGGTCACCGAGGGTATTGAGAACTACACCTTTGGCGACATGGCCCGCGGCGTGCAGCAGTTCTTCTGGAACGAGGTCTGCGACTGGTACGTCGAGGTCACCAAGGCTCGCCTGAAGGGCGAGGGCCGTCTGCAGGCTCAGCGCAACCTGATCTTTGTGCTCGATACCTCCATCCGCCTGATGCACCCGCTTATGCCGTTCGTTACCGAGGAGATTTGGGACAACATGCCGGCGAGCGTTCTCGACCTGGATGCCGAGGGCAACGTTGACCGCGCCGAGGCGCTCATGATCGCCAAGTGGCCGGAGCCCGCCGACTACGCCAAGTACGTCGACGAGCCCGCCGAGCGCGCGTTTGAGCTGTGCCGTACCGTCGTGTCTGCCGCCCGCGCCACGCGTTCGCGTTACCGCCTGAGCCCCAAGGCCGAGCTTGACGTGGTCGTGCGCGCCGGTGCCGAGGATATCGAGAAGCTCGAGAGCCTGCGTTCCACGATTGAGCCGCTGGCAAACACCGCTTCGCTGGTCATGGGTATGGACGTCGAGAAGCCGGCCGCGAGCATCGCCGTGGTCGATAGCGGCGTTGAGGTCTTTGTGGTGCTCGAGGGCAAGGTTGACCTTTCGGCCGAGAAGGCGCGCCTGGAGAAGGAGATCGCCGCGGCCCAGAAGGAGCTCGCCGGCTGCGAGAAGACGCTGGCCAACGAGGGCTTTGTGGCCAAGGCCGCGCCTGCGGTGGTCCAGAAGAAGAGGGACCGTGCAGCTGAGCTCAAGGAGATCCTGGCGGCACTGACCTTGCAGGTTGCTGACTTCTCGTAGGTCTTACTGAGGGACGCGGTTTGGGGCATTGCTCGCTACTGCGGACAGTCCTGCTCGCACGAAGGCCACATTAAGTGGCCTTCGGCTCGTGCGGAACTTGTATCGAGCAAAGCCCCAAACCGCTCCCACAGCGATTACGGGGGCGTCCGCTGCCTGGTAGGGCCACTTGGTTGTGGCCTTGAGGTCGCTGCAAAGCGGTGTTTGGCTGATATTTTGAATGGGAGGGGCTCGTTGTTGATTCGAGCCTCTTTTTATGTTGAGGGGACTTTGGTTTATGCCTAAGCGTTCGGGGTCGTATTTGGTGCCGTTCTCGTTTGATTTGCTTTCGTTTGATGAGGCTGTTGCTTTGGCTGCTGATACGGGGCGGATTTCTGGGGATGCTGGGCCGTTGTTGGAGACGGTTGTCGATATGCTCGATGAGCTGGGGCGTCCTGATGAGTATTTTGATTGCATTCAGGTTGCCGGTACCAATGGCAAGACTTCGACTACGCGGTTTTCGGCGGCTATCCTTCGTGGTGAGGGACTTAAGACGGCGCTGTATACGTCGCCGCAACTTGTGCGTTATCCCGAGCGCATGGAGGTTGATGGGCGCGTTGTGAGTGACGAGGCGTTTGCCCGTGGCGTTTCTGCTGCCGTTGAGGCGGGGCGTCGCGTGAATGCTCATCGCCTGGCGGCAGGGGAGCGTGCGTACACCATTACGCCGTTTGACCTGCTGACGGCTGCTGCGCTGGTGGTGTTTGGCGAAGCCGCGGTGGACGTTGCCGTGCTCGAGGTTGGCATGGGCGGCCGTTGGGACGCGACAAGCGCGACCGATCCCGTCGCCGTTGCCATTACGGGCATTGGGCTCGACCACACGCGTATTCTGGGCGATACGCTCGAGGCTATTGCGGGGGAGAAGGCTGCGGTCATTAAACCCGGGCGCCTGGTTGTTTTGGGTGAGGGTACGCATGAGGCGAGTGTTCAGCGCGTGATGGATGCGCGTTGTCGCGAGTGCGGCGTCGTGCCGCTCGTGGTGAGCCATTCTACGACCAAGGTGCCGGCGCATGTGGGCGATGCGGTGGAGTTTAGCTGCACCACGCCGCGCGCCATCTACACGTCGAGCATGGTTAAGCCGGCGTATCAGCCGCAGAATGCCGCGTGCGCGATTATGCTGTGCGAGGGGTATTTGGGCCGTGAGCTCGACCATGATGCGCTCGATGCTTCGCTTATGGGCTGCCCCACGCCGGGTCGCTTTGATGTGCTGGGAACCGATCCGCTCAAGCTGATCGACGCCTGCCATAACCCTCAGAGCTGCGAGAACTTTGTGAGCGCGCTGGACGAGATCGATCCGTGCGTGGAGAATCGCCCCACGCTGCTGTGCGCCGCGCTGGCCGACAAGGACGTGGCGGGCATCGTCGACGTACTGATCCCGGCCTTCCCGCGCGTGGTCGTGACCCAGACCGATTCCGATCGCGCCTTGCCGGCAGAGGAGCTCGCCGCCCTAGTGGACGCCGACAAGCTCGCGGGTGTGTATCCCAGCGTGCCCGAGGCCCTCGCGGCCCTCGATGCCGCGGGCGAGGCTTTCGTTGCCGCCGGCACCATCACCCTGGCCGGCGAAGTAGCGGGCCTGCTCCGTTAACCCATCCCCACATCAGTTGCGGTGAAAACGGACTGTTTTACAAGCAAGAAGCCTCAAACAGTCCGTATATCACCGCAACTCAAAAGCAGTCAATTTGGGACGGGGCTTTTTGGCTGCCCTGTGCCCCGAGTTGACTCGCTTGCCACGAAATGGGCCTATCTACTACGTTTTACCGACTACCCCCGACCACACCGAGAATTGCGAAATGAAAACCGCAGGTAGATGGCTTACCAGTTTTGCGAAAACACAGGTATGGTCGACCCATGCGGGCTAAACGTAGTAGATAGGCCGTTTTTGTGGCGGCATTCATGTGATGCGGCAAAGGGACAGCCCCTTTGCCGCATTGCCTAGTCTAGGCGGACCGGATCGTGGGGGTAGGCATTGAGGATCTCGACGCCGGACTCGGTCACCAGGGCCAAGTCCTCGATGCGGACGCCGGTGCGGCCGGGGAGGTAGATGCCCGGTTCGATGGAGAACGTCATGCCTGGCTCTACGACTTGCTCGTTGACCAGCGAGACGTCGCCCGGCTCGTGGTCCTGCAGGCCGATCGAGTGTCCCAAGCGGTGCGTAAAGTACTGCCCATAGCCTGCGTCCTCGATCACATCGCGTGCGGCGCGGTCCAGGTCGCACATGCGAACGCCCGGTGCGATGAGCCCCTCGGCGGCTTCGTTGGCGCGGCGCACGATGTCGTAGATGCGTACGGTTTCCTCGTCCGGCTCACCCCAAAAGAACGTGCGCGTCATGTCCGAGCAGTAGTAGCGATGGCGTCCGCCAATGTCGAACAGCACCACGTCGCCGCGCTTGAGCACGGTATCGTCGGGTTCATGATGCGGGTCGCCGGCGTTGGCGCCAAAGCTCACGATGGGCGGAAAGCTAAAGCCCTCACAGCCGTGCTTGCGATACAGACTGAGCATCTGGTCGGCAATTTCGCGCTCCGTCACGCCCTCGTGGACGAGCTTGATGGCATCGGCCATCACGGCGTCGTTGGCAGCCGAGGACACGCGCATAAGCTCCTGCTCGGTAGCGTCCTTGTACGTGCGTGCGGCGGTGACGGCAAAATCGCCCAGGAAAAACTCACTGGCGGCGTGGCACTCTATGAGGGGCATCAAAAAGCCGGAGCGCATGACGGTATCGATGCCAAGCGGCTTGATCGGATCGACCTCGCGCGCGATGGCATCGGTCACGATATCGGTATCGGTGTGGTAGGCAACGCGGGCATTGTCGTATTCCGGCAGCTGGTGCAGGGCGTTGACTAGGATTACCGGCTCGGCATTGCGCGCGAGCAGCACGCCGCAAAAACGCTCGAACATATCGGCATAAAAGCCGGTCAGGTAATAGATTGACCACGGGTCGTTTACGAGCAGCTGTGCGCCGGGGTGCTGGGCCTCGAGCGCATCGAGCACGCGTGCCACACGCTGGTCATCGACATGTGCCATATAACGTCCTTTCGCTAGGGTGCCACCATGGTATCCCATACGTAGCAGAAGGGTAGTCAATTTGGGACGGGGCTCTTTTAGCTACCCCAATATGCTCATTGATATTTATCCTGACACCCATTAATATCTCGGCGGTCAAAGGGTAGCTAAAAGAGCCCCGTCCCAAATTGACTACTCTAGAGTCGGAATGGCAAGACTGGTCAAAATGGCCTGTCCCAGATGGGCTGATTTCAAAAGTAGGGCGGATTACGGGGCTGGATCGGTGATGCCCGACCGTCGACGAAGTGGCGAAAATAAAAACGCAGGTAGAGAGCTTGCCGAAATTCGAAAAATGTCGGTATGGATTGGGGATCCTGATTTAGCCCCGTAAACCGGGGTAGTTTTGAAATGGCACCAATTTTGCAGCAGCCGGAAATCCTACTCAAAAGCAAGTTGCGGTGAAATACGGACTGTTAGGCGGCCTAGAGCCGGAAAACAGTCCGTATTTCACCGCAACTTATGAGGCAGGTGGGCGGAAGCGGCAAAAGAAGCCAAATGAGGTCTGTCCCAAATGAACTACCTAAGCAGGGTCGATGTCCATGCTGGCGACTAGGTTGACGTTGGTGTCTAGGAGGTTGGGGAGGATTACGTCGCCCATGTGGATGGGGGCGTCGACTATCAGGCCGCGGATGAGGGTCATGGCTTGGGCATGGAGTTCGAGTGGAATGGCCTCGGCCGTGCGGACGGGGAGCAGCGCCTCGTCGCCGCTGGAAACGGCCACGGTGGTGGTGAGCACGCGCATGGGGCAGGTGAGCTCCTGGTGTGCGAACTTGTCGCCGCGCGGGCAGCTGTTGCCGGTCACGGAGCGCACTGCCGCCATGTGGCCACCGGCGTCGCGCTCGACCTCCACGGTCAGGAGGCACTCCGACGGGCAAGTGGTGCAGTTGAACTGCAGCGCCTCGATCACGTTGTCGCTCATGCTTTATGCCTCCTCGACGGGGTCGATAGACAGGACGATCTCGCTAGCGCCCAGATCGAGCGCCTGCTGAATCACCTTTGCCGGCAGCGGGAAGCTTTCCATAACGCTCGGCTTAAAGGCGCGGATCTTTCCGGCGAACAGTTCCTCGCCGTTAGCCAGGATTCGCACGCGGGCGGCATCGACAGGCCGGCGCACGCGGAAGTTGAGCTTGGTGAGCCCGACGGTTGTGATACGCCCCGGAAGTGCGTAGCCGGCAATGCCGGCGGGGGAGACCGTGAGCTCGCAGCTCGCGCTCGCAGCGTCAGCCTCGTCGCCCAGCGCCCATGCCGCCGCGGCAGCGCCGGCGCGCTCAGACTCTGTCGTCACGTTGTCTGCCAAGTCGTGTACGTGCAGAACGTTGCCGCAGGCAAAGATGCCCGGTACGACCGTCTGCAGGCTCTGGTCCACCACGGCGCCGCGTGTGCGGGGGTCCAGCTCTACGCCCGCGCCCACCGAAAGCTCGTTCTCGGGAATCAACCCCACCGAAAGCAGCAGCGTGTCGCACGGGACGACGCGCTTGGTCCCCGGAATGGGCGCCAGGTGCTCATCGACCTGGCTGACCTCGACGGCTTCCACGCGGTCGTGTCCGATCACGCGCGTGACGGTAGTCGATAGATGCAGCGGAATGCCAAAATCGTCCAGGCAGTTCTTGACGTTGCGGCGCAAGCCGTTGGCGTACGGCATGAGTTCGTACACGCCCTCGACCGAAATGCCCTCCAGCGTGCAGCGGCGCGCCATGATGAGCCCGATATCGCCCGAGCCCAAAATGACGGCGCGCGAGCCGGGCTTGAGGTTTTCGATATTGATGTATCGCTGCGCCAGGCCAGCCGTAAACACGCCGGCGGGACGGCTGCCGGGAATCTTGATCTCGCTGCGTGTGCGCTCGCGGCAGCCCATGGCAAGGACGACCGCGCGCCCGGTGAGTTGCAACATGCCGGAGGGATTCATAAGCGTGACGGTGTGGACCACGGTGCCGTCCGAGTTCCCGTCCGCGCCCGACGCGTCCCCGTCAATCCCGATCACCATGCTGTCCAAGAACAGCGTAATGTCGGTTTCGCGCACCTGGTTGATAAAGCGCTGCGCATACTCGGGACCAGTGAGTTCCTGCTTAAAGTGCGACAGACCAAAGCCCGGGTGGATGCACTGGCGCAGGATGCCACCCAGGTGCTGCTCGCGTTCCACGATGGCCACGCGCGCGCCGGCCTTATGCGCGGCAAGTGCGGCTGCCATGCCGGCAGGACCGCCTCCGATAACAACAACGTCGAACGCCTGCGTTTCCACGGCGCCGCCCAAAACGGCACCCGCGCTCGCCGCAGCGCCCATCTCGCAATCCGCCATCCTAGCGCACCCCCTTCAAAGGTCCCTCAACCAGCCATGAGCCGGCATCTTCCAGCAGCACCTCGCTGGGGTCGCACCCCAGCTCGCGGGCCAAGATCCGCACCACACGGCTCTGGCAAAAACCGCTCTGGCACCGTCCCATGCCGGCACGGCAGCGCCGCTTGACGCCTTCGACCGAAACCGCACCCGGCTGGCGCCGAATCGCGGCCACGATCTCGGCCTCGGGCACCGTCTCGCAGCGGCAGACAATCTGCCCCCACGCGGGGTCAGCCTCGATCAGCTCTTCCTTACGGCCGAGCGGCGCGCGGTCAAAGTCGTCCGGTGCACGCCGCACAGGGTCCCAGTCCGCGCACTCGTGCAGCTCAACACCGGCCTCCCGCAGCACCCGCTCCATGCGCTCGGCAATGGCCGGCGCGCTCGCCACGCCCGGCGACTGAATGCCCGCCGCCTGGAACAGCCCCGGCACCACGGCCGACTGCCCAATAAAAAAGTCGTTCGTCCCCTTAATGACCGGACGCCCGCCGGCAAACGCGCGCACCATGCGCCGCGTGTCCAGGTCGGGCACCAGCTTGCGCGCGCCGCTCAGCAGCGCGTTCACGTCGCCCGCATAGGTCTGCGTGTCGCCCGGCTCGCGCACGGCGGCGGTCGCGGTGATCACCGTGTTGCCGTGGACCGTGCCCGTCACGATGACGCCCTTCGAAACCGGCGTCGGCACGGGATAGAGCGGCATCAGCGCGCGCGGCTCCTTGTCCAGCACCATGATGTTGCCCTGGCGCCAGACCATCTGGAACTCCTCGGCACCCGCCATGTGCGAGATGTCCGCGGCTCCGTTGCCGGCGGCGTTGATCAGGTGGCGGCAGCGCACTTCGCCGGCGGGCGTCATCAGCGTAAAGCGTGCAGCACCGTTGGCAGCCTCGCCTCCAGCAACCTCAATCGCCTCCACCGGCGCGGACCGCATAAACATTACCCCGTTAGCCACAGCGTTCTCCAGCGCGGCGATGGCGACCTCAAAGGGGTCGACAAAACCGGTCGAGGGGCACCACAGCGCGCACGTTGCCTCGGCACTCGCACGAGGTTCTAGCTCGTGAATACACTCGGGGCCAATAATCGACAGCTCGGGCACGCCGTTGACCAGGCCGTTCTGGCGCAGCTGCTCCAGATGCGCGCGGTCCTCGTCGTTAAAGCCCAGCACCATCGAACCGGTGCGGCGGAACAAAAAGCCCAGCTCCTGCGCCCATGTGCCGTACAGCTCGCAGCCACGGGCGTTGACCTGCGCCTTTACCGTGCCCGGCGCCGGATCGTAGCCGGCATGCACCAGGCCGCCGTTGGCCTTCGATGCGCCCAACGCAATATCGTTGGCCGCTTCGACCACGCAAATGGACAGGTCATAGCGCGCGAGCTGCCGCGCGATGGCGCATCCGGTGATGCCCGCGCCCACAATCGCGATATCAAACGTTTCTGTCACAGTGCCTCCCAGACGAGTTGACAGGCTGTCAATAAGACTATCCTACGGTCTGCGCACCCCCAGCGCGACGGCAATGCGGCGAACAGCCCCGCAACATCCGCCAACGGCAGGCGAGGGGAGGGTCGGTAACGGCAACGAGCGCGTCTGCTGACTACGAAGTCGAAGTTCCGTCTTGATCTGTAACAGTAAGCTGAGGTTTTGACCCGTAACTGTTACAGATCAAGACATTGGCCGAACGGCCTCACCGTTCATCTCGATCTGTAACAGGCAGAGAGGATTTTGGACTCTAACTGTTACAGATTTAGATTGAAGTCGGGGAGGGAATCTTTTGTCTCTATCTGTAACAGTTAGAGGGGAATTTCGGTCCTAGATGTTACAGATTGAGATAAAAGTTGGGGAGAGGATCTTCTGTCTCGATCTGTAACATCTGGGGCCCGTTTTGCCGAGTTACTGTTACAGATTTAGATGTTTGGTTTGGGTGTTTTCCTTTGTCTCAATCTGTAACAACAAGAAGTGTTTTTGGGTCCTAGGTGTTACAGATTGAGATTGAAGACGGGAATGGATTCTTCAGTCTCGATCTGTAACAGTAAGAGGGGTTTTGGGGCCCAAGATGTTACAGATTGAGATTGAAGTCGGGGAGGGATTCCTGTGTCTCGATCTGTAACATCTAGACCCGGATTCCGCTCCCACCCGTTACAGATTGAGATGTTTGTGTCCGCGGTTGATTTCCGATCTCAGCCGAACACATTGAGCAGATGAGCCGTTCCCGCAGCTAGCCGAACGCCCCCGCGGCCCCATCCGGGCCCCGGGGGCGCCGTTTTCCCAGTTGAAGGAACGGTGGAGATGTGTTTCGATG
>CABUHO010000032.1 GCA_902491395.1 uncultured Collinsella sp.
GCCTCCCAACCTCGTTGCGGCGCGGCTGCGCCTATGGCACTTCAACATCATTGTCACAGCCCCGACCCGCGGTCACGAGCGGGGGCTCCTATCTTTTTAGTGCCCTCGGATTGGGTCATAGTGTCTGTCACGTCCAAAACATCGAGGTTAGTGGCCTTCTTTGCGTGCGGAACTCGCGATAAACCTAAGCCGGTGTCCCCGCTCTCCCGGGGCCTGTCGTGGCTTGGTCGTTGCATGCGGCTCGCTTTTCGGAACGGGGCTGACGGATACGTTCCGAAATCTACCACCGTCGCTGTACAGGGTGTCTATAAAGAGCCGTGGCCAAAAAACATCAAATATGAGTACTGATACTCTTTTAGTAGCAGTAATTTTGACCACATTTAAGGTGATTTGACGTGTCGATCGAGCAGATAAGCTGCCGTATCTCCTCAAGTGTTCATTAAAGGAAGACCTTGATGCGAATAAGTCTCATTAAGATCTTCTTTTATTAACGAAAATAATGTAGCTACAACGGTAACAGTACTCATATTTGCCGTATTTTGGCCACAGTCCTTCGGAGAGTCCTCGAAAATAGTCCCGAGCCGGCACTTGGGGACGTTCCTATAATGCCGGCACTTAGGAACGTCCCCAAGTGCCGACACCGCGTCTGCCTGCGGCGGCCGCGCGCCGCTGCGTCGCTCCGCATCCTTGCGGGTTCGGATCCCTCCGCTTGGCGGCGTTGGCTCGATTTGCTTGACGTGAGGGGCTCTTGGCTGGTGTGGGACGGAGGGATTCCGCGTCCGCCTGGTCGGCGGCCGCGCCCCGCTGCGTCGCTTCGCTCCTTGCGTGCTGCGCTGGAAAACGCTTCGCGTTTCCTCAGCTCCGCACCCTTGCGGGTTCGAATTCCTCCGCTTGCCCACAAGAAAGCGCCCTGGGCCGTTATGGGCTCAGGGCGCTCAGTTTTAATGGCTGGGACGGAGGGATTCGAACCCCCAACAGCCGGCACCAAAAACCGGAGTTCTACCGTTGAACTACGTCCCAATGTGTGGTGTTGCCCAAAAGCAACTCGTTTAGTTTACCTAATCTGCGAGGGCATCGCAAACGCCGTCGAGTAGACGTACGGCGAGCGTTTGCGCGTCGCTGGCCGTGAAGGTGCCGTTGTAGCGCGTCATGCCCGTGAGCTCAATGCGAATGCGAGCCGGCTTCTGCTGCGCGGCGACATTGGCGGTGCGAATGCGCTGGGCCAGGTTGTGGCACTCGGCGAGGGCAATCGTGGCGCGTGGCGCGGCGTCGGCGGGCAGCTCGTCGCTTGCGATCTCGAGCACCAGGTCAACGTCGGTTGGGACCTCGGAGTCACAGAGCATCATGCCGCTGTTGTCGGTCGTTGCCGTGGCGATATTCCACATGCGCGACGCAACACTGCGCGCGATGGGGTCCTCGCCGATAACGGCAATCTGGAAGCGCTCGAGCACGTTGGCGGCGCGAGCAAAACCGATGCGGGACTCGGCTTCGGTGACCGAGGGCTTGCCCTCCCACACATGGTGCAGGCGGTTGATGTAGGCGTAGGTGTCCTGGAAGGCCATGCCGTCGGCAAACAGGCCGACATTTTCCTGGAACTGCTGCAGGGCGGCCTCGGTATGCGGACCAAAGTAGCCGTCGTCCTCGCCGCAGGCAAAGCCCAAAACGTTGAGAGCGCGCTGCAGGGCCTGCACATCGGCGCCATGGAAATTGGGCATGCGCAGATAGAGGGTGCGGTCGCCCAGCTTATACGAAGCGTCTACAAGGGCGCTCCAACAGGGGATATCGACGGCATGACCGGCAGCAAGGCCGCTGTCGAGCCTGAAGGTGCTGACGGCCTGCTCGGTGGTGGTGCCAAAGCGCTTGTCGGCAACCTCGGTGTCATCGATTGTATAGCCGAGCTGCAGAAGGCGGGACTGGACGTCCTCGACGGCTGCTCCCTGCATGCCCGTTGTAATAGGTTCCATGAACGAACCCCTTTCGGCGTACCATTCGTACTATTTGAGCGTGTGTCGGATAGACAACGCAAAGGGATGCATAAACATGCACTCAACAGTGTAGCAAGTTGTACCCAAATACGCTGCTGACAGGTTTTATAACCCCCGCTAGTTAAGGCGCTCCACAAAGAAATCTGCCATGGAGAGGAACAGTTCACGTGCATGCGGGTCGAGCGAAACGTCCTCGATGGCCGCTTTGGCCTTGGCGGTCAGGTCGAGCGCATAAGTGTGGGCGTAATCGATAGAGCCGGTCTCCTGGAAGATCTCCACGGCGCGTGCGAGTTGCGCGGGGTCCTCGGTGCCCGAGGAAAGGATCGCTTCAATCTCGTCGTGATAGCGCTCATCAGACAGGGCGTGCACGGCAACGAGCGTGCGCTTACCCTCGGTGATGTCGGTGCGGAAGTCCTTGTTGGCGGCCTCCTTGGTGCCGATCAAGTTGAGCAGGTCGTCTTGAATTTGGAAGGCAAGGCCCGTGTGCAGGCCAAAGGCGCGCAGCGCCTCAATTTGCTCCTCGCTGCCTCCGCCAATGATGGCTCCGGTGGCAAGCGGCGTGGCTCCGCTGTAGTACGCGGTCTTGTGCGTCGCCATGTCCAGATAATCGTCGACCGAGATATCGAAGCGTGCGTCACGGACCCAGCCCAAGTCGAGCGCCTGGCCCTCGATGGTGCGAACGATCATCTCGGTGAGCTCGTGGAGCACGCGCAGTTTCACGTCGGACTCCAGCGTGGGGTCGTCGAGAACCGTCTTGGTGACCATGGTGAGCGCTAGGTCGCCACAATTGATGGCAAGCCCCGTGCCCTCGGTGAGGTGCATGCAGGGCTTGCCGCGGCGCAGCTGTCCGTTGTCGGCGATGTCGTCGTGGATGAGTGCGCCCGACTGAAAGTGCTCGATGGCCGCCGCGGCGCTGCGGGCGCTCTCAAAGCTGCCGCCTACCGCGGTGGCGGCGAGCATGCAGATGAGCGGGCGGTGGCGCTTGCCAGCGTTTGCCGTAAATGCCGAGAGCGGGGTATACAGGTAGCGCTCGATATCGGCGGAAGTCGCCTGTCCGTCAAAGAACGTGGCCAGATAGTCGTTAATCTGGTCAAAGTGCTGGGTTAAAAAGCTGGTAAACGGACTGGACACGGGTTCTCGCATTCTTTGATAGGTTGCATCGTTGCATTATGCAGACAACATATTGCCACATTAGGGCGTCGAGCGCGGCGGTTGAAGACGATTGGTCCATGCGGCCGCAAGTGCGGTAGGGGCTTGGCTAGATAAGCCCAAAGTGTTCGAGCGCGGTGACGACGCCGTCGTGGTCGATGCTGTCGGTGACATAGTCGGCCTTTTCCTTGAGGAAGTCCGGTGCGTTGCCCATGGCGATACCGACATCGACGGCGTTCATCAGCGAGATGTCATTGCTGGCATCACCGATGCCATACACCGTTCCATGGTTGGGGTCGAGAGCGTCGAGTACGGACTGGATACCCTCGCGCTTGGTGCATTCGCGAGGCGAAATCTCGGTCACTTCGAGCTCGAGCTCGTTAAAGCAGAGCAGCGGCTCAAACGCTTGATCCTGAGCGATGCGGTTGGCAAGCGACGTGGACATTAAGATCTTGTAGGCGCTGTAATGTTGCAGCTGCGTAATTGCATCGCCCACGGTGCGGGCGTATCCGGGGGCGTCGGGCGCATCGGCACTCATGCGAACGACGCCATTGAGTCCCTCAAAACGAATCACTTCGTCCGATTGCTCAAGAATGGGAGCAAGGCGCTGCAGCATGCCGGGCGTCATCGCCAAATCGCGAATCACGTGTCCCTCAAGTTCGACATAGCCACCCGCGAGGCAGACGATGCCGGTCCAGGGCAGCTCGAGCAGCTTTGGATGGATGCAGCTCAGCGTGCGCCCTGTGCAGATAAACGCCATATTGCCCTTGGCGACAAAATCACGGATGGCTTGCGAGACCGCTTCATTGGGATAGGGGGAGAGGTCTCGCTCGCTCTCGGGAAGCTCTTGTGCCACTCGAGGGTCTTGCCAGGCGAGTGTTCCGTCGATATCGAAGAAGCAGATATCGCCGCGCTTATGGGCTGCGCTGGCGGCAGGGGAGGCCGAGGTGGTGGGCACAAATCCCGGCTCGAGGCCCATGATCTGGTCAAAATGCTCTTTAACGCGGGGAACGGAGATGCCAATAATCACCTGGGCGGTCTTGCCCGTAATGATGAGGCCCTTGGCGCCCACCGCGACAAACGACGCATTATCTGCAACGATGGAAGGGTCTACGACCTCGACGCGCAGGCGCGTGGCGCAGTTGGTTGCGCCCACGATATTGCCAACGCCACCTAAAAGCTGAATTACCCGCTCAGCGAGGACGTGATCTTGATCGGATTGAATACTGACCTCGCCATTGGGAGATTGCTCTTTGACAAAGCCGCTTCCCGTTAAACGATCGATTGCCGCGCGATTGGAGGCATGATCCTCGCGGCCCGGCGTCTTAAGGTCATAGACCAAGATGAGTGCTCGAAAACTAACAAAAAAGATGAGGCTAAAGGCAAGACCGATACCGAGCGCCAAAAGGTAGGAGCCGGCATGCATTCGCATGAGTGGGATGAAGTTGAAGGCCGTCATTTCCATGAGACCGCCCGAGAAGATGCCGACGATGCCAAAGAAGTTCATGGTCATGGCAAGGCAGGAGGATAGGACGGCGTAGAGCAAAAAGAGTCCAGGATAGGTGAACATAAAGAGAAACTCGAGCGGCTCGGTGACACCGCAGACCACCGAGGCGACGATGGCGGGCAAAAGGATGACCTTAAGGCCGGCGCGGCGTTCGGGTTTGGCGGTGAAATAGAATGCTGCCGCGATGGCGGGAAGGCCAAAGAGCTTACCCCAGCCGGTGGCGGTAAAACCTGCCCAGGGCGCAAGTTCATTTAAAGGGCGCGTGCTATGGGAGAGAATGGGGAGCAGGTTGGTCCACGTGGCGTAAATACCGTCGTGAATGACCAGATTGTCGTAATAGATGGGCATATAGAGCAGGTGGTGCAGCCCCATGGGCTCGAGTGCTCGCTCCAAAAACACAAAGATGCCCACGCCGAAGGGGCCGACGCCCGCAAGTGCGTGGCGCAGCGTTTCGGTTACAGCGTATGCGAAGGGCACGATGGCGGCCGAGATGGCGGCAAGGGCAAACACGGCAAAAAAGCTGATGAGGTAGACCAGCGAGGAACCCGAGAAGGTGCCGAGCCAATCGGGAACCTTGGCATCGTAGAAGCGGTCATGGATGGCGACGACGGTTGCCGATACCGCCAGCGGGCCGATAATGCCGGTGTCGAGCGTCTTGATGCCGTCGATGACGGTGATACCGCTGGCGGGGGTCAAAGATGATGGGTACTTAAGCCCAAGGTTGTCTCCGCTCAGCTTAATGATCTCGCTCAAAAAGAAGCAATAGGCAAAATAGGCCACGAGTGCCTCGAGGCAGCAGCGTGCCGGTTGCTTTTGGGCAAGACCGATAGGCAGCGCTACGGCAAAAAGGAGCGGGAGACGTTTAAAGACCGTCCACGAGCCGCGCTGGATGATGGTCCAGAAAACGTACCAAGGGGTTCCGTATACGGCGAGGTCACCGACGATGTCTACGGTCGTGGCGAGGGCGGAGATGCCGACCATGAGGCCTGATATAGAAAACAGCATGGCGGGCGCGAACATGGCTCCGCCAAAACGTTGGATTTTCTGCAGCATAATATGCCTTCCGGATGCAACATGCTGTGCGAGCAAGAACGTTTAAACAATGAACTCATTGTAGAGGACTGGCTGCTTGCCGCATTGACGGTTTTGATTCGGTCCGATTTGGGTTTCGGGGGAACCGTCGACGGTAAATAATCCGTACTTTACCGATAATCGGTTTAAACAACTTTAAGAAATGCTATCGTGCCTAGCCATACATATTCATTAGAGGTGAAGTCATGCCAAAAGCGATTTACGAAGGAATCTACCGCGAGATCCGTTCGCGCATCATTAACGGGACCTATGCGTTTCAGGAGATGCTGCCAACCGAAGCCGAGCTGACCGCGGAGTTTGGCTGCACGCGCAATACCGTTCGACGCGCCTTGAGCATGCTGGCCGACCAGATGTTTGTGCAGCCCATACACGGCAAGGGCGTGCGCGTTATTTGGCTTAAGGGCGAAACCGACATGTTGGGCGCACTTGAAGAGGTTGAGTCGTTTGGCGAGTTCGCAAAACGCAACAATGCCGTCGCATCGACCGAGGTCAAGTCTTTTGAACATTTGATTTGCACTGAGCAACTCTCTCGTCGCCTGGGCTTTAAGGTGGGCGAGGAGCTGATTCGCGTCGTGCGTGTCCGAAGCCTCAACGGCAGCGCGCGCCAGGTGGACCATGGCTACTTTTTGGCGTCGATCGCCAAGGGCCTGACCCCCGAGATTGCGGCAAGCTCTATCTACGACTATCTGGAGCACAAGCGTGGCGTCAAAGTGATGGCGAGCCGCCGTACGGTGAGCGTCGAGCTTGCCAACGATGAGGACTGCAGCTACTTGGACCTTGGCAAGTACAACTGCGTCGCCGTTATGGAGAGCCAGTCGTACACCTCGGACGGCATCTTGTTCGAGGTCACGCATGCCCGCACACATCCTGAGATCTTCCATTACCGCGTCAATTCCAAGCGATAGCCGGTTAGCTCGCAGCCTGACGAGACTCATGCCCTCAAAGAGAAAACGCCCGGTCAAACCGACGATGCATCGGCTTGACCGGGCGTTTTCTCTGCATTCGATAACAAATAATTGTTTATACAAAACTTGTCAAGTATTAAGTTGAAATTACCGTTCACCGAAGTTTTTCTACCGCTCTAGTAATACTTGTTCAAACAACTAGCCAAATAGCGTATTGTGCAAATTAGCAAAAGGGGCAAAGTCCCCGAGCCAATCTCCGAAGGCGGCGGCAAAGGGTGCCGCCACGGTGTGAAAGGGTGGATTGTAATGAAGAACGAAATGAGCAGAAGGCAGTTCCTGGGCTTTGCTGGTTCCGCGGCTGCGGTTCTTGGTCTGGGCCTCGTGGGCTGCGGTGGTTCTGCCGGCTCTGGCTCCTCTGCTTCTGGTGACGCTGCCGAGGTCTACTTCCTCCAGTTCAAGCCCGAGGTCGACAAGGAGTGGAAGGAGATCGCCAAGGCGTACAAGAAGGAGAAGGGCGTCGAGGTCAAGATCGTGACCGCCGCCTCCAACACCTACGAGGAGAAGCTCAAGTCCGAGATGTCCAAGAGCTCCGCTCCGACGCTGTTCCAGGTCAACGGCCCCACCGGCCTTAAGAACTGGAAGGACTACTGCGCCGATCTTTCCGACACCAAGCTCCGCGGCGAGCTCATCGACGACTCCCTGGCTCTGCAGTCCGACGGCAAGGATCTGGGTATCGACTGGGTTCAGGAGAGCTACGGCATCATCTACAACAAGGAGCTCCTCGAGAAGGCCGGCTACAAGGCCGAGGACATCAACTCCTTCGACAAGCTGAAGGCTTGCGCCGATGACATCCAGGCCCGCAAGGACGAGCTCGGCGTTGACGGTGCCTTCACTTCCGCCGGTATGGATGACTCCTCCAGCTGGCGCTACACCACCCACCTCGCCAACCTCCCGCTCTACTACGAGTTCGAGAAGGAGCACAACCAGGAGGACGACGAGATCAAGGGCGAGTATCTCGACAACTTTAAGCAGATCTTCGACCTGTACATCACCGACTCCACCTGCGATCCTTCGCAGCTCGCCTCCAAGACCGGTGACGACGCCACCAACGAGTTCGCAACCGGCAAGGCCGTCTTCTACCAGAACGGCTCTTGGGCCTACGCCGACCTCACCAAGGCCGGTATGACCGACGATCAGCTCGGCATGCTGCCGATCTACATCGGCGTTGACGGCGAAGAGAACCAGGGCCTGTGCTCCGGCGGCGAGAACTACTGGTGCGTGAGCTCCCAGGCTTCCGAGGATGCTCAGAAGGCCACCGAGGACTTCATGTATTGGTGCGTCACTTCTGACACCGCCACCAGCATCATCGCTGACAAGATGGGTCTGACCGCCCCGTTCAAGAGCGCTAAGGAGACCACCAACGTCTTCTCTCAGCAGGCCGTTGCCATGGCCAAGGACGGCAAGAAGACCGTCGCTTGGGACTTCGTTTACATCCCCTCCGAGGAGTGGAAGAAGAACCTCAAGCAGGCTCTCATCGCTTATGCTGCCGACAACACCAAGTGGGACGGCGTCAAGAACGCCTTCGTCGATGGCTGGAAGACCGAGAAGGCTGCTTCCGAGTAAGCAGTTGCTGCCCAAGCTATCTGATTAGCGACAGGGGGCGGGCAGACGTAGGTTTGCCCGCCCCCTGCATATTGAAAGGACCCTTCTATGGGCAAAGCACTCAAGCGCTGGTGGCCGCTCTTTATGCTGCCCACGTGCCTGGCGTTTATGATCGGGTTCGTGATTCCCTTTATCCAGGGTTTCTATCTCTCGTTCTGCCAGTTTATTACCATCAATAACGCGCACTTTGTCGGTATCGAGAACTACGTGCGCGCACTGACCGACCCGCAGTTCTCCACGTCGTTCTTCTTTACCGTGGCGTTTGCCTTCCTGTCGACGGTGCTCATCAACGTGATCGCGCTGGCCATTGCGCAGGCGCTCACTCGCAAGGCGCTCAAGGGCACCAACATCTTCCGTACGATTTTCTTTATGCCTAACCTGATTGGCGGCATTGTACTGGGTTACATTTGGCAGATTCTGATCAACTGCCTGCTCTCCAACGTGGGTGCCCAGCTTATCGCCCTCAACTCCGCCGCTGGCTTCTGGGGCCTTATCATCCTGACCCTGTGGCAACAGGTCGGCTACATGATGATCATCTACATCGCCGGTCTGCAGTCCATTCCGTCTGATTACATCGAGGCCGCCAAGGTCGACGGCGCTACGGCATGGCAGACGTTTTGGAAGGTTAAGATCCCCAACCTGATGCCGACCATCACCATCTGCCTGTTCCTGTCCATCACCAACGGCTTTAAGCTGTTCGACCAGAACCTCGCCCTTACCGGTGGCGCCCCGGCGCACTCCACCGAGATGCTCGCCCTGAACATCTACAACACGTTCTATTCGCGTGCTGGCATCGCATGGCAGGGCATCGGTCAGGCCAAGGCAGTTATCTTCTGCATCCTGGTTGTCGCTATTTCTATGATCCAGCTTAAGGCCACGAGGTCCAAGGAGGTGCAGCAGTAATGAAACGCGATAAGGCTATTAACCGCGCGCTCTCGATCTTCTTTACGATCCTGTCGCTCGCATGGATCTACCCCGTGTTCATGATTGCGCTCAATTCCTTTAAGAAAGCGACCGCAATCAGCACCACCACGGCGTTCGATCTGCTCACGCCCGAGACGTTCAACGGCCTCGCAAACTACGTGCACGCTCTGAACGAGCAGGGCTTTGCCTCGGCGTTTATGTACTCACTTATCATCACGGTCACGTCGGTCGTGCTGATTCTGGTGTGCTGCTCCATGTGCGCTTGGTACGTGGTGCGCGTCAACAGCAAGATCTCGAACTTCTTCTATTACCTGTTCGTCTTCTCGATGGTCGTACCGTTCCAGATGCTCATGTTCACGCTGTCCAACCTCGCGGACCGCATCGGCTTTAACACGCCGTTTAACATCTGCTTCATCTACCTTGGTTTTGGCGCGGGCCTCGCGGTCTTTATGTTCGCCGGCTTTGTCAAGAACATCCCGCTCGAGATTGAGGAAGCGGCCATGATCGACGGCTGCAACCCGGTCCAGGTGTTCTTTAAGATCGTCCTTCCCATTATGAAACCCACCTATCTTTCGGTCGGTATCCTTGAGACCATGTGGGTCTGGAACGACTATCTGCTGCCTTACCTTACGCTCGACTCCACCAAGTACAAGACCATTCCTATCTTGATCCAGTACTTCCGTGGCGGCTATGGCCACGTCGAGCTCGGCCCCATGATGGCATGCATCATGATGGTCGTCATCCCCATCGTCATCATGTACATCTTCTGCCAGAAGTACATCATTGACGGCGTTGTGGCAGGTGCTGTCAAGGGCTGATGCCGTAACTGTTTTGCAAGTTTTGGCGGCGCCCCTCAGCGCGGCGCCGCGTATCGAAAGGTAAAGACATGGCCGAGATCGTTCTCAAACATGTTCAGAAGGTGTATCCCAACAACGAGTCAAAAAAGAAGGGCTTCTTTGGCAAAAAGAAGAAGACCGAGGAGAAGAAGCACAACCTTAAGGTTACCGAGGACGGTGTGCTCGCTGTAGAGGACTTCAACCTCACCGTTCACGACCAGGAGTTCATCGTCCTCGTTGGCCCCTCTGGCTGCGGTAAGTCCACGACGATGCGCATGGTCGCCGGCCTGGAGGATATCACCTCGGGCGATGTGCTCATCGACGGCAAACGCGTCAACGACGTCGCTCCCAAGGACCGCGACATCGCCATGGTGTTCCAGAGTTATGCTCTGTACCCCAATATGACGGTGTACGAGAACATGGCGTTTACGCTCGAGCTCAAGAAGGTCCCCAAGGACGAGATCGACCGTAAGGTTCGCTCCGCTGCTGAGATCCTGGGTATTACCGAGTACCTTGACCGTAAGCCCAAGGCGCTCTCTGGCGGCCAGCGTCAGCGTGTCGCCATCGGCCGCGCCATCGTGCGTGACCCCAAGGTCTTCTTGATGGACGAGCCACTGTCCAACCTGGACGCCAAACTGCGTAATCAGATGCGTGCCGAGCTCATCAAGCTGCGTCACGAGATCAAGGGCACCTTCATCTACGTTACCCACGACCAGACCGAGGCCATGACCCTTGGCGACCGCATCGTGGTCATGAAGGACGGCGTTGTCCAGCAGATCGCCACGCCGCAGGAGGTCTTCAACCATCCCGCGAACATCTTCGTCGCCGGCTTCATCGGCGTGCCGCAGATGAACTTCTTCGATGCCCAGCTGGTGCGCTCGGGGAACGGCTTTACCGTCAAGACCGAGGATATGAACGTGGCGCTCGCCCCCGAGACTTGCGCTCAGCTTGCCCTCAACTGGGACGGCGGCGACGTGAAGGAGATTACGGCCGGCGTGCGTCCCGAGCAGATTCTGCTTGCCGACAAGGGCGAGGAGGGTGCGCTTCAGGGCACCGTCGAGGTGACCGAGCTCATGGGTTCGACCGAGCATGTCCACGTGACCGCCCCCGACGGCCAGTTCGTCCTGATCATTCCCGTTGTCGACCTTGAGGCCAAGGGTGCGCTCAAGGCGGGCGACCCCATCTGGTTCAAGTTCGAGAAGAACGCGACTCATCTCTTCGATAAGGTGTCTGGCAAGAACCTTATCTAGGCCCGGTGCATCCAGGCCCTCCCTTTGGGCGACTGCGGCTTTGCCATCCTTTTGCCGTGGTCACATATAAGGCTCCCCTCCTGTCCACTGGGCGAGAGGGGAGCCTTTCTTTGTGGCGGTGCTGTCCGTTTGTTAAGGCGTCCGCTCGTTTGTCTTGATCTGTAACAAGAAGAACCGTTTTGACCGAGTAGCTGTTTCAGGTTAAGACAAACTCAGCGGACTATCTCGATTTGTAACAGATAGAGACTTATTTCCGGTCTAACTGTTACAGGTCGAGATGATTCAGCGGAGCAGTTTCTTTTGTCTCAATCTGTAACACTAAGGAGCGATTTTGGCTGTTAGTTGTTACGGATCGAGATACTTCGGAGGACCGGTTTGGTTTGTCTTGATCTGTAACAGTTAGAGAGCAAAAGTCGGCCTATCTGTTACAGATTGAGATGAACCCAGCCGGATGATTCCGTTTGTCTCGATCTGTAACACGAAGAGCCGATTTGGCCGAGTAGATGTTACAGATCGAGATAATACGACCAGAGGACCATCCCACTTCCCGTCCATCGACGCAAAAAGGCGGGGCCACGTTTCCGCGGTCCCGCCTTTAGAGGATGGGTGAGGGAATGGATTAGCTCAGGTGCCAGATCTCGTCGTTGTACTGAGCGATCGTGCGGTCGGACGAGAAGGTGCCGGCGTTGGCGATGTTGATGAGGGCCTTGCGCATCCAGGCATCCTGGTCCTCGTAATCGGACAGTACGTGCTCCTTGGTCTGGATGTACTCCTCGATGTCGAGCAGGGCCATAAACCAGTCCTTGCCCTTGATGTCGTCGTGCAGGCGCTGCAGGCGCTCGGCGTTGCCGGTCGCCATAAAGGCGGGGTTGGTGATGAAGTCCACCAGCAGCTTGATGCCGGGCTTGCGGTAGAGCGCGCCGGCGTCGTAAGTGCCGTCGGCATAGAGCTGCTCGACTTGCTTGGACGAGGCGCCAAAGGTGTAGATGTTCTCGTCGCCCACGAGTTCGGCGATCTCCACGTTGGCGCCGTCGAGCGTGCACAGGGTTAGGGCGCCGTTGAGCATGAACTTCATGTTGGAGGTGCCGCTCGCCTCCTTGGAGGCCAGACTGATCTGCTCGGAGATGTCAGCGGCGGGGATCACGCGCTCGGCGGCAGTGACGTTGTAGTTCTCGATCATGACAACCTGCAGGTAGGGAGCCACGTCGGGGTCGTTTGCAATCCACTGCGACAGCGTCAGAATCAGATGGATGATGTCCTGCGCGATAGTGTAGGCAGGGGCCGCCTTGCCGCCAAAGATGATGGTGACGGGGTGCTTAGGCTTATTGCCGTTCTTGATGTCGAGATACTTCCAGATGATGTAGAGCGCGAGCATCTGCTGGCGCTTGTACTCGTGGATACGCTTGACCTGAACATCGATGATGGCGTTGGACGGGATAGTCACGCCTTGCTCGAGCGCCATGAACTGGCGCATGATGGCCTTGGCCTCGGTCTTGGTGGCGGCCAGGCGCTCAAGAACGTCCTTGTCGCCGGCGAACTCGGCGAGCTTGCTCAGATCGCCGGTGCTGCGCCAGTCGGTGCCGATTACATCGTCGAGCAGGCTGGCGAGCGCGGGGTTGGCCCCATGGATCCAGCGGCGGAAGGTGATGCCGTTGGTCTTGTTGGAGAACTTCTCGGGATAGATCTCGTAGAACGGATGAAGCTCGGTGTCCTCCAGGATCTTGGTGTGGAGGGCGGCTACGCCGTTGATGGAGAAGCCAAAGTGGATGTCCATGTGGGCCATGTGGACGGTGTCGTATTCGTCGATGATGGCGACGCGCGGGTCATCGTGCTCGGCCTTCGCGATCTCATCGAGCTTGACGATAATGTCGGCGATGGCAGGGGAGACCTTCTGCAGGCTGACGAGCGGCCACTTCTCGAGCGCCTCGGCAAGAATCGTGTGGTTAGTGTAGGCGACCATGGAGCGTACGATGGTCACGGCCTCGTCAAACTCGATGCCATGCTCGGTGGCGAGCAAGCGAATGAGCTCGGGGATGACCATGGTGGGATGCGTGTCGTTAATCTGAACCACGGCGTAGTCGGCCAGATCGTGCAGGTTGCTGCCGCGCTCGATGGCCTCGTCGATCAGGAGCTGGGCGGCGTTGCTCACCATGAAGTATTCCTGGTAGATGCGAAGCAGACGGCCCTGTTCGTCGGAATCGTCGGGGTAGAGGAACAAGGTGAGGTTCTTGGCGATCTCGGTCTTGTCGAAGTCGATGGAGCTGCCGGGGACCAGGCCGTCGTCGACGCTCGCCAGGTCGAACAGGCGCAGGCGGTTCTTGGTGGGCTGGCCGTAACCGGGCACGTCGATGTTGACGAGCTTGGAGGTAACGGCAAAATCGCCGAACTCGACGGTGTAGGAGCGGTCGTCGTCGACTAGGATGTCCTGCTCACCGAGCCACTCGTCGGGGACGGCCTTCTGCTGGTTGTCGACAAAGCGCTGACGGAACAGACCGTAGTGATAGTTGAGGCCCACGCCATCGCCGGTCAAGCCCAGCGTGGCGATGGAATCCAGGAAGCACGCGGCCAGGCGGCCCAGGCCGCCGTTGCCGAGCGACGGCTCGACCTCGAACTCCTCGATCTTGTTGAGGTCGTGGCCTGCGGCGGTGAGCTGGTCCTTAACCTCGTCGTAGATGCCGAGGTCGATCATATTGTTGATGAGCAGCTTGCCGATCAAAAATTCGGCGGAAATGTAATAGAGCTTTTTCTTGCCGTTGTTGAGCGGGCAGGCGGCAGAGCGCTCCTGCACGAGCTTGACCAGCAGTTTGTAAATGCGGCGGTCATCGAGTTGCTCGAGCGAAGTTCCAAAGGACTGCTCGGCAAGATCCGCGAGATTGATGCGGGGCATGTTTCCTCCTGTGGTGAGTTGACTACATGTCAGAAATTCAAAAGAATCCCGCGCGAGGGGATTGGGGTGGCCTCGCGCGGGAAAAGCAAGCGCGTCCGCACGGTGGGGAGGGGTCGGGCGCGGTAGCTCCTATTGAGGAAGCTCGATTTCGGCTTCCGACGGGATGCGGAAGTAGGTCTCGGTCCAGTCGGTGAGTTTGTGCTCGAGCTCGCGGGTGATGGCGCCGTTGAGCATGCGCCAGGTCCAGTTGCCGCCCAGGGTGGCAGGGGTGTTGATGCGCGCCTCATTGCCCAAGTTGAGCAGGTCCTGCATGGTGTAGATGCACGTGTCGCTCACGCTGGCGGCGATGGTGCGATTGAGTGCATCTGCCATGGGTTCGCCGACCTGCTGATGGGTGTACAGGGCTGCCTGCTCGCGCTGACGCGGGGTGGCCGTTCCCTCAAACCAGCCGCGTGCCGTCTCGTTGTCGTGGGTGCCCACATAGGCGACGGTGTTGGCGATGTAGTTGTGCGGCAGGTAGTACGAGTTGGTGCCCTCAAAGGCGAACTGCAGGATCTTCATGCCGGGGAAGCCCGAGTTGTCGCGCATGTCGATGACGCCGGGGGTGAGGAAGCCCAGGTCCTCGGCGATGATGGGCAGCGTGCCGAGCTTTTCCTCGAGCGTCTTGAAGAGCTTGAGGCCGGGACCCTGCGTCCACGAACCGTAGGACGAATCGGGCGAGGAGAACGGCACCTCCCAATAGGCCTCGAAGCCGCGGAAGTGATCCAGGCGGATGACGTCGTACATGTCGAGGGCGGCGCGAATGCGGCCCTCCCACCAGGAGAAGCCGTCGGCCTCCATGGCGTCCCAGTCGTAGATGGGGTTGCCCCAGTACTGGCCGGTGGCCGAGAACTGGTCGGGCGGCGTGCCGGCGACGCTCACGGGATTGCCGGCGGCGTCGATCTTAAAGAGCTCAGGTGTCGCCCACATCTCGACGGAGTCACGCGAGACATAGATGGGCAGGTCGCCGATGATGAGAATGTCGCGCTCGTTGGCATAGGCCTTGAGGCGGCTCCACTGGCGATCGAAGAAGTACTGCGTCATCTGGTGGTAGAGCATACGCGCCGGATGGTCGGCGCAGACCTTGGCAGAAGCCTCACCGCGGGTGCGGAGCTCCGCGGGCCACTCCCAAAACGCCTTGAGACCGCACTCCTCTTTGACGGTCATGAACTCACAGTAGGGGATGAGCCAGTCCTCGTTGGCCTGGATAAAGTCATCGAAATCGGCCGGCTTGTCGGCAGCAAAGCGCTCGGCGGCGCGGTCGAGAATCTGACGGCGGCCGCCAAAGATAGCACCGTAGTCGACATTGCTGGGGTCGGATCCCAGATACACGCCATCGATATCGCGCTGCTCCAGATACCCTGCCTCGATAAGTTCGGCAAAGTCGATAAAGTTGGGGTTGCCTGCGCGGGCCGAGAACGACTGATAAGGCGAATCGCCATAGCTGGTCGTCGTAAGGGGCAGAATCTGCCAGTAATGTTGTTTGCACGAGGCGAGAAAATCGACGAAGTCGTAGGCATTCCAGCCAAAGCCGCCGATTCCGTATGGTCCGGGCAGAGATGAGACGGGCATGAGGACGCCGCTTGCACGCTCCATGAATGCGCTCACCAACCTTCTTGTTGTGGGGTCGGCCTGCCGATGGGTATGCAGTCCGCCTCCGATGTTCTGATTCGATACGCCTATTGTAAAACAAGTTGTTTAAACATGTACAGGCAACATAGAAAAGTTCGGCGGATTTCGGTGAATGGTCATGCGCCATGAAAAAGGCCCCGGTCTCACATCGGAGACCGGGGCCCAAAAACGATTGCGGGGGAGTGGCTACTCGGCGTCGGCGAAGCCGTTGGGGTTGTGGCTCTGCCAGTTCCAGCTATCGCGGCACATGTCCGCGATGTCGTACTGGGCCTTCCAGCCCATCATGCGCTCGGCCTTGGAGGCATCGCACCAGTTGGCGGCGATGTCGCCGGCACGGCGCTCGCGAATCACGTAGGGCAGCTCCTTGCCGCAGGCCTTGGAGAAGGCGGCGACGACCTCGAGCACCGAGGTGCCGGTGCCGGTGCCCAGGTTGAAGATCTCGACGCCGGTCTTGCCGTTCATCCAGTTAAGCGCGGCAACGTGGCCCGATGCCAGGTCGCACACGTGGATGTAGTCGCGCACGCCGGTGCCGTCGGGGGTGGGGTAGTCGTTGCCAAAGACCTGAACGGCCTCGAGCTTACCGACGGCGACCTGGGCAACGTAGGGCACCAGGTTGTTGGGGATGCCCTTGGGGTCCTCGCCGATCAGGCCCGACGGGTGGGCGCCGATGGGGTTGAAGTAACGGAGCAGCACGACGTCCCACTCGGGGTCGGCGGTGTGAACGTCCATGAGGATCTGCTCGATCATCCACTTGGTCCAGCCATAGGGGTTGGTCGCGGGCTTCTTGGGGTCCTCCTCGGTGACGGGCGGGTTGTCCGGATCGCCGTAGACGGTCGAGGAGCTCGAGAAGATGATGGACTTGCAGCCGTGGTTGCGCATGACATCGACGAGCACCAGGGTGTTCTCGATGTTGTTGTGGTAGTACTCGACGGGCTTGCTCACCGACTCGCCGACGGCCTTAAAGCCGGCAAAGTGGATGACGCGGTCGATCTGATGGGTGTCGAAGATCTTGTTCATGGCCTCGCGGTCGAGCACGTTGGCCTCGTAGAAGGTGAGGTTCTTGGCGGCCTCGTCGCCCACGATGGTCTTGACGCGGTCGACGGCGACGGCGCTGGAGTTGGAGAGATCATCGACGATGACGACCTGGTAGCCACCCTCGAGCAGCTGAACGACGGTGTGCGAGCCGATAAAGCCGGCGCCACCGGTAACGAGGACGCAGGTGTCTTTGGGGTCGAGTGCTTTGGACATGTAGTCTCCTATCGAATCAGGAACACTTCTAGAGGGGAGTATAGCGCAGGCGGGGACGCCCAAATCGTGCGCTGAGGAAAAGCAGAGGATTATGTTAACGTACTCATAGAAGAGCTTGCTCAATTGTTACCTCAAATTTAACAATTGCTTACGAGCCGCCGACCTTGCAGTTTCCTGCCGTTCGTGGAAATCGTTGGGACGCGTCATATGTACGCTAATATGTATGAGTTGAGCGACATATAAATAAGCATGTAACGGAGTACATATGTCACCAAACAGCGATTCCATCCTTTCCCAGGAGCTCTCGCGCCGCACTGCCCTCAAGGCCCTGTTCGGCGCCGCTTCTGCGGCAGTTCTTTTTGGCCTGCCCACTCGCGCCCATGCGGCGGAGGCTTCCAAAGAAACCACCGATAAACTGAATGCCGCCCAGGCCCAGCTCGACGAGGTTCAGGCCCAGCTCGACAGCATCGCAAATGAGTATGCGGCGCTGGCCAACAAGAATGCCCAGACCCTCAACGATATCGAGAATGTCCAGGGCAAGATTGACGACACGCAGGCCCAGATCGATGAAAAGAAGGCCGAGCTCAAGAAGAAGCGCAACGACCTTTCCGATCGCGTGGCCGCCAGTTACAAGTCCGGCGGCACGAACATCCTGTCGCTGCTGCTGGCCTCTGGCTCGTTTGAGGAACTCGTCGCCAACGCGCATTACGTTGAGAAGATCAACAAGAGCGACCGCGATGCCATCGAGGATATCCAGACGATTCAGGCTGAGCTCGACGCACAGAAGACCGAGCTCGAAGCACAAAAGGCCGACCTGGAGAAACTCAAGGACCAGCAGACGGCTCAGATGCAGGATATGCAGGCCAAGCAGCAAGAAGTCCAGACCGTGCTGAACGGTCTTTCCGACGACGTCAAGGAGCTCATGGCTCAGCGCGATTCCGAGATTCTCGCTGCCGCCCAGGCCGAGGAGGCTGCCAGGAAGGCCGCCGCTGCCGCTGCCGCCGCGAACAAGAACAATTCCTACTCGGGTGGTTCGAGCTCGGGTGGTGGATCGTATGCGCCCGGAACCCCGCAACAGAATGCCGGCTCGGGCAAGCAGCAGGCTGTCGTCAACGCGTGCTACTCCACGCCTTCGCCGGGTCAGAACTGGTGCGCGGCGTGGGTTACCAATGTCTTCCGTAACGCCGGCGTTGGCTACTTTGGCGGTAACGCGTGCGATATGTTTAACGCCTGGTGCTATAGCTCCGATCGCTCGGCGCTGCAGGTGGGCATGATTGTGGCCGACTCATCGCAC
>CABUHO010000033.1 GCA_902491395.1 uncultured Collinsella sp.
ATACTCATGGAAAACCTCCCATTTCCCGATGTCCAAGAAATGGGAGGCAGTTCACTGTTCCCTTTGTGGTGGTTTTGGAATTAAGCCTGGAAGGTGCCGCGGTCGGGGGCGAAGGATTGCATGGCCGCGATGGTACGGTCGAAGAGCTCGGGGAGCTCCCAGCCCAGCATCTCGGCACCCTGCGTAATCACGTCGCGCGAGCAGCCGGCGGCAAAGCGCTTGTCCTTGAACTTTTTCTTGAGCGACTTGGTCGTAAAGTCCATGACGCTCTTACTCGGACGCATGATGACGGCAGCGCCGATCAAGCCGGTGAGCTCGTCGCAGGCAAACAGTATCTTTTCCATCTGCAGCTCGGGCTTGGGCAGCGAGGTGTTGAAGTCGGACGTGTGCGTCTGGATGGCGCGAATGAGCTCGGGCGATGCGCCCTCGCCCTCGAGGATCTCGGCCGCATAGATGGTGTGGTTCATGGGATCGTCCTCATGCTCCTCCCAATCCAGGTCGTGCAGCAGGCCGACGATGCCCCAGAACTCCTCGTTCTCGGGGTCGAAATCGCGCGCAAAGTAGCGCATGGTGCCCTCGACCGTCTCGCCATGGGTGATGTGGAACGGGTCCTTGTTGTGCTCGTTGAGCAGTTCGAACGCGCGGTCGCGGGTGATTCCGGCGGTAAGCGGCTCTGCCATAAGAGACTCCTTGTGCTCGTGGGTATCGATAAGAATGAATACTACTAGAACAAGAAAACCACCACAAAGGTGTCTGTCCCCTTTGTGGTGGTTTTTGGCGCGGATGGGTTAGTTGAGGGCGGCTCGGGCTAGGCGAGCTTCGGCGTCCTCCTCGGTGACGCCCAAGGCCACGGCGAATTCCTCAATGGAGCGGCGCTTGGCTTCCTTAAGTACGCGCATGTAGTAAGAGCTGGGCTTTTTATCTGCTTCCTCGGCCTGGCGAATGCGGTGCATCATGGTCTTTGCCACGCGGACCGTCTCGGGCGCGCCCAGCTTGAGCTGCTGCTTAAAGTGCGTCTCCTCAAGCGAGCTGTTGCGCTCGGTAAAGGTGTCGCACTCCAGCTCGTCGTAGTGGCTCAGCAGGTGCTCGGCATCTTGCTGCGAGATGGCAGCGTGCAAACGGTCGGCCTGCGCCACGGGGTACATAAGGATCGTCTGCGCATGTCCCTGCTTGGTCTCGAGTAGCAGCATGGGCTGCGGTGTGTCGTCCCTAAAACCGACGACGGTGCAGACTCCCTGACCCGGATGAATGACGTGTTGACCGATTGAGAACATGCTACCTCCAACTTATACGAATTTGCGTATGTCTAGAATACCACGCTGACGTGCGGAAACCCTTACTTTATGCAGGAAAAGCACACAACTCCGATAGGTAAGAGTATTCGATAAAAGACACAGCTCATTCACGCCTTTATGCATTTTCAACGCGTGCATAATCTGCAGGCAGACCGGCATCTTTGAGTGACTCCATACAAGCTGTAGTCAATTTTGTGCATATGCAATTTCGATTGGCTTTACCCTGCGATAGTGCCCGTCGCTTGTGATAGAGTGCTACAAACTCTGGCTTTTGCCCTACGAGTGACCAAGAGCTCGGGGGCTTTAACACAAGGAGGATCTATGCCCGAGAAGATTGAAGAGCTGGTACGCGCTGCGCTTGCTGCGGCCCAGGAGGCCGGCGACCTTTCCGCATTTGAACTTGACGATTGCGCTATCGAGCGACCGGCTGACACTTCTCATGGCGAGTGGACCTCCACCATGGCCCTGAAGTCCGCCAAGCTGGCCCACTGCGCCCCGCGCAAGATCGCCGAGGCCGTCGTTGCCCATATGCCCGAGGACCCCGCGATCGAGAAGGTCGAAATCGCAGGCCCCGGCTTCATCAACTTCTACCTCTCCGTTGCTGTCAAGAATGCCATCTTTGGCGAGGCTCGCGAGAAGGGCATGGACTTCGCTAAGTCCAACGTCGGTGGTGGCCTGAAGACCCAGGTCGAGTTCGTTTCCGCCAACCCCGTCGGCCCCATGCACATCGGTCATGGCCGCTGGGCCGCGCTGGGCGACTCGCTCTGCCGCGTCATGGACCACGCCGGTTACGAAATCCAGCGTGAGTTCTACATCAATGACCACGGCTCTCAGATGAACACCTTCGGCAACTCCATCAGCACACGCTATATGCAGCTTGCCGACATCATCGCCAAGCAGGGCGTTGATATCGACGAGGCTCACAAGCTGCTGATCGCCGACCGTGACGCCTTCGTTGCCGACGAGAACGACGAGCATCCCGAGACCCATCCGTATCAGGACAACTTTGCCGAGACTCTGGGCAAGGACTCCTACGGCGGCGACTACATTATCGACGAGGCCGCCGAGTTCTGGCGCACCGACGGCGATAAGTGGGTCAACGCCGATCCTCAGGAACGCATGGAGAGCTTCCGCGAGCGCGGCTATGTAAAGATGGTCGATAACATGCGCGACCTCTGCCACGCCGTCAACTGCGACTTCGATCGTTGGTACTCCGAGCGCTCGCTGTACGTGAAGGACACCGAGGGCGAGACCGCCGGCACCTCCGCCGTCGACCGCGCTTTTGAGAAGCTCGACAAGATGGGCTACCTCTACACCAAGGACGGCGCCCTGTGGTTCCGTTCCACCGACCTGGGCGACGACAAGGACCGCGTCCTGATCAAGTCCGATGGCGAGTACACCTACTTCGCCTCCGACGTTGCCTATCACTGGGACAAGTTCCAGCGCGTCGACCACGTCATCGACATTTGGGGTGCCGACCACCACGGCTACATCGAGCGCGTCCGCTGCGTCTGCGACGCTCTTGGCTATCCCGGCAAGTTTGAGGTTCTGCTGGGCCAGCTCGTCAACCTGCTGCGCAACGGCAAGCCCGTCCGTATGTCCAAGCGCAAGGGCACCATGGTGACCCTGCAGGAGCTCGTCGACGAGGTCGGCTCCGACGCTGCCCGTTACACGCTCATCTCCAAGAGCTCCAACCAGATGGTCGACTTCGATATCGAGGCCGTCAAGAAGCGCGACAACTCCAACCCGGTCTATTACGTGCAGTATGCTCACGCCCGCGTGTGCTCCATCCTGCGCCGTGCCGCCGACGTTACCGCCGAGCAGGCCGACGAGATGGGCATGAAGGCCGTTGCCGCCAAGGCCATCGGTGAGAACGTCGATTACTCGCTGCTGACCGACCCGACCGAGCTCGCCCTTTCGCGCAAGCTCAACGAGCTCACCGACCTGATCGCCAGCTGCGCTCGCGATCGCGCCCCGTTCCGTCTGACCCACTTTGCCGAGGAGCTCGCCGGTGACTTCCACAGCTTCTACGCTGCCTGCCAGGTTCTGCCGAGCGAGGGTCGTCCCGTCGACCCCGAGCTTTCGCGTGCCCGTCTGGCCGCTTGCGACGCTGTCCGCGTGACGCTCGCCCTGGTGCTCACCCTCGTTGGCGTTTCCGCGCCCGAGCAGATGTAATCTGCGGGTCATTTGACCGTGTAGGTTTGCTTTAACTGAGCCCTATAAGCCCGATCTCCCACGGAGGTCGGGCTTTTTTCGCAAATGCCGACGTATTGACGAATTTGGAACTGCTGGAAATACGAAACTATGCCGGTTTACTACGATGAATTGAGAATCTCCAACCACGCCGGCTTTTCGCAAAAAAAGCGCAAGGCATCTACCTGCGGTTTTAGTTCAACATGTTTCGGAGTGGTCGCGGTTGAGCGATTCGTCGTAGTAAACCGCCATAGTTTTGGCGGAGGCAGTCTGATTTGTGGGTGGTAAACCAAAGAGTGTCCCTTTTGACTAGTCGTTTATGAACGTCCCCGATGACTAAGTTGCAGGTGGCGGCGGTTGTGTTACACTAACGCTGCGTAGTTGACGCAATCATCTCGATACAGATCAATGATGTCCGTCGTTTTGAACGGAACTAGACTGTTTAGCCGCCCTGAAGGTTTATGCAGGGAGCATGTGATCACAGGGCTTGAAAAGAAAGTTGAGCAAACACTGTGTCTGATCAACAGCAAGAAAACGAAATAACGACGACGCAAGCCGCTCCCGCTGCACCGGTTGCGTCGGACCAGGTCGCGGCGCCCGCGCAAGCCTCGGCTCCTGAGACGCCTAAGGCTGCAACGGCTGAGAAGGCCGTGCCTGCAACTGGTGAGGAGGCTGCTCCGGCAAAGCCCAAGCGTACGCGCCGCACGGCCAAGCCTGCTGCTGACGGCGAGGAGGTCACCAAGCCCAAGCGCCGTACCACGCGCACGACGCGCGCCAAGCGCACCGTTGCAGCTGACTCCTCGGCGCCGATTTCCGATGAGGTCGCGCAGGCACGTGCGTTGGCGCAGATTAGCGAGGCTCAGGTGGTGCGCGCCCGCCGTCGTGCTGCCGAGCGCGAGGCCGCGGCTCTGACCGAGCTTGCAGCTCCGTCTGTGCCCGAGACGCCTGCCGCCACCGAGACCCCTGGCGCCGACCAGCCGACCGAGAAGCCGGTACCGCGCACACGCCGTCGCACGGCTGCTAAGGCCGAGCAGGTTGCCGATCAGGTAACCCCCGAGCTCACTGAGGCTTCGGTCCGTTCCGCGGCAGGGGAGGGCACATCGCCTGTTGAGCCCGCTGCGCCTGTCGAGGCCAACGAAGTTCCCGTTGTCGATCCGGCTTTGCGCCCGCACCGTCGCGGTCGCAAGCCCAAGGCCTTTGTCGAGGCCGAGAAGGCCGCAGCCGCAGCCGCCGCCGCTCGGGATGCTGAGGCGACCGGCAAGTCCTCAACTGCTGCCGATGCACCCGTCCAGGATGCTACGACTTCCGAGGCCGTTTCTGCCGATGCCGAGCCCGCCGACGTCCGTCCCGGTCGCAGCCGTCGCACTGCTGCTAAGCGCACGTCCAAGGCTAAGGCTGCCAAGAAGGGTGCGTCCGAGGATTCCGCCGAGACGACCGCCGATGCATCGACTGATGCCGTCGAGCCCCAGGACGTCGAACAGCCTGCATCCGAGAAGCCCAAGCGCGGTCGCAAGAAGTCCGTTAAGGCCAAGGCCGCCGAGCAGCAGGCTGATGTCGAAGCGCAGGTTAATTCTGGCGCCGAGACCAATGACACCGCTGCGGCCAATGTTGACACCGCCGCAACCGATGGTGCCGCCCCTGCCGAGGGCGAAGACGGCGCTCGCCCCAACCGTCGCCAGCACAAGCGCAACGAGGAGCGCAACGAGCGCAAGGACGAGCGCAACAACGACCGCCGCAACCGCCAGCGCGATCGCAAGCAACGCAACAAGGAGCGTAATGCCGCTCCCACCGAGCCCACGCTTTCGCGCGAGGAGCTCGCTGCCATGAAGGTCGCCGAACTTCGCGAGAAGGCCAAGGAGTTCGAGATCGAGACGACCGGCAAGAAGAAAGCCGAGCTCGTCGAGGAGATCTACGTCACCGCCGCGAAGGCCGAGGGCTTCCGCGACATCAAGGGCATTCTGCAGATTCGCCCGGACAGCTCCGGCATCATCCACGCCCATGGCTACATGAAGTCCAACGACGACGCCTTCGTGCCCGCCTACCTCATCCGCTCCGCGCGCCTGCGCACGGGCGACGTCATCGAGGGCTCGCTGCGTCCTTCGCGCGGCGGCGACAAGCGCGCCGGCCTCGCCAAAATCACGACCGTCAACGGTCTGGACCCCGAGCAGATTCGCAACCGCCCCAAGTTCGGCGACCTCACCCCGGTCTATCCCAATGAGCCGCTGCGCATGGAGCACGGCAAGGATTCCATCACCGGTCGCGCCATCGACATCGTGTCGCCGATAGGCAAGGGCCAGCGCGGCCTGATCGTGTCCCCGCCCAAGGCCGGCAAGACTACGATCCTCAAGAAGATCTGCCAGTCCATCTCGATTAACAACCCCGAGGTGCACCTCATCTGCCTGCTCGTCGACGAGCGCCCCGAAGAGGTCACCGATATGCAGCGTTCCATCAAGGGCGAGGTTGTGGCGTCGACCTTCGATATGCCTGCCGACAACCACACTCGCGTGGCAGAGCTCGTCATCGAGCGCGCCAAGCGCATCGTAGAGCTGGGTGGCGACGTCGTGGTGGTGCTCGACTCCATCACGCGCCTCGCCCGCGCCTACAACTTGGCGGCGCCCGCCTCAGGCCGCATCCTTTCGGGCGGCGTCGATTCGGCGGCACTGTATCCGCCCAAGCGCTTCCTGGGTGCAGCCCGCAATATCGAGAACGGCGGCTCGCTCACCATCCTGGCCTCTGCCCTCATCGACACCGGTTCCAAGATGGACGAGGTCATTTTCGAGGAGTTCAAGGGCACCGGCAACATGGAGCTTAAGCTCGACCGCGACCTGGCCGACCGCCGCATCTTCCCGGCTATCGACCCCGTTGCCTCCGGTACGCGTAACGAGGACCTGTTGGTCGACGAGCAGATGCGTCCGTTTGTCTTTGGTCTGCGTCGCATTCTTGCCGGCATGAACAACACCGAGCGCGCAGCCGCATCGTTTATCAAGGGTCTTAAGGGCACCAACACCAACCAGGAGTTCCTGGTGCGTTCGGCCAAAAAACACAGCGACTACGAGCAGACGTTCTAGGTTGTCATCTACGCGCAGCGATAGTCATCAATGCGATAAAGGGTCGGGGCTTTGAGCCTCGGCCCTTTTCCATAGCGCCGCTCCGCGCTTATTTTTGACCGTAAGACCGACGAGCAGCAGGTTTCCCGTTTCAATCCGACATCGTCGCTTGCAATCGGCAGGGCGGTTTCGCATAATAGCTTTTAAGCTTCGCGACGGAAAACGCAGATGAAACGAACCATATACCGTTGCTTTGGGGCATAGCCCCGCTTCATCTTCTCTCGCGCAGCCAACTGAATGATGCGATTTGGGTGCTGGAAGATGGGGAGAGCTTATGGCTTCTTCTGATGCAACACAACGAGCAGTCCTTGCCGGACTTTCGTGCGGGATCGGTCTTGCCGCTCCCGTGGTTATGTATGCCGCGACGCTGCCGTTTTCGTCGGTGAACGAGACGATCGTGGCTGGTGCGGTTCCCTTCGCCGTTGGCGCGGTGGCGGGCGTGGGTATCTATGCCGCCTCGCTGGGTATCTCCGAGTACCGTGCGCAGCGTGAAGAGCGTCTGTTCCAGCCCGATGCCGTGGGCGGTGCCGCCAATCTCAATCAGCATCAAAGCGAGTTCAAGACCGCCTCGATTCCAGCTCAGCAGCAGGATGCGATACCTTACGCTGCGGCTTCTGCTTCTCAGGCTCAGTCGGAGCAGTCTACCTCGGCATTCCTTTCCGGCCTGACCGGTGCGTTCCAGCGCCGTCATGCCGACGATGGTGTTCCTACCATCGCTCGAGCCGCAGATGCTATGGACGAGGCCGAGGCTTGGTCCATGATCGACAGCATGCTCGACGACGATTCGCCGGTTAGCTGCGACCCTGCGCGCTCGCGCGACGTCTATCAAGTCGCCATCGACGAGCTCACCAACGGCGGGCAGACCGGCTCCTTCAATCGCGACGACATCGCCGCCGCGGCGCGTGCCGTGTCAGGCTCCCAGGCCGCCCCTGCGGGCAGCACGGCGGCTTTCGTGGCACTCGTTGCCAACGCGGCAGCCAATAACGCCTACAGCGCTACCTCGGCGGACGCGAACGCTTCTGCCGATAATTCGTACGTTGATGAAGCCATGACCGCGGACGAGGAGGCCGTTGCCGCCCGCCGTGCCGCCGAAAGCTCGCTTTGGGGCGCTCCTGCCCAGCAGCAGGCGGCTGAGGCTGCGCCGTACAACGCAAACCTCGCCAGCATGCCTATCATTTCCGGTGCCGCGGACATCGATCTCGATGACCTCGATGAGCCTGCAGCCATCACCGCATCGATTGATGCCCAAGATCGCATCGACACCGGCGACCTTCCGGATGCCTCGCTCGAGGTTGATGTCCCCATGGCCGATTACTCGGGCCACGAGGACATGTGGGCCGCCGCCACCGCGATTCTGGATGAGATTGACGAGCCTGCTCCTGTTGCAGCCCCCGCTCCCGTCGCTGCCCCTCAGCCTGCTGCCCCCGCCTATGTCGGCCGTCACAGCGCTGTGTTCCCCGAGGATACCGCCCGTATCTCGCGCGAGGGCATCGAGCGGGCCGAGGCTATTGCCGCCGGCATTATGGAAAATCGTCGTCACGAGCGCGTCAATCAGATCCTCGAGGAAGAGATCGAGCGCCTGCAGTCCTCTACCGCCAGGCGTACGGGCCGTGCCTATCTGAGCGTTATCGAGGGCGGTACCGCCAGCTTCGCGCCGCTCCGCGCGGAGGCATAACTTCTGCATGGTTAAGATCAATCGAAAATGGGCGGTCGTGACCTGCCTGATGGCGCTCTTGATCTGGGGCAATTCGCTGGTTCCCGGCTCGGGGTCGGGCTCGCTGAGCCTAACGGTCATGGAAGCTATCCGCGATTTCCTGCACGGCGTGGGACTTCCATATGCATGGGTGGCCAACTTTGTTGTTCGCAAGTGCGCGCATTTTACCGAGTATATGGTGCTCGGCATCCTGGCAACGCATGCCTTTGATTATGAGGGGCGGCGCACCTTTGACGTGCTGCTGCCCACGGCGGTGTTCCTGCTGCTGATTCCCTCGATCGACGAGACGATTCAGCTCTTTGTACCGGGACGCGCCGGCATGATCACCGATGTGATGATCGACTGCTGTGGAGCGGCAACGGGCGTTGTGCTCCGATATCTCTTACGGCCGCTGATGCGCGCCAAAAAAGCCGCCTAGGACGTATTGTTTGGTCCTAGGCGGCCTTTTTTATTTGAGGGCTTATATGAGGCGTGGTGGCGTCGTTCCGTAGGTCGGATTTGCCGGGCGCGCCACGCCCTGTGGGTGCGTCCGCTACTGAAGCGCCTGAGCGCCCAGGGCCAAGCAGCCCTTAATGCCCTGTTTGCCCTCGAGGCTGTTGTTGACGATGTAGCTATCGATGTCGGCCATCTCGGGCGTGACGATGTAGCCGTTGAGCATCTCGGCGCACTTCTTGCGCGCGAGCGGCACGATGGGGGTGTGGTCGGCCACGCCGCCACCGATGACGATCTTCTGCGGTGCGTAGCATAGGATGTAGGTCATGAGCGCCTGCGCCAGATAGCCGGCGAGCAGGTCCATGGCCTCCGGGTCATCGGCCATCTCTCCGGCGCTCTTGCCACCCCAGCGCTTTTTGACGCCGGGACCGGCGATGAGGCCCTCGAGGCAGTTGTCGTGGAAGGGGCAGCCGCTGTGCTCGCCAATGGTGTCGCGCGGGTCGCGAGTGACCAGGATGTGGCCGGCCTCGGGATGCATCATGCCGTGCACGAGCTTACCGCCCGAGAGCACGCCGGCGCCCACGCCGGTACCGATGGTCAGATACACCACGTCAGTGAGGCCCTGGGCGCAACCAAAGGTGACCTCGCCCAGGCAGGCGACGTTGACGTCGGTGTCGTAGCCGCAGGGAATATTGAGCTCGTTTTGGATAGTGCCCAGCAGGTCAAAGTAGCGCCATGCCGTTTTGGGCGTCTCCAGGATCTTGCCGTATTGGGGCGAGGCAGGGTTGACTGCGGTGGGGCCAAAGGCGCCGATGCCCAGCGCGGCGATGCCCTTGTCGGCAAACCATGCGTTGACGGCCTCAACGGTCTCCTGCGGGGTCGTGGTCGCAATCTGCTCGCGTTCCAAGACCGTGCCGTCTGCATAGCCCGTGGCGCAGACCATCTTGGTGCCGCCGGCCTCGAGCGCTCCGATAAGCTGCTGCTCTGCCATAATATTCCTCTCTCCGGGACGAGTTGCTCCGTGACTAAAGTATAGCGCTCTAAACTATTTAAGAAAGCGCTATAAAAAGAAGCCTCGCAACGCGGCGGGCGGCGCGAGGCTTCTTTGGTTACTTTAGCTGCCCGGCCGTCATTACCCGCGCGGCTCGATTTTATCACGCAGAGACTTGAGGTTCTCCAGCGCCGCGTTAAGCGTCTCGTCTCGCTTGGCAAAGTGGAAGCGGATGAGGTGGTTGACGGGCTCGCGGAAGAAGCTCGATCCGGGAACAGCGCCCACGCCCACCTTGGAGGCCAAATCCTCGCAGAAGTCGAGGTCGCTGTCATAGCCAAACTCCGAGATATCCATCATCACGTAGTAGGCGCCCTGCGGCACGTTGTGCGTGAGGCCGATGCTGTCGAGTCCCTGACAGAATAGGTCGCGCTTGGCGGTGTAGAGGTCGAGGACCTCCCGGTAATAGCTATCGTCGAAATTGAGGGCGGTAACGACGGCCTCTTGCAGGGGAGCGGCGGCGCCTACGGTGAGGAAGTCGTGGACCTTTTTGATGCGCTCGGTGATTTCGGCTGGAGCGATGGTGTAGCCCAAGCGCCAGCCGGTGATGGAGTAGGTCTTGGATAGCGAGCTGCAGCTGATGGTGCGCTCGAACATGCCGGGCAGCGTGGCCATATAGACGTGCTCGTGGGGAGCGTAGACGATGTGCTCGTAGACTTCGTCGGTTATGCAGTAGGCGTCGTACTTTATGCACAGGTCGGCGATAAAGGTGAGCTCCTCGCGGGTAAAGACCTTGCCACAGGGGTTGGACGGGTTGCACAGGACGATCGCCTTGGGATCGTTGTCGCGGAAGGCCGCCTCGAGGACCTCACGGTCGAAGTCAAAGGTGGGCGGGTTGAGCGGCACATAGATGGGCTCGGCCCCCGAGAGAATGGTGTCAGCGCCGTAGTTCTCGTAGAACGGCGAGAAAATGACGACCTTGTCGCCGGGGTTCGTGACCGTCATCATGGCGGCCATCATGGCCTCGGTGGAGCCGCAGGTGACTACGATATTTTCGTTGGGGTTGATCGGCATGCCCATAAAGTGCTCCTGCTTGGCGGCAAGCGCCTCGCGCATGGCCTGGGAGCCCCAGGTGATGGAGTACTGGTGGTAAAGCGGCTTGGGGTCGGTGGCGATGGTGCTGAGGCTATCGAGCAGCTGCACTGGGGGATCAAAGTCGGGGAAGCCCTGCGACAGGTTGACGGCGCCGTACTTATTGGAGATGCGCGTCATGCGGCGGATGACCGAATCGGTAAACGTTGCCGTGCGGTTGGAGAGTTCTTTCATGCCGGTCCTTTCGAGCATTTGCAGTAGGGCAAGTTTACTCCTATGAAACCGGTGGGAAATGCTCGAAATGGTCTCGAAAAGCTCTTTTCAAAATTCTTGAAAATTGGGGCTTGCATCGCGTGGCGTTCCTTGCAATAATAGTCGAGCGCGAAGCGCACAGGACACGGTGGGTGTAGCTCAGTTGGCTAGAGCGACGGGTTGTGGTCCCGTAGGTCGAGGGTTCGAGTCCCTTTACCCACCCCAGTTCTTGCTTTGTGTTGATATCGGGTCGTTAGCTCAGTTGGTAGAGCAGGGGACTCTTAATCCCAAGGTCCAGGGTTCGACCCCCTGACGGCCCACCACACGATATCTCCTCTAAAGTCCGCCACAACGGACTTTAGCTTTGGGTCGTTAGCTCAGTTGGTAGAGCAGGGGACTCTTAATCCCAAGGTCCAGGGTTCGACCCCCTGACGGCCCACCAAAGCATGTTAAAGCGACTGGCTTAGGCTGGTCGCTTTTTTGTTGACCTCGCATGGGGTCGGACCCGAAAGGGCGCGGAGCTGAGGAACCTGACTATCGAGCATTTTGTGTGTTTGGAAACAAGAAAGGCGATCGTCCCTGAGGGTGACTGCACTATCTGTCACAGAGCCCTTGGAGTTTCCGCGTCAATACCGTAGTTCAAACTACTGGCCGCGACTAGCGCGGTCAAGTTGCCTCACCATTTTCGTGACGTCACGAAAATGGTGAGGCAACTGGCGTTTTGCTTCTCCGTGCTTCAGATCACGCTTTCCCGTTCATATGCTTCACCATCCGCTCGAAGTCGTTCTCGTAGGTCTTGTCCTGGAGCTTCTGGAACTCGTGGAAGCGCTCCTTGGCGATCTTGTCCGCCGTCTTCTTGTTGCGGTTGCCGAGGCCCTTGAGCACCTCGCGCCCGCTGAATGTCAGGAAGCCGTCGAGCAGGCGCTCGCAGTCCTCCATGCTCGTTAGGACGTGCCGCTCGGCCCTGTCCTCGAGCGTGTCGAGCAGCATCGTGACGAGGCGGTTCAGCTGCCTGATCTCGTCCTCGGACAGGTAGTTCTTGGCTACGGTGACGTCCGAGGAGTGGATGCGCCCCTCGGGGCCACCCTTCCATGACGTGAGCCCCATGTTGGGCTTGGACGGGTCGGAGCGCCCCTGGACGATCTCGGCCGCGGTATGTCCGGTGACGGCGTAGTGCATCTTGTTCTGGACTGCGGCGTAGAAGTTCTTGGCCATGGTCGAGTCCTTGTCGTAGTCGAAGCTGCACTCCTGGAAGATGTCGGTGATCTTGAGCCACACACGCCGCTCGCTCGCGCGGATGTCGCGGATGCGGGCGAGCAGCTCGTCGAAGTAGTCCTTGCCGAAGGGCCGGCCGTTCTTGAGCATGTCGTCGTTGAGGACGAATCCCTTGGTGATGTACTCCTTGAGGGTCGCCGTGGCCCACTGGCGGAAGCGGGTCGCGCGCATCGAGTTGACGCGGTACCCGACGGCGATTACCGCATCGAGGTTATAGAAAGTCTTCGGCCTGCCTCCCTTGGAGGTTTTTTCGAAAAGTTCTAAAAAACTAGTTGAGCTGGCCTTTTGTAGCTCTCCGCTGTCATAAATGTTCTTCAGGTGCGCCGAGATTGTCGGCACGGTGACGTCAAACAACTCGGCCATCGCCGCCTGTGAGACCCAAAGGGTCTCATCCTTGTAGTAGACCTGTACCGGCACGTTTGCCCCCTCGGACTGGTACAGGATTATCTCGGCCTGGATGGGGTCTTCCATATCTCTTCCTCTCTGGTCGGTGGGCTACGCGTTATTCGCCTTCATCATGTGGTAGCTACATGCCTAAAGAGGATACGCGACCGCGAGGACATAAAAGGGTCTATATCACGGATATGATGGCGTTTCTTTTCTAGCATAATTTCAATGGTGTTAAAGTCGCCGTTGGGCTCAATAAATATCGAGAAGCTGTGTTCTGCTCTAGATGGGTGCTCAGCCTAGTCTGCGCGATAGTGCGATCCGAGACTTTCGGTCCGTGCGCGCATGGCTTTGACCATTTCCTGTGCTAGTTGAATCTGCGATTGCAGGCGGGCGAGGGCTGCGACTTCGCTGTCGTTGGCATGCGGCTTATTTAGAGTTGTGGCATCATCTTGAATGTTTTCAAGCTCTTGCAGCGCCTTGGAAAGGCCAACTTCGGTCCTGTTGATCATGCAGTAGGTGCTCATGGTGTGTTTGAGGCTGCGGGTCAGACGCTCGGCGTCTGTTGTGGCAATGCCATACTGGGGGAGGGCGATATCCGCCTTCGGGGCCACCTCAGGTGCATTCTGCGCTGCTTGAGCCGCTGATGCGCCTGCGATGCGTCCGAACACGATGCCATTGGCACTCGACAAGCCGCCGATGCGGTCGGCGCCGTGCATGCCGCCTGTTGCCTCACCGCAGGCGTAGAGGCCCTCAACGCCCGTGTACGCGGTCTTGTCGATTTTGATACCGCCGTTGGCGGCGTGGGCATACATCGCCACGCGCATCTCGTCGGTCGGCGCGATGCCGTGCTCGTCTTGTAGCCAGGTGGCAAAGGTCTGCACAAACTCGGGGATGTCCTCGCGGGGGAAGTCGTAGTGGAGTGCCAGGCCCTCTGCACCTGCCTGATCTATGACGAGGTCGATGGCGCGGGAGGCCAAGCGCGAGGTGAAAGGACCATATCCAGAGCGCTGCTCAAGCAGGTCGTTTAGCTTGCCGTCGGCAATATCGACCGGCTGGTCTACATGTACGTAGCGCCAGGTCTTTTCGTTAAAGACAAGGTTTCGCTTGGGCTCGATGAAGCCGGGCATCATCTGCATGAATTCTATATTAGTAAGCGATGCGCCGTGCGCCAGCGCGATGGCCTGCGAGGAGCTAAGCACATCAGCCGATGTAAGGCTGCGCTCGAACAGGCCGCCAGTGCCACCGGCTGCGATGATCGTGGCCTTGGCAGCAAAGGGCACGATTCGATTTTCGGTAAGGTCGTAGAGCACGGTTCCGGTGATTCTGCCGTTCGTGTCCTCAACAAGGTCGATAAGCTCATGGCGGGGGAGCAGGCGAATGCCGAGCGACTCGATTCGGGTCGTCAGAGCGTCCTCAAGGGGCTTGCGGGTGAGGCCGCGCCACATGCGCGTCTTGTGGTCAAAGCAGGGGATAAATTGCTTTTGCTGGGCGCTCTCAGCGCTTTGCGGACGCTGGAGCTCAACGCCTAGGTCTTGCTCGAGCCATTCAATTGCCTGGGGAATGCCGTGGACAAACGTCTGGACAAGCTCGGGGTCGGCGACGCCGCCACCAACGGTCTGAATGGTGTCAATGAGGTCTTGTTCGTCGTCTTCGTTAACGGGTCCGATAAGCCCCAGGCCCCAGGTTCCGGGGAAGAAGCTCGATCCACTCATAGTCTTGCCGGCGCTTGCCACAGTGACGGTTGTACCCGTGCGTGCCGCTTCGATGGCGGCACAAAGTCCCGAAATGCCAGATCCAATTACCAGTACATCAGTCGATTCCATCGGATTCCTTTCTCGTCCGGCGCATTGTCGCACGGGTGATCGGCAATGGGGCCGCAAAGACTCGGCAAATCGGTAAAGGGCACATATGGCAGGTGGGCGTCATGGGCGTTCTGATGCTCCATCTCATCACATCTCGTATATCGCCCCAACTGATATATCGGCATTAGCTACCCTGCGACAGCGCAAACAAAAAGAGCCGCTACCCCGAAAGGTAGCGGCTCCAAAGCTCAACTATTTGAGCATCGCGCGGGTGCGATTAGGCCTTGAGGGCCTCCTCAACGGCGACAGCGCAGGCGACGGTGGCACCGACCATGGGGTTGTTGCCCATGCCGATGAGACCCATCATGTCGACGTGCGCAGGCACGGAGGAAGAACCGGCGAACTGGGCGTCGGAGTGCATACGGCCCATGGTGTCGGTCATGCCGTAAGAGGCAGGGCCGGCGCCCATGTTGTCCGGGTGCAGGGTACGGCCAGTGCCGCCACCAGAAGCGACGGAGAAGTACTTCTTGCCAGCCTCGAGGCGCTCCTTCTTGTAGGTGCCAGCGACGGGGTGCTGGAAGCGCGTGGGGTTGGTGGAGTTGCCGGTGATCGAGATGTCGACGTTCTCGTGCCACATGATGGCAACGCCCTCGCGGACGTCGTCGGAGCCGTAGCAGTTAACGGCAGCGCGGGGACCATCGGAGTAGGGGATGGTCTCGACGACCTTGAGCTCGCCCGTGTAGTAGTCGAACTGGGTCTTCACATAGGTGAAGCCGTTGATGCGGGCGATGATCTGGGCGGCGTCCTTGCCCAGACCGTTAAGGATAACGCGCAGCGGCTTCTTGCGGGCCTTGTTGGCGTTCAGAGCCAGGCCGATAGCGCCCTCAGCGGCAGCGAAGGACTCGTGGCCGGCCAGGAAGGCGAAGCACTCGGTGTCGTCGGAGAGCAGCATAGCGCCCAGGTTGCCGTGGCCCAGACCGACCTTGCGGTCCTCGGCGACGGAGCCGGGAACGGTGAAGGCCTGGATGCCCTCGCCGATGATGGCGGCAGCCTCAGAAGCGGACTTGGCGCCACGCTTGACAGCGAGAGCGCAACCGAGGGTGTAGGCCCACTCGGCGTTCTGGAAGGCGATGGACTGGGTGTTGTTGACGATCTCACGCGGGTTGAAGCCCTTGTCGGTGCAGATCTGCAGAGCTTCCTCGAGGGAGGCGATGCCGTTGTCGGCGAGGCACTTGTTGATCTTGTCAGCGCGGCGCTCGTAACCTTCGAACGTAACAGTCATAGTTATTTCCCTCCCTTTCTACTCGTGAACCGGGAACACGCTGGCGACGGAGTGAGTCTCCTCGTCGGTGCGCGGGTCGATGTACTTGGCAGCATTCTCCCACTGACCATAGTGGCCCATAGCGCCAGCGATGGCCTCCTCGGGGGTCTTGCCGGCCTTGACGGCGTCGGTGAACTTACCGAGGTTCAGGAACTCGAACGCGATGATCTCGTTCTTGTCGTTGAGAGCCATGCGGGTGACGTAGCCCTGAGCGAGCTCGAGGTAACGAGCGCCCTTGGCCTTGGTGCCGAACATGGTGCCGACCTGGGAGCGAAGGCCCTTGCCGAGGTCGTCGAGGGAGGCGCCCACGGGCAGGCCGCCCTCGGAGAACGCGGTCTGGCTGCGGCCGTAAACGATCTGCAGGAAGATCTCGCGCATAGCAACGTTGATGGCGTCGCAGACGAGGTCGGTGTTGAGGGCCTCGAGGATGGTCTTACCGGGAAGGATCTCGGAAGCCATGGCGGCGGAGTGGGTCATGCCCGAGCAGCCGATGGTCTCAACGAGGGCCTCCTCGATGAT
>CABUHO010000034.1 GCA_902491395.1 uncultured Collinsella sp.
CCGCGGGCCGAGGCCGCGGTGGAGGCCGCGGCCGCCTCCACCGCGCCCCCGCCGGCGCTCGTCGAGGCCGAGAACAGGCAGGTCAGGTTCCTGGCCGCCCGGATATCGGAGGCCCTCGACGAGGCCGGGGCCCTCGAGGCCGAGACGGCGGCGCTGCTCGAGGGCGACGAGACCTACGCGTGCCTGCTCACCGTGCCCGGCATCGGCCCGAGGACCGCGGCGCAGCTCGCGGTGTCGGTCGACATCGGGAGGTTCCCGGACCACGACCACCTGGCCTCGTACTGCGGCATAGCCCCGAGGGTGAGGAGCTCCGGCACGTCGGTGAGGTCGGTCAGGGCGTCCAGGCGCGGCGACGCGAGGCTCAAGTCCCTGCTGATCTTCTCGTGCAACAGCCTGGTGAGGTCCTCGGGGCGCTACGGCGAGTACTACCGGGCCTGCAGGGCGCGGGGCATGGGGCACGGGCGGGCGCTCAAGGCCGTCGCGAGGAAGCGGCTCAGGGCGATATACGCCGTGATGCGCGACCGGGTGCTCTACCGGGAGTAGCCCCGACGGTTGACAAAACTATAGGAACACCCAATGACTACTTTGGACCACGAAAGCGCCGCAGGTTGAGCATAAGTCAGCGAAAACGCCCCTAAGCGAGCAAGGTGACGTGAAAGAGGAGGGAAGCGTACTTCGGTACGCGACCGACGATTGAACGTCAGATTGCCGCTTAGGGGCGTTTGCAGCGTCGAGCCGTTACGCGGTTTGGTAAAACCGCGTAACTACCCAATTACATAAGCTCGCAGACAGCTGCGGCGAAGGCTACGGGGTCCTCGGGGAGGATGCCCTCGACCAGCAGGGCCTGGTCATAGAGCAGACCGGAGTACTGCTTGATCTTGTCGGCGTCGCCTGCCTTCTGGGCAGCGACAAGCTTGTCAAAGACCGGGTGCTTGGCGTTGAGCTCGAGCACGCGCTGGCTCCTGGGCATGCCGTCGGGCGCGCCCTCGGGTCCCTTCTGGAGCACCTTCTCCATCTCGAGCGAAAGCGGACCCTCGGTGGTGATGCACGCGGGAGCATCGGTCAGGCGCGCAGAGACGGCGACCTTCTCGACCTTATCGCCGAGCGCCTCCTTCATAGCGCTAAAGAGGTCCTCGTTTTCCTTGGTGGCGTCCTCGGCCTCCTTCTTCTCGTCCTCGGTCGCCAGGTCAAGATCACCGGTCGCGACGTTCTTGAGCTCCAGGTGACGATCCTCGACCTCGGGCTCGGCACCGTCGGCAACGGCCTTCTCGGCAGCCTCGCGGGCGGCGTCGTCCTCGTAGATCTTAGGCATATCGGCGGCAACGTACTCACGCATAGCCTGGAACGTGAACTCATCCACATCCTGCGTCAGCAGCAGCACGTCGTAACCGCGGTCGAGCACGCCCTTTACCACGGGCATCTTGGCCAAGCGCTCACGCGAGTCGCCGGCGGCGTAGTAGATGGCCTTCTGATCCTCGGGCATGCCCTTGGCATACTCGGCCAAGGTAATCATCTTCTGCTCCTTGGCAGACCAGAACAGTAGCAGGTCGGCGAGCTCATCGGCCTTCATGCCATAGCTCGAGTAGATGCCATACTTAAGGCCGCGGCCAAAGTTCTCAAAGAACTTCTCGTAGGCCTCGCGGTCGTTGTCACGCATATCCTCAAGGTCGGCGGTAATCTTCTTTTCCACACGCTTGGCGATAGCCTTGAGCTGACGGTTCTGCTGCAGCGTCTCGCGCGAGATGTTGAGCGACACGTCGGCGGAATCCACGACGCCACGGACAAAGTTGTAGTAGTCGGGCAGCAGGTCGTCGCACTTCTCCATAATCAGCACGTTGGAGCTGTAGAGCGCCAGGCCCTTCTCGTAGTCCTTGCTGTACAGATCGAACGGGGCACGGCCCGGCACAAACAGCAGGGCGTCGTACTCGAGCGTACCCTCGGCATGGAAGCTGATGGTGCGCGCCGGATCGTCAAAGTCGTGGAACGTAGACTTGTAGAACTCGTCATAGTCCTTCTGCTCAACATCGGAGCTGCGCTTCTTCCAAATCGGTGTCATGGAATTGACGGTCTCGAGCTCCTGGTAGTCCTCGTACTCGGGCGTGTAGTCATCGCCAGCATCCTCGGGCTTGGGCTTCTGGCGGCTCTTGGACACCATCATCTGGATCGGGTAACGCACATAGTTGCTGTACTGCTGAATCAGGCTCTTGAGGCCCCACTCGGTCAGGAAGCGATCGTAGGTCTCGGCCTCGCCGTCGGCGTCGAGCTTCTCGTTCTCGCGCAGCGTCAGGATGACATCGGTGCCGTGCTCGGCGCGCTCGCCGTCTTCGATGGTGTAACCCTCAAGACCATCAGACTCCCACACGTGAGCGGTGTCCTCGCCATAGGCGCGGCTGACAACCTTTACGTGGCTGGCAACCATAAAGGCAGAGTAGAAGCCCACGCCAAACTGGCCGATGATGTCGACATCGGAGCCCTGTTGCTCGGCATTCTCGGTCTTAAACTCCTCGGAGCCGGAATGGGCGATGGTGCCCAGATTGCGCTCGAGCTCCTCGGCGGTCATGCCGATGCCGTTATCCGAAATCGTGATGGTGCGGGCATCTTTATCGAAGGAGACGCGAATGGCCAGGTCGCCCTGATCGATCTTGACGCTCGGGTCCTGCAGGCTCTTAAAGTTGAGCTTGTCGACGGCATCGCTCGCGTTGGAGATAAGCTCGCGCAGGAAGATTTCCTTATTGGTATAGATGGAGTTGATCATGAGGTCGAGCAATTTTTTGCTCTCGGTCTTAAATTGACGCATGTGCAGTCCTTTCGCGCTACCCCCGTCCGCAAAAACGGCCCGGTTGCCCGAGCCGCATCGCAGACCTGCTATGTTCAGACTTAGATTTTATAACCCATTAGCGCGCATATATACACACGGTATCGAAAAACTGTATGTCCAAACGCTCTGATGCGCCGATTGCCAAGGAGTGTCCCCGACTGCCGGCAGAAAAGGAACGTCCCTATCTGCCATCTACGCGCTTGGCCATCCAAGCATGGGGCTGGCCCTCGTCTTCGTAGTCCACCGGGGCAATCTGCGCGTAGCCCGCCTTGGCATAGAGCGGCAGCACGTATTCCTGCGCATGCAGCTTAATGAGCCTGGCGCCGGCATCACGCGCGCACGTATCACTGGCCTCGACAATCTTGCTCGCCAGACCACGACGGCGCATCGAGGGCAACACCGCGACGCGTCCCATAATGAAGGTCTCCCCTGCCGCAACGCCTTCGTCCATCTCGCACGCCGGCGACACCGGTGCCTCCGCGTCAGCTACGCGCTCCAGCTCCTCGGGAAACACGCGCGAGCAACCGGCGAGCTCGCCGTCCACGTACAGCGTCACATGGATGCAGCTCGGAGCCTCGTCGATAGCGTCAAACTCATTCTCGTAGCCCTGCTCATCCATAAAAACGACGCGGCGCACCAGCGCCGCGTCTTCAAAGCATCCCGTCTTAAGTTGGATATCCATGGCTGCCCCTTCATTCAATGCGAACGTTAGGGACAGATTTTAGCGAAAATGAGCTCCGCGCACGCTGAACTTCGCGCGAGCCTTTGCCAGGCAGTCATAATGACCCACGTTATGGGCATCGCTCGCGATAAAGCTGTACAGGTTCTGATCGAACAGGCGCTGCGCGGGCTTTTTCTCGCGACCGAAACGACCGCCGGCAATAAAGTCCGCCGAAGCCTGCAGCTTGCAGCCCATATCGACCAGGCGCTCCGCCACGCTTACATCCTTTTGAACCGCACGATAGCGCTCAGGATGAGCGATGATCACCTGGTAGCCACGGCACTGCAAATCGTAAATCGTGTTCTCGTACTCTCTAAACGCATACGCATCTGCATGAGTCGAAAGCTCGAGCAGAAACTCGTTGGTCCCATCGAAATGCAAGTGCTCCGCGGCATCAATACCAAGCTCGACAAGCTTACGATGGTTGACCTCAAAGCCCATCTGGAGCGGAAAACCATCGGCGTTATCACGCAGCAGCTCATAGGCATCCCACATTTTGTCGTAATCAAAATAAGGGTCACGACAGTGCGGAGTGCAAACGATTCTGGTAACACCGGCCCGCTTGGCAGCCTCGAGCATCGCCAGGCTCTCATCGAGATCGGCGGCGCCGTCGTCTACACCCGGCAAGATATGGCAATGAATGTCACGCATAGATCGGCCTTAATCAGCTAAACGTTTGCTCGGTTGGTGAAGATGCCCTTTTTGGAAGCACCCTGATCGTCAGAGCCCTTCTTTACCTTCTTACCATCCTTGGTGTAGTAAGAATAGTAGTACTCGCTGGTCTCGGTCTCGCAATAATTCATAACGGTACCGATAAGCTTGACCCTCTCGGACTTCTTAAGCTGGCCGATAGCGTTGAGTGCTTCCTCGCGCTTGGTAAAGTCCTCGCGCACCACGAACAGCGTACCGTCGGTCAGGCTGGCGATCTCGGCAGCATCGATGAAGGTGCCGACCGGAGGAGCGTCGAAGATAACGTACTGGAACTTAGCAGACAGCGCCTTTACCAGCTTGGAAAAACGATGGGAGACGATGATGTCGGCAGGATTGGGAATGTGCGGCTCGGCATCGAGGAAGTAGAAGTTCTTCTGACCCGTCTCGACGATCGCCTGGTCGATGGAAATCTGCTCGGACAGGACCGCGTAGAGTCCGCCGCGCGAACGAACGCCGAGCATATCGGAATGGGACCTGCGGCGCATATCGGCCTCGACCAGGAGCACGGACTTGCCGCTCGTGGCGATAGCCTGAGCAAGGTTGATGGAAACCGTAGACTTGCCCTCGTTGGGAATCGAGGACGTAACGGTGATGGTGCGAATGGGATCGTCCACGCTCGCAAAGCGGATGTTGGCCAGAAGGGTCTTGGCGGCATTCTGCACAACGAGCTTATCGGTGTTCTTTGCCTTAGCCATGCCTATTTACCACCTTTCATAGCCGGAATTCGGCCAACAACGGGAATACCCAGGAGCTCTTCTGCCTCTTCGGCACCGCGGATGCGGGTGTTGAGCATATCTGCCAAGACGACATAGGCAACTGCGATAAAGATGCCCGCGAGGAACGCGACGGCAACGTACAGCATGCGCTTGGGACCGCTGGGGGCCTCGGGGGTCTTGGCCTCGTCGATAACGTTGATGCTCTGGGCAGCGCCGACGTTCTGGGCGACCGTACTCACCGAGCTGGCCATGGCCTTAGCGACCTCAGCCGTCTCCTTGGCATCGGTGCCGGTGACCGAAAGCGTAATAACGCGCGTGGTCGTCTCTGAGGAAACAGAGACCTTGTAGTCATCCAAATCGGAAAGGCCCAGCTCGTTGGCAGCACCGCTCTTAACGCTATCGCTATCGAGCAGCGTGGCGATATCGTTGGAAAGCATCTGGCTCGCCGAGAGGTCGTTGTAGCTCATCTGACCGCTATCGTCGGTCTTGGCGAGAATGTACATGCTCGTCGTGGCGGTGTAGGTGTTATCCATCGCAGCGAAGGACACGATGCCCATGGCGATCGCGCAAACCACCGGAAGGGTGATGACCAGCTTAAGGTGCTTTTTCAGCAGCTGGAACAATTCGAGAAGGGTCATGCAGCTTGCCTTTCAGTTCCCCAGTTCGTATTGACAAAACTGTCCGTATGTTATCGCATCTTTTTACCGAGACCAAACTCTATACATAAGAAACAGCCTCTACTGTAAAAATGCCGGAAGCGTCCGTAAAATTGCGCAACAACAACGCCGCACCCGAAAGACAGATGCGGCGTCTGCGCGAATAACTATGTCGTATCGCTATGCGAATGGCTCGTCCTGCTGTATGGGAAACGTCACCGTAATGGTGGTTCCCACGCCCGGTTCGCTCTCCAGGTCGATATCGGCGTGATGGTACAAGGCGGCATGTTTAACGATCGCCAGGCCCAGACCCGTTCCACCGCGTGCCTTTGATCGACTCTTGTCCACGCGGTAGAAACGCTCGAACACCTTGCCCTGCTCCTCGGGCGCAATGCCAATACCCGTGTCGGCAACCGCAAGAAACGGCTGGCCTTCATCGTTGGTCCCGCACGTAAGTGTCACCGTACCACCGGGTCGGTTATAGCGGATGGCGTTGCTTGCCAGATTATAGATGAGCTCGTCGATCAAGCGCGACACGCCTTCGATGACCACAGGCTTGGTCTCATGACTTATCGTCACATTCGCCTGACGGGCAACCTGTTCAAGACGCTGCTCAACCGCGTAGATCGCACGAGAGAGCTCAATAGGCTCCGTGGACCCAATGGGCACCGCCTCGCCCTCAGTCGCACGCTCGGCCTCGTCCAAGTTAGACAGCGTAAGGATGTCGTTGACAAGCGCTGCCAAGCGGCCCGCCTCACGATAGATGCGACCGCCAAAGTTGCGCAGGTCGTCCTCGCCCTCGACCATGCCATTCGCGATGAGCTCGGCATAGCCCGAAATCGCCGTAAGCGGCGTCTTGAGCTCATGGGTGATATTCGCCGTGAACTCGCGGCGCATACGGTCGTTGTCCGCTAGCACCGCCATTTGGCGCTTGAGTTCCTGGCGCTGCGACTCGATACGCTCAAGCATGGGGACCATCTCGGCATAGGCGTGCTCATAGCTACGGCGTGGGTGATCCAAATCCACCTCTTGCAACGGCGCGATGATGGCACGGGACTCACGGCGCGCCATAAAAAACGAGAGTACCGCACCCGCTGCTGCGATAAGCAGCATCGGCGCCAGCATCGACAGCAAAATCGCCGCAACGCCAGGCTGGGCCTGCGCCAAGCGAACGACCTGGCCGTTATCAAGGGTGACGGCGCGATACAGCATAATCTCGTCGAGTGTAGAGCTTGCGCGCTCCGCGGAACCCGAACCACTCTCAAAGGCCTCGATGACCTCGGGGCGATCGCCATGGTTGGGCAGTGTGGAAGGCGACGCCTCGTTGTCGTAGGCAACAGATCCGTCCTTATTGATCAGCGTGATACGAAGATCCTCGCGATCGAGGCTTCGCAAGAACGGAATGGGCTCCTGCTGCTCGTCAAGGGCGGCAGCAATGAGCTCGGTTTCCTGCGCCAGATTGGCACTCGTGGCATCCGCCAAAGTGTTTTGCACAAAGAACGCACCCAGCACCGTAAACGCCACGATAACTGCCATGGCGCAGACAAAGATCGTCACAAAAACGCGGTGCGACAGCGTATGTTTTCCCTGGGGGGCGAAGACCACGGGTTACTCCTCCGATGCGGTGGCCGCGGTGTCGTCGCCTTCGGCACCATCACCGGCAGAAGGCTCGGCCAAGCGGTAGCCCACGCCGCGCACGGTCTCGATGGCGCTGGCATGCTCGCCCAGTTTTTGGCGAAGCGTCTGCACGTGCACGTCAACGGTGCGCGAACCGCCGTCGAAGTCCCAGCCCCACACGCTCTGCAGCAACGACTCGCGGGTAAAGACCACGCCGGGCTTGCGCATGAGGTACTCGAGCAGGTCGAACTCGCGCAGGGTGAGCTTAAGCGACTCGCCGGCAACAGTCACCTCACGATGGCTGGGCGAGAGCACAATGTCGCCCACGCTGAGCACATCGCTTGCCTGTTTGACCATGCCGCCGCGACGCAGCAGTGCGCGGCAGCGGCTGGCGAGCTCCATGAGCGAAAACGGCTTAGTCAGGTAATCGTCGGCACCGCCATCGAGCGCCATCACCTTGTCGAGCTCGGTATCCTTGGCGGTAAGCATCATGATGGGCACCGTCGCCGTCAGGCGATCGGCACGCAGTCGACGCATAATCGCCAAGCCATCGGTATCGGGCAGCATGATGTCGAGCAGGACGGCATCGGGTACCCGTCGCGCCACAGCAGCCTTAAACTCGCCGTCGCACGAAAAGCCTTCGGCCTCAATCCCCTGCTTGCGCAGCGCATAGACCGTCAAATCCCTGATGTTGTCATCGTCCTCGACGTAATAGATCATGTTGAACCCCTTTGCGGCCGGCATGACCGCATCTTAACCCTAAAGGTACCTTTACTAGATGGTATCAGCCAAAACGCCCCGTCAAATAATCCGCCGTGCGCGGATCGGTCGGATTCTTGAAGAGTTGCGCGGTGGGCGCGTGCTCCACCAGCTCACCCAGCAAAAAGAATGCGACCGAATCGGAGATACGCGCCGCCTGCTGCATATTGTGCGTAACGACCACGAGCGTGCAGGTCTCTTTGAGCTCGCAGGCCAGCTGCTCCACCACCAGCGTCGACACAGGGTCGAGTGCCGAGGTCGGCTCGTCCATCAGCAGAATGTCGGGCTGCACGGCAAGTGCGCGGGCGATGCACAGACGCTGCTGCTGGCCGCCCGAAAGACCCAGACCCGACTCTTTGAGCTTGTCCTTGACCTCATCCCATAGCGCAGCGCGACGAAGGGAGTCCTCGACCAGCTCATCCAGCGCAGCGCGATCGCGCACACCCATACCGCGCGGACCATACGCGACGTTGTCGTAGATGCTCAAGGGAAACGGGTTGGGGCGCTGGAACACCATGCCCACGCGCTGGCGCAAGCGGCAGATGTCGTAGTCGCCCAGGATATCTTGACCATCGAGCGCAATCTTGCCCTCGATGCGGCAGTCCTTGATGCCGTCGTTCATGCGGTTAAAGCAGCGCAGCAACGTGGACTTTCCGCAGCCCGAAGGCCCGATGAACGAGGTAATCTGCTTGTCGCGGATCTTGATATTCACGTCCTTGAGCGCATGGTGGTCGCCATAGAACAGGTCGAGGCCCTCAACATCGATTCGCGTCGGCGAGGCGGCAAGATCCTCTGCCGTGGGGCGAGTCGCATCCCCAACCTCGCGCTCGTGCGCGGCCTCGGCCTGCGCTTTCATGAGTTCTTCAAGCTCCGTGGGCTCCATAGCCGCAGCAGCCGTCATACCGCATACCTCCACATCGATATCAATTCAGCAGTATCGATAGTAGGAATCGCGGCTCATATGCACGTGAGCGCATTGTCAAGTGTTTGTAAGGGCACACTGGCTATGCGGCGGGCAGCTCGATGGTGAATATCGTGTGTTCGGGCGTCGATTCACATGCAACGGTACCGCCGTGCGCGCATACGATCTCCTTGGCGATGGCAAGCCCCAGTCCAGCGCCGCCGCGATTGGTCGCACGCGCCGCATCCAGGCGATAGAACTTCTCAAAGATCACCTTGAGCTTTGCCTCAGGGATGGGATCGCCCTGATTGATAAAGCGCACGCGCACGCCACCGCCGCCCCGGCGTCTGGCCTCGATCGTGATGGTCGAGCCCTCATAGCTATAGGCAATAGCGTTTTTCATGATGTTGTTGAACACGCGAGCCATTTTGTCGCCATCCACGAGCACCGTCAGGTCCTCGCGAATATCAACTTGGACTTCCTTATGCTGCTCGTTGAGGATGGGATAGAACTCGTCAGCCACCTGAGCCAGCAGCAACCCCAGATCAACATAGCCGCGCGTGAGCACGATATCGTGGAAGTCAAAGCGCGTGATATCGAAGAACTCCTCGATGAGCGTATCGAGCCGGTGCGCCTTGTCGAGCGCCACGCCCGTAAAGTGCGCACGTTGCTCAACCGGCAGCTCGGGAGCCTCTTGCAGCAGCGAAAGATAGCCCACCACACTGGCAAGCGGGGTGCGTAGGTCATGTGCCAAGTACGTGACCAGATCGTCCTTGCGATGAGATTCGTCACGCAAGGCCTGTTGCACCTTGCGCTCACGGTCACGCACGCGGTTAAGGGCGCCCTCGACCTCCAAGAAGTCGCCGTCGATGTTGTCCCAGGTGTCGGGGTGATCGATCAGGCGATCTTGAATACGAGCAGCCAGCACACAATCGGCATGCTGCTCGCCCTGCTCGTAGCCCTGGTAGTACAGGGCGCGGCCGCACAAGAACAGCACGCACGCGGCAAGCGCCAGCACAAAGCCAAGCATGTTGAATACAAAGCCGGCATCGAACAACACCGGCCCTTCGATGCCGCCGAGCGCCATGGCGCCAATCGCCAACGTCATGGCCCACGCGGCGCCGCCAATCACCACGCAGCGGCACACAATCTCAAATCGATCGATCAGCAAAAAGCCAACAAGCAGCACCGCCAAGATTCCAGCGATGTTATCGATGCCAATCAGCAGCAGGCTCAGCAAAAAGAGCAGCACCGTTGCAAGCGCGCGGTTGTCGACGACTGACCTCACGTATTCAAAGAGTCGATCGGGCACCTCGAACGCTTGCCTATCGTCTTTTGTCATATCAAGATCCTCACAAGCGAAAGGCGTTATTCGATTATGTAGCCGACGCCCCAGACGTTTTTGATAAAGCGCGGCTTTTGAGCGTCGTCACCGATCTTTTCGCGCAGGTGGCGAATGTGCACCATCACCGTATTGTTGGAGCCGGGCATAAAATCCTCGTTCCACACCGCGCGGAACAGATCCTCCACGGCCACCACACTGCCGCGATGCTCGACCAGATACAGCAAGATGGAATACTCGATGGGCGTGAGGCGAACCGGCGCACCGTCCACCGTTACGGAACGGGCATCGCGGTTGATCTCTAGGCCGTCGAACTGGATGGTCGGCGACTCGGCCGCCTGCGCACGGCTACCGTAGCTGGTGTAGCGACGAAGCTGAGCGTGCACGCGCGCGATGAGCTCCAGCGGGCGGAACGGCTTAACCACGTAATCGTCCGCGCCAAGCGAAAGGCCCTCGATCTTGTCTTGCTGGGCATCGCGCGCCGTCAGCATGATCACGGGATAGGTATGGCTGGAACGGATCGTACGCAGCAACTCAAGCCCATCGATATCGGGCAGCATGACATCCAGCAGCGCCAGATCGAACTCCTGCTCCAAGATTGCCTTGGCAGCATCGGCCCCGCTATAGGCGACCTGTACGTCAAAGCCTTCTTTTGTAAGGTAGATACCAACCAAGTCGGCGATGGCCTTTTCGTCATCAACTACCAAAATGCGCTCGTTCATGCGTGCTCCTCTCGCGCTCCACTATGCCCGAGGGGGCGCATGCCACACACAACAAGCGTGGGTGATTAAGTCGGCCTTAAGCACCCTTGTGCCCGTTCGGGCGCGGATGTGGGCCACGCACGCACGCGATGATCGCCGACACCGACAAACGATATACTCTAGTTCCAGAAGAGACCATCCCGTCGAAAGCGAAATCTGTGAAGTCCCTCACCTCTTTTGCAAAGCGCTCAGCTCAGCTTGCCGCCGGCTTTGTCTGCGCTATCGCCCTTGCCGCTGGCGTGCCCACCGTCGCCGGCGCCCAAGTACTCACGACCGACAATGTTTGCGGCAAAACCGCCGATGCGCGCGGCATCACGGCCGAAAATCTGCCCGATATCGATGCGACCAATGCGCTCGTCATGGGCAAAGACGGCACCGTCTACTACGGGCGCGGCGCCGATGAGCAGGTCAAAATCGCCTCGATCACCAAGGTCATGACCGCAATCCTAACCGTCGAGAATTGCAAGATGGACGAGAAGGTCACGGTGAGCAACGCCGCAGCCACCGTGGGTAATTCGACCGCCGGCTTGCTCGAAGGCGACGAGCTTACCGTGGAGCAGGCACTGCGCGGCCTGATGATTCCCTCGGGCAACGACGCCGCCGTCGTGCTCGCCGAATATGTGGGCAAGAAGATCGAGCCTAAGACCAAAGACGCCGAGGCAACCTTTGTGAAGGCCATGAACGAGCGCGCTAAGAAGCTCGGCTGCACCGGTACGCTTTTTGAAAACCCGCATGGTCTGGACTTTGATGAGTGGGCTGGCGATATGCACTCAACCGCACACGACGTAGCGCTGATGATGCAGGAGGCCATGAAAAACGATACGATCCGCGAGGTCGTAGCGAGCGAGGATTCCTGGATCGAGGTCACGGGCGCCGACGGCACCGACCATTCGCATTCCATGGACACGCATAACTATTTGCTGGGCCAAGATGGCAACATTGGCGGCAAGACCGGCACCACCGACGACGCGGGCTACTGCTTTACGGGTGCCTACAACCGCGATGGCGACGAGATCTACACCGTCGTTTTGAACTCCACCACCACCGACCAGCGCTTTACCGATACCGCAACCCTTGCCAATTGGTACTACGGTCACAAGGTGACGGTCGCAATCGCCAACACACAGGAAAAGACCGCCAACGGCAACCCGCTTATGGCGCGCATTGGCCAAACCGACTGGACGGATAAGACGATCGACGCCACACTCGCCGATCCCACGGCGCAAGCGACCGTGTTTTCCCTTGCCGGCGAGGTGACCGAAAAGGTTAGCTACGACGATCTTTCGGGCACGGTGCATGTGGGCGACAAGGTGGGTAGCGTCACGCTCAAGCAGGACGGCACCAAGATCACCGTCATGGACCTGGTTGCCGACGAGGAAGGCGCAGGGCCGAATCCCATTGAATGGCTGCTCGTGAAGCTCGATCGCTTGGGCCGTCGCATCGACAACCGCCCACTCACGGCAGAAAGCGAGACCGTCGCCAAGGCGCCCGAGGTGTAGGGCGCAAGAATAATAAGTCCGCTGAAAGGAGGCGTCCGAAAGGATGCCTCCTTTTTGAGGTTCGAATCCCCAGCTAACGCTCTTGAAACTAAAAAAGGGCCCCAAATGGAACCCTTCTTTAAAGTCTTACTGGCGGAGAGCTGGGGATGTCCGGGCATGCTACGCATGCCCTCCGGCTTCAAAGCCTAACGGCTTTTCGCCCACGGGCCACAAACGCTTTCGCGTTTGCTTAACGCCCGTGCCCTCTCGGGTTCGAATCCCCAGCCGCCATTCTTGATAATAAAAAGGGCCCCAAATGGGACCCTTCTTCAAATTCGTACTGGCGGAGAGCTGGGGATTCGAACCCCAGATGCCCTTTTGGGGCATACTCGCTTAGCAGGCGAGCACCTTCGGCCTCTCGGTCAGCTCTCCGTAACAGCCGTTCTATAGTAACCAAACAGCCAAGGATGGGCAAGAGGAAATTTTCTAATTGCCTAGCAGCCTTTCCTCCTTGAAAGCTTCGCCTACCCCAGCGAGCGGTTGAGGGAGCCGAGCTCGTCGTTGCCCATGGTGCGCCACATTTGGAAGATGCAACCGCGTGCCAGGAAAAAGAACCCGTTGTCGACCAGTTGCACAGCGGCATCTGCCAGCTGATTCGTCACGGCGGACACTGGCGGCAGCTCTAGTCCAGCCTTGTGGATGGTCTCGACCGCCTCCTCGAACGTCGGAGGCTCGCTGACGCCCATCTCGTTCATAAGGCCCTGCATTTCTTCCAGCGCGCTGCTGCCCGACTCCTCGCCGCGCGGCACCAGACGGTAACAAGCCAGCGCTAGGTCGAGCTGATCGCAATTCCAATAGGCAAACGCCAAGCGATAGAACAGGTAGCCGATTGCAGAACGATCGCTGGCAATACGTAGGCCATGGCGCGCCACCTCGATAATCTCGTCAAAGCGCTCCAGACGCGCAAGCACGTTGATGAGCGCAAAGTGCGACTGCATGGACGAGCGCGCCAGATCGTAAAGATGGCGCACCTCGGGCAGTGCTCGTTCAAAGTCCTCTTGCTCGGCGTAAAAGCTGCAGATCTCATGCTGGGCAAAGTACAGCGCATCGGGCGCACGAAGGATTCGCACAGAGCGGTCTTCTTCCAACACCGGTAGCACCATGCGCACCAGCTGGTTATCGCAAAACTGCGTTTGAACCGGACCTGTCGCCAAAAGCTCGGCGACGGCGCACTTGGCCTCCAACTCCTCAACAAGACGGGAAAAGCCTTCAAAAGCACCTGTACGGTCGACTTTTGCCTGCTCGCGCAATTCAACAACACGGGCCACGTATGGGTCGTCGTCCTCTTCCATGACCTCCAGCTCGTCAGCCGTATCGGCAAGCAGCAGATCGCGCAGCGCCGGCGGCAGCATGCGATGATCATCACGCGGACGAGCATGAACCTCCGCAGGTTCAATCGTCTCCGGAGCGGTTGACTCATATGCCTCAAGCACACGCTTGCACGGCATATCGTCCATGTCCATGCTCTCAAGATCCTTGGCGACAGGCACGCAATCGGCCAGATAGGCCGCGCGCCCAAAGAAATACGTTGCGACAACGCGCTCGCCCTGCTCACTGTCGGGAGCAGCAATCTGCACATAGCAGCGCGTGATGCAGGTGCCCGCGGCAAAACACGCTGCCGCAAGCGTGAGTGCCACGCGCGCATCGTGCTCCGCGGCCCAGATCGCGCGCGTGTCCTCGTCCAACTCGCGCCAGGCGTCATCTTGAGCGTCGTATTCACGTTGTGGCATAGCATCAACGACAGACTGCCCAAACCGAACGAGCATAATCCCCTCGGCAACGTTTGCCCGATAGGTATAGTCGAGCCGCGTGACCACGTTAAGTGCCTCGACAATACGCGCGAAGCGGGTACGCACATCCCACTCACCGCCCGGCTGGCAAGCCACCGTACCCGGTTTGCCCCACGGGTTATCGCTCGAGGCCGTATCGAGCAGTCGGGGAACATCGTTGGTCGTCTTGGCGATATGCCACGCATCAAAGAGCGCGCAGCCCTCAAGGCTCGGCGAGGATGCCGCAGGGACCAATCCGGCCCCGATGCGCTCAAGGATGCCGGAGAGGCGGTTGAGACGGCACTCAATGGCAAGCAGCATGTCAATCTCGTCCTGGTCCAGCAGGCTGCGATCAAAATTGAGATAGAACAGCTTTGACCGGTCGATACGCGCTAGGCTCATTTCGGACTTGGCGGCAATGGTGCGCAGGCGGGGCAAGTCGACCTCGCTCATAAGGGCGGCGGCATAACGCTCGATACCGCTCGGATTCTCGGCATGGTCAACGCGGTAGAGCAGCGTCTCGATAGCGTCAGGTAGCGGTGCCGTGTTAAAGCCCAAAAACACCTCGACCGGCTCGGGCAACTTTACGAGCTTGATCTTGTCGACAACGTTTTGCATACCCTCGTCGAGTCCGTCGGCGTCCGCCGTGCTCGCAATGGTATTTTCGGAGTCAGCGAATATCACGTAGCGCAGGAACATCGATGCCATGAACTCACCGTAAGGAAGGGAGCGGGTCGAATTCCATGTCTCGTGATCGGACTGTTCGCGCATGGGACCTTCGGGAGAGCCGACGGTTCGCGCGCACGCGCGCATCGTGCCGTTTGCTCCCCTCATCATAATCTCACCAATACCGGAGTCCGACTCGTCAAGGACCAGTTCCATGTCGGGATCGTTGGGCAGCGGAGCCTCGCTAACGGGGCGGTCCACCTTGTACACCTCACCCGAAACGCTTACGTAGCCCAAAAGCGACACATGGCTTTTGCCAACGAATTCGACGACATAACAAGATTCATGCTGGTCCTCGCCAAAGAGTTTCCAGGCCACGCCATATGAGCGTCCCGCAGGCTGCTCGGGCATCACCGGAAAGCGCTTCTTGGGATCGAGAAACCTGAGCTTGTATGTCGGACGCTCTGCCACGAAATATCACCCTGATCGGTCGCTTGAGAAGGAGTGGTCGCGAATAAGTCGCGACATCTACTCGGAATCTTACACGAGTCGACAGGAAATCGTCCCTTTGGACGAAAGCACTCAAGCTGGCGTAAAAGAAAAGCCCCCGTTGCCGGGAGCTTTAATCTCAAATGGTGCGGCGTATAGGATTCCGCGCATCCGCTGCGCGGATCCGCACCGGCTTCGCCCGCCTGCCGGCGCGCTCGCCCGCGGGCTAAAAACGCTCCGCGTTTTCTTGACGCTCGCGCCTCGACCGAGGTTCGAATCCATGTGGTGGCGTCATAAAAGAAAAGCCCCCGTTGCCGGGAGCTTTAATCTCAAATGGTGCGGCGTATAGGATTCCGCGCATCCGCTGCGCGGATCCGCACCGGCTTCGCCCGCCTGCCGGCGCGCTCGCCCGCGGGCTAAAAACGCTCCGCGTTTTCTTGACGCTCGCGCCTCGACCGAGGTTCGAATCCATGTGGTGGCGTCATAAAAGAAAAGCCCCCGTTGCCGGGAGCTTTAATCTCAAATGGTGCGGCGTATAGGATTCGAACCTATGACGTTCTGATTCGTAGTCAGACCCTCTATCCAGCTGAGGTAACGCCGCGACTTTTTGATTATTATGCACAGGGACTGAATAATCGTCAAGCGTTTTTCAAAAAAAGTTATTGAATTTGATTTTTACTCATTTGATGCAGTCGATCGACTCGATACTTTCAAACACGGCAAAAGCAACTTCTCAAGTTTGTCGACATATAAGAAAAGCCCCCGTTTCCGGAGGCTTAAAACTCAATTGGTGCGGCGTATAGGATTCGAACCTATGACGTTCTGATTCGTAGTCAGACCCTC
>CABUHO010000035.1 GCA_902491395.1 uncultured Collinsella sp.
TCGCCCGCGCCGTCTTCGAGGCCGCCAACGGCAACGGGGACAGGGTCGTGCCGGTATCGACCGCCGACTACTACGCGAGCGCCGAGGGCCCCGTCGCCCCGCGCCCGGTCCACTCCGCGCTCGACCTGTCCAAGCTCGAGGCTGCCGGCTTCCACATGCCCGACTGGGAGGAAGAGCTGGGGGAGTACATCAAGACGCTCTAGCCGCTATTAACTTTTCGAGAGTAAAAGCCGCCGTTCTTTAACGGCGGCTTTTCTTGTTGGTGGCTATCTGAGCAGTGGTGCCAATAGTATTTTGCGGAAGATCTACCTCTCGCTTGGCATGGAAGTAGGGTGGCCGGGCTGGTCGTCGTAGGCGTATTTGCTGTACACGTTGACCTCCCACTGCTTTTTTTCGACCTTTGCTACAGAATCTAGGATGAAGCCGGTCGCAAGGCTCAGGCCGCACAGGAACATAAACGAGGCGGCGAGCATAGCGGTGGGGAAGCGCGGGACGAGGCCGGTCTGGAAATATTCGACAACGATGGGCATGCCCAGGGCGAGGCCGAATACCGCGAACAGAAGCGCAACGAGGCTGAAGAACTTCAGCGGGCGGTAGTCCTTGAACAGCGTGCCGATCATCGCAACGACTTTAATGCCGTCGCTCACGGTGTTGAGTTTGGACTCGGAACCCTCGGGACGGTCGCGGTACTCGATGGGCACATCTTTGATGCGCCAGCGGTGGTCGACGGCGTGGATCGAGAGCTCGGTTTCGATCTGAAAGCCCTCGGAAAGCACTGGGAAGGTTTTAACGAACGGGCGGCTCATGGCGCGGTAGCCTGTCATGACGTCATCGAAGCTGTAGCCATAGATCCACTTGATCATGGCGCGGACCAGATTATTGCCAAAGCCGTGGAAGGCACGCTTGTTCTCCTCGGCGTAGGTGCCGTTGGAAAGGCGATCGCCTACGGTCATGTCGGCCGTGCCGTTAAGGATGGGCTCGCAGAGGGCCTTGGCCGCCTCGGCGGGGTAGGTGTCGTCTCCGTCGACCATCAGGTAGCAATCGGCGTCGATATCGCGAAACATCTGGCGGCACACGTTGCCCTTTCCCTGACGGGGCTCAAAGCGGACTGTGGCGCCGTGCTCGGTGGCAATGCGTGAGGTATCGTCCGACGAGTTGTTGTCATAGACATAGACCGTCGCCTGCGGAAGCTCGCGGTGAAAGTCGTCGATGACTTTGCCGATCGTGAGCGCTTCGTTGTAGCAAGGGATGATGACGGCGATGGATTCAGAATTCACTTAATGCTCCTTATACATTCAATCCTAGAAAGTATAGCCGTTTGGGCCTGGCATCCTAAGATGTGGGTTAGTTCTCCAGTTTTGTTGCGCGAATCGTTTGCATGGCCGTCGGGTCTATACTGTTCGTTTGTCAACGATTACGAGTAAAGGAGTTGCATCCGTGTCGGATCAGACAAAGCAACAAGAAACTCGCAGTCTGCCTGCGACGTTTGCTAAGAACGAATTTGAGAAGGACGCGTTTATCCTTCGTCAGCTGGTTACCAAGGATTTTAAGATCAAGTATCGCCGTAGCGTTCTGGGCGTCGCATGGTCGGTGCTCAACCCGCTGCTGATGATGATCGTCATGGCCATCGTGTTCTCGACGATTTTTGGCCAGGGCCGCAATGGCTCAATGACGCCCGAGATGTACCCGCTGTACTTGATCGTGGGTAACATCACCTTTGCCGTCATGTCTGAGTCTACTAACCAGGCCCTGACGTCGATCGTGGGCGCTGCCCCTCTGCTCAAGAAGGTTAAGGTGCACCGCTGGGTTTTCCCGGTGCAGAAGGTGCTCTTCTCGCTGGTCAACTTTGCCTTCTCGCTGGTCGCCGTCGCCATCGTCATGCTGTGGTTCCGCGTTATGCCTTCTTGGCACCTGATTCTGTTGCCGGTTTGCCTGCTGCTGCTTATGTGCTTCTGCATGGGCCTGGGCATGATGCTCTCTGCCCTTACGGTCTTCTTCCGCGACGTTATGCATCTGTGGAGCGTCGTCATTACGGCGTGGACTTACATTACGCCCATCTTCTGGACGACTGACTATATTGCGCAAATGCCGCATCTCGTGCGTATCTTGATGTATGCGAACCCCATGTTCAACTACCTGCAGTTTATGCGCGATATCTTCCTGTTCCAGACTACGCCCTCGCTTATGACGTTTGGTATGTGCGTCGCTTGGGCGGTTCTTGCGCTTATTATTGGCTATACCGTGTTCCATAAGTCCGAGCGCAAATTTATCCTCTACATCTAAGGAGTGCTGTGATGACTGAATCTGTTGTTGATTACAGCGAGCAGCCTCTGGCTGTCGAGGTCGACGACGTCACCATGATCTTTAACATGGCGTCCGAGTCGCTGACCAACCTCAAGGAGTACTTCATTAAGCTTGCCAAGCACGAGCTGTTCTTTGAGGAGTTTAGGGCGCTTAAGCACATCTCGTTTGATATTCATCGCGGCGAGGTTGTGGGTCTGGTCGGCACCAATGGCTCCGGCAAGTCTACGATGCTCAAGATTATCGCTGGCGTTCTTGAGCCTAGCGAGGGCAGCGTTAAGGTGCACGGTAACATCGCGCCGCTGATTGAGCTTGGCGCCGGCTTTGACCCCGAGCTGACCGCCCGCGAGAACATCTATCTGAACGGCGCCCTGCTCGGCTATACCAAGGAGTTCATCGACGCCAACTTTGACGGCATTATCGAGTTCGCTGAGCTGCAGAACTTTGTCGATATGCCGCTTAAGAACTTCTCTTCGGGCATGGTGGCGCGTATCGCCTTTGCAATCGCGACGATTACCGAGCCCGATATTCTGATCGTTGACGAGACGCTGTCCGTCGGTGATGTGTTCTTCCAGCAGAAGTGTGAGGCCCGCATTCAGCACTTTATCCAGAGCGGTGACGTGACGGTTCTGTTCGTTTCGCACTCCATGGAGCAGGTTGAGCGCATCTGCCAGCGTGCCGTTTGGATTGAGAAGGGTGACCTTCGCATGGACGGCCCGGTCGATGAGGTCTGCAAGGCGTATCGCGAGCAGTTCAACTAGGTTATAATTACTTGCGCCCGACAGGCTTGCGCTTGCTTGGGCGTGTGGTTATTTGCTCCATTAGCTCAGTTGGATAGAGCAGGGGACTTCTAATCCCAAGGTCGACGGTTCGAATCCGCCATGGAGCACCATCGTTTATTAAGCCCGGACCGCTTGGTGGTCTGGGCTTTTTTCATCTTGTATGCTGCTGAAGCCGAGCGCGAGCAAGCCGCTGCTGTTTGTTGGGGTTGGCATTTTACTTTTCCAGATGCTCTTTCAACAGCTCTAGCGCATGTGCGTAGCCCTGCAGGCCTTCGCCGGTGATGGTGGCGAAGCAGGCTAGGCGTGCATAGCTCACCTGGCGGAAGTCCTCGCGCGTCTCTACGGCGCTGATGTGCACCTCGACGGCAGGGATGGCGACGGCCTTGAGGGCGTCAAGGATTGCCACGCTGGTGTGCGTGTAGGCTGCCGGGTTGATGACGATGCCGTCGACCTTGCCGTAGGCCTCCTGGATCTTGTCGACGATGCTGCCCTCGTGGTTGGACTGGAAGACCTCGACCTCGTCGAAGCCCTGCGCAGCGCCTGCCTCCTGGCAGATCTGCACTAAGCGGCCGTAGTTGTCACTGCCATAGATGCCCGGCTCGCGAATGCCGAGCATGTTGAGGTTGGGGCCGTTGATGACGAGTGCTTTCATGGTTGCTTCCTTTGCAGTCGAGAAACCACCGCAAAGGTGCCTGTCCCCTTTGTGGTGGTTTTGATTAGAGAGCGGATGGGAGGGTGTCGAGGAGGGCTTGGGCGGTGTTGGCGGCGCAGTCGCGTGAGCCGATGATGTAGTCGGCCCAGGCGCTGTAGCGCGGCATGCGCTGCTCGGCCAGCTTGTCGATGCCATCGCGGGCGGTGATGGGGCGTCCCTTGTGGGCGAGTTCGTCGAGCTTGCGGTTGAGCATCACAATCTGGCTGTTCTGGTGCAGTAGCGGGTAGTTCTCGTCGCGCGTGACCACGCCGCCGCCCGTGGAAAGCACCAGGCCGCTGCGCTTGGAGATGTCGGCCAGCGCCGCCGTCTCCTGTTCGCGGAAGGCCGCCTCGCCGCGCTCGACGATAAAGTCGGCGCAGGGCATGCCCAGGCGCTCCTCGAGGGCGCGGTCCAGGTCGATGTGCTCTCGCCCCGTGAGCAGGGCAATCTGCTCGCCCACGCGGGTCTTGCCCGAGCCCGGCATACCGATCAGCGCGATGTTCTGTTCGCGGCGTGACAGGCGCTCTGTTACGTCCAGAATTCGCTCACACGGAGTGACCTGGCCGGTATAGCGCTCAACGGCTTGCGCCGCCTGGGCCACGAGCATCAGCAGGCCGCCGATGCAGGGGATGCCGCGGCGCTCGGCCTCGAGCATGAGTCCCGTGCGTGCAGGGTTGTAGACAATGTCGATAACGCCTTCGAGCGCATCGAGCCCTTCGAGCGTGCAAGGCGCGTCGGGACAGTGGGGGAACATGCCGGCGGGCGTGCAGTTGACGAGCAACGCGGCGTCGGACTGCTGCGCGATGTTGTCGTAGTTGACTTCGCTCGTGCGGCCGACCGGCACGACGATGGCGCCCAAGTCGCCGAGCACCATGCTGGCAGTGGTGCCGGCGCCACCGGTGGCACCGAGCACGAGGGCCTTCTTGCCGGCAACCTCTACGCCCAACTCCTCGACCAGACACTGAAAACCAAAGTAGTCGGTGTTGTCGCCGCGCAGGCGGCCGTCGGGCAGGCGCGTGATGGTGTTGACGTTGCCCATGCGTTCGGCGAGCGGACTCAGCTCGTCCAGGTACTCCATGACGGTGCGCTTGTAGGGGATGGTAACATTGGTGCCCTCCCACTCGTCGCCCGTCATAAAGGCCGCGAGCTCCTCGGGCTCGCGCTCAAAACGCACGTACTCAAGCCCCGCCAGCTCCTTGTAGATGGTCGGGGTGTAGCTGTGGCCCAGCACGCGGCCCAGCACGCCGTAGGGGCGGGTTGCGGCGACATCGGTCATCTAGAGCACCTCCGTGTAACTACCAAAGTAGGTGAAGCTCTCGCACACGTCGTTGATGGAATCGAGCAGGTCATCGAGGGCCTTGCTGCCAAAGGGGCAGTCTAGGTCAAAGTAGAACATAAACTCAAAGTCGTGCCCGGGGATGGGGCGGCTCTCGAGCTTGATGAGGTTGATATTGAGCGCGTAGAAGCGCTCGAGTACGCGATAGAGTGCGCCCGGCTCGTTGGCCGTGGTAATCATGAGCGAGGTGCGGTTGGCGCCGGGGTAGACGCGTGGCTCGCGGCTGATGACGACAAAGCGCGTGTAGTTGTTGTCCGAGTCCTGGATATTGGGCTCCAGTACCTCCAGGCCGTAGAGTGCCGCGCAGCTGCGCGATGCGATGGCGGCAACATCGGTGCGCTCGGAGCTGGCGACCATCTCGGCCGACATGGCCGTGTTGGGGTACTTGGTGGCGTGCAGGTCGTGCGCCTCGATAAAGCCGGCGCATTGGGCAATGGCCTGGCCGTGGCTGTAGACCTCGTGCACGTCCGCAAGCTTGGTGCCGGGCTTGACGAGCAGGTTGTGGTCGATTTTGAGGCGAAGCGAGCGCACGATGTGGAAGTCGAACTGGGCGAGCAGGTCGTAGACGGCGTTGACCGAGCCGGCGGTGGAGTTTTCGATGGGCAGCACGCCAAACTCGCAGAAGCCGTCGCGCACGGCGCGCATAACGCCCTCGAAAGTCTCGAAGAACGCAATGTCGGGCACGTCGAAGAGCTTGCACGCGGCTATCTGGCTATAGGCACCTTCCACGCCCTGGCAGGCAACGGTGGCCGTTTGAGGGAAGGGCGTGTCGGAGGCTGCAGCCGTGGCGTGGGCCTTTTGCGAGACGGTGATGCCCTTGAGCTCGTTGATGTAGCGCTGCTGCTCGGCCTTGCTCATGCTCATGAGGAGACGGAACAGGGTGATGGTCTGCGCCTCGTAGCGCTCGGGCGCGCGGCTGGCGAGGTTGTTGAGCTTGGAGCGCTCACGGGCGGGGTCGAAGACGGCCTTGCCCATCTCGATTTTTGACTTGGCGACCTCGGTGGCAATGTCCATGCGCTCGACAAAGCTGTTGAGGAGCGTGGTGTCGATGCCATCGATGGCCTGGCGGATGTCAGCAAGGTCCATGGAGACCCCTTTCACGTGTCGGGGGATGTTGAGGGGTGGGTAGTTAGCGCTGGGCGGCGTCTTCGAGGAGGGCGTCCCAGATGGCAAGGGCGGCGGCTGCCTCGGCTACGGGGACAGCTCGGGGGACGATGCAGGGATCGTGGCGGCCGTGGACCGAGAGCTCGGCATTTTCCATAGCGTCAATGTCTACGGTCTGCTGCTCGCGGCCAATCGAGGGCGTCGGCTTTACAGCCATGCGCCACATGACGGGCGCGCCGGTCGAAATACCGCCCAGGATGCCGCCGGCGTTGTTGGACTCGACCTCGATCTCGCCGGTCTCGGCATCGATGCGATACGGATCGTTGTTCTCGCTGCCGCGCATGGCAGCCACGGCAAAGCCCATGCCAAACTCCACGCCCTTTACGGCGGGAATGCCAAACGCGATCTGCGCGATGCGGTTCTCGATGCCGTCGAACATGGGGTCGCCGATGCCTGCGGGAAGCCCGTAAATGCCGCACTCCACGATGCCGCCGATGCTGTCGAGTTCGTCGCGCGCGGCTAGGATCTCCTCGCGCATGCGGCCGGCTGCGGCGGCGTCAATACACGGCAGATCGTTCGTAAGGATCGCCTTGCGGTCGGCCTCGCGATAGACCATGTCGTCCATGGGCAGGTCGGAGATGCCGCCGATCTGCGCCACGTGCGCCATGACCTTGATGCCACGGGCCTCGAGTGCCTGCAGGGCGATGCCGCCGGCGATGCACAATGGGGCCGTTAGGCGGCCGGAGAAATGCCCGCCGCCGGCGACGTCGTGCATGTTGTGGTACTTCACGCGCGCCGGAAAGTCCGCATGTCCCGGACGGGGCTTGCGGCGCAGCTCGGAGTAATCCTTGGAGCGCGTGTTGGTGTTCTCGATAATTGCTGCGATGGGTGCGCCAGTGGTGTGTCCATCGACCACACCGGCGATGATGTGCGCGGTGTCGGCCTCGCGGCGCTTGGTTGCGGTCTCGTCGCGACCGGGGGCACGACGGTCCAAAAAGGCCTGGAGCTGCTCCTGGTCAATGGCAATACCCGCGGGGATGCCATCGAGCGAGCAGCCGATGGCAGGGGAGTGCGACTGGCCGAAGATGCTCAGGTGCAATACGTTGCCAAAGGTCGAGGACATGCTATTCCTCCTCGAGCGTGACCTTGCCGCCCAGCAGGCGGTAGTGGTCGAAGAAATCGGGATAGGACTTGTTGACAGCCTCGGCGCCGTGGATCACGACTTCGCCGGTGGCACGGCTCGCGGCGATAGCGGCCATCATGGCGATACGATGGTCGTTGTGCGAATCGACCTCGCCGCCGGTAAAGGCATCGACGCCCTTGATGATGAGGTCGTCGCCGGCAATGCGCACCTGTGCGCCCAGCGCGGTGAGCTCACGGGTGGTGGTGACCAAGCGATCGGATTCCTTGATGCGCAGGCGGGCGCAGTCGCGGATGAAGGTGCGGCCTTGTGCTAGCGAAGCGACGGCCGAGATGACGGGTACCAGGTCAGGAATGTCGTGGGCGCTCATCTCGAAGCCGGCGAGCTTGTCGGACTGCACGGTGGCGGCGTTGGTGGAGCGTACGATGCGGGCACCAAAGCGCGAAAGCGCGGCGAGTACGTTGCGGTCGCCCTGCGCGGAGCTCAGCGACACGCCTTCCACGGTGATGGGGTCGGAGCCGATAGCGCCGGCGCACAGCCAAAAGGCTGCATTGGACCAATCGCCCTCGACGGTCACGCTGCCGGGCGTGCGGTACGAGCCGCTGTTTACGCGGAAGTTTGTGACCTCGGGCTTGCCATTCTTGGCGGGGATGCGCTCGACGTTGACCTCGACGCCGAAGGCCTTCATGGCCTGGATCGTCAGGTTGATGTAGGGGCGGCTCTCGATGAGCCCGGTCACCTGCACGCAGGAGGGCTGGGACAGCAGCGGGGCCGCCAACAGCAGGCCCGAGATGTACTGCGAGCTTACATTGCCCGGCAGCATAAAGGTGCCCGGGCGCATGCGGCCGCTCGTCTTGAGCGGAAAGCCGCCCAGACCCTGCAGGTTGCAGCCGGCGGCGATGATCTCGTCGGAGAGCGGGGAGAGGGGGCGTGCGCCCAGGCGGCCCTGGCCCACAAAGGTGGCCTCTGCCCCCAGTGCGCAGGCCACGGGCAGCATAAAGCGGAGGGTGGAGCCGCTCTCGCCGCAGTCGAGCGTGCCGCCGGCAAGTGCCTTGAGCAAGCCAAACTCAATACTCTTCATAGTGGGATGGACCTGGAAGCCATCCTCGACGGTCTCGATGCGGGCACCCAGCGCCGTGAGGCAGCGCACCGTAGCCTCGATGTCGGCGCAGGTGGTATTGCAGGTGACGTGCGTCTCGCCGTTGGCAAGCGCAGCGCAGATGATCAGGCGATGCGCCATCGACTTGGACGCGATGGCGGGAACGGTGCCCTTAAGCGGGGACGGGGTGATGCGGGCTAGCATGCGGATGCATCTCCCTTCTGGCCGAGGCCCTCGGCAATGAGTTCGTGGAAAGTGGAAAGTGGCGTGCGGTCGATGCTGCAGCGGCCAATGCCGTGCGGAATCACCAGGTCGATGGTGTCGCCCGCGCGCTTCTTGTCGTGGAGCGCCTCGGCAAAGACGGCATCGGCATCTAGGTCGCAGCGGGTCTTGAGGCCATGGCGGGCGCAGAGTTCCTCAATACGATCGGGCAGTGCAGCATCGCAAACGCCGTGCAGGGCCGCGGCGCGCGTGATGATGCCCATGCCGATCGACACACAGTTGCCGTGTCCGAGCTCAAAGTGCTCGCAGGCCTCGACGGCGTGTCCGGCGCTGTGTCCAAAGTTGAGGAGCTTGCGCTGGTTGGTTTCGCGCTCGTCGGCGACGACCACGGCGCGCTTGATGTCGATATTGCGGGCGATGATGAGCGCTACGCGGGCCACGTCGCGGTTGAGCAGCTCCAGCGTGAGCGGGGTCTTCTCCAGCTCGGCGAAGAGCTCCGGGTCGGCGATCACGGCGTGCTTGACGACCTCGCCGCAGCCGTCAGCGAACTGCTCGGGCGTGAGGGTCGCCAGGCATCCCACGTCGGCGATAACCACGCTTGGCTGCCAAAAGGCGCCGGCCAAGTTCTTGCCGGCAGCCAGGTCGATGGCGGTCTTGCCGCCCACCGACGAATCCACCATGGCGAGCAGGCTCGTGGGGATCTGCACAAACTTGCAGCCGCGCATGTAGGTGGCGGCCACAAAGCCCGCCACGTCGCCCACGACGCCGCCGCCGAGTGCCACGATCACGTCGGAGCGCGAAAGCTCGTGCTCGGCCACAAACTCCAAAATGGCGACATAGGTTTCGGCGCGCTTATGGGCCTCGCCGGCTTCGAAGGTGCAGATGCTCACCTCGTAGCCTGACGCCTCCAGGCTCTGCTTAACGGGCATCTGGTAGAGGGGGCCCACGTTGGTGTCCGTCACGATGACGGCCTTGGTGCCGCCGGCGGTGGCGCGGACGAGCGGGCCTGCCTGCTCCAGCAAAAACGTGCCCACATGCACCTGATAGGGGCGTGCGGTGTCGATATCGATGGTAATCGCCATAAGCTTCGGTCCTTTCGACCTGGCGTGATAGGTGGTCTAGTGGGAGGCCTCGTCGTCGAGTGCACGCTTAATGCGGTCGCCCTCGGCAAGGAGATTCTCCAGATAGCGCTGGTCGCGGTCCTTGAGCGCACGGCTGTAGGCGCCAAGCGATTCGATCAGATGGTCGATCTCGAAGGCGAGCGCGTCGGCGTCGTCGATCATGAGCTCGGACCACATTTGCGGGTTGAGGTGCGCCACGCGGGTGAGGTCGCGGTAGCTGCCGGCCGAAAAGCCGTGGTGGACCTGGGCAGTGGGGCTTTTGACGTAGGCGTTAGATACAACGTGCGCAAGCTGGCTCGTAAAGGCGATGACACGGTCGTGCTCGGCGGCGCTGGTCACGCTGAACTTGCCAAAGCCCAAGGGGCGCACCATCTCGCGCACCTGGCCCAAAAGCTCGAGTTTGAGCGCATCGTCCACTGCGGGCGGCACGAGCACGAGTGGCGCGCCCTGGAACAGGTCGGCGCGGGAGTGCGCATAGCCCGAGTACTGCGTGCCCGCCATGGGGTGCGCGCCCACAAAGTAAAAGCCGTGCTCGCGGGCAAGCTCAAAGGCGCGCTCGCACACGATGCCCTTGACGCCTACCGTGTCGATCACCACGGGGCCCATGATGGCCTCGGTATCGGTGGCGTCGGCGAGTGCCTGGGCATGCGCCTCGAGCCACTCGATGCAGGCCTCGGGGTAGCAAGCCAGGACGATGATGTCGCATTCGCCGAGTGTCTCGTCGTTGAGCTCGCCGGCGACAGTGCCCATGCTGGCGGCCGTCATGACATCGTCATCGGGGTCCCAGGCCAGCACGCGGACGCCCGCCTGCGCATAGCCGCGGGCAAAGCTGCCGCCAATGAGGCCAAGGCCGACGATGCCGGCGCACTTGGGGCCGCCCTGGTTAACGCGTGCGTTTCTCACCGTACCCATGGGCTACTCCATGGTCTCTTGGCAGACGACCTCGCGGATGGCGCGGATGCGGCGCATGGTGTCGTCGAACTGGTCGGGGGTGAGGGCCTGAGCGCCGTCGGACCAGGCGCGGCTCGGCTCGTCGTGGACCTCGATCTCCAGGCCGTTGGCACCGCAGGCAGTCGCGGCGAGCGCCATGGGCTCAACGTAGCGCGTGTAGCCGGTGGCGTGGCTGGGATCGGCGACGACGGGCAGGTGCGACAGGTGGTGCAGCACCGGCACGGCGTTGAGGTCGAAGGTGTTGCGGGTGCGGGTCTCGAAGGTGCGGATGCCGCGCTCGCACAGGATGACGTTGTCGTTGCCCTCGCTCATGATGTACTCGGCTGCCATGAGCAGCTCGTCGATCGTGCCGGACATGCCGCGCTTGAGCAGGATCGGGGTCTTGGTCTTACCGACCTCTTTGAGCAGGGGGAAGTTCTGGGCGTTGCGGGCGCCGATCTGCATGACGTCGATCTTCTTGTCCAGGAAGATCTGCACGTCGCGCGGGTCCATGATCTCAGTGACGATCGGCATGTCGAGCTCGGCCGATGCCTCGCACAGCAGGTCAAGGCCGGCGGGGCCCATGCCCTGGTAGGCGTACGGGGAGGTGCGCGGCTTGTAGGCGCCGCCGCGCAGCATCGTGGCGCCGGCGGCCTTCACGCGGCGGGCGATGCGGATGAGGTTCTCGCCCTCGACGGAGCAGGGGCCGGCGATGACCTGGAACTGGTCGCCGCCGATCTTGACGCCGTGGCCGCAGTCGATGATGGAGTCCTCGGGGTGGAACTTGCGGTTGGCGCGCTTGAACGGCTCGGAGACGCGCTGCACGCGCTCGACGACGTCCATGGACTCGAGCAGGAACGGGTCGATCTTGGTCGTGTCGCCCACGAGGCCGATGATGGTCTCGTTCTCGCCGCGCGAGACGTCGGTCTTGAGACCCTTCTTCTCAATCCAGCTGACGATGTGGCTGACGGCCTCGTCGCTGGCGCTCTGCTTTAAAATTGCAATCATGGTGTGCCTCTCACCTCGATGGATATCCTTTGCAAAAACGGCCCGCATCGCGAGCCGTGTATATATGGTGCATGAGAGTTTATACTATCTGACTCACTTTTGCCTTCTAAAGTGTGCCGATGCGGCGCGTCTTCCTCGGAATTGCAAAGCTTTTTCTTTTATTTTGATAGCCCGTGGTGCACTTGGGTATAATGCATTCCGTTCGCCCTATTAGCTCAGGGGATTAGAGCGTCTGCCTCCGGAGCAGAAGGCCGTTGGTTCGAATCCAACATGGGGCACCATCGAACGTAAGACCGTCCGAACCTCGCATGGTCCGGGCGGTTTTTCTTATACCGACGCGACGTGATGGGACGTGGTATGGCAGCAACGGATATCGAGCGCGGACTCTCGACCGCCGAGGTCGAGGAGCGCATCGCCGCCGGTAAGATCAACCGCAACATGGAGCTCAAGACCAAGTCGGTCAAAGAGCTCATCATCGAGAACCTCTGCACGCTGTTCAATTTGATCAACGTGATCTTGGCGTTCCTGGTCATTTTGACCGGTTCGTTTAAGAATCTGACGTTCCTGTTCGTGGTGTTCTTGAACACCGCTATCGGCGTCATTCAGTCCATGCGTTCCAAAAAGATGGTCGATAAGCTCACGCTGCTGACCTCCAAGAAGGCCATCGCGGTGCGCGACGGCGCCGAGGTGGAGCTCGACCTGGACCAGATCGTGCTCGACGACATCATCCGCCTGGGGCGCGGCGACCAGATTCCCGCTGACGCCGTGGTGGTTTCGGGCGAGGCGCTCGTGAACGAGAGCCTGCTGACGGGCGAGAGCGACCTTATTAAAAAACAGCCCGGTTCCGAGCTCATGAGCGGCAGCTTTATCGACTCGGGCCTGCTGCGCGCCCGCGTGATCCATGTCGGCGCCGACAACTACGTAGCCAAAATTAATAACGAGGCCAAGTACGTCAAAAAGGTCAATTCCGAGATCATGAACGCGCTTAACGCCATCGTGCGCTTTGCGAGCATCATCATGATCCCGCTCGGTTTGGCGTTGTTTGCCTCGAGTGTGAGCGAGCTGTGGGATGCCGCGGGAACCCCGGGCGATAGCGCGCTTTCGTGGTGCTTCTCCGAGCTGCTGGCCGGCCGCGTGCCCTCGTCGGCGCTGCTGTCCACGGTGGGCGCCCTGCTGGGCATGATCCCGCAAGGCCTGGTGCTGCTGACCTCGTCGGTGCTCGCCATCGCCACGGTGCGCCTGGCCCGCCGCAAGGTGCTGGCGCAGCAGCTCTACTGCATCGAGACGCTCGCGCGCGTCGACGTGCTGTGTCTGGACAAGACGGGCACCATCACGTCGGGCCGCATGGAGGTCGAGGGCACGTATCCGCTACCGGTTGAGGGTGTTGCCCTGGGCGTGGGGGAGAACGAGGCATCTGTTCCCGTCGATACCACGGTGCTCGATTTTGCGCTGGCTAACGTGGCACGTGCGACTTCGGCCGATGCCAACGAGACCTGCCAGGCGCTGCTCAACTATTACGCCGATCGACAGGTCGAGGTGTCTGAGCCGCTGTCGGTCATTCCGTTCTCGTCCTCCAAAAAGTGGAGCGGCGCGTCGTTTGCGCAGGGCTCCTATGTGATGGGTGCGGCGCAGTTTGTGCTCTCTGATCGTGCGTTTGCCCAGGTCGAGAACCGTGTCGCCGAGCTTGCCGATACCTGCCGCGTGCTCGTGGTGGCGCGCGTGGACGGCTTTACGCCCGATGGCGATATGGCGGGCGAGGCCGAGCCCGTGGGCTTTGTGACCATCCGCGACGAGATTCGTACCTCGGCGGCCGAGACCATCGGCTACTTTAACGAGCAGGGCGTGACCCTCAACGTGATCAGTGGCGACGACCCGCGTACGGTGTCGTCAATCGCTCGCGTGGTGGGCGTGCCGGGGGCGGACGCTTATGTGGACGCCACGACGCTCGATACGCCGGCCAAGCTCGATGCCGCAGTGGACCGCTACCATGTCTTTGGTCGTGTGACCCCGCAGCAGAAGCGCGAGCTCGTGCAGGCGCTCAAGCGCCGCGAGCACACCGTGGCCATGACGGGCGACGGCGTCAACGACGTGCTGGCGCTCAAGGAGGCCGACTGCTCCGTCGCCATGGCGGCCGGCTCCGATGCCGCGCGTAACGTGGCCGAAATTGTGCTGGTCGACAACGACTTTGCCTCGATGCCTGCTGTGGTTGCCGAGGGCCGTCGCTCCATCAACAACCTGCAGCGTTCGGCCTCGCTGTTCCTGACCAAGACGCTGTTCTCGATGGGCCTGGCGGCGCTGTGCATCGCGTTGCCGCCGTACCCTTTCGAGCCGATTCAGATGACGCTCATTAACTTCTTCTGTATCGGCGCGCCGGGCTTTGTGTTGGGCCTGGAGCCCAACAATGCTCGCGTGAAGGGGTCGTTCCTGACGAACGTGCTCAAGCGGGCACTGCCGGCGTCGATTGCGGTCATTTTGGCCGCGGCGCTCGATATCTTTGTGGCGCGCGTGTTTGGCTTTAACCAGCTCACGCTGTCTACGATGTGCCTGCTTACGTCGTGCGCGGCGAGCGTCAGCCTGATCTGGCGCATCTCGCAGCCCCTCACGCCCTTACGTGTGGTGCTCTTTGTGTTTGTAGTCGCCGGCATCCTGACGGGCGTTATCGGATTCCCGGAGCTGCTGTCTATTGCCAACCTGTCGATGGGCCAGATGGTTATCTTGGCTGTCATCGTAGTCTTTACCTGCTCGGTGTTCTTTAAGCTCGCCACGATGATGGATTCGCTCAAGCCGCGTCGTCGTCATGCCGCAACTGGTTTTGGCCGTGGTGTGCGCGTCCGCCTGGGTCGCGGTGGCGGCAAGGTGAGCTCGACGGGTTCGACGGCGGAGCGTTTTGCCAAGCGCGTTGCCGCCGATATGGCGCAGCGCCGTGAGGAGCGCACTGTCCGCGAGGCCGAGGCCCGTGCACTCGAGGGCGTGGCCCAGGCCCAGCCCAAGAAAAAGAAGGGTAGCGGAGCCAAGCGCTCTCGCGTAACCAAGTCCGCCCAAGGCATCAAAGTCTCGATGCCGAGCAAAAAGAAGAAGTAACTACGCGCCCTGGCGATGTTGAATTGGTGCCTTGCTCCTGTGGGGCCGTGGCGATGTTATGCTCTAACCTCGATTATTTGAATTGCTTCGAAAAGAGGATGCCGTGATCTGCCCGCATTGCCTTAAGACTATCGAGGACGGCGCCTCGTTCTGCCCCTACTGCAACGCCTATGTGGGTCCGGGCGATGGTCCGGAGCACACCGAGTTCGTGTTCTGTGAGGGCTGCGGTGCCCGTCTTTCTCCGCATGATCGTACGTGCCCCAAATGCGGACGCCCCGCTCCGGGTATCCTCTCCGAGGACGCGGCAGCATCCGACCTGGCAGCGGGCCGCACGGCGGGCTTTCCGCGCCTAACGCAAGAGCAGATCGATACCGAGGTGCCGCATGCGCCGGCCTCTGCCGCTGCGGTGCTTTCAGACGCCGCCGACCCCAATGAGACCTGCGTGCTGCCGGCTTTCGATAAGGATTTCGGTATCCCCAAGGTCGATATTCCCGCGCCCGTTTCCCTGCATGACGATGCTCAAAAACCCAAGCGCAAGGTGCACCCCGACGAGGATGCCTATCACAAGCACAAGCGTCATATTCCCAAGCCGCTTATCGTCATCGCGGTCCTTGCCGTCGTTTGCGGCGGTGCCTATTGGTTCGTGACGACCGATCCCATGGGTGTCATGCCTGGCTTCTACGACCAGTTTGGCCAGGCCGCGCAGACGACCTTCCCCACGCGCCAAAAGGGCGAGGCCACTGAGGACGATACCAAGCAGGACGATTCCGCCGAGGTGGTCCAGGAAGAAACCGTGCTCACCGATGATCAACTCTATACCAGGCTCGACGGTCTGTATCAGACCATCGTGTCCTACGCTGACGAGGACCAGATCGGCGAGGTCATCGATTCCTTTAACAACGGATATCTCCGAACGCCGCTGTCCACCCGTCAGGAGCTGTCGCAGAGTGCCTACGCCCTGCGCGACCAGATTAAAAAGACGCAAGATGAGCTCAACAACCTGAAAGTACAGGACGATACGGTCTATGCGGATGACATCGCCCACTTAAAGCAGCTTGCCGAGTGGATGTATGAGCGCGTCGACGTGATCTGCCAGAGCTGGGACATCTCGCTGGCCATTCCCGATGGCGAGTCGATGAGTTCCCACCAAAGCGAGATCCTGGCGCCCATCGCGCAGGGCGGAAGCAGCGCGCTGAACCAGTACGATGCCAATGTGGGTTCCTGGAAGCCGCAGCAGCGTTCCTAAAATTAGTTCGCCATAGTCGGCATAACCTACGTGCGCAATTGATGTAAGCCCGTGCTTATTGCTACAATTCGTACAAATATGCTTTAAACGCACGAGGAAGGAACCACATGTTTGGTTTTAAGAAAGAGCTCTACACGCCCGAGTATCAGCTTGTCGGCGA
>CABUHO010000036.1 GCA_902491395.1 uncultured Collinsella sp.
GCATAGCGGGTGGGTTGAAGCTGGCCGCTGCGCGCCCAGCAGACTAAAGTCTTGACCAGAAGAGCCCGGCACCGTAGTGGTACCGGGCTCGATATTCCTCTGGTGCCCCCGGGCGGATTCGAACCGTCGACACCCGCTTTAGGAGAGCGGTGCTCTATCCCCTGAGCTACGGAGGCATGTTGTATTAGTGTAGCAGATTTGCGCCACCACCATGCAGCGCATAGCCGCTCTTCGAGATAGTCATCTGCGACGTTCTTTCAATGACTACTTGTTTAAGAACGTCGCAGATGACTACCCAACGACTAGTTGCCTTTGTGGAAGAGGTTTTTGATAACGGAGGGGATGCTCTTGGCGCCCTTGGCCGTCACATCGATAAAGTCAGGCGAACGCACGAGCTTATCCTCGTCAACGTACTTGCGGACCGCACGAAGCGTCTCTTTGTCGTCGCGCGTCGAAAACGTAAAGTGACCATTGTCCTTGGTGAAGATAGCAAAACGCGTAATCTTCTTGGTGCCGCGCAAAACCTCAGCGGCAATATAGTCGACCTCATCCCACGGGATTTGAATATAATCCTCGGGATTGCGCTCGTTATAGTACTCAAACGCCTTATTGCCCACCATTACATTACCGTGACTGGTAAGCCCCATCAGGCAGGTTGCCGGCGTTGCCAGATCGACCGTGCTGTTCTGAGATTGCGCCATGCGCGCCTCGCCCTCCAAATAAAACAATCGGACCGCATCCAGTGTACCCACCGGGTGCGGTCCGTTTCAATGGCTCAAAAGCCCTTGCCTAGCAATTCTCGGTCTTAAGCCGAAACGTGCTTACATGAAGCCGCAGACGCGACCGATGATGCCGATGGCGAAGAGAGCCAGGATGATGACGATCGGGCTGACCTTCTTCTTGAGGAGCTTGCAGACCAGCAGGGTCAGGCACACGGCGGCAAGACCGGGGATGAGCTGATCGAGGTTAGCCTGAAGCGTGGTGACCTTCACCTGATCAAGGGCGTTAGCACCGATGGAGTTATACATCGTCAGTGCTTCCTTGACACCCTCAGAACCGGAGGGCAGGTTAGCCCAGTCGATAAAGGCGCCAGCAGACTGCGTGACCTTGGAGACGACCGGGGTGAAGGAGATGGACACCCAGCGCTCGACCAGGGCGCCGATGATGAACATACCCAGGATGGAAGCACCCTCGGTGACCTTGCCCATCAGACCGCCGGAGAGGTCCTTGGCGATGGAGGAGCCGACCTTGTAGCCAAACTCCTGCGTGTACCACAGGAAAGCGTAACGGATGATGTTCCACGCGAAGAAGAACAGCAGCGGACCGGCGATGCTGCCGGACAGGGCCAGGGAAGCGCCCAGAGCGCCCAGAATCGGGCGAAGGGTGAACCAGAAGGCGGGGTCGCCGACGCCGGCGAGCGGGCCCATCATACCGACCTTGACGCCCTGAATGGCGACGTCGTCAATCGGAGCACCGTTGGCGCGCTCCTCCTCGAGAGCGAGGGTAACGCCAATGACGGGGGCGGAAACATAAGGGTGGGTGTTATAGAACTCCAGGTGGCGCTTAAGAGCGGCAATCTGGTCATCCTTGCTGGTGTAGAGCTTCTTGATCGCAGGGATCATTGCGAAGCACCAGCCGCCGTTCTGCATACGCTCGTAGTTCCACGAGCCCTGAAGGAACTGATGGCGGAAGCAAACCTTCTTGCGGTCAGCCTTGGTGAGCTGAATCTTGTTCTCTGCCATATGTATCACTCCCCTCCTACTCGTAATCGTTCAGAATGTCGCCGAGCGGGTCGCCGGAACCACCGCCCATGCCGCCACCCTGCTTAGCCAGATCCTTAAGGCCAAGGTAGATGAGGGCAAGGGAGATGCCGATGAGGCCAAGGGCGATCAGCGTGAGCTGAGGGATGGCAGCAAGGACAAAGCCGAGGATGAAGAACGGCCAGGTCTCCTTGGTGGCCATCATGTTGATGACCATGGCGTAACCGACGGAAGCGACCATGCCGCCGCCGACAGCCATGCCGCCGGACAGCCAGTCGGGCATAGCGTTAAGCGCGTTGGTAACAGCCTCGGCCGGGATGATGCACAGAAGCACTGCCGGGATGGCGATACGAAGACCCTGCATGAGGATAGCAGCGTACTGCCAGCGCTCGATGCCGGCGAAGTCGCCCTTCTCGGCGCAACCGTCCATGGCGTGAGCGATAGCGGTAGCCAGGGTACGGCAGATCATGGTCAGGAACAGACCAGCGACCGACAGAGGCACGGCGACGGCGATAGCGGCGGTAACGGCCTTGGCCGAATCGGTGGCGCCACCGTTGAGGGCGAGCACCATGATGATCGAAGAAGCGACCGAGGCCAGGGCGGCGTCAGGCGCGACGGCGGCGCCGACGTTAGCCCAGCCAAGGGCCATCATCTGGAGCGAACCGCCCAGGAGGATGCCCTCCTGAAGGTGACCGGTTACGAGACCGATAAGCGTGCATGCCACGAGCGGCTGATGGAACTGGAACTCATCCAGAATGCCTTCCATACCGGCAAGCAACGCGACAATCGCAACAAGCAGAATAGTGATTGCAGACATGTATCGGACCCTCCTTTACTATGCTTGAGCGGCCAGTTCGGCCTTAGCTTTCTTCAACATGGCGTCGAGATCCTCGGAGGAATCCGAAGGAACCTTGCGGACCTCGAACTTGACGCCCTTGGCCTTGAGGGCCTCGAGAGTCTTAACGTCGTCATCGCCCATAGCGACGGCGTTGGTGACGACGACCTTGCCCTTGGAGTGAGCCATGGAACCGATGTTGACTTCCTTGATGTCGACGCCGGCCTCGATGGCCTTGAGCAGATCCTGCGGGTTCTCGAAGAGCAGCATGGCCTTGGTGTCACCAAAGCGCGTGTCCTTGACGACCTCGGCCATCTTCTTGATGGGCACGACGTTGGCATGGACTCCCGGAGGGGCAGCCTGCTCGATCATGGTCTTGCGGAGCTCGTCGTGAGCAACGCCGTCGGAAACCACGATGATGCGGTTGGGGTTGATCTGCTTGGTCCACGTGGTGGCCACCTGACCATGAAGCAGACGGGTGTCGATACGGACGTGGGCGATCTTGATGTGCCCGTCGCCGATGACCGTTCCCGGAGGGATGGCGCCTGCAGGAGCAGCGGCGGCCGCAGCCGGCTTCTTCTCCTCGGGCTCCAGAGACTCGGGCTTGACGCGCACGCCAGCCTTAGCCTCAGTCACGAGATGTTTTGCGATCGCATGTGCAGTGTTCTTTGCGTCAAAGCGCTGCGAATATGCCTCGATGAGCATAGGCAGGTTGACACCGGTGACGATAGCCCAGGAATCGTGGCCCTCGATGAGCCCGCTGATCTGGTTGAACGGCGTACCGCCCCACAGATCAACGAGGAAGAGCACCTGCTCCTGGTCCTCGAAGGAAGCGACTGCTTCCTCGACCTTGGCACGGAAGTCGTCGGGGCCCATGCTCGGCTCGAGCGAGACCACGGCTACAGACGGTTGATCGCCAAAGACCATCGAGCCCGTCTGCTTGATTCCAGCCGCCAAGTCACCATGGCTAGCAAGAACAATACTTACCATCACATAACCTCCTTTTTGTCTACGTATTTCCTACACGACAAAAAAGAGTATAGCCGCAAGTGTGGCAAAATTATAGGAAAAAATGTGAATGGTTGGATTATTTGTTTAAACGTCATGCTTTTGTTACAAGTTGGTTACATCGCTGGTTTTCAGCTATTCCTCGCTAAACATAATTAGTTTGACCATCTTAGAAAACAGATACAGGCACAGCATTCACTAATACCGATTTAAATCGGATAAGAACCTGCTTGACTCTTCGATATTTTGTTTAAACAGACGTGACTTGACTAATTTCGTTAGTTATGCTCTAGCAAACCGTCAAAAATGAATAGTCATTGGGGACGTTCTTTAATGACTAGTCGTTTAAGAACGTCCCCAATGACTAAGTTAGGCGATGTGGAGGGGGTTGGCGGCGTCGACGGCGTCAGGAGCAGCGGGACCATCAGGGGTAGCGTCTGCCAGGTTCTCGTCGGGGGTCTCGATCTGCTTGATCATGACATCCTGGCCCTGCAGCAGATAAGTCTCGCCGCTACCGCAATGGGGACAGGTCTTTCCGTGCTCGACCGTCGCGTAGTCGCGGCCGCACGCCTCGCAATGTGTCACGGCCTCAACGGGCTCCACGATAAGCTCCGAGCCCTCGGTGATAGGCTTTTTATCTGCTGCCCAGCGCCAAGCGTCGAGCAGCAAGTCGGGAACGACGCCCGAGACCTCGCCCAGCAGCAACGTTACGCTCGAAACGCGGCGCACGCCATTGACGCGCGCCACGTTCTCAACATCGCGAATGATGTGATACACGATTCCGAGCTCGTGCACTTTTATATTCCTTCCGCCGTTCCCGTTATGACTACTTACTTGCGACCGAATTTGATCTTGATGGCACGCTTAAGTGCATACTTGCCAAGGCTTGGGAGCTTTTGCTCGTATTTGACCATCGTGGAGCACTCGGGGCGGTCGCGATCCAGATGGATGGCGTCGAACGCGCACTTGGTGGTGCACAGGCCGCAGCCGATGCACTTGTTGGGGTCGACGATCGAGGCACCGCAACCCAGGCAACGGGCGGTCTCGGCGCGCACCTGCTCTTCGGTAAAGGTCTCGACGTACTCGCTAAACGGCGCGGCCTTCTCGCGCTCGCGGTCCACGTGGGCAACCTCGCGGCTCGCGTTGTCGTAGCTCTCGATCACGACATCGTCGCGGTCGAGCGCGGTGTAGCGGCGCTGGTTGCGGCCGATGGTGAGCGTGGACCCCGGCTGCACAAAGCGGTGGATGGACACGGCGGCCTCGTGACCGGCGGCGATGGCATCGATGGCAAAGCTCGGACCGGTATAGACATCGCCGCCCACAAAGATGTCGGGCTCAGCGGTCTGATAGGTCTGGGGGTCGGCAAGAGCGCCCTGGCCGCGGCCAAGCTCCACCTTGGAGCCAGCCAGCAGGTCGCCCCACACAATGGACTGGCCAATCGACATGACGACGCGGTCGGCATCGACACGGCGCAGATCGCTCTCGTCGTACTCGGGCGCAAAACGGCCCTCGTCGTCAAAGACACGCGTGCAGCGTTTGAAGGTGATACCGCACACATGACCGGCCTCGTCCAGGTGAACCTCCTTGGGGCCCCAGCCGCAGCTGATGTGCGCGCCGTCCTCGATGGCCTCGCGACGCTCTTCCTCGCTGGCGGGCATCTGCGCCTCGCTCTCCAGGCAGAACATCTCAACGTGCTCGGAGCCCAGGCGGCAGGCGTTGCGCGCGACGTCGATAGCCACGTTGCCGCCGCCCACCACGATGGTGCGGCCGGGCAGCGCGTCGATCTTGCCGCTGTTGACCTCGCGCAAGAAGTCGACGGCCACGGTCACGTCCTCGGCATCCTCGCCCGGAATGCCGGCAAGGCGGCCGCCCTGGCAGCCAATGGCCACGTAGAAGGCCTTAAAGCCCTGCTCGCGCAGCTCGTCGAGCGTCACATCTCGACCGACCTCCACGCCATAGCGGAACTCGGCGCCCATCAGGCGAATGACCTCGACCTCGGCCTCGATGACGTCCTTCTGCAGCTTAAAGCTGGGAATACCGTAGGTGAGCATACCGCCCGGGCGCTCATTCTTCTCGAATACGACGGGCTTGTAGCCCTTCTCGGCCAGATAGAAGGCACAGGACAGACCGGCCGGGCCGGCACCGATGATGGCGATCTTCTGGTCGAAGCCGCCGGCACGCGTCGGGGTCACCACAGGTGGGACATAGCGGGTCGCGGCGTCCAGATCGCGCTGGGCGATGAATTTCTTGACCTCGTCGATGGCCACGGCCTCGTCCACGCGACCACGGGTGCAGGCGTCCTCGCAGCGGCGGTTGCACACACGGCCGCAGATAGCGGGCAGCGGGTTCTCGCGCTTAATGAGTGCCAGCGCCTCGTCATAGCGGCCCTGCGCCGCGAGCTTTAAGTAGCCCTGAACGGCAACGTGCGCGGGGCAAGCCGTCTTGCAGGGCGCGGTGCCGGACTCGTGTGTCTCGATGCGGTTGTCGTTGCGGTAGTTGGGTGACCACTTAGTGTGATCCCACTTGGTGGCATCGGGCAGCTCCTGGCGCGGATACTCGGGCACCTGTCCGCCCGCCTTTTTGCTGCAGAGCTTCTGGCCGAGCTTGGCGGCACCGGCAGGGCACACCTCGACGCAGCGACCGCAGGCCACGCACTTGTCCTTCTCGACCTTGGCGACATAGGCCGAGCGCGACAGGTTGGGCGTGTTGAACAGCTGCGAGGTGCGCAGGGCATAGCACACGTTGACGTTGCAGTTGCAGATGGCGAAGATCTTGTTCTCGCCGTCGATATTGGTGATCTGGTGCACAAAGCCGTTGTCCTCGGCCTGGCGCAAAATGTCGTAGACTTCCTCGCGCGTCACATAGTGGCCGCGGTCGGTCTCGACCACGTAGTCGGCCATATCGCCCACGGCAATGCACCAGTCGGCAGGATCATCGGCGCAGCCCTCGCCCATCACGCGACGGCTCGCGCGGCAGCTACAGGTGCTGGCAGCATACTTACCCTCGTATTTGTCGAGCCAATGCTCGATATGCTCAATCGGCACCGAGGTGCTCGTGGCATCAATGGCCTTCTCGACCGGAATGACATGCATGCCGATACCGGCGCCTCCGGGCGGCACCATCGGCGTAGCTTTGGACAGCGGCCCCTTGGACGCCTGCTCAAAGAACTTGGCGTAGACCGGATGCTCCTCGAGCTGGCTCATGCGCATGTTGAGGAACTCGGCGGAACCCGGTACCAGCATGGGCAGCACCCACTGCTTGGCGCGCTCGGGATTTTCCCAGTTGTACTCGAGCAGACCCGTGTAGCTCATGTCGTCGAGCATCTTCTCGATCTGGGCGTCGGGCATGCCGGTGAGCTTGGCCATCTCGGGCAGCGTATAGGGACGGCGCATCTTCATCTTGCAGAGCACTTCGGCCTGCTCGTCGGTTGCGGCCTCGGCAAACGACCAGTACTCGTAGCCCAGCAGCTTGTCGCGATGCAGCAGGCGGTTGGTGCAGTGCTCGCACAGTTTGACGATGGCCTCGCGCGGATGTTCCGGCAGCGGCGGCACGAACTCCGAACCGATGTCGGGCTCGGTGTAGCTAATTCCCGGTCCGTTGAGAATCATGGTTGTCCCTTCTCTTGCCGCAGCCTGGCAGGCACGCAGCGCCCCTCTTTTTATGGGCTCGACATGCCCCCACGCCGTTCACCCGTTATTGTTGACATTGTGTCAAAAATAGTATTGACGAACCGTCAACAATATTCAAGACTGTTAGGCGAACGGTCAGGCAAAAGAGGATGAAAGGCGGCAAGCGCATGAACGATAACGCAGCGAACACCCCTGTGGCCGACGCCGCCCCCGCGCCCGATAGCGCAGCAAAGCGCCTGACAGGTGACGAGCGCCGTCGCGAGATTCTCGCCGCCGTGCGCGCCGTGAGCTCCGAGCTGGGCGTGTCCCACCTATCGGTATCGGCCGTGACCAAGCGAGCCGGCTGCACGCGCTCGCTGTTCTACCACTACTTCGCCGACATGGACGCCGCCGTCACCGCCGTCATGGACGAAGCGATCGACGGTTTTATCGCCGAACTCGAGCAGTGGAACGCCGGCCGCACCATCGGCGATATCGAGGGCGCGCTCGACACCGTCGCCCCGCTCTTCAAGCGCCTGGTCGTCAGCGGCCACGAACTGCCAAGCACGCTCACCTCAAGCAGCGGCGCGCTCTACGGCGGCTTTTTGCACAACGTGGTCCAGCGTGTGGCGCAGTATATCTGCGACACCACCGTGGTGGATTTTGTCGCCCACCACGAGCTGCGCATCGACCATGTCTACGAAACGTTCTACACCCTCATCATGGGCCTTTTGATGTATATCCGCACGCACCCCGATGTGCCCGACGAGACGGTCAAGGAAATCATCGCCTCGACACTCCACATCGAGGGCTATACCGCCAAGTATCCGGAGCGCAAGCCCCAGAACTGACGACATTTGGCCAAACTGCCCGCGATCAGAAGAGGGGCCGCGGGCGTGTGAAAGGAGAGCAGCATGCTGTTCGATGTTTGGGGTAGCGATACCCTTATCCACTGGGCCGGCTGGGCCATGGTCTTTATTGGCCTCATCGTGCTCAACGAGGTCGGCCGCCGCACCAAGCTGGGCGCGGCAATCATCTTTGGCGTGGCTCCGCTGGCCATGACCATCTACTGCATCGCCATCGCCGTCGGCGTCTCGCAGGGTGCCGAGTGGGCGCTCACCAACCCCACCCATGTGTACCAGAACAGCTGGTTCCACTACGCCAAGGTATACGCGGCGCTGGCCGGTTGCTGGGGCTTCATTGCCATTAAGTACCAGTGGGGAAAGATCGGCAAGGCACATTGGTTCCGCGCGTGGCCGTTTGTGATCGTCGCCATCAACATCATGATCGCCGTCGTGTCCGACTTCGAGAGCGCCTATCACTTCTTTGTCCTGGGCGAGTCCACCTGGGTCACCTCCGAGGGCGCCACGCAGCTGGCCGGCTGGAACAACGTGTTCAACGGCATCGCCGGTATCATCAACATCTTCTGCATGACCGGTTGGTGGAGCGTCTACGCCTCCGAGGACAAGACCGACATGCTGTGGCCCGATATGACCTGGGTCTACATCATCGCCTACGATATCTGGAACTTCTGCTACACCTACAACTGCCTGCCCACCCACTCCTGGTTCTGCGGCTTTGCGCTGCTGCTGGCGCCCACCGTCGCCGCCTTTATCTGGAACAAGGGCGGCTGGATCCAGAACCGCGCCTTTACGCTGGCCATTTGGTGCATGTTTGCCCAGGTGTTCCCGTACTTCCAGGAGGAGTCCATCTTTGTGACCCACTCCACGCTCGACCCCGGCGCCGCTACCGCGGTCTCGATCGCCGCACTGGTCGCCAACGTCGCCGCAATCATCTACATCGCCTACCGTGCCAAGAAGCTCGGCCGCAATCCCTACAAGCAGGATGTCTTTGAGGGCACCAGCGATTGGGAGAAGGCTACTGCTCGCCGCGCCAAGGTTGATTACGCGCACGCCGAGTAACATGTTGGTCGCTGTTGGCGCTTGGGCATAGGCCCGCCCGCCAGGATTTTCAATCCAATGTCTCGCAGAGCCCCCGGAAAGCGTTTCATGAACTCGCTTTCCGGGGGCTTTTGTCGTTGCGTCTTATTCATCTATTCAAAAACATGCGCATATATAAAATCGGATTTCAAATCATACGGCGGCTCTATGGGGTCCCGTTTTTGGGTACAGTGTTGTCCCGATATTGAGCTTGGGGGATATATGAAAGATGAGACGACGGGCCAAGAGGATGCGGTCCAAGATGCAGAAGCATGCGCCGAGGCCCTGGAGAGCCTAGACCAGATCACACTAGACGAGCTCTCGTTTAGCGATTCGGCCGTCGACGCGCAGGACGAGGCACACGAAGGCACCGAGGACGAAGACAGCGACGCCAAAGACGCTCCTGACGAAGCCGAAGCCGAAGCCGAAGCCGAAGAGGACGATAGCGAGGCCGACGACCGGCCCGAATCCGACACGAGCGAGGAAACCATCTTGCTCGACAGCTTGCCGGCCGAAGATTCGCTGACCCGCGAGCTCCCTGGCTTAGGCTCCGCGCCTGCCGTGGACGAGACCATCGCCATGGGCGATATTCCCCTACCGTCCGTTCCTTCGGCACATGAGGCCGAGGTTCGTCATCGTAAGATGTCGCCCAAGCGCCGCAACCTGATGGTTGCCGGCGTTGTAGCCGTCGCGCTCGTCGCCGGCGGCGCAGGCTATGCTGCCTGGAACGGATATCAACAAGAGCAGGCTGCCGCTGTCGCCGCCAGTGCACACACGATGATGTCGGTGCAGATTGGCGTGCACGCCGCGGGCCTCGACTGCTCAACTGGCTCCAAGATTCCCGTGCAGGTGAGTGGGCAGGATTCCGACGGTTCTTCCGTGAGCGAAACGCTCTATGTTGACGAGCACGGCCGTGGCATCAAACTGCTACCCGGTGACTACGCGCTCTCCATTGCCGCCTCCCCCATCGCGTCCGACGGCACCGTCTATACCGTGCCGACCACCAAGGCGCAGGTCACCATTAAGAGCGATGGGCAGGATTTGAGTGCCCAGGCCACCTTTAAGCTCAAGGTGCCTTCGGCCGACACGGTGACTGACGACCAAATCGATGCCGCCGCCAAGTATGCCGAGGAAGGCGGCGCGAGCTCCGCCGCCGCGGCAAAGATACTCCAGCAGGCGGCAATTACGCGCCGCGATGCCGCCGCCAACGCCGTGAGCGCAAGCGAGGCTCAGTCCGCCCGCGATGCCGACGCTCGGCACAAGGCGACGAACCTGTATCAGCTCGATATTCCGGTTGAGTGGTATGGCAAGGTCGCAACCTGGCAAAACGGCAGCACGCTGTGCATTTATCTGGGCGATGACGCCAATACGCCGCTCGTGACGCTCGTCGCCGTGCGCGAGGGCGAGAGCTTTACGCCCGATGAAGGCGATACGGTTTTGGGTGCGGCCAATCTAGGCAACGGTTATACCGTCTACGCCAGCGGCCCCGTCTATCCGTACGTGGTGCCCCAGACCATCAACGGACGGACGCAGAATCCCGTGTCAACCTACCCCATGGACACGGCCATTGAGCTTGTCGAGCTCACGACCGGCAACCGCTATACGTATAGCCAGATCAAGAACGTACTGGTCGGCAAAGACGGCAAGGCAGACGCCGCGACCAAACTCGAAACCGACTACCTCGCCCAGATTCTCCTGCCGAGCATCAAGGCCCAGGACTAGCCGGGCGCATCATGGTGCTCCCCAACCGTGATGAAGGGGCCAGGAGGTCCTGGCCCCACAGATCCGTAGATGGTTAGGCAAGGAGCCACTTCCATGCGGGAACAACGTGTACCACACCGTGCTCGCATGGAATATCGGCCTGCTCATCCATGGTAACGATTGCCGACTCGCCAAGATCGAACTGGGCCATCGAGGCATCAAGCGCGGCAATTTCGCGCTCGCGCGTTTTCTCACTTGCCATATCCACACTCACCTGAATCAGGCTATAAGCCCGCATGAGAAGTGCGTCCCCAGCCACAAAGTCCACCTCATGGCTTTTGCTCTTCTCTTTGATCAGCAGGCGGCAGACCGATCCGATCCTCACCGCGGGAGTCCTTCTTCTTAGCGCGTTGAACACTGCGGTCTCGAGCCTCTGGCCCTGGTCCAATGCCGATGCGGGAGAGAATGCTCCAAACATCGCAGGATCGACAGCGTAGACCTTAGACGCAGACCGCATGTTATTTGCCAGTGAACGCGTGAACTCCGGCACGGAGAACAGCAGGTAGGCATCCTCATAATACTCAAGTAAGTCGCTGAGCGAATTACGACTGACGGGTATCTGCCTGCTCTTGAACTCGTTGTACACTTTGTTCACCGACAGCTCTCGTCCCGAAGATGCCATACACCGCGTCAGGAACAGAGATGCCAGGCGAGGGTTCTTGACGTCGTAACGTTCAACGATGTCCATGGCGACCGTTCGCGAAGCATATTCCTGTAGCAGCTGAATCGCGTCTGCGGGCGTCTGCTCAAGTGTCGCGATGAATCCCCCTCGTTCAAGATATCCGATCAGATGATGTCGAAGCAGCGCTGCATCGCTTGGGGAAAAGGTCGCATCTGGCTCGAAAACGCTCCCCGTCTTATATCGAACGTATTCCGAAAAACTCAACGGAAAAAGCTCTCGTATAAGAGAACGACCCCTGAACTCGCTCTTAAGTTCTGAGGACAGCATCTTAGAAGAAGATCCCGTCACATAGACGGTCGCTTTCTCCGTATCGACTACGCGCCGCAGAAACGCACCCCATTCGGGAATTTCCTGGATCTCGTCAAAGAAAATGTAAGCGCCCTCGGTTCGAGCAGCAGGATGCAGCGCATAGAACGTGTCAAGCACGTCCGCCAGCAGCGATGGCTCATACGGGCGCAAGCGCTCGTCCTCAAAATTAAAGTAAAGCATCCGGTCAAGCTCGACGCCCCGGCCTTGAAGCCGCTGCATCTCCTGATACAGGCGATACGTCTTTCCACAACGGCGGGCCCCCACAACCACATTTACGATGTTGTCGCGCTTTGGCTCCTGTGGGTTTCCCAGATCAAGGTCTCGCTCAAAGACCTGCGGAACCCCCTGCTGTTCAAAGTCCTTTATTTTCTGGGCGATCAAATCGTTGAATGCCATGATTCTCCAATCTTGCTCTCTAGCTAATCAAAATTATACTGATTCTTGATTAATTAGAGAGCAAGATTGTGTGTAGCTTGATTAACACTTAAGCAAGTTTTTCACTATTATTGCTCCGAAGGATATCGAGTGGCTAAGAGGACAACCGAGCTCGAATGCGACTCCCCGAGCAGCCAATTTGGCAGTCAATTTGGGACGGGGCTTTTTTGACTACCCTCCCCCTGCAGAAAAATCCCTAACGCAGTTGCGGTGAAATAGAGATTGTTTTTGCTGGTCAAACCGCAAAACAGTCCCTATTTCACCGCAACTTATTGGTGGTCTTTTGGGTGGCACTCAGCGCCAGGGGTCGGCTTCGAACATTGGCTCGCGCTCGGGTCGTCGGTCGCTGTAGGGGTCGTAGCCGTCGTCGTCCTCGTTCTCGGCACGGATATAGGGGTCGCGCGGCTTAGGCGCCGGCTTAGGCGCAGGCTTGGGTGCGGCATCGGTCGCCGGTGCATTCGTCTTGTTCTCGTCTTTCATCTGCATAGCTCCTTGCCATGTACTCATGTTCAACACCATCGATTGTCGCACGAAAAAGGGCGGCGGACCCAATTGGATCCGCCGCCCTTGGCGTTTAGAGACTGCTGGCAGATTTTAAGGCATGTCCCATAAATCTACTCGGCGTCGGGAACCTCGTAGGTGGCCGCCGGCGTGTTGTCGCACACGACGGTAAAGCCGCCGTCCTTGTCGGCATCGACCGTCACCTGATCGCCCTCGCGCACCGTGCCGTCGATGATGGCGGCGGCGATGGCATCCACGACCTCGCGCTGGACCAGACGCTTGAGCGGACGGGCACCGAACACGGGGTCCAGGCCGCCCACGGCGAGCATCTGCTTGGCCGCCGGGGTGATGGCAAGCGTCATGCGCTCCTTGGCCAGGCGTGCGCGAACGTCGGCAAGCTGGATGTCGACAATCTTCTCGATCTGCGCCATGCCAAGCGGATGGAACACCACGATATCGTCGATACGGTTGAGGAACTCGGGGCGGAAGGTCTGAGCCATGGCGGCGTCGACCTGATGGCGCATCTCCTCCTCGTCCTTACCGGACAGATCGGCGATGGCCTTGGAGCCCACGTTGGACGTCATGATGATAATCGTGTTCTTGAAGGACACCTGGCGACCCTGCCCATCGGTCAGGCGGCCGTCATCAAGCACCTGCAGCAGCACGTTGAAGACATCCGGATGGGCCTTCTCCATCTCGTCGAGCAAGATTACGGAGTACGGACGACGGCGCACGGCCTCGGTGAGCTGACCGCCCTCGTCGTAGCCCACGTATCCCGGAGGCGCACCGATCAGACGCTGGACGCTGAACTTCTCCATGTACTCGGACATGTCGATACGCACGAGCGCGCGCTCGTCATCGAACAGGCACTCGGCCAGCGCCTTGGCGAGCTCGGTCTTGCCCACGCCGGTGGGGCCCAGGAAGAAGAAACTGCCGATGGGCTTGTCCGGATCGGAGAGGCCCGCACGGCTGCGGCGCACGGCCGCGGCCACGGCGGACACAGCCTCGTCCTGGCCGATGACGCGCTTATGCAGCTCGCCCTCCAGGCCCTTGAGCTTGTCGAGTTCGCCCTGCATCATCTTGGAGACGGGCACGCCGGTCCAGGCGCTCACGACCTCGGCGATCTCATCGGAGGTCACCTGCTCGTTGAGGCCCTCGCCGTCCTGCTGCTTTTGTGCCTCGAGCGCGGCCTCGGAATCCTGAATCTGCTGCTGCAGGCCCGGAATCACGGAGTAGCGCAGCTCGGACGCACGGCCCAGGTCGCCGTTGCGCGTCGCGCGCTCCTCTTCGCTCTTGGCCTCGTCAAGCTGCCCCTTGAGCTCCTGCACGTGGTCGATGGCGTTCTTTTGGTTGAGCCAGCCGGCCTTTTGCACATTGAGCTTTTCCTGGACCTCGGCAATCTCCTGGCGCAGGGCCTCCAGACGCTCCTTGGAGGCGTCGTCGGTCTCCTTCATAAGCGCCTGCTCCTCGATCTGCAGCTGGGTGAGCTGACGCGTGGTGGCGTCGATCTCGACCGGCATGCTGTCGAGTTCCATGCGCAGGCGGCTTGCCGCCTCATCGACCAGGTCGATGGCCTTGTCGGGCAGGAAGCGGTCGGCGATGTAGCGATCGGAGAGGTCGGCAGCTGCCACGAGCGCGCTATCGGTGATGTGCACGCCGTGGAAGATCTCGTACTTCTCCTTGAGGCCACGCAGGATCGAGATGGTGTCCTCGACGGTAGGCTCGGAGACCATCACGGTCTGGAAACGACGCGCGAGCGCCGCGTCCTTCTCGATGTACTTGCGGTATTCGTCGAGCGTAGTCGCGCCGATCGCGTGCAGATCGCCACGGGCAAGCGCCGGCTTCAGGATGTTGCCGGCGTCCATGGAGCCCTCGGTGGCACCCGCGCCCACGATGGTGTGGAGCTCATCGATGAACAGGATGACCTTGCCCTCGGACTTCTGTACCTCCTTGAGCACGGCCTTCAAGCGGTCCTCGAACTCGCCGCGGTACTTGGCGCCGGCGACCAGCGCGCTCATGTCGAGCTCGATGAGGTCGCGGTCGCGCAGGGTGCTCGGCACGTCGCCGGCCACGATACGCTGGGCGATGCCCTCGACGATGGCCGTTTTACCGACGCCCGGCTCACCAATGAGCACGGGGTTGTTCTTGGTGCGACGGGACAGGACCTGGATGGTGCGGCGAATCTCATCGGTACGGCCGATGACCGGATCGAGCTTGCCGGCGCGGGCGAGGTCGCAGATGTTGCGACCGTACTGCTCCAGTGCCTCAAACTGCGTCTTGTCCTCGGCAGACGTCACGCGGTCATCGCCGCGCAGCTCCTCGTAGACTTGCTCGATGCGCTCCTTGGTCACGCCGGCGTCGCGCAGAACGCGGCCGGCCTCGCCCTTGTCCTCGGCAAGCGCCATCAGCAGATGCTCGGTCACCACAAAGCTGTCGCCCATCTTGGTGGCCTTCTTCTCGGCCTTTTCGATGACGCGGACGAGCTCGTTAGACAGGCCCATCTGCTGACCCTCGCCCGAAACCTTAGGCGCGTGGTCGATGGCATCCTGCGTGGAGCGTGCGAGCTGGGCCGGGTCGGCGCCGATACGCTCGATGATCACGGAGATGTTGCGTTCACCGGCACCGAGCAGGGCAGACAGCAGGTGAATCGGCTCCACCGCGCCGGCCTGCGCATCGGCAGCCGTGCTCATGGCGGTCTGCAGCGCCTCGCGCGACGTCATTGCTAGCTTATCGATTCTCATGGAATCACCTCTCTTGGGGCGGCCGCCCTACGGGGCGGCTTCACGTTGTTCGAGAAGTATTGTTGCCAGCTTTGCGCGATCTTATACACAAATCTAAGTCTCTATATATAAGATTTTCTGAGTGATTGAAGGATAGGGTACTGAGACGCCGACCCACTGCACCCCCGACGACCAACCGTCTCGATCTGTAACATCTAGCAGCCGTTTTTGGGTCCAGATGTTACAGATCGAGATGAAATGATCGGCAGCGCCAGTTTGTCTAAATCTGTAACAACTACTCGGCAAATAAGGGTCCACCTGTTACAGATCGAGA
>CABUHO010000037.1 GCA_902491395.1 uncultured Collinsella sp.
CCCGCGGCGCGGCTGGCGGCGAGCCCGGGCAGGTGGGCGACCCCGAGCCCCGCGGCGCGGGCCCGCCTCACGGCGAGGGACCCTATGTTGCGGAACTGGTCGACGACGACGAGCGTGCCGGCGGGCGCGGAGGCGAACAGCGCGTCGAGCTCGGCCTCCCTGTTGCGGACGGGGGCGCTGGCCAGCACCTCCCCGTCGCGGTCGATCAGGCAGGCCCAGTGCGATGACTTGCCGACGTCCAGGCCGAGCACGGCCGCGGGCCTGGTGGATGGCGCTTTCACGGTGGTATCCTTCCGGTAGTCGTTCGACCGGATGGCCTCCCCCTCGGCACTCACATTACCAGCCGCGGCACCTGCCCGGCACTTTCCTATCAGCCGTCGGGGGCGGCGCGTCCCGCGCCGGCAGCACCCAACGGGCCCTCTCGGGGGCAGGGACGTTCGGCCGTGCGCGGGCGCCCGGTCGGCGGCCCGTTCTGGGCGCGCCTCAATCGTAGCCCGAGACGGTCCCGGGCTGACAATTTCGACTGTAATGGACGTTCTTGTTTGACTGGTCGTTTAAGAACGTCCCAAATGACTACTCGAACTGCTAGTTTGTGCGGGTTGTGGTTTTGGGAGCTGCGGGAATTTAAGATACTGTACATCTGTACGTTAACTAATCTTCGTAGTATATTGCTACCCGCAAAACTCAATACCATTGTGCTTCGAGACGCTAAAGCGCCTACGTACAATGGTTGTTGATAGTACGATTTGATTCAACGACAGGATGGATGGTCCAAGCGTGAGTCTCGGCAGCAAACTATCCGATGCAAAGGTCTCCTTTGCGATATTTAAGCGCGACATTAAGCGACTGCTTGTGAACCCCGTCGCCTTGGTGGTTACCCTTGGCGTGTGCGTTATCCCCTCGCTGTACGCTTGGTACAACATCGTGGCTAACTGGGATCCATATGGAAACACCCAGGGCATTAAAATCGCTATCGCCAACAACGATCAGGGCACCCAGAACGACCTAGTGGGTGAGCTCAATGCAGGCGATAAGGTGGTCGACCAGCTCAAGGAAAACGATCGGCTGGGCTGGACCTTCGTCGACTCGGCTGCCGATGCCAAAGAGGGCGTCGAGAGCGGGGAATACTACGCGGCGATCGTAATCCCCAAGAACTTCTCCGACAATCTTGTCTCGATGCTCGATGGCAATTACCATCAGCCGAAGCTCACCTATTACGTCAATGAGAAGAAGAGCGCCATTGCGCCCAAGGTCACCGATACCGGTGCCAACACCATCGAGGAGCAGATCAACTCGGAGTTTGTCTCCACGGTGGGCGAGACTGTTGCCAGTATCGCCAAGGATGCCGGTGTCGATTTAAAGGACAAGGCAACCCAGACTCAGGACTCGCTGACAAGTTCGGTGTCCGAGGCATCCGACACCTTGGGTGAGGTGCGCGATTCGATTGGCGATATGAATGCCGCCATCGATAAGACGAGTGGCGCTATCGCCTCGGCTGATGCGGCGCTTGCCGGCTTGCAAGGTCAGGCACCGTCGCTGACGCAGGCAATCTCCCAGGGCAACGACCTGCTGGGCGAGGCTCGCGCCACGGCGGGCAACTCTATCACCTCGCTCTCCAAGGCACTCTCGGAAGGTAGCCTTGCACTCACCAAGACGTCAGCCTCCGCGAACGCTGCGATTGGCAAGCTAACGGGTACGGTCACATCTACGACCACCCGCATCGACAACTCGCTCGAGTCTCTCCAGGCGACGATCGATCACAATAAGGCCGTTATCGGGCACTTGGAGATTCTCGTTAATGACACGTCGACAGGTTCCGAGGAAATTGACGCGCGCATTGTATCGACCATCGATTCGCTTCGCGAGCAAAACCAGAAGCTGCAGAGCATCAAGGATGGCCTTTCTGCACAGTCGAGCGCCATGGCAAACGACGCTACGGCAATCTCGAACGCGAGCAACGCACTCAACGCGGCAATTCAGACCGGTACGGCTAACCTCGGTCAGGCTCAGACCGATCTGGGTCAGAACGCACTTCCGAAGGCTTCGAGCGCGCTTGACTCCTTTGCCGCCGTTTCGGGCGATTTGACCGGCATTGTGTCGGGTATGACCCCCACGATAGCGAGCGCGCGCGGCACGCTGGCGCAGCTCGACGCCACGCTCAAGCAGGCAAAGACCACGCTGTCCCAAACCGACGCCTCCCTTGCCAAGGTTCAGGACAAGCTCGCGACCGCCGCCAATGACATTGCGGCGCTGCAGACCTCTGAGTCTATGGGCGAGTTAGCCGACCTCATGGACGTCGACGTCAATGACGTGGCAGATTTCATGGCATCTCCGGTTGAGCTGACGTCCAAGTCAATCTATCCGGTCAAGAGCTTTGGCTCGGGCATCGCGCCCTTCTACACCAATCTGGCGCTGTGGGTAGGCGGCTATGTGCTCATCGCTATCTATAAACTCGAGGTCGACCGCGAGGGCATCGGTAGCTTTACGGCGCGTCAGGGCTACTTTGGCCGCTGGCTGCTGCTGGTGATCCTGGGTGCGTTGCAGGCCATCATCGTTACGGTGGGAGATCTGGTCATTGGCGTTCAGTGCGTCAATCCGCTGCTCTTTGTACTGGGCGGCATCGCTATTTCGTTCACCTACGTCAACATCATCTATGCGCTGTCCACCACGTTTAAGCATATCGGTAAAGCCATTGGCGTCATCCTCGTCATTGTGCAGATCCCCGGCTCGTCGGGCATGTATCCCATCGAGATGATGCCCGGCTTCTTCCAATGGCTGCATCCGCTGCTGCCCTTCACCTATGGCATCAACCTGCTGCGCGAGACCGTCGGTGGCATGCATTCGTTCAACTACCTGTTCAACCTGTGCATCCTGGGCGTGTTCCTTGCCATCGCACTCTTTATTGGCTTGCAGCTGCGTCCGCTGCTGCTCAACCTCAACCTGCTCTTTGACAAGCAGCTTTCCACGACGGGCCTCATGATCTGCGAGTCCAACGACCTGCCGCGCCAGCGCTATTCGCTGCGCACGGCCATGCGCGTCATGCTCGATTCGGATTCGTACCGTCGCGAGCTGCTCGATCATGCCGTGGCGTTTGAGCATCGCTACCCGTACTACATCAAGGGCGGTTTTGCCGCCGTGGTAGGCGTGCAGGTTCTGCTCTTTGTGCTTTCGACGGTGCTCGATATCGACAATAACGGCAAGATCATCCTGCTCGTTATCTGGATCATTTCGGTTATCGCCATCTGCGGCTGGCTCATCAACATCGAATACATCCGTGCGAGCCTCAATACCCAGATGCGTATCTCGGCGCTTTCGGACGAGGACCTTCGCCGCGAGATGCGCGAGCACACGGCTGCCATCCCTGCCGCCCGTCGCATGTTTGGTCTCAACGCCAGCGAGCGTGGCGCCAAGGGAGGCGAACAGCCTACGAGCCGTCTGTCGCATATCGGTGCGCATCGTAAGGCTCAAGATGCCGACGGCGCTGACAACGTAAACGGAAACGACGGGGACATCACCTCGCTTGGCAAGCACTCTAAAGGAGGTGAGGCATAAATGAAAAACATCCTGCACCTGTTTAAGCGCGATGTCCAAAACGTGTCTCGCTCCGTGATCGGCATGGTCGTCGTGATGGGCCTGATCATCGTGCCATGTCTCTATGCATGGTTTAACATCGCCGGAAGCTGGGATCCCTACGGCAATACCGGCAACCTTAAGATTGCAGTGGTCAACACCGATGAGGGTTACGAGAGCGATCTGATTCCCGTCGAGGTCAACGTGGGCGAAAACGTAACCGCCACCCTGCGCGGCAACGAGAACTTCGACTGGGTCGTCCTCAACGACCGTGATAAGGCGATTGAGGGCGTTAAGTCGGGCGCGTACTACGCTGCCGTCGTTATCCCTAAAACGTTTAGCGCCGACATGATGACGCTTTTCTCGACCGAGGTGAAGCACGCCGATATCGAGTTCTATGAGAATCAGAAGGCCAACGCCATCGCACAGATCGTGACTGAAAAGGGTTCGAGCGCCGTCCAGAGTCAGGTCAACGAGACCTTTACCAAGACCATCACGACCATCGGCCTTAAGACCGTGTCCAGCCTGCTCGACTATATGAGTACCGACCAGGTGAGCAGCTTTATCGCCAATCTGTCCTCGACGCTGGGCGATTCGGTCGAGGACCTGCAGGACGTTCAGGCGAGTGCGACGTCGCTCGCGGGCATTTTGAGCTCCACGTCCGATTCACTGACATCGGCGGGCGGCATGCTCAAGCAGACGGGCACCGTTGATGAGTCGACGAAGCAGCTGATGGAGCACGCCAAGAGTGGCATCAATGATTCCAAGGAAGCGCTCAAGGCCGCCAACGATGCCGTTGACGCGGCGATTGACGGAAGCGCGGGCTCGTTCGACAACGTGTCCGCCGAGCTTGCGAAGGCATTCGATGCCGCGAATCAGCATGTTGACCTTACGGTGTCTCAGCTCAACGAAGCCGCAGCGGCGCTCAATACGCGTGCTGACGATATCGATGCGATGACCGATCAGCTCCGTAACCTTGCCGACCAGGTGAGTGATGACAAGCTCAAAGACGGTCTCGAGTCCGCTGCGACGTCGCTGGGCAGAATTGCCGTGGAGTACCGCAACAATGCGAAGGACCTGACGGCGACCGCAAAGTCCCTTTCGGACGGCATGGCGGAGGTCAACAACTCGCGTGCCGAGGTCGACCAGGCCATCGCCGATGCCAAGGCGGGTATCTCGGGAGCCAAGTCCGACTACGATTCCACGTTCTCGGTTAAGGCCAAGGAGCTCAAGAAGACCATTTCGGGCGTTCTGGATTCCCTGAACGGTATCTCGGGTGACTTGGATAGCGCCGTGAGCGGTCTGACCGACGCCTCTGGCTCGCTCGCAAAGGGCCTCTCCAAGGCTGCGACGCTGGTCAACAAGGCTTCCGATCAGCTGGGTGAGGCATCGGACAAGATCAGCGCCTTTAAGGACGAGCTCGATGGCGCCCTGATGTCGGACGACCTTGCCACGATCAAGACGATGATCGGCAACGATCCCGAGGGTTTGGCCGTGTCGCTTTCCGGCCCCGTCGCGCTCGACCGCAAGCCGGTCTATCCGATCCGCAATTACGGTTCGGCCATGGCGCCGTTCTATACGATCCTGTCGCTGTGGGTCGGCTCGATCGTGCTGGCGGCCATGATGAAGGTATCGGTTGACGATGAGCTCATCAACGAGCTGATCCCCGTGCGCCTGCACGAGATCTACCTGGGCCGCTACCTGTTCTTTGGAGGTCTGGCCCTGCTGCAGGCGACACTCGTGTGCGCGGGCGACATCCTGTTCTTTGGCATCCAATGCGACAACCCGCTGCAGTTTGTGCTGGCGGGCTGGGTCGCGAGTCTCGTGTTCTCCAATATCGTCTACACGCTCACGGTTTCGTTTGGCGATATCGGCAAGGCGCTCGCTGTCGTGCTGTTGGTCATGCAGGTCGGCGGTTCAGGTGGTACGTTCCCCATCGAGATGACCGGCCCCGTGTTCCAGGCGATCTACCCGTTCCTGCCGTTTACCCACGGCATCAACGCCATGCACGCCGCCATGGCTGGCGCCTACCATATGGAGTACTGGATTGAGCTAGGCATTCTGGCGAGCTATCTGATTCCGTCGCTGGCCCTGGGCGTCGTTTTCCGCCGTCCGGTCATCAAGGCCAACGACTGGATTATCGAAAAGCTGGAGAGTACAAAACTTATTTAGTTACGCGGTTTTACCAAACCGCGTAACTGCTCGACGCTGCAAACGACCCCAAGCGGCAATCTGACGTTCAATTTCAAGGGCGCGACCAGAAGGTCAGCGCCCTTTCATTTCACGTCACCTTGCTCGCTTGGGGCCGTTTTCGCTGACGTTGACGGAACATCGAGGTTATTCAAGTCGGTACTTTAGTGGGCTGGATTGCGATGCAGCGCTGGTTGTTGCTACAGTAACGGGGCGTGCCGGGGGTCCGGTGTGCCCTGTTTTTATTTGACCATGAGGCGGCACGCGGCCATGCGCGTGCGGACACCACGCCCAGACTGAGCGCGAGGATGCCCTATGGCCCAGAATGCCGTTGATGAAATCGAAAACATGCCCGATAGCCCTGTAGCGCGCGAAGACCTGGGTGCCGGCGGCACCTCCCGCGGCGCCGGCGCGCGTTCTCCGTTCTTCTGGAAGTTCTTGCTGCTTTCGGTGGCGGTCATCTGGGGCTATTCCTTTACCACCATGAAAGATGCGCTCGACACCATTCCGGCGTTCGCGCTGATCTACGTTCGTTTCCTTCCGGCTTCGCTGGTTATGTTCGCCATCTTCCACAAACGCATCATCGCGCACTTTAATGCTCGTAACCTTATCGTCGGGCTTGGTATGGGCGCACTTATGTTTGGCGCGTACGGTTTGCAGACGATTGGCCTGGCACAGACCACGGCAGGCAAGAGCGCGTTTTTGACGGGTACCTACTGCATCCTCGTGCCGTTTGCGAGCTATGTCCTGAGCGGAGAAAGGCTTACCCGTTACAACTTGGGCGCCGCATTGCTGTGCCTGGCGGGCATTGGCCTGGTGGCACTCGATAGCGTCGAGTTCAACGCCGGCGATGCCATTACGCTGGGCGGCGCGGTCTTCTTTGCCATCCAGATGGCGGTGACCGCCAAGTACGGTCGCAAGATGGATATCAACGTCATCACGTTTTGGATGTTTGTGGGCAATGGCGTCTTGAGCTTAGCAACGTCGCTGCTATTCGAGACCCAAGCGCCCGCGTCCGTGTGGACGCCGAGCTTTATCGGCGTGATGGCCTTTCTCTCGGTGGGCTGCACGTGCGTGGCGCTGCTCATCCAAAACGTCGGCTTGGCGCACGTCCCGGCCTCGACAGGCTCATTGCTCCTATCGATGGAGTCCCCTTCGGGCGTGTTGTTTTCGGTGCTGCTGATGGGGGAGGCGCTCACCCCGCGCCTGCTTGCCGGCTTTGTGCTCATCTTCCTGTCGATTATCTTGAGCGAGACGCATTTCGATTTCTTGCGCAGAAAATCTCGCTCGCAATTGTAAACAACTTGTTGCGCCGCCCTCCCGGGGCGGCATTTTTTATGTTAAGCCCTTACAGTTGTGCCTTGCACTTTACGCTATCAAAGTGCGTGCTGCAAAAACGTTACTGGAGGGCATCTATGGCATCAGCTCTGTCCGATCTTCAACCGCAACCAGCGCCTCAGACTACCACAGCGGCGCAGACCGCTATCGGCAAATGCCTGGTCAAAGAAGCCCAGGCATTTGCCGGTGAGCTTGCCGCATGGCGCCACGATCTCCATCAGACGCCCGAGCTGGGTAATAGCCTCCCGCAGACCTCTGCGTATATCCAAGCGCGCCTGACCGAGATGGATATCCCATTTGCTACGCTCGTCGATGGTTCCTGTGTCGTTGGCCTTATCGGTGCCGGCGCGGCAGCTGCTGCTCGGGGTAACGGTACGTGCACGGACAAGCAGGCCGGTACGGTTATCATGCTCCGTGGCGACATGGATGCCTTGCCCGTTGCCGAGGAATCCGGCGAGCCCTTTGCATCCACCAATGGCTGCATGCATGCTTGCGGTCACGATATGCACGCGACGGCGCTGCTTGGTGCAGCGCGCCTGCTCAAGGCCCGCGAGGCCGAGCTTGTGGAGGCCGACGCCACGGTGAAGTTGCTGTTCCAGCCGGGCGAGGAAACCTTTGAGGGGGCTCGTGCCGCTATCGCCGATGGCCTGCTGCAGAACCCGCGTCCCCAGGCCGCCTTTGCCATGCATGTCAATAGCCAGTCGCCGCTTGGCCTGGTGCTCTACGGCAGCCCGGCGCTCTCGGGCGTGTACGGTTTTCGCATCACGCTTCAGGGCAAGGGTGGCCATGGCTCGAGCCCCGAGATTTGCATCGACCCCATTACGGCGGGCGTGCATGTGCATCTGGCGCTTCAGGAGCTCATCTCCCGCGAGGTGCCGGCGGCCAAGGAAGTCGCACTTACCGTGGGTAAGTTCGCCGGCGGCCTGGCGGCCAACGTCATTCCCGACACCTGCGTGCTCGAGGGAACGCTGCGCGGCTTTGATGTTGAGCTCATGGCCCACCTAAAGACCCGCATCGCGGAGGTCGTCAACGGCGTTGCCGCAACATATCGTACGCCGGCAACCATCGAGACGCTTTCGGACGTTCCGCCGCTCGTGCTCGACAGCGATATGACCCAGGCCTCGCTTGGCTATGTGGGCGCGGTGCTGCCCAAGGCTGCCTTCCTGCCGCTATTCCACGCCATGGCGAGCGAGGACTTCGCGCTTATCTCGAGCGAGATTCCGAGTGCGTACTTTACCGTGGGCTCGGCCGTGACCGATACGGACGAGCACTTTGCCCAGCACCATCCCAAGGCACGCTTTAGCGATGCCGAGTTGCCGCTCGGCGCCGCGGCTTATACCGCCGTCGCTTTGGGCTATATCGCCGACCACAAGGAGTAACCAATGCCCCAGCAGCGTAAGTTCTTCCCCGGCTGGCTCGTGGTGGCCTCTGGCTTTGTGATCATGGCCACGTGCTACACGATTTTCGTCAACTGCATGAGCCTGTTTCAGCCGCTGATCGTCAGCGATCTGGGCATTTCACTTGCGCAGTACAACATTTCCAATGCCATCTCCACCGTGGTGAGCGTTGTGGGTTCGCTTGTGATCGGCCATGTCGCCGATAAGGTGAGCGGCCGCGTTTTGGGCTCCCTCACCGTTATCGCCACCTCTGCCGTGCTTGTCGGCATGAGCTTTGTGGGCGAGCTTTGGCAGGTCTACGTGCTCTTTGCCGTCTCGGGCTGCTTCGCCGTGGCCTCGACCCGCCTGCTCATCAGCCTAGTGACCGCCAACTGGTTTACGGCCAAGCGAGGCCTTGCCATCTCCATCGCGCTTTCGGGCTCGGGCTTTGGCGGCGCTATTCTGTCTCCCATCGTGAGCTCGCTCATCGTGAGCGTTGGCTGGCGTTCCGCCTTCCTGGTGCTCGCGGCTATCTGCATGGTGGCGGCGCTGCCCATCACGGCCTATTCCTTCCGCACCAAGCCTTCCGAGATCGGTCTTAAGCCGCTCGGCGAGAACCCAGGCGACCCGTCTGCTTCTGCCACGGGTGATAAGAACGAGAAGGCAGCCCCCGAGGTTAGCGTCGGCTGGTCTCGTATCAAGAAGAGCCCGGCATTTTGGCTGCTCGTCGTCGCCTTCCTCTTTATGGGCTTGGTCAATGGCGCCATCCTGCCCAACCAGGTTACCAACATGACGAGTGTTACCGTCAACGGCGCCAAGATCGTCACGGGCGGCCACGATCCCATGTGGGCGGGTACTGTGCTTTCGGTCTACATGGTCACCGTCGTTATTGCCAAGATTTCGCTCGGTGCGATCTATGACCGCTTTGGCCTGCGCTTTGGCAATATCCTTGGCTCCGTTGCGTGCATTATCGCCTGCGTGGCGCTGTGCTTCCCGACGACGGACCTCGGTCCTATTGTCGCCGCTGTGAGCTTTGGTATCGGAACGTGCATGGGCACCATCACGCCTACCATCGCCGCGTCCAAGCAGTTTGGCATGGCCGACCTCGGCAAGGTCACGGGCACCATCACCTCGCTCGAGATGGTCGGCGGCACCGTGGGCGCCATTGTCTCGGGCGTGCTGTTCGATGCCACGGGCTCCTTTGCGAGCACCTGGATCGTGTGCCTGGTGTGTTCTGTGGTCATGCTCGTATTCCTGCTGGCCTCGGAGCCCATCGCCGCCAAGCTGCGCGCAAGCGTGGCGGGGGAGTAGCGGGTCGCTGCCTATTCCTGTTTGTCTGTTCTGCTCGTGGCTGCCTTGGAAGCCGAATGGATGCTCGTACCGTCATTCGGTTTCCAGGGCAGCCACGGGTCTACGAAATGATCCCTTTTCCTCCGTCCCCAAGGGATCACGTGATCCGAAGGGGACGGAGGAAAAGGGATCACAAACCGCGGCGGCGCGTCTGGCCGAACGAGTCCCCATACCCTCGTTCGGTCAGACATGCCGCCGCGTTGCTGCTTTGTGCCGTATAATGTCCACTACCTATGACGCGATACAAAAGAAAGGTGTTTGCCCATGCAGGCACAGAAGGCGGAGGGAACCCGCGACCTTATCGGCGCCGAGATGCGCGCCTGGCAAAAGATGCAGCAGATTGCTGCCGGCGTATTCGAGCCGTTTGGCTTTAAGCCCATCGAGACGCCCGCGATCGAGCAGGTGGACGTCTTTGTCCACGGCATCGGCCAGTCGACCGACGTCGTGCGCAAGGAGATGTTCCGCGTCTTTAGCGGCGCCAACCTGGAGCGCGTCTTTGCCGAGGGCACCGACACCAAGCTCAAGCCCAAGCAGCGTCTGGCGCTTCGTCCCGAGGGCACGGCCGGTGTGGTGCGCGCCGTCGTGGAGAACAACCTGGTGCCTCAGGGCTCCACGCCGTTTAAGGCGTACTACGCCGAGGCCATGTTCCGCGGCGAGCGTCCCCAGAAGGGCCGCCTGCGCCAGTTCCATCAGGTGGGCATCGAGTGGCTCGGCGCTCCCGATCCGGCGGCAGACGCCGAGTGCATCATCATGCTCATGGAGTTCTACAAGCGCTTGGGCTTCGACCTTTCCAAGCTCCGTCTGCTCATCAACTCGATGGGTGACGCCCAGTGCCGTCCGGCTTACCGCGAGCAGGTCAAGCAGTTTATCCTCGATCACGCCGACGAGATGTGCGACGAGTGCCGCGAGCGCGCCGAGCTCAACCCGCTGCGCGCCTTCGACTGCAAGAACGACCACTGCCGCGAGATCATGGCCGACGCCCCGCTGATGGGTGACAACCTGTGCGACGAGTGCCGCGAGCACTACGAGCAGGTCAAGCGCTATTTGGATGCGGCGGGTATCGAGTATGTTGAGGACCCCACCTTGGTGCGCGGCTTGGACTACTACACCCGTACCGTCTTTGAGGTCGAGGCTCCCGGCGCCGGCGTCGGTTCCATTGGTGGCGGCGGTCGCTATGACGGCTTGGTCGAGCTCGAGGGCGGCAAGCCCACGGCAGGTGTCGGCTTTGCTGTCGGTTTTGAGCGCGCCCTGCTGGCCCTTCAGGCCTTTGGTAACGACTTGGGTGCCGAGGAGGCCCCGTGCGTCTATGTCGCCAACGCCGGCAAGGAGCTGCGCCAGAACGTCTTTGCCATTACGCAGGAGCTTCGCGCCGCAGGCATCGTGACCGAGGCCGACTATCAGGGCCGTTCGCTCAAGGCCCAGTTTAAGCAGGCCGATAAGGTGGGTGCCAAGCTCATCCTGGTCTTGGGCGGCGACGAGCTTGCCGCCGGCAAGGTCAAGGTGCGCGACATGGAGAGCCATGAAGAGGTCCTTGCCGATCTGGCCAACGTCGTCGAGGCGGTTCGCGAGCGCCTGTAGCGCATCTTTTTGAGCTGCGGACCCGCTTGAGTGTCTCGTCCATTGCGAGCGATTGTTACGGGGGTGTTTCGCATTTATGCGGAATGCCCCCGTTTGTGTATGCCGTCCACCGAGAAATACGACCATTTAGAGCAAAAACCCTTGCAATACAGAAAATACTTTTGTGTGGTAAAGCGCAATCAGTGTCGAAAGTATTTCTCAAGCGCCTATAATGAATACCGCATGTTACGTGCATAGAAGGAGGAATGGGAGGAAACGTGGCTGAGAACCTAAGCAACCAGTCTGTACCCGAAGCCGCGGCGCGCGTCGCTGCCGTGGTCAACCGCCTCGTTAACCGAATCGGCTCGAATGCCGAGTCCAGGGAGCGTCTCGCCGAGATCGAGATCCCCGAGGAGCTGCGCGACAATCTGGCGCTGTTCCTGCGCCTGGAGCGTCGTGTGCTTAGCGAGTATGATCCTGAGATCGCGGACCTGTTCGACAAGATCCTGTCGGCCGAGATTGTGGCCAATGCCGGCAACCCCGGTACCCGCGCTGCCGACGAGGCCGTCGACGAGCAGGGCGTGCCCACCGCCGACGAGTCCACCGCCGTGGCATTCCGTGAGGTCGTCGATCTGATCGACAGCTTGCCGCTCGATAAGCAGCAGGTCATCGTTCGCGCCTTTACGAGCTTCTTCCACCTGGCAAACCTGTCGGAGGAGAACTACCGTGTGGCGCAGCTGCGCGAGCGCGAGGCCGGTGCGTCGACCGATACCGAGGTCGATCCCGCCAACGAGCTCACCGTCGCTTATCACCAGCTGGTGAATGAGCTGGGCGTCGAGGGCGCCAACGAGCTGCTCGGCAAGCTTGAGTTCCATCCCGTCTTTACCGCGCATCCCACCGAGGCCCGTCGCAAGGCCGTCGAGGGCAAGATTCGCCGTATCTCCAACCTGCTGGAGGAGCGTCCGCGTCTGGGCGGCTCCGACCTGGTGGAGAACGAGCGCCATATGCTGCAGGAGATTGACGCCCTGGTGCGTACGAGCCCCATCGCGCTCAAGAAGCCCACGCCGGTCGAGGAAGCCGATACCATCATCGACATCTTCGATAACACGCTGTTCGACGTCATCCCCGTTATCTATCGTCGCTTTGACGACTGGGTGCTGGGCGACAAGGCCGGTATCGTGCCGCCGCTGTGCCCGGCGTTTTTCCATCCCGGCAGCTGGATCGGTTCCGACCGCGACGGTAACCCCAACGTCACCGCCAAGGTGAGCCGTGAGGTCGCCGCCAAGTACTTCACCCACATGGTGCTCAAGCTCGAGGACAAATGCCGCCGCATCGGCCGCAACCTCACGCTCGAGGCCACCTACAGCAAGCCGTCTGCCGAGCTCATCAACCTGTGGAACCATCAGGTCGAGATGAGCACCCAGTACACCGCACGTGCTGAGCTGATCTCCGAGCACGAGCCGCATCGCGCCGTCATGCTCGTCATGGCCGACCGTCTGAACGCCACCGTGCGCCGTATCACCGATACCATGTACCACAGCGCTGATGAGTTCCTGGAGGACCTGCGTGTCGTCCAGCGCTCGCTGGCCGCCTGCGGTGCCGTCCGTGCTGCCTACGGCCCGGTCCAGACCATCATCTGGCAGGTCGAGTCCTTCGGCTTCCACATGGTCGAGATGGAGTTCCGTCAGCACTCCGTGGTGCACGCCCGCGCCCTCAAGGATATCCACGAGAACGGTATCCATGGCGACCTGCAGCCCATGACGCGCGAGGTCATCGATACCTTCCGCGCTATCGGCTCCATCCAAAAGCGTTACGGCAAGAAGATGGCGCACCGCTACATCATCTCGTTCACCAAGAGCGCCCAGCATGTGGCCGACGTCTTTGAGCTTGCCCACCTGTCCTTTGCACACGAGGAGGATGTCCCCGAGCTCGACGTGATTCCGCTGTTCGAGCAGCTCGAGGACCTCGAGGGCTGCGTCGACGTGCTCGACCAGATGCTTACGCTGCCCGTGGTGCAAAAGCGCCTTGCCCAGACCAACCGCCGCATGGAGGTCATGCTGGGCTATTCCGACTCCTCCAAGGATGCCGGTCCTACCACGGCCATGCTCGCGCTGCACTCCGCGCAGGAGCGCATTGCCAAGTGGGCCGAGAAGAACGATATCGACCTGGTGCTCATGCACGGTCGCGGCGGTGCCGTGGGCCGTGGCGGCGGCCCGGCTAACAAGGCCGTGCTGGCGCAGCCCAAGGGTTCGGTCAACTGCTTCTTTAAGCTCACCGAGCAGGGCGAGGTCATCTTTGCCCGTTACGGTAACCGCACGCTGGCCCAGCGCCATGTCGAGTCCGTTGCCGCCGCAACGCTTTTGCAGTCGGCCCCGAGCGTCGAGAAGACCAACACCGAGACCACGCAGAAGTTCTGGGATATGGCCGAGAAGCTCAACGCCGCAAGCCACGAGCGCTATCTGGACCTGCTGAACACCGAGGACTTTACACCGTGGTTCTCGACCGTGACGCCGCTGACCGAGGTCGGTCTGCTGCCGATCGGCTCGCGTCCCGCCAAGCGGGGCCTGGGCGCCAAGTCGCTCGACGACCTGCGTACCATTCCGTGGATCTTCAGCTGGAGTCAGGCGCGCATCAATCTGGCCGCTTGGTACGGCCTGGGTACCGCCTGCGAGCAGTTTGGCGATCTGGACCAGCTTAAGGCTGCCTACCAGGAGTGGCCGTTCTTCCGCACGTTCATCGACAATATTGAGATGTCGATTGCTAAGACCGATCAGCGCATTGCCAAGATGTATCTGCATCTGGGCGACCGCGATGATCTGTCCAAGAAGGTCTTTACTGAGATGCAGCTCACTCGTAAGTGGGTCCTTGCCATCGTCGGTGATGAATGGCCGCTGCAGCGTCGTCGCGTGCTCGGCTGTGCCGTCCGCGTGCGTAACCCCTACGTCGACGCCCTGTCCATCGCCCAGGTCCGCGCCCTTCGCGAGGTGCGTATGAACCAGGACGAGATGGCAGAGGAGAAGAAGGCCGAGTACATGAGCCTGATTCTTTCGACTGTGACCGGCGTCTCGGCAGGATTGCAGAACACGGGGTAATCGATAGCCCTGTAGTCGTCCGGGCCCGCCATCAGCTTACTTTTAGGCACGTCCTCGGACATGCAAGAAGCCCTCGCTGCGCACTTCGTG
>CABUHO010000038.1 GCA_902491395.1 uncultured Collinsella sp.
TCTGAACGACTTTGCGAAGCAACCGGAGTGAAGATAGAGCCTGGCCCGCCCGCGAAGCGCCACAGAGACCGCAGGGACGGGAGCAGCTATACTACTCTCAGTAGTTAAGGGTCGCGGATCCGCCGCGTCACCGCTCTCAACAGGAGGTCTTTGTTTATGGCAGATCAGAAGCCGGTTGTCGGGATCATCATGGGCTCCAAGTCCGATCTGGGCGTTATGGAAGGTTGCACCGCCGAGCTCGAGGCACTGGGCGTGCCTTATGAGCTCGTGATTGCAAGCGCACACCGCACGCCGGCGAAGGTCCATGAGTGGGCCTCGACCGCTGCCGACCGCGGCATCAAGGTGATTATCGCTGCTGCCGGCAAGGCTGCTCACCTGGGCGGTGTCGTTGCTGCGTTTACGCCGCTGCCGGTCATCGGTGTGCCTATGAAGACGAGCGATCTGGGTGGTATGGACTCGCTGCTGTCGATGGTGCAGATGCCTTCGGGCGTGCCCGTTGCCTGTGTGGCCATCAACGGTGCCAAGAACGCTGCCATTTACGCCACGCAGATTCTGGGCGCCTGCGACCCCGAGTACCGCAAGGTTATCGAGAAGATGAAGCAGGAGATGGCTGACGCCTAAGCGCTCTGCCAGTCCATTTGCAGCATAAGGAGAGCCATGTCCGACTATCAGGGAAAGCGTTTTTCGGCTTCTCGGATTTCCGATCCAGCCAAGTCGGGAGCAGCCCGCGCGCCGCAGCAGGGTCGGACATCCTCTCCTCAACAGCCGCGCGCGCCGCGCCCCGTGACGCCGGCGAAGCATCGCCGTCAGGATACGCCTGCTGCATATCGCCCTTCGTCATACAGTACGGCCAAGAAGTCACCTCGCTCTTCGGCGCATACCGCGCCATCGAGCTATACCGAGCCGCCGCGCAAAAAGCGCCGCTCCGTCATTCCCATTCTGCTCATCATCATCGGCATTGGCCTGATCGTTGCTGCGGCCGCCATCTTTATCAACGCGCAGATTGGCTACAAGCAGGCGAGCGAGTCGTATCAAAAAATCGAAAAGCAATATGTGAGCGACAAGGACGCCAGTGGCGTGCCAATTGTCGACTTCAATGCGCTGGCCCAGACAAATCCCGAGGTTGTGGGTTGGATTTACGCGCCCGGTACTAACATCAACTACCCCGTGGTGCAGACCAACAACAACTCCAAGTACCTCAACACGCTGTTCGACGGTACGGCCAATGCCTCGGGAGCCATCTTCCTGGATAGCGACGACACCGCGCCGGGCATGGTGGATCAGCAGACCACGATTTACGGTCATCATATGAACGACGGTTCGATGTTCAACGTGATTTCGGATACGACCGATCAGGCGACGTTCGACAGCATGGAATACGTGTACTACATCACGCGTGATGCGACGTATAAGTTGCGCCCGCTGGCGACCAAGGTGGTCGAGGACACGTATGCCAAGGCGCGCACGCCCAACTTTGAAGGCGACGACGGACTGAAGAATTACCTGTCCGAGATGCTCGACGGTGCCTCGGCAGTGGCGAGCGATGCCACCGATCGTGCCGCTTCGGCAACCAAGATCGTTACGCTTGTGACCTGCCGTTCGCTGTCATTTAGCAATACGCGCGCTGTCATGGTGCTCACGCCGGTCGAGGAATAGATTGTTGAGAGTAGCTAAAAGAGCCCCGTCCCAAATGAGCTACTCGACGACGGTAAAAAGGAGAAATGATGCTTGAAAGTGGCAAATCGATGCCTTCGGTTGATGCTTGGCTGCGCGAAGCCAAGGCCGATGTTTCGGCGGCTGATTGCGGGATGTACCTGACACACAACGGCGTGGTGCGCGCGACGCCTAAGTCCGAGGTGCGTGGGGTCGAGACGGATGGTGTGGCGCCTGGACATAAGGTGGGCGGCATGGTGTTCGGCTTTGATGCCGATAAGGTGCAGGCCGCCATCGAGGCAACGCGCACGATGCCGGGTATCGGCTATGTGCGCGTGTGGCTGGCGAGTGGCGATCTCGCCGTGGGCGACGACATCATGCTCGTACTCATTGGCGGGGACATTCGCCCGCATGTGGTCGACGCACTGCAGGCGCTCGTCGGTACCATCAAAAATGAGTGTGTGAGCGAGGTCGAGCGCGAGGCGTAAGGCCGGCAGCAGCACTCACCAACAAAAAGCCCACTGGCAGTTCAATCAGTCTGCCAGCGGGCTTTTCTGTGCGTTGGAAAATCTCGGCATTGCGTGACGCTACACGCGCGTCGCATCCTTGGGGCTCATGGTCATGCTCTGGAAGCGGTTCTCCATGTAGTCGTTATCGAAATACTTGCCGTAGAACTGCGCGACGGGAATATCCGGCTCCGTGCCGTTGACGCGCTGGTACCAGTAGTCGAGCGACTGCAGCGTCATGACGCCGTCGACCAGCATAATGACGGTAAAGATGACGGTAGCCGAGTAGCGACTCTTCCACGGAATCATGTTGATGAGCTTGAGCAGCCTCGGCAGCAGCAGCTTGATCCAGATAAGGCCACCCAGGCCCCACAGGCAGGCAAAGCCCGTGCAGGTGCGTCCGCCCGTAAGGACGGCGAGTGGGTCGGGCATGCCGAACAGCTTCATGTGCGAGTAGCTCCACGAGACCACGCCAAATGAGGTCTGCATAAACCAGCCCACGAACACCTCAAAGCTCGCGCCGAGCACAGCGCTTACCAGGAAAATGATGATGGGGTTCTTTTTATAGAAGCGGTTGAGCACCATGGTCATGAGTACGGCGCCAAAGCCATAGATGGGGCTGAAGGGACCAAACAGCATGCCGGCGCGGTCCTGGTAGACGCCTGGGTCGTCGACCGTCATGTGCCAGATGTCCTCGGCGATCAGGCCGAGCACACAGCAGACGAGGAATACCCAGAACAGGTTGAAGTAGTTGAGCTTGATGTAGCCCTCGCCGGTCTCATCGCGGCCGAGCATGCCCTCGGCGGCGGCGTCGCGGTCGAGCATCTCCTGTAGGCGGCGCTGCAGTTCGCGCTCCTGGCGAAGCGTAGGATCGACGGTGGCTGAAAGCGCGATGAGGATACCGAGCTGAATAGCGGGACGAAGCAAGAAGAGCCCGATACCTTGGAGCATCACGTCGACCAAAAGCTCGACGACGGTGAATGCAATAAGGATGTAGGACAGGCGGGCGGCGTTGCGGCGCTGGTTTTTGATAAGGTCCAGGCCAAAGATGATCAGGATGACGGCACTTGCCGCAGAGAGCATGATGCCGGCGACGATGAGTCCAACCGAGACCAGCATATTGTCGCCGAGCTTTTCGGCGGCGTTGCCGTTGATGAGCGCGGTGATGACCTGCCACATAAAGGCGGCGACCGACGGGAGTGTGCCCACGCCGGACAGGATGCACAGGACGGCGTACACCTTAATGATGAGGGGAATCTTCTTGACCTCCGTGGCGCTGGGGACGCTGGGGTCGAGTTCGTTTCGATCCATACAGAACCTTTCTCGCTTTGTCCTAGGTTACAAGGATACGCCGCCGACCTGCCAAAAGACAGGACGAACGTCCCAATTGCAACTTTGTAATCCCCAACGGTGGGCGCGGCGGCCATCTGGGGGCGCGGGCGCTTGCACTGGACAGACCGATAAAATGTTTGGCCGCAAAACGGATTATTAGCTCGGTGGGCTTTTAAAAAGCGCTGCTCATGCGCTGGGGAGCGCGTCGCGCCGTGCGTATAATAAGGCGGGTAACGCCAAAATACGAGGCTCTGAGGGGATGCCATGTCTCAAGAAACCATCCGCGCGGCCGAGCGTGCCGCGGGACAGGTGAACGCCATGTCGACGTATGATCCGGACTCTGACCAGCTGCATGAGGAATGCGGCGTTTTTGGTGTCTGGGCGCCCGATCGCGACGTGGCTCGACTGACGTACTTTGGCCTGCGTGCACTGCAGCACCGTGGCCAAGAATCGGCGGGAATCGCTGTTGGTGACGGCGGTACGGTTATGGTCCGCAAGGATCTGGGCCTGCTCGACCGCGTGTTCTCCAATGCCGACTTGTCGACGCTCTCCGGTCAGCTGGCCGTGGGTCATGTGCGCTACGGCACCGCCGGCGCCAAGAGCTGGGAAGCCTCTCAGCCGCACCTCTCTACCATCAATAGCGTCATTATCGCGCTCGCGCACAACGGCACCCTCGTCAACACCGACGAGCTGCGCCGCCAGCTGATCGAGCTGGGCGTGCCGTTCCTCTCCAATTCGGATTCCGAGGTCGCGACCAAACTCATCGGCTACTTTACTCAGCGTACAGGCCATCTGCGCGAGGGCATTCGCAAGACCATGGAGCTCGTGCGCGGCGGCTACGCCATGACGCTCATCAACGAGCAGGCGCTCTACGCATTCCGCGATCCGCACGGCATTCGCCCACTCGTGCTGGGCAAGCTGGTGGATGAGGGCCTGGACCAGGCCGATGCCGCATCCGTTTCGCAGCTGCCCTCGCAAGACGGCGCCGCGACGGTCGACTCCGCCGTCCATGTCACGCGCGCCGGCGGCTGGGTCGTTGCTTCCGAGACCTGCGCACTCGACATCGTGGGTGCCGAGTATGTCCGTGACGTCCGTCCCGGCGAGATCTTGCGCATCAGCGCCGAGGGTCTGGTATCCGAGCAGGGCGTGCCTGCAGCCGAAGAGCCCGCCAACTGCATCTTCGAGCAGGTCTACTTTGCCCGCCCCGACTCCATCATGAACGGCAAGAGCGTCTATGCCTGCCGTTACGACATGGGTCGTCAGCTGGCACATGAGGAGCCTGTCGAGGCCGACCTGGTCATCGGCGTGCCCGACTCCGGCCTGCCGCCCGCGGAGGGGTATTCGCACGAGAGCGGTATTCCCTTTGGCGAGGGCCTTATCAAGAACCGCTACGTGGGCCGTACGTTTATCGAGCCTACGCAGGAGTTGCGTGCCATGGGCGTGCGTATGAAACTCAACCCGCTGCGCGACAACATCGAGGGCAAGCGTCTGGTCGTCATCGACGACTCCATCGTCCGCGGCACCACCATGGTGCAGCTCGTCAAGATGCTGCGCAACGCCGGCGCCAAGGAGATTCACATCCGCATCAACTCGCCCGAGGTCATCTGGCCGTGCTTCTACGGTATCGATACCGACGTGCAGTCGCAGCTCATCAGCGCCAACAAGACGGTCGACGAGATTTGCGAGTACATCGGCGCCGATTCGCTGGCCTTCCTTTCGGTCGAGGGCCTGCTTAAGGTCATGCCCAAGGGCGGCTACTGCGATGCGTGCTTTACCGGCCGCTACCCCGTGGCGATTCCCGAGAGCTTTGGCCGCGACAAGTTTATGGAGGGCTTTAAGCCCCGCAACCTGGACAAGCCGCTGTACTTTGACGACGACGCCGTGGTCGAGAAATACGACGACCGCAGCTGGGAAGAGGAGCACGGCGAGGCCTAAAACCTGCCATGTGGGGACAGGTATATTTTGGTAGGTTTTACCTGCTGTTTTGTTGATATGACGGCGCGTGCTGTTATGGCGCGCGCCGAAATGAACGCAACTATGAGCACCGTTTGGCGCCCGCGCGGCGCCACGGTAGTGGGAGAGGAAGGCTCAGATGAGCGACAGCAAGCATGTGACGTATGAGGATGCCGGCGTCGATACCGCTGAGGGCGGCCGCGCCGTCGACGCGATTAAGCAGATGGTCAAGGACACCAATCGCCCCGAGGTTATCGGCGGCATCGGCGGCTTCGGTGGCCTGTTCTCGGCTGCCGCGCTTAAGGATATGGAAGACCCGATCCTGATCAGCGGTACCGACGGCGTGGGCACCAAGCTCGTGCTCGCCCAGATCATGGACCGTCACGAGACGGTGGGCCAGGACCTGGTCGCTATGTGCGTCAACGACATTCTGGCTTCGGGCGCCGAGCCGCTGTTCTTCCTGGACTACGTTGCCATCGGTCACATCGAGGCCGAGCACATGGCAAAGATCATCAAGGGTGTGGCCGACGGCTGCAAGCTCGCGGGCTGCGCGCTCGTGGGCGGCGAGATGGCCGAGCACCCCGGCGTCATGGCTCCGGCCGACTACGATCTCGCCGGCTTTACCGTGGGCGTCGTCGACCGTCCCAAGATGCTCGACCCCGCAAACGTCCGCCCGGGCGATGTGATCCTGGGCCTGCCTTCCACCGGCGTGCACTCCAACGGCTACTCGCTCGTGCGCAAGGTCATTGGCGTCGACGGCATTAAGCCGGGCACGCCCGAGGCCGCCGCTAAGGCGGAGGAACTGAGCCGTCCGCTCGAGGAGCTCGGCGGTGCATCGCTGGCAGACGCTCTGCTGGCCCCCACGCGTATCTACGTCAAGTCGATTCTGGAGCTGCTGCGCGGCGGCGCCAACGTGCACGCCATCGCCCACATCACTGGCGGCGGTATTACCGAGAACCTCAACCGCGCGCTCGCCGACGACGTCGACGCCGTGGTCACCCGCAACGGTGCCGAGATGGGTTGGGACGTTCCGCCCGTCATCACCTACGTGTCGCGCCAGGCCGAGCTCGCGCCCAACGAGGCATGCAAGACCTTCAACATGGGCGTTGGCCTGTGCCTGATCGTCGCCCCCGAGGACGAGGCCGCGGTTACCGAGGCCCTGGTCGCGCTGGGCGAGAAGCCGTTCCGCGTGGGCGAGTGCGTCGAGGGCTCCGGTAAGGTCGTGTACTCCGATGAGCGCTAACGAGCAGATGGCTGCTGCCGAGGGCCTGGGCTTTGTGCCCTACGCCCGTCCGACCGGCACCGATACGGCCGAGCCGCTCAAGATCGGTGTGCTCATCAGCGGTTCGGGTACCAACCTGCAGGCGCTGATCGATCTGATCGCCGCCGGTAAGCTCAACGCCTCGATTGAGCTTGTGGTGTCGAGCCGTCCTTCGGCTAAGGGTTTGCAGCGCGCTGAGCGCGCGGGCATCCAGACGCTCACGCTGTCCAAGGATGTCTATGCCGACCCTATTGCCGCCGACGAGATCATCGCGCACGAGCTGCTCGAGCGCGGCTGCGAGTATGTGGTCATGGCCGGCTACATGCGCATGGTGCACACGCCGCTGCTGGCGGCGTTCCCCAATCGCGTGGTCAACCTGCATCCGGCGCTGCTGCCGAGCTTTACCGGTGCCCATGCGATTGACGATGCGTTTGCGCGTGGCGTCAAGGTGACCGGCGTGACCGTGCATTTTGCCAACGAGGTCTACGACAACGGCCCCATCATCGCCCAGCGTGCGCTGGCTGTCGAGGAAGGCTGGGACGTCGACACGCTCGAGGAGCATATCCACGCGATTGAGCACGTGCTGTATCCCGAGGTCGTGCAGATGCTCGCCGACGGCCGCGTCCACGTGCTGGAGAGCGGCAAGGTCGCAATTGATGCGCCCCGCGGCTAGCGGCGCACAGTACAATTTAGTTGAGTGGTCAGGGTGGTCATTGGCGCCAAGGCGCGCGTGGCCACCTTTTGTTTTGGGTGGTCATCGGGGACGTTCCTGAATGACTAGGTGAGAGAGGTGAGCGCATGGCGGATAACGAAGCGCTGTTTACGCCTGAGCTGGTGTTTTTTGATTGGGAGTGTGCGACGCCGGGTGAGGTGTTTGCGCAACTCGAGAGTGAGCTTGCTCCGCGCGGCTACATTGCCGACGGTTGGCTCGACGCCGTTCGCACGCGCGAGGATGCCTATCCCACGGGTCTTGCCATGCCGGCGGCAAACATTGCCATTCCGCATACCGATTCGGGGTTTGTGGCCAAGCCCTATATCGCGGTGGTGAAGCCCGCCGCGCCCGTGACATTTAACGCTATGGCTGGCATGGGCGCTCCGGTGCCGGCGCAGATCGTCATCAATTTGGGTATTGCCGAGCCGGGCGGCCAGGTCGAGGCCCTGCAGGCGCTCATGAACATCTTTATGGACGCCGATGCCGCATCCGACGTGCTCGGCCAGACCACGCCGCAGGGCATGGTCGACGCCATCCGTCGCCACTTCTAAGGTGGGGCTAAGCCGGCACCTAGGGACGTTCCTTATGTGCCGGCACTTGGGGACTGTCCCTAACTGCCGGCAGAAAAGGAACGTCCCTAACTGCCGGCTGCCAGAGCTGTCCCCTTTGCACCAAAATGGTGCAGATTAACCTGTCCCCAATGCACCAAGCGTGCCGCGGGGGCTGCGTTGTGACACAATGGCGTTTGTTCGATTCGTTATGCGAAAGGCCAACTATGGCAAATAAGAAAAAGAACCCCGCACCCGAGCCGACGCCCGAGCAGCAGGCTCGCGCCGCCTCCAACTCTCGCAAGAAGCAGCGCAAGACCCGCGTGTCCAAGACCGTCAAGATCGTCCTGGTGGTCATCGGCGTGCTGGCGATGCTGCTTTCCGTCTCGGCGATGGCGTGCTCCGGCCTTATGTCGCAGGCCGAGGACACCTCTGGCTACAAGCTGACCGGCGGTGTTGCTGCCACTATCAACGGCACCAACCTCACCGAGGACACCGTTACCAAGCAGATCATGAGCATGCGCACGTCCTACGGCTATACCAAGGACAAGGACTGGGCGCAGTATCTGGTCGACAACGACCTCACGCCCAAGAAGTACCGCAAGCAACTCATCGACTCCTACACGCAGCAGATTCTGCTTCAACAGGCACAGAAAGAGAACGGCGTGACGGTGTCGGACGAGGAGGTCGAGAAGGCTTGGAAGGACGCGTGCAAGAGCGCGGGCGGTGCCAAGGCCTTTAAGAAGACCCTCAAGACCTACGGCTATACCGAGGATACCTACAAGGATTCGCTCAAGGAGAGTCTGGCGCAGCAGAAACTCAAGGATGCCGTCGCGCCCACGAGCAAGCCCAAGGACAGCGAGATTGTCGATTACATCAACGAAAACCTGTCCAGCTACAACGACGCCCGTCGCTCGTCGAACATCCTGATCAAGGTTGATTCCGACGCTTCCGACGAGGACAAGGCCGCCGCCAAGGCCAAGGCACAGGAGTGCCTGGACAAGATCAACTCCGGTGAGCTGAGCTTTGAGGACGCCGTTGAGCAGTACTCCGAGGACACCGGTTCCAAGGAGAAGAAGGGCGATGTGGGCTGGGATAAGCTCACCACCTTTGTCGACAGCTACCAGACGGCGCTCGAGGGGCTCAACAAGGGCGACGTGAGCGAAGTCATCGAGTCGACCTATGGTTACCACATCATCAAGTGCACCGACTACTTCCATGTCGATAATCAGGTTGATGACATCAACCAGGTGCCCAAGGCCATCAAAAAGTACGTCTCCAACGTGGTGAAGACGCAAGCGGCCAGCACCGCGTACAGCGAGTGGCTGGAGCAGTACAAGAAGGATGCCGACATCACCGTCAATCCCATGCCCAAAGACGTGCCATACAACGTCAGTCTGAAGGGCGTCACCAAGAGTTCGACCGACGATTCGTCGACGGCTGAGTAATCATGGGGCGGTGCTCGCGCGAGTGCCGCCCACGCTATTAGAGAGGATTTGCAGATGACCAACGAAGAGCTGCAGAAGGAAATGATCGCGGCCATGAAGGCCAAGGACAAGGTTCGCCTGTCTATCATTCGCCAGGTTAAGGCCGAGGTGAAGAACATCGAGGTCAATGAGCGCCGCGATGTGACCGAGGAAGACGTCAACAGCATGATCAAGCGTCTGATCAAGCAGACGAGCGAGACGCTGGAGATGTCCATCAAGGCCGGCACCGACCAGGAGCGTACCGACAACCTGACCGAGCAGGTCAAGATTCTGGAGAGCCTGCTGCCCGCGCAGGTTTCGGGCGAGGAACTCGAGGCTCTGATCGAGCAGGTCATCGCCGAGCTGGGCGCCACGTCCAAGAAGCAAATGGGCCAGGTTATGGGTGCACTCGGCAAGGCCACTGGCGGCAACTTCGATAAGCCGGCCGCAGCAAAGATCGTCGGAGCCAAACTCGCGTAGGGACCGAGCTGCATATAGTTGATGTTGAGGGGGCGTGACCATTGCGGTCGCGCCCCTTTTTTGATGGCAGCTGAAGGGCACTCATTGGGGACAGACTTAAATGAGTGCCCACTCCCCGGGTACTCATTTAAGTCTGTCCCCAATGAGTGCCCAATGAGTGGGCGGAAGGTTGCGGGTTCTTTACGGGAATGTAGTGTGGGCTGCGGAAACGTGGTTCTTTCCGTACAATAGTTCAACTCGTGTAAACGCAGGGAAGGGACATTCATGGCAGACATGATCGAGATCAAGCATCTCAACAAGTACTTTGGCGACCTGCATGTGCTCAAAGATATCAATCTCACCGTCAAGCGCGGCGAGAAGCTCGTAATGATCGGGCCTTCCGGCTCGGGTAAGTCGACGCTCATCCGTTGCGTCGATTATCTGGAGGAGCCCACGTCGGGCGAGGTCGTCATCGACGGCACACCGCTCACCAAAAAGAATCACCTGGAGATGGCTCGCAAGTATAGTTCCATGGTGTTTCAGCAGTTCAACCTGTATCCCAATATGACGGTGCTCGGCAACCTGACGCTCGCGCCCATCAAGCTGCAAAAGAAGAGCAAGGAGGAGGCGACCGAGATCGCCATCGCCGCGCTCAAACGCGTCGGCATGGCGCATAAGGCCGGCGAGTATCCGCAGAACCTCTCGGGCGGTCAGCAGCAGCGTATCGCCATCGCCCGCGCCCTGTGCACCAAGCAGCCCATCATCCTGTTTGACGAGCCGACCTCGGCGCTCGACCCCGAGATGGTCCAGGAAGTCCTTGACGTTATGATTGAGCTTGCGCAGGAGGACATCACCATGATCTGCGTGACGCACGAGATGGGCTTTGCGCGCCAGGTGGCCGACCGCGTCATATTTATGGAGGACGGCCGCATCCTGGAGGAGGGCACGCCCGAGCACTTCTTCGATAACCCCGAGAACCCGCGCTGCCGCGAGTTCCTGTCCAAGATTCTGCACTAGGCGCGGTGATGGACATGACGGATATGACGAGGACGGCCGTATCGCGCCGTCACTTTTTGCAGCTGGCGAGCGCCGGCATGCTCGCGCTGACGGGAACCGCGCTCACCGGTTGCGGCAGCTCTACCAGCGGCGAGGGCTCCGATAAGGGCTCCAAGCTCGCGGCCATCAAGTCGCGCGGCCACCTGAACGCCGGCGTCAAGAAGGACGTTCCCGGCTACGGCTATTACGACACCGCCAAGGGCCGCTTTGAGGGCATGGAGGTCGACCTGTGCTACCAGATTGCCGCTGCCGTCTTTGGCGTGAGCTACAAGGAAGCCCGCGCCCAGGAGCTTGTCGAGTTTACCGACGTAACGCCCAAGACGCGTGGCCCGCTCATCGATAACGGTCAGCTCGATGTAGTCGCGGCGACCTACACCATCACCGACGAGCGCAAGAAGAGCTGGGATTTCTCGACGCCGTACCGCACCGACTACGTGGGACTCATGGTCAAGAAGCGCTCGGGCTTTACCTCGATCGAGGATTTGGACGGCAAGGTTATCGGCGTGAGTCAGGGTGCCACCACGCAGGGCCTGATCGAGCAGATGATCAAGGACAACGGTTTTCACTGCGAGCCCGAGTTTAGGGCCTTTAGCGGCTATCCCATCATCAAGAGTTCGCTCGACGCCGGCAATATCGACGTCTTTGCCATGGACCGCTCTACGCTGGCGGGCTACATGAATGAGACTGTCGAGCTGCTGCAGCCCGAGGTCAAGTTTGGCGAGCAAGGCTACGGCGTGGCGACCAAGAAGGGTTGCGACCTTTCGGCCGTGGTTGATCAGGTGATTTGCGATCGCCTGGCCGATGGCTGGCTCGATCAGGAGGTCAAGACCTGGGGTCTTGTGTAAGCGTTCGTCCAAGGAAGGAATCAAATGCTCGAAGGATTGTTTGACGCCGACCGCTGGTCGACGACATTCCAAAACATGGGGCCCTTCTGGGAGGGCTTTGGCGTGACGCTGCAGGTGGTTGTTGCCGGCCTGCTGCTGTCGCTGGTGCTGGGCACGCTGCTGGGCGTGTTCTCGACCACCCGTTCGCGCGTGCTGCGCGCTATCAGCCGCGTGTACGTGGAGTTTTACCAGAACACCCCGCTGCCCGTGCAGGTGCTCTTTATGTACATGGCCGGCCCGCAGTTTTTGCAGGCCATAACCGGTGCCGACCAGCCGGTGCGTATCGCGCCGTTCGTGCTGGGCTTTCTGGGCGTGGGCCTGTACCACGCGGCCTACATCTCGGAGGTCATCCGCACCGGCATCGAGGCCGTTCCGCGCGGTCAGATGGAGGCGGCTCAGAGCCAGGGCTTCACGCGCGCGCAGGCCTACTGGTACATCGTGCTGCCCCAGACGTTCAAGATCATCCTGCCGCCGCTGTGCAACCAGGCGCTCAACTTGGTCAAGAACACGTCGGTGCTGGCGCTCGTCGCCGGCGGCGACCTTATGTATCGCTCCGACAACTTCGTGAGTCTCTACGGTTACCTGCAGGGATACATCGTCTGCTGCCTTATGTACTTCATCATCTGCTTTCCGCTCGCCATGCTGGTGCAGTGGCTCGAGCGCCGCTCCAAGGAGCGTCCGCGCGGTGTGAGCCTGGCCGAGCTGGGGCTCGACAACGTAGAGGAGGCCTAGCGCATGGAAATCTTCAACGCGACCAACCTGCTCTACATTTGGGGCGGCTTTGTTAAGACCATCGAGATCTCGGCGCTGTCGATCTTTTTCTCGCTCATCTTTGGCACGGTGTTGGCGCTCGTTAAAAGCTATGCGCCCCGCCCGTTCCGTATTTTGGTGAGCGCCTATATCGAGCTGTTCCGCTGTACGCCCAACCTGCTGTGGATCCTGTTTATCTACTTTACGGTGCAGGGTTTGGACATTGTGATCTCGACCATCGCCTTTACGCTGTTTACCAGCGCTGTTATGGCCGAGATTGTGCGCGGCGGCCTTAACTCGATTCCGCGCGGCCAGTTTGAGGCAGCGCAGAGCCAGGGCTTTGGCTTCTTTGCCACCATGCGCTACATCATTCTGCCGCAGACGTTTAAGACGATCATTCCGGCGCTGTTTAGCCAGTGCACGACCGTCATCAAGGACAGCTCGTATCTTTCGGGCATTAACGTGGCCGAGCTCATGTACACGGCAAACGTTGTGATGGCCCACGCGATCGACCTGTCGCAGGTGCTTATGCTCTACGGCCTGGTGTTTGCGATGTACTTTGTGCTCAACTTTGGTATCTCGCTGCTGGTGAGGGCGTATCAACGCCGCATCGTGGCCGCATAGTCCTGCTTCCCCAAGCACGGCACCTTGCCCCTCAATCGTCGCTTGCGTAAATTTAGTACACGGCGCTCCTCTTTCGGGGCAATCTGCCGCACTTGGGAAACCAGGACGGTCGTAAGTGACAAAATGGGAATCAGGAATCGCCTATTTCTCATTTGTTAGAAAGGAATCGCGATGAGCGATCTGGAGAATAAGAAGAATCCTGTGGTCATTACCATCGCGCGCGACTTTGGCGCCGAGGGCCACGAGATTGGTCGCATGCTTGCCGACGAGTTGGGGATTCCACTGTATGACAACGAGCTGCTGGTACGTGCGTCGCTGCGCGCGGGCGAGTCGCTCGACAAGATGGCCGCCTACGACGAGCGTCTGGCCGTGGAGAACATGGCGTTCCTGCCCGACCGCTACGATGCGCGTTCGTACTCGGACAAGTTGTTCCAAAAGATGAGCCAGGTGATTTTGGACCTGGGCGAGACCGAGAGCTGCATTATCGAAGGCCGCCTGTCCGATTACCTGCTGCGTAACAACCCCAACCACATTGCCGTGTTGGTGACCGCACCCTTTGAGGACCGCGTCGAGATCGTGCGCAAGAAGCGCGGCCTCAACAAAAAGAAGGGCGCCAAGCTGGTCAAGCAGCAGCAGAAGGCGCGCGAGGCGTTTTACAAGCGCTACAGCGCCGGAAAGTGGAAGATGACGAGCGGTAAAGATATCGTCGTCAACCGCGCCAAGCTGGGCCGCGAGGGCTGCAAGGACGTTATCGCCGCGGCCTACCGCTACAAGGTGGCCCAACTCGAAGGCTAACCGACCAAAAACCACCACAAAGGGGACAGTGAACTGCACCCCGAAACTTGGACTGAATAAATAGCGACTACGCCGCAAGGGCC
>CABUHO010000039.1 GCA_902491395.1 uncultured Collinsella sp.
GGCCCTTGCGGCGTAGTCGCTATTTATTCAGTCCAAGTTTCGGGGTGCAGTTCACAGGCACCTTTGTGGTGGTTTTGCTCGCGCGGATGACTCGGGTTACAATACGCCTGACATATCGCTCCCTTCTCCGGATGGGGGCAGCGTAAGCGCTCTTGTGGCGGCACCGTAGGACTTTGAAGGTGGCCGTCGTAAGGGCGCTTTTTGTTTAGGCACCCGGGCTCGGGCGCATGCTATGAAGGGAGAGCGCATGAAGAGTTTCGTTGCCGAGGATTCGTTTTGGGAGCTATTTCCGCAGGCGGCTATCGGTGTTGTGGTCGTAAAGGGCATGAAGCCCGCGGCTCAGATTCCTCAAGAGGACGTGGATGCGATTGCGGCGTTGCTCGACCGCGCCAATATCGACGCGGAGCGTCATCTGACCAGCGATACTATCAGCGAGAACGCACCGGTCAAGGCATGGCGCGAGGCTTATCGGCTGTTCAAGACCAAAAAGGGCGCCCGCTGCTCGATCGAGAACTTGCTCAAGCGCGTGCTCAAGGGCAAGCCGGTCGGTCATATTACGCCGGCGGTGGATATCTACAACACGATTTCGTTGACCTATGCGCTGCCCGTGGGAGGCGAGGATTTGCATGCGATTGAGGGAGACCTTCGCTTGAAGGTGACAGACGGCGGCGACGCGTTCTTGCCACTTGGCGAGGAGGCGGATGATCCGACGCTGCCCGGCGAGCTTGCCTATATCGACGATGCAGGCGCCGTGTGCCGCTGCTGGAACTGGCGCGACGGCGTGAGAACGGCCCTGTCCGACGATTCGGCCGATGCGTTCCTGGCGATTGAGTGCGTGGAGCCCGAGCGGATGGGGGATTGCCAGGCCGCGATCGATCGCTTAGCCGAGCTGCTCGAGCGCTATCTGGGAGCGACGGTTGTCGTTAAGACGCTTGTGACCCGCGACAATCCTTGCGCGGAGCCGTAGCGACGCCTAGAACCTATTGATGCCCCAAACCACCACAAAGGTGCCTGTCCCCTTTGTGGTGGTTTTTATGTTGATGGGTTAACAAATGGGATATTTGGGTATGGGCGTTGCCTTGTGCGGCTAAGATGTTTACCCGTTAGCATCATGCAAGCGAAAGGCGGTCGTCTCCCATGCAGCAGAACGACGAGACACGTTTCGAGGACTTTGTCGGACTGATCAGCGGGCTCTACAAGGAGATCCAGCGCATTAAGACATCCGAGGGCGCAAGGCTGGGCCTCAAGGGCTCCGACGTTATGTGCCTGTACTATCTTGAGCGCAGCAAGGACGGCCTGACTGGTGCTGACCTGGCTCGCATGGCAGGCGTGACCCGTGCCGCCGTCTCGCGCACGCTCGCGCATCTGGAGGAGGGCGGCTACGTCGAGGTCGATGATTCGGGCGACGCCGCCGTTAAGTATCGTGCTCCGGTGCGCCTGACCGCTCTAGGCGGCGAGAGCATGAGCGAGGCGGACCGCATCATTCGCGAGGTGCTCGATACCACCGGTAAAGCTATGGGTGTGGAGCAGCGCGAGCAGATGTATGCGTCGCTGCGCACGATTCTCAACACCCTGCGCGAGATCTAAGGCCGCGCTGGCGCTAGCTTTCAGCCAACAACTGCATCGTCCCGTTTGAGCGCGTACGCCGTGCCGGGACATTGTTGTCAAAATTCCCTGCGCGAGACCTGCGCAAGAAAGGATTCGCTATGTCCGTCCGCATTATTACCGATTCCGCAAGCGATATGTTGCCGGCTGAGCACCCGGCGCTGTCCGTCTTGCCGCTGTCCGTTACCTTTGGCACCGATGTGTATATGGATGGCGTCGACATCGATCACCAGCGCTTTTACGAGATGCTCGTGGAGCGCGATGAGCTGCCCAAGACCGGCCAGGTCAACCCGTACGCGTTTTCGCAGGCGATTGCCGAGGTGCGTGAGGCCGGCGACGAGGCGGTGATTATTACCGTGGGTGCCAAACTTTCGGGGACCAATCAGAGCGCCCGTACTGCACTTGCCGAGGCGCCGGGCGGCGACGTGTATGTGGTTGATAGCAATAACGTTACCCTGGGTGAGCGCGTGCTGGTCGAGTATGCCCTGCGCCTAGTGGACGAGGGCCAGGGCGCGGCCCAGATCGCGGCGGCTGTCGAGGCCGTCCGTGACCGCGTGGTGGTTATCGGCCTGCTTGAGACGCTGGAGTACCTGGTGCGCGGCGGTCGCCTGTCTGCTGCTGCCGGCGCCGTGGGCACGCTGCTCAACGTAAAGCCCGTTGTGGCTGCCGAGGACGGTCTGATCGTGCAGCTGGGCAAGGCGCGCGGTTCCAAGAACGGACGTAACCTGCTCAACCAGAAGGTCGAAAAGGCAGGCGGCATCGACTTTTCCATGCCGCTGGCGCTCGGCTATACGGGCCTTTCGGATGCGGTGCTCAAGAAGTATATCGAGGACAGCGCGGCACTGTGGGCTGGCCACACCGAGGGCGAACTGCCCGTTCACACCATCGGCGCCACCATCGGCACCCATGTAGGCCCCGGCGCCGTAGCCGTAGCCTTCTTCCAGCCCATTAACTAACCCACCTGCCAAAACCCCCACAAAGGGGACAGGCACCTTTGTGGGGGTTTATGCTTTACCGGGTTGAAAGGAGCGTGCGATGGCATCTAAGGGCTTTTTTGAGCGGGTGTACGAGGTAGTCGAGCAGATTCCCAAGGGGATGGTCGCCACCTACGGTCAGGTGGCGCTGCTCGCCGGTCGTCCGCGGAGCGCGCGCTTTGTGGGCTATGCGCTGCACAGCAATCCGCGCCCTGGTCAGATTCCCTGCCATCGCGTGGTGTTTGCCGATGGCCGCATTTGCGAGGGCTTTGCGTTTGGCGGCCCCGATGCTCAGCGTGAGCTCTTAATGGGGGAGGGCGTGACGTTTACCGATCCCATGCACGTCGACCTGGGCGCCTGTCGTTGGCCGGCCGGGCTTTAACGGCTTGCTCGCGCCAAAACAACCCACAAAGGTGCCTGTCCCCTTTGTGGTTGTTATAGTTTACCTGAGCTAACTTATGGAGAAGGTATGGTGAGGTAGTTTCACACTAGAAAGTAAACTACGGTGAACTATATTGTATTCAGCAACGGAGCAGGCCATAGGCGATGAAAAAGCCTGCCCTGTTGAGTTTGATTCGCATTCCTCCCCTCTGTGCGATTCAACGGTGTACTTCGGGAACAGGCTCGGTGGCAACTAACTGCCAGCGAGCCTGTTCCTGTTTGTCGGGGGAGTGCAATGGGCAGAGCCGAACCGGTCGGGCACAAAAAAGGCGGACGCCGTAGCGCCCGCCCTATAGCAATCGAAAGTTCTAGCCAGCAGATCGATCTAGTACACCATGCCCATGGCGTCCTGAACCTCGGCCAGGGTCTGCTCGGCGATCTCGTTGGCACGACGGTTGCCCTCGTGCAGGACGTCCTTCACATAGTCCAGATCGTTCTCGTAGCGCTGACGACGCTCGCGGATCGGCGCGAAGTACTCGTTGACGGCCTCGGTCACGTACTTCTTGAGTTGGCCGGAGCCGCCCATGCCAATCTCCTCGGCAATCTCGACTTCGGAACGGCCGGTGCAGATGGCGGCCGTCGAAAGCAGACCGGACACGCCGGGGCGGTTCTCGGGATCGAACGTGATCATGCGCTCGGAGTCGGTCTGGCTCTTCTTGATGCGCTTTGCCGTCTCCTCCGCGGTCATCGAGATGTTGATGGCGTTGCCGTAGCTCTTGCTCATCTTGCGACCGTCCAGGCCGGGCAGCAGCGGGGTCTCGGACAGCAGTGCGTCGACCTCGGGGAACACCTTGCCGTAGCGGTTGTTAAAGCGGCGGGCGATGGTGCGGGTGAGCTCGATGTGCGGCAGCTGGTCGCGACCGACGGGCACCACATTGCCCTTGCAGAACAGGATGTCGCAGGCCTGATGCACCGGATAGGTGAGCAGAAGGCCGGTGAGCTCGTGGCCCGAGGCCTCCATCTCGGCCTTGACCGTGGGGTTGCGCGCCAGCTCGGCCTCGGAGACCAGCGACAGGAATGGCAGCATGAGCTGGTTGGCTGCGGGCACGGCGGAGTGCGCGTAGATCATGGTCTTGTCGGGGTCGATGCCGCAGGCAAGGTAGTCCATGACCATGTTGTACACGTTGTCCTGGATGTGCTCGGTCGTGTCGCGGTCGGTGATGACCTGGTAGTCGGCGATGAGCACGTTGGTCTTGGCGCCCATGTTCTGCAGCTCAACACGGCCCTTGAGGGTGCCGAAGTAGTGACCCAGGTGCAGACGGCCGGTGGGGCGGTCGCCGGTGAGCATGGTGAACTTCTCGGGCGTTTTGGCCAGGCCCTCGCGAATGGCGTTGCTCTTTTGCAGCGCGACTTCGTAGCTGTTCTCGTTTGGCATGATTGCTCCTAACGTATGTTCATGGGTCAAGATGATAACGCGTTTATTGGAGGGGCGGGTCGTAAGTAGGCGAGGGGCGGGAGAGCGGCGGCTTGTGCGATGGGCGCGGCGTGGCTGCACGTTTGGCCGGCGGCGTCTGGACGCATCCTCGGCAGCTTACCCTAGCGCCTGCGGTGGCGCTCTTCCTTACGTTCCTCGGCTGCCTGCTCCTCCTGCTTAAAGGCGGGGTCGTCGGGGGTGACGAGCTCGTCCTCGTGCGTGCGCTTGTTGTAATGGTGGCGCAGCACGGGCTCAAACAGGTGCAGGTGTTTGGCAAAGGCCGCCGAGCCAATGGCGAGCACGGTAAAGATGAGCACGCGCATGGGGACCTCGACCTGGTTAATCGCGGCGGCGCCGGCCGAAAGCATGATGCACCAGGCGTAGATGAGGAGCACTGCCTGTTTTTGGTTGTAGCCTTCTTGGATCAGGCGGTGGTGGATGTGGCCCTTGTCGGCCTGCCCGATGCTAATGTGGGCGCGCTTGCGGCGCACGATGGCGCTAAACGTGTCGATGATAGGCACGCCGGCAACGATGAGCGGGATGATAAGCGAGGTGAGCGCGGCGGTGCGGCTCACGTTGAGCAGTGAGATGGAGCCCAGCGCAAAGCCCAGAAGCAGCGACCCCGAGTCGCCCAAGAAGATGCTTGCGGGGTTGAAGTTGTAGCGCAAAAAGGCCAGACAGGCGCCAAAGAGCGCAATGGAGAGTGCGGCGGCGTCGATGCGGCCCGAGAGAACGGCCATCGAAAACATGGTGAACGACGCGATGCCGCAGATGCCCGTGGCCAAGCCGTCGAGGCCGTCGATGAGGTTAATGATGTTGGTGAATGCCACCAGATAGATCACGGTGATGGGGTAGGCGAGCCATCCGAGCATGATCTCGCCGGGGGCAAACGGGTTGACGATGACGCCGATTTTTAGGCCGCCGATACAGGCGATGAGCGCAGCGAGGACCTGTCCGGCCAGCTTTTGCTTGGGCTTGAGCTGGAAGACGTCGTCGATAGCGCCGGTCGCAAAGATGACGGTAAAGGAGAGCGCCAGCATGGGATAGCTAATGTGAAGGCGCGGGTGCGGCACCAGGACGGGCGGCCAGCCTAGGTGCCAGGTGCCTAGGATTTGCACAATGCAGGCAACGACCAGGCCCAAAAACACCGCTGTTCCGCCCAAACGCGGGATGGGCTTGGTGTTGATGCGGCGCTTAGAAGGATAGTCGACGGCGTCGAGCTTAATTGCCAAGCGCTTGACCAGGGGCACCGTGAGGAAGGTCGTGATAAAGGCCGCCGCTGCCACGCATAGGTACGGTATGTAGCTCGGGGATGAAGCCATGAATCTAAAAACCGCCAAGCGTCGAAGGGAAAGGTCAGAAGAACGCCATGCGCAAAGGGCATAGCCGAATCATGATACTCGACCAAGGGGGGTGCATGGAATTGCACGCAGCGATAATCACGCGCTTACCAGATATTGGGATGTTGTCGATGGCTTGTCGGGATGCCGGCGGGGATCCATGTGGACTGTAATGGTGATTTTCGGCAAAAGAAAACCACCCCCCACGTTACGAAAATGAACCCACCTAAAACAGGTGGGTGCCCTCATCGACTGTTCCAGCGTCCTTAACAACGAAGGATACCTGTACTAGGTACGACTGTGTGGGCTCCCTAAATAAACGCGACGGTTCACCCAGTTGCTCCGCGGGGGGCGGAATACCTACATCATAAAGCGGCACTTTGTCGATTCCAGTCTTGACATTACAAAAATCGTGTCGGACGATTACGGCGCCTTAGGGACGGAGCCGTCTGTGCGGTCTGGCCCTTTACGTTTGAGCTGCTGAATCGTTGTTTTGGAGCATGTTTTTATGCCGACGTCGTTGACCGAACTTTTTTCGCCCGCCTGCCATTTGTGTCCGCGCCGTTGCGGTGCGGCGCGCGACGAGGGCGCGCGTGGCGTGTGCGGCGCCGACAACACGCTTAAGGTGGCCCGCGCAGCGCTTCATATGTGGGAGGAGCCGCCTATCTCGGGCGAGGCCGGCTCGGGCACGATTTTCTTTAGCGGCTGCTCGCTCAAATGCATCTATTGTCAGAACCACGAGATCTCAACGGGCAATTTTGGCCTTGAGATTTCGCCCGAGCGCTTGGTCGAGATTATGCTGGAGCTGCAGGAGCAGGGTGCCAATAACATCAACCTGGTGACGGCGACGCATTATGCTCACCTGCTGCCGGCCGCGATTGCCGCGGCACGGACGCGCGGGCTGGTCATCCCCATCGTCTACAACACGAGTGGTTATGAGCGCGCGAGCGCCGTGGCGGCGCTGGGCGACCTGGTCGACGTGTGGCTTACGGACTTTAAATATGCCGATGCCGGGCTTGCGCAGTCGCTTTCTCATATTAAGGACTACCCGCGCGTGGCCGTGTCGGGTCTGGCCCAGATGGCTCGCGAGATCGATCGCCGCGGGGGAGAGCTGGTGGACGAGGACGGGCTCATGAAGCGCGGCATGATCGTGCGTCACCTGGTGCTGCCGGGGCATGCCGACGATTCGTGCCGCGTGTTAGACCTGGTGTGGCAGACGGTGGGCGACGTGCCGATCTCGGTCATGAACCAGTACACGCCCAATGCACTCATGCGCGAACAAGGCGGCGACCTGGCGCGCGCCGTGACGCGCGAGGAGTATGAGCAGGTGCTCGACCATGCCGACGACCTGGGCTTTACGACGATGTTTTGGCAAGAAGGCGGCGCGGTAGACGAGAGCTTCACCCCAGCCTTCGACACCACCGGCGTCCTCACCAGCGCAAAGTAGCGCGTTCGCCGATGATTTTTCTGGGACGGCGATTAAAAAATCATCGAGAGGATCGCCTGCTCGAAAAGTAGTCAAAAAAGCCCCGTCCCAAAAAGACTGGGTATTGGGCGTTGACAGTTGGCGAGCCGTAGGTAAAATATCAACTTGTCCTGGGGACGTAGCTCAGTTGGGAGAGCGCTGCCGTCGCATGGCAGAGGCCGAGGGTTCGACTCCCTTCGTCTCCACCCTTGGATTTGATAAGCCGCTGACATTGTGTCGGCGGCTTTTTTTAAAAGAAAGGGCTGTACCATGGCCGAGCTTGAGTCCCAACCACTGTCTGCCGAGGAACGCGCCGAGTTGGAAGAGCTCCGCGCCGAGAAAGCTCGTCGCGAGGCCCAGGAAGAGGCACGCCGCGAGCGTGAGGAGCTGGCCGCCCTGCGTGCCGAGCGTGCGAAGGCCGAGGAGGTCGCCTCGAACGCCGCATCCGCATCGGCGCCCGCGCCCGCACCCAAGCCCGCTGCTGCGAAGCCTGCGCCTGCCGCGCCCAAACCTCAGCCTAAAAAGGCCGCTCGTCCCAAGTCCGTCGAGCCCAAGTCGAGCCGTGACGAGATGACCTTTGCCCAGCGCATGGTTACCTCCAAGGAGCCTACGGGCGAGAACGAGATCCCTGGCATGGCGCCGGCTCAAAAAATCATCATTGTCCTTGCCCTCATCGCGTTTGTCATCTTTATGGGCTACACGATCCTGACCAGCATGGGCCTGCTCTAGCCGATTCGCGCCGGGTGCCATGCCCGAACACTCTGCCCTTCTCCAACCCTCAACCTCTGCACAACGCATCCGAAAGGTCGCCCCATGGCTTTGACCGATATCTCTCATCCCACCGACATTGCAATGCTCACCGATCTGTACGAGCTCACTATGGCCCAGGGCCTGTGGGAGAGCGGCAAGGCCAATGAGCAAGGTTGTTTTACCGCGTTTTACCGCGACCATCCCTTTGGCAGCGCCTATGCCGTCATGTGCGGCACCGCCGAGCTGCCCGAGCTTGTCGAGAACCTGCGCTTTACGCCCGAGGATATCGACTACCTCGCCTCACTCCAGGCCCCGGCCGGCGGCGCGATGTTCAAGCCTGCATTCCTCGACTACCTGCGCGATTTTCGTGCGCATGTAAACATCGACGCCGTCCCCGAGGGCGAGCTCGTCTTTCCGCGCGAACCCATGGTGCGCGTCACCGGCCCCGCACTGGAGTGCCAGCTGCTCGAGACGGCGCTGCTCAACATTGTCGGCTTCCAGACGCTTGTCGCCACCAAGACGGCGCGCGTGGTGCTGGCGGCGGACGGCCGTCCCGTTGCCGAGTTTGGCCTGCGCCGCGCCCAGGGTCCCGATGGCGGGCTGGCCGTCGCGCGCGCGAGCTACGTTGCCGGCTGCTCCTCTACGTCCAATGTGCTCGCCGGCCGCCGCTACGGTATTCCCGTCTTTGGCACGCATGCGCACAGCTGGGTGATGAGCTTCGACTCCGAGCTCGAGGCATTCCGGGCTTTTGCTAAGTCGAGTCCCAAGAACTGCACGCTGCTCATCGACACCTACGACGTACGTGAGGGTTGCGAACATGCCATTACGGTTGCCAAGGAGATGGAGGCGGCGGGCGAGCGTCTGTCGGCTATTCGCATTGACTCGGGCGACCTCGCCAAGCTCTCCAAGTATGTTCGTGGCCGTTTTGATGCCGAGGGCTTGGCCTATGTGGGGATCTCGGTTTCTAACGATCTGGATGAGTACACGATTCAGTCACTGCTCGACCAGGGCGCGCCCATCGATAGCTTTGGCGTGGGTACCAAGCTTGCGACCTGCTATGACCAGCCGGCGCTGGGCGGCGTGTACAAGCTTTCCGCCCGCCGTGCGAGCGAGGCAGATCCATGGACGCCGGTTGTCAAGCTCTCCGAGCAGCCCTACAAGCGCACGATCCCGGGTGTTCAGCGCGTACGACGCTATTACGACGGTTTTGGCGGCCCGGTTTGCGACATGATTTATGACGAGGACCGTCTGGCAGGGGAGGGCGCCGCGCGCGGCAATACCCTCGTGGCCGTAAACGATGCGGCGCTGGTGACCGATGTTTCCGAGCTGGAGTATCGCGAGCTGCTGGTGCCGATTGTGCGCGACGGCAGCGCGGTGGCTCCTCGCGAGAGCATCGAGGACGCGCGTGAGCGTTGCGCCTGGGCACTTGACCATCTGGACGCAGCTTTCAAGCGCTTCCTGTACCCGCAGACCTATGTGGTGGGCATGGAGCAGGGCCTGGCTCAGGTGCGAGACGAGCTTGTGCGCAAGAACATGGCCGCGGCCTCGGCCTTCCCCTGGGCAAAATGATCCGAAGGGGACGGAGGAAAACGGATCATTTTCGTCCGTTCCGCACTAGGCGCCCCGACTGCCCCAGCTCGCCCGAACGCTCGACATTCGATTGGTTTGACGTATGACGACTTCTTATAAAACGATGGTGGTAAAGATCGGTTCGTCCACGGTGGTGGGCGCCGACGGCAAGGTCAACCGCGCCTTTATCGGCGGGCTTGCCGACCAGGCCGCAGCGTTGCGCGAGCTTGGCTGGCGCCTGGTCGTGGTGAGCTCGGGTGCCATTGCCTGCGGCTATCCCGTGCTGGGCTTCGACCGCAAGCCGGTCGGTGACCTGCCGAGCCTGCAGGCCTGCGCCTCGGCCGGTCAGTGCATCATCTCGTCGGCCTACGACGAGGAGTTCCATGCGCGCGACCTGCTCACCTCACTCGTGTTGCTCACGCGTCACGACACGGCGCGCCGCACGTCCTACCTGCACGCGCGCGACGCCCTGCTGCGCCTGGTGGAGCTGGGCGTGGTGCCGGTCGTCAACGAGAACGACACCGTTACCGTCGATGAGATCAAGTTCGGCGACAACGACACACTGGCGGCGCTTGTGAGCTGCCTGGTTTCTGCCGATCTGTGCGTGACGCTCTCGGACATCGATGGCCTCTATACCGCCAATCCGCACGAGGACCCCACGGCCGAGTTCGTCCCGGTCGTGCATAAGATCGATGCCAAGATCATCGCCTCGGCGGGCGATTCTTCGACTTCGGTGGGCACGGGCGGCATGATCACAAAGATTCGCGCGAGCCGCATTCTGATGACGGCGGGCATTCAAAGCGTGATTTGCTCGGGCGAGGAGCCCGATGCGCTCGTGCGTCTGGCCCGCGGCGAGAGCGTGGGTACGTTGTTCGATCCGCCGGCTGAGCGCCTGGACATTGCACCCCGCAAGCTGTGGATTGCACTGGGTGACAAGGCGCACGGCTCGGTGACGGTCGATGACGGCGCCGCGAAGGCGCTGGTCAGCCGTGGCTCTTCTCTGCTTGCGGTGGGTATTCGCGAGGTTGATGGCCAGTTTGCCGAGGGCGATGTGCTCGATGTGTGCGATCCGAGCGGTATGGTTGTCGCCCGCGGTATCGCCGAAGCCGATTCGGACGTGCTGGAGCTTGCTGCCGGTCGCCGCCAGGACCAGATTGCCGGCAACCGCCTGCTAGCAGACCTGGCCGAGAAGCCCGCGATACACAGGGATAACTTGATTGTATTTGCATAAAGAAAGACAGCGCTGCGGATCGTTTCCCGCAGCGCTGTCTTTTTCGTGCCGGCACTTGGGGACGTTCCTTTTGTGCCGGCAGGTGGGGACACTCCTTTGCTAGAAGATCTGGCGCAGGTCTCCGCGGTTGAGGGCTTCGTCGAAGAGGTGCTTGAACACCACGCCGCCGTGTAGACCGTCGTGCTCGAACTCGTTGGTCACCCAGGCATGCGAGTTGCCCACGCGGCTGAGCGTGTCGAGCTGCAGGCTCGAATCCACGTACATGTCATCGAAGTACACGGCGGCCTGGAGCGGCACTTCGTTGCAGGAAAGTCGCTGCAAGTCGTAGATCTTGTCCCAGCTGGTGTCTTCCATCAGCAGATCCATCGCCGGCTTGAAGGGCTTAAGTTCGGGCATCTGCTCAAACATCCACGGGAACATGGCCTCGCCGGTAAACATGAGCGGGCGCGCTAGCGTGTCGAACTCGGCACGGTGTGCCTTCTCTTCTGCCGCGGCCCAGCGAATGGGCATGGTGTCGCCGTCGGCGTAGATGAACTCCTGAAGCGTCCAGTACAGCGGATTCGTGAGTGTGTTGGTGCGCTCGAAGGCGCGCATCAAAAAGCTGTCAGATACCGAGGCACCGCAGGTCAGCGTGCCGTCGCCGTCAACAAAAGCATGATCGATAATCCAATGCATGCGCTCAAAGCTCGGCTTCATGCCAAAGTCGCTGCCCATGAGCTGCAGGCGCTCGACCGTCATCGGCGAGCCGTCGGGCAGCACGGGCTTCTGAGCCTCGAGCGCATCGGCCAGGGCTGCCACGCGCTCGACGTCAGCGGGGTAGCGGTCGTAATACTGCTGCGTCTTGGCGGCCATGCGCGGGAAGGTGTGCGTGTAGACCTCGCTGGCGCTCGCCGGCACATGCGGAATGCCGCCGCAGGTAAAGCTTGCCGCCACGCCCTCGGGGAAGAGCGACAGGTAGCTCAGCGTCAAAAAACCGCCGTAGCTCTGCCCGAGTGTGACCCAGGGCTTGCCGCCAAAGCCCACCAGGCGCAGGTACTCAAAATCGCGCACGATGGAGCTGGCGAGGTGGCGCTTGAGGAAGTCCGCCTGCGAGCGGGCCGCATCGACGCCGGCTGCCTCGGCGCGCTCGCCCAAGGCCGCGATCGTGCGTCCGTCCACGCAGCTGCTGCGTCCGGTGCCGCGCTGGTCGGGCAGGACCACGCGGAAGTGCTTGACGGCCTCCTCGATCCAGCCATCGCTTGTGGGCGACAACGGACGCGGGCTCTCGCCGCCGGGGCCGCCCTGCAAAAACAGGAGCAGCGGCAGATCGTCGTTGATGCGGTCGGGTGCGCAAACCATGCGGTAGAAGAGCTTGATGCTCTCGGGCGCGCCGGCGATTGGTGCCGGCATGGCGCCGCGGCGCATGGTGCTGCCGACGGCCAGGAGCATCGGCTCCAGGCCGCGCCAGTCGAGGGGGACATCGATGCTGTGGTCCTCGACATACAGGCCGGGGACGTGGTACGAAGTGATGAGCGCCATGTGATGCTTCCGTTCGTTGCGGTGTTTCGGGTTGACCAATTCTACCGCCGCAGGTGAGGTCATGCGCAAATCGGCTACCATGGTTGCAAACTTCTAGGAGAAAGGGCCGCCCATGTCGGTCGATATAGCCACGTATGTCCACGATCTTGCCGTTGCCGCCAAGGCAGCGTCGGCCTCGCTTGCCACGGCGAGCGACGAGCAGCGCCAGGAGGCCGTGCGCGCCATGGCCGCAGCACTGCGCAACGGTGTCGACTCCATCGTCGCCGCCAACGAGCTCGATATGTCCGCTGCGCGTGACGCAGGCACCTCGGCCGGATTGCTCGACCGCTTGCTGCTGACGCCCGAGCGCGTCGAGGGCATGGCCGCCGGCCTGGAGAAGCTTGCCGAGCTGCCCGATCCCGTGGGCCGCGTGCTCGACCACCGCGTGCTCGCAAGCGGCGTGGACCTCACCCGTGTGAGCGTGCCGTTGGGCCTGGTCGCCATGGTGTACGAGGCGCGCCCCAACGTGACGGCCGACGCCGCGGGCATCTGCATCCGCACCGGCAACGCCTGCATTCTGCGCGGCGGCTCGCTGGCCTATCACTCGTGTGCCATGATTTCTGAGCTGCTGGCCGATGCGCTCGAGGCCAAGGGCTTCCCGCGCGAGGCCGTGTCGATGATCGAGTCTACCGACCGTGAGGCCACTGGCGAGCTCATGAAGCTCCGCGGCGTCGTCGATGTGCTCATTCCGCGTGGCGGTGCGGGCCTGATCCAGCGCTGCGTGCGCGAGTCACTCGTTCCGGTGATCGAGACGGGCACGGGTAACTGCCACATCTACGTGCATGAATCCGCTGACTTCGATAAAGCGCTCAATATTATCGTCAATGCTAAGACGCAGCGCGTGGGCGTGTGCAATGCCGCCGAGTCGCTGCTGGTCGACCGTGCTGTGGCCGATGCGTTTTTGCCTGCAGTCGTGGCCGTGCTGCATGACCACGGCGTACTCATTCACGGCGACGAGGCCACGTGCGCCGCATGCGCCGACGCCGGCTTTGTGGAGGGTGATGACTACGTTGCCGCGACTGAGGAGGACTGGGGTCGCGAGTATCTGGCGCTCGAGATGAGCGTGAAGGTCGTGGCAAACGAGGACGAGGCCATCGCGCACATCAACCGTTACGGCACGATGCACTCCGAGGCCATCGTTGCCGAGGACACGGATGCTTGCGAGCGCTTCCTCGATGCGGTCGATGCCTCGGCCGTGTACGCCAACGCCAGCACGCGCTTTACCGATGGCGGCGAGTTTGGCCTGGGCGCCGAGATCGGCATCTCGACCCAAAAGCTCCACGCCCGCGGACCCTTCGCCGCCGAGGCCCTCACCACCTACAAATACAAGCTCCGCGGCACCGGCCAGGTTCGCCCCTAACGCCTGCGCAAATAAAAACCACCACAAAGGTGCCTGTGAACTGCACCCCGAAACTTGGACTGAATAAATAGCGACTACGCCGCAAGGGCC
>CABUHO010000040.1 GCA_902491395.1 uncultured Collinsella sp.
ATACTCATGGAAAACCTCCCATTTCCCGATGTCCAAGAAATGGGAGGCAGTTCACAGGCACCTTTGTGGTGGTTTTGCCCTTGGGCTGTCTACTGTGGCGGCTCACCGTGCTAAAGCAGCTCGCCGTGGCGGGCGATGTAGCGGCGCTTGGCCAGTTGGGTGAGCGCGATGTAGGCGGCGACAATGCCGATGAGCAGCGCGAAGAAGATTGGCGGCAGCGGCATGAGGCCCAGCGCATCGGCGATGGGGCTTGCCGGCAGCCAGGTGACGAGCACCAGGCCCAGCACGGTGAGGAGGCACAGCGCGGGCGCGGCGTGGTCGCGCGGGCGTGGCAGGCGCGGGGAGCGCAGCATGTGGATCACGAGCGTCTGCGACCACATGGACTCGACAAACCAACCGCTCTGGAAGAGCGCCGTAAAGGCCGCCATGCCCGCGACGTTGCCCGCGGCGGCAAGCTCTGCCCAGCTCGCGCCCACTGTGGCGGGGCACACCACAAAGAAGAGCGCGGCGAAGGTCACGATGTCAAACAGCGAGCTCACGGGGCCCAGCTCGAGCATAAAGCCCTTAATGGACGCGGCGTCCCAGGCGCGCGGACGGGCGGTCCAGGCGTCGTCGACGGTGTCCCACGGCAGCGCGATGCACACGATCTCGTAGACCAGCGACAGCAGCACCAACTGCAGAGCGCTCATGGGCAAGAATGGCAAGAACAGGCTCGCGACGGTCACGGATAGCACGTTGCCAAAGTTGGAGCTCACCGTGGTCTTGAGGTACTTGAGCAGGTTGCCGTAGGTGCGGCGGCCTTCGATGATGCCGCGCTCGAGCACGCCCAGGTCCTTCTGGAGCAAGATGATGTCGGCGGATTCCTTGGCGATGTCGACGGCCGAATCGACCGAGATGCCGCAGTCGCTCGCACGCATGGCGGCGGCGTCGTTGATGCCGTCGCCCATAAAGCCCACAGCGTGGTCGAGCAGCTCGCGCATGACGCGCACCAGGCGCGCCTTCTGCAGCGGCGAGAGCTTGGCAAAGAGATGGGTGTTCTCGGCGCGCTCGGCAAGTTCGGCGTCGTCGAGCGCATCGATCTCGGGGCCCAGCAAGACGTTGCTCGCGTCGATGCCAATCTGCTCGCAGACGGTAGCGGCGACGCGGTCGTTGTCGCCGGTCAGGACCTTGACCGCCACGCCCTTGGCCTCGAGCGTGGCGACGGCGCCCGCGGCACTCGCCTTGGGCGGATCGAGGAAGGCCAAAAAGCCCATCAACACCATGTCGCATTCGTCGGCAATGCCAAACTCGCCCACGCAGCGCGGATTGGTCTTCTGCGCCACGGCAATCACGCGCAGGCCCTCGGCGTTGAGCCCGGCGACCTGCTTGCGAATCTGGGCGAGCTTATCTTCGGTAAGCGGCTGGGCGGCGCCATCGACCTCGACAAAGGAGCAGATCTCGAGCATTTCCTCGGCAGCTCCCTTGGTGACCATCTGGGTTTTACCTTGGGCGTCGGCGACAACTACGCTCAGGCGACGGCGCGAGAAATCGAAGGGCACCTCGTCGACCTTGGTATAGCGGTCGCGCAGGCTCTGGCCCAGCATGGAATCGGGTGCTGCGGCCGAGGGCGTCACATCGGCGCGGTCGATGACGGCCAGGTCGATAAGGTTCTTGAGGCCGGTCTGGAAGAAGCTGTTCAAAAACGCATGGCGCAGCACGCGTGCGTCTTCGATGCCGTCGGTGTTAAGGTAGCGCTCGAGCACGATGCGGTCTTCGGTGAGGGTGCCGGTCTTGTCGCAGCACAGGACGTCCATCGCGCCGAGGTTTTGGATCGCCGGCAGTTCCTTGACGATAACCTGGCGGCGGGCGAGGTCCTTGGCGCCCTGCGACAGGCTCGTGGTCACGATGACGGGGAGCATCTGCGGCGTGATGCCCACGGCTACGCTCGTGGCGAACAGCAGCGCGTCGATGACGTTGCCCTTGGTGGCGGCGTTGATGGCAAAGACGGCCGGCGCCATAACGAGCATGAGGCGTACGAGCAACATGGAGACGCTCGAGACGCCGCGGTCAAACGCGCTCTTCTCGCCGCGCCCGTTGAGCATCTTGGCGATGCTGCCCAGGTAAGTGTCCGAGCCGGTGGCAACGACAAGCGCCATGGCGGTGCCGTTTTGCACGGAGGTGCCGGTAAAGACGATGTTCTTGCAGGCAGAGAGTGGTAGCGCGGAGCCGTCGGCACCCTCGACGGCGGTGATGGCAGCGCTCTTCTCGACGGCCTCGCTCTCGCCGGTGAGTGCGGACTCGATCACAAACAGGTCGCGCGCGGTGATGATGCGGGCATCGGCCGGCACCATGTCGCCGGCAGAGAGGCGGATTACATCGCCGGGGACGAGCTCGTCGAAGGGGATCTCGACGCGCTCGCCGTCGCGCAGGGCACAGCAGGTGTTGGAGACCAGGTCCTTAAGGGCCTCGGCCGCATTGCCGCTGCGGGCTTCCTGGATAAACTTCATGCCGCCCGATACCAGCAGCATGATGCCGATGACGATGACCGTGGAGGGGTCACGCTGCAGCTCGGGCACGGCGAGCACGTCGATGTAGAGCGAGACCAGTGCGAGGGCGGCGAGGATGCCAGCGAAGGGATCGACGAACGCGTCGGCGATGCGGCGGGCGAGCGTCTTGGTCGGCGCTTCGATGGTGTTGGGGCCGACGGCGCTCAGGCGCTCGGCGGCGTGCTCGGCGGTGAGGCCGTCGGCTGTGGCGTCGAGCAGCACGAGGGCATCCTCGGCGCTATGGGTGGCGGCGAATATGGTGTTCTTGGACATGCCGGTATGAGCGGCGGGGCGCGCCGTGCGGCGGCGCTTGGAGATGGCTTCGAGTACCGTGGCGGTTTTGAGCATCAGCATAGGGTCCTCCTTGTTGAAGGGAGTTAGCGTACGTGTCGTATTTGCTTCAAAAAACCTAGATGTCGCTCACGTCAAGCTCACGAACCACCACAAAGGGGACAGGCACCTTTGTGGTGGTTTTGACGATCGGTTACTGGCGCTTATGCGAATACGGAGTCCCCGCGGCGTGCCGAGGGCGACATGCAGGTTTTTCGACTATGACTGCCTTCCATGGCACACCTCCTTAAGGCCGGGCGCTGCGCGCTTTGGGCATCTCGTACCCGTTTCAATCCGCCCGTATTCTTGATGAGGGGGTTTGTCGTGTCAACCCCATTGTTCGGAAAACCATCGCCCCTGACAAAGCCTTTACAGAATGCCGTGGCTTCAAAGCGCGCCCGCAACGCGCCCTGCCTGCGCTAAACTGGAAGGCACGTACGCGATTACGAGAGGAGCCCGCATGGAGGCTTACAAGCAAGAGTTCATCAAGTTCATGGTCGAGTCCGACGTCCTTAAGTTCGGCAGCTTTACGCTCAAGAGCGGCCGTCAGTCCCCGTTCTTTATGAACGCCGGCGCTTACGTGACGGGCTACCAGCTCAAGAAGTTGGGCGAGTATTACGCCCAGGCAATCCACGATAACTTTGGTGACGACTTTGACGTGCTGTTTGGACCGGCCTACAAGGGCATTCCCCTGGCCGTCGTGACCGCCATTGCCTACCACGAGCTGTACGGCAAGGAGGTCAAGTACTGCTGCGACCGCAAGGAGGCCAAGGACCACGGCGCCGACAAGGGCAACCTGCTGGGCTACGAGCCCCAGGACGGCGACCGCGTAGTCATGGTCGAGGACGTCACCACCAGCGGTAAGTCCATCGACGAGACCTATCCCAAGGTCAAGGCTGCTGCCGATGTCGAGATCAAGGGCCTCATCGTGTCTCTCAACCGCATGGAGGTCGGCAAGGGTGGCGTGACCACCGCGCAGAAGGAGATCGAGGCCAAGTACGGTTTCCCCGTCGCGAGCATCGTCTCCATGGCCGAGGTCGTCGAGACCCTCTACAACCACGAGATCGACGGCAAGGTCGTTATCGATGACGAGCTCAAGGCCGCCATCGACGCCTACTACGAGCAGTACGGAGCCCGTGAATAGTTACGCGGTTTTACAAACCGCGTAACCGGCCGACGCCGCAAGCCCACCAGAGCGGCAATCTGCCTTTCAACTTCGGCGGCATGACCAGAAGGTCAATGCCGCCTTGTTTCAAGGCACCTTGCTCGCTCTGGTGGGCTTTCGCTGTCGGTACCAAAACATCGGCGTTGCCAGAGTAGTCATTGGAGACGTTCTTGTTTGACTAGTCGTTTAAGAACGTCCCCAACGACTACGGAGGAAAACGTACCATCCAGAATGAGCGTGGATAATCTCCCGTTTTTGGCCCCCATGCGGGCTCAAAGTGGGAGATTATCCACGCTCGTTAGATAAGTGTCCGAAAATCCACGCTCGTTTTACTTCAGGCCCGGGAGGCGGGTGTAGGGGAACGAGCGCTCTAGGAACTCGGCACAGCGGGCGTAGTCTTTGGCGAAGTAGCTGCTGTAGAGCGAATCGAGCACGTATTGCACGGCGATGTGGCTGGCGAACTGTGTGATGCGGTGCGTCATGCTCTCGTGATCGCTCACCGTGAGGTAGGCGGCAAAGCCGGGGTGAATGCGGGCGCAGTATGGTGTCCCGATGACGATGACCGGGACATGTCGACTGCTGAGGATCGGCAAGATCTCCCTGAGGTTGGGGGCAAGGCCGCTGTAGGAGATGACGATTGCCACATGGTCGGTGCCCGAGGCGAGCGCCGTGCGCATCTGCGTCTCGATACTGTCGTGGCACGTCGCGCTTTTGCCGGCGGAAAGCAGGCGATCGCGGAACATTCCCGCTGGATACAGGTTATGCGAGCCCGTGTAGATGTCCACGGTGCCGGCGCGCATGATGAGCTTGGCGGCGTGGTCGAGCTGTGCAGGGTCGAGCAGCTCCTGCGTTTCGGCCAGCGTGGTCTGGTAGAGCCCCTCCATGCGCTCCATCACCTGCGCAGGGGTGGAGGTGGCATCGAAGGGAAAGTTGATGTCCACGTCGCGCCGGTTGCCCGCCTCGGTCGCCTGGCGGATGAGCTCGACCTTGAGGTCTTTGAATCCCTTGAGGCCGAGCTTTTTGCAAAAGCGGTGCACGCTCGCGACCGAAACGTTGGCGCACGCGGCAAATTCCTTAATGGAAAGCCCGCGCACATCCTCGCCCATGGCGAGGGCCGTTCGCCCAAGTTGTTGCTCGGTGGGGGTGAGGCTTTTGCCCTGCGTGATCTTTCGCCTGATATCCATATGGCTCCTATGCGTTTGCGCCGCGATAAACCAATCATAGCGATAAATAAAACGTTCGGCTTGGCTGGGAGTTTTGGTCCGCCGGTCTATGAACGACGGACCGCTCGACGCTGTGCGGGCTCAACATAGGGGCGCTGTCCTTGTTGGACCGTTTGCGCCCGGGGCGTTACCCGAGCACGCGTACGGGGCCCAAGAGGCCGCTGGGCTCGGAGGGCTCGGTCATGCCGAACACGTCGGGGACGGCATGGTCGAGGGTGTTGATGATATCGATCGCAAGCGCGTGCTCACCGGCCAAAAGCGCGCCGGCCTCAAAGCGGTAAGGCGGACAGATGCGCGTGCCGAGGGATTTGCCGTCGAGGGTGACGGTTGCGGTCTCAAAGACCTCGCCAAGGTCGATGACGGTGCGGGTGGCCGCTTCGCCCAGGACAAAGGAGGCCCGGTAGCGGAATGTGCCGGCCTTGCCGGGGAACTCGGCCGAGGAAAGGTCGTGCAGGTCTGCAAGCTCAACAGGCTCGCCAAAGGCATCGGTGCCAGGGGCAGAGAAGGCAACCGCCCAGGGCCCGTCGACGCATGTGGCTTCGTCTTCGGCGGTTGCCACAGCAACGGAACCTGTAGCCCCAAGGACCACGATGCAGCTCTCGTAGGGAGCCAGCTCGAGCGTGCCGTCAAAGGCGGCGGGCTCGGTGCCGTTGAGCAGATCGAGGCGCGCGCCTGCGACGGGCGTGCCGTCGGCAAGCGCAACCTGAGTGGAGATGCCCTGCTTGGGATGCTCGTTGACGAGCATCAGATAGCTCTCGCCCGCCCGCTCGTAGCGCAGTGCGCGCAGCCAGGGCTGGGGCTCGGCGCAAACCACGGTCTGCATGCCGGTATTGGCAAGTGTTCCTGCGAGCTCGGTGGTCGCCAGGAGTTTGATGCCGGCGAGCGCGGTTGCATCCAGGGAGGCAAAGCCCTCGCGGCCTGCAGTGTCACCGTCGTAGCGCTTGTTCGGCAACTCATCCAGCGCGTACACGGCAACACCTGCGGCTGCGGCGCGCGCGGCAAAGTCGAGCACGGCTCCGCCGACAAACTCGGCTCCGGGCATCACCAGGCAGCGGTATGCCTGGCCGTTCACGCTAAAGCCGCTACCGTCTGCGGCAATTTCAACGGCATAGCGCCCTGCGTCCTCAAATGCCTCTGCCGGCACGATGTCAAAGTCGACCTGCGCGCGCAAAAGCTCGGAGGCGGCATGCTGCATAAAGTTCGCCTTGCCTGCCCACTCGGCGTCCGCATGGTAGAGAAGCGCCACCGGGGTCGTTGCGCGCCCGCCGCTCAGCAGGCTCGCCGTACGGTTCATGTAGCTCATGAGCTGCCCAAAGTGTGCAAACTGGGGGTTTTGGCTATGCGCATAGAAATGCGGCGGGCAGTCCCAGTCGGGGAAGGCGGCCATGCTAAAGGCATGCGGCACAAACCAATTGACGCCGCGCACCAAAAAATGATCGGCGATCCACTTCATCTCGCGTAGGCCTTCGTGCCATCCAAATGCGCCAAAGACCTCGGCCATGCAGCGCCCCTGCTTTTTGGGGTCGAGGTGTGCTGCCGAGGAGCCCAGCTTGGGCAGCACGTAGTTATAGAACTCGAGGTCCCACACGCCGCGTCCGTAGCTGTGAAGGCCGCGGTCCATGCCGGGTACCAGCTGGTTGATCACGATGTCGACGCCCGCCATGTCCTGACCGCCCACGGCGCGGAAGTAGTGCCCGGCGCCCACGCCCAGGCGCGCGTGGCAGTCCTTGTCCTCGATAACGTGGCCGATGTACTGCACGCCGCGCGCGCGGCACCAGTCGCCGAGCTGGTCGCAGAAACACTCCTTATAGAGGGTGCTTGCGATGTCCATATAGACGTGGCGTACGTGCGCGCCGGCCGGCTCGCGGTCCCACAGGTGCGGGAGCTCGGCCAGGTAGCGCTCGCCCAGTGCCGCGCGTAGGCGACGCTCAAGCTCGGCCGACCAGGGTAGGGGCGCGGTGGCCTTGCCGATGAGCGTGTCCGAGATGCCATCGGGGCCCGTGGTGCCCTTCTCGTTGGCAAATCCGGGCTCATCGGAGAAAAAGCCCAGGATCGTCTTGCCAAACTCATCGCCCAGATGCTCAAAATGCGGCTCGTAGACAGCATCGATGAGCTGCGCCACCGAGGCGCGGTCGACCATATTGATGTAGTCCTCGTTGTAGGAGGTCTTGCCGCTCGTGAATATCACGCATGCCTGCGTGAGGCCCGCAGGTGCATCGAAGACCAGGCGGCTGGGGTTGCCGTCTGCATCGTCGAATACTCGGTAAGCGACGTCGACGGGGCTGCCGTCCTGCATAAATGTCACGCCGTAGAAGCGCTCCGTTTTGTCGAGCATGTTGGCGAGCGCGATGCTCGCGGCGGACGTGGGGCCCACGATGTCGAACGTGCGGTGCGTGAGCACGATCTTGCGGAGCTCGGGCACGGCTTCCTTGGCGGCGCCGTTGGCAAAGCCCGTGGGGAAGTGCGCGTCGTCCAAGATCCAGAGCTTAAGGCCCAGCTGCTTGCACTCGTCAATGACAAAGCGCAAGTCGCGCCACCAGCCCTCGCCGCAAAAATCGGGGTGTGGGCGGCTTTCGAGACAGACCTCGTGGATGTCGGCGCCGGCGATCTTTTCCAGATACTCGGCAATGGTCTTATGGCTCTCGCCCTTCATCCACAAAAACGGAAGCACGTGGTTGTCGTATGTGCCCTCGAGCACCTGCTGATAGTACGCGGTCATGGATCCTCCTTGGCTCGATCGATCTGCTGCATAGCACAGATTATGGACGCGTCGGCGCGTTCTGCTAATATCTGAATCACGACGAACTATGACCAAATCAACGATTGGCAAGCCATGGAGATCGACGAGCTCGAGCGTAGGCTCAGCGAACTGAGCGCCAGTGAGATCACTTATAAAGACGGCATGGCATTTGATTGGTCGATTATGACCGAGCATGTCGAAATCGACGGATGCCCAGTGCGCAAGATTGGGCAGCCAGGGTTTGCCTATGCCCAGCCCGGCATGCCGCGCGGCCTGACGATAAGGAAAAACTCGCGCTTTAATGCAGTTCCCGAGCACGTGCATGATTACGTGGAGATGAGCTATGTGTATCGCGGGCGCTGTCCGCAGACGGTGGCGGGGGAGAGGCTCGAGTTGCGCCGCAACGAGGTGCTTTTGCTCGACGCCCTTTGCCCCCATGCCGTGGCGGCGCTCGGCGAGGACGACATCATGCTGAGCATGACCGTTTCACGCTCTTTTTTGCGCCGGAGTCTCGAGTCGAGCCTCTCGCGCGAGAGCGCGGTCTCGCGGTTTTTGTTCAACGCGCTCAACAGCGAGACGGACCATCGGGGGCATGTCCGTTTTTACTGCGGCGAGAGCCGTCGGATTCGGCGCTACATGCAGGAGATGCTCTGTGAGCTGTACGACCCGAGCCCCAACGGTTCCGAGATCGTCCTGCGTCTGTTTCAGCTGTTTTTGGCCGAGCTTATGGATTGCTACGAGCGCGAGCTGGTGCGCGGCGCGGCGGACGGCGCGGCGGGGCCCACTGCCCTGGTGACGGGAATGCTTGGCTATATCGATCGCGAATTCGCTGCATGCTCCCTCGAGGGGATGGCGGCGGAGTTTGGCTTGAGCCCTAATTATGCGACGGCGCTCCTCAAGCGACATGTGGGCAAGACCTTTAGGCAGCTTGTGCAGGAGCGACGCCTGGTGCGTGCGGCCGAGCTTCTGCGCGGTGGCGCCACGGCCGGGGCGGCTGCGCATGCGGTGGGCTATGAAAACATGAGCTTCTTCTACCGTAAGTTTCACGGCAAGTATGGATGCACCCCCGCGGCATACCGCCGGTAAGCGCGGGGCGGATCGTCTTCGCTCCTTCGGTGTCAAAAAGTTTCAGCTGCAGCGCTGTTGCAGCGCGCGTCTGCGAAAAGAAGTGTCGGGTTTGGCACCCCTGCCCCTGCCTGTCGCGTGCGTGGGCGATACTCGGCCTATCGACCCGCAATGCAAAGGAGATGCTCATGGCAAACATCAAGTTCCCCGAGGGTTTCTATTGGGGCGGCGCCACGGCCGCCAATCAGTTTGAGGGCGCTTGGAACGTGGACGGCCGCGGTCCTTCCGTCGACGACCATTTCTTGGGCGGCAGCTACAAGGAGCCGCGCCAGATTACGATCGACATCGACCCCAACCGCTTCTACCCCAATCATGACGGCATCGATTTCTACCATCACTACGAGGAGGATATCGCGCTGTTCGCCGAGATGGGCTTTACCATGTTCCGCATGTCCATCTCTTGGAGCCGCATCTTCCCCAACGGCGACGACGCCGAGCCCAACGAGGCCGGCCTCGCCTTCTACGACCGCGTCTTCGACTGCCTGCGCGCTCACAATATCGAGCCGCTCGTGACCCTGTCGCACTACGAGATGCCCTATCACCTGGTCGAGAAATACAACGGCTGGGCGAGCCGCGAGCTCATCGGCTTCTTTGAGAAGTACTGCCAGACCGTCTTCGACCGCTATCAGGACAAGGTCAAGTTCTGGCTCACCTTCAACGAGATCAACTGCGGCACTCAGGACATGGGCAACCTCTTTGAGACCAGCATGATTCAGGGCTTTGAGGGCCCGGCTTCGGCGGTCCATACTACGCCGCAGGCTCGTATGCAGGCGCTGCATCACCAGTTTGTCGCCAGCGGCCGCGTCGTGCGCTATGCCCACGAGCACTATCCGCAGTTTAAGATGGGCAACATGGACTGCTTCATCCTCTCCTATGCCGCCACGTGCGATCCGGCCGACGTGTTCGCCACGCAGCAGGAGATGAATACCATGAACTGGTACTGCTCCGACGTGCAGGTGCGCGGCAAGTATCCGTTCTATGCCAAGCGCTTCTGGGCCGAGAACGATGTCGAGCTTGTGATGGAGGACGGTGACCTGCAGGATATCGCCGACGGCAAGGTCGATTTCTACACCTTTAGCTACTACATGTCCGGCACCGTGGGCACCCACAGGGATCACGAGATGACCGAGGGCAACATGACCTTTGGCGGCAAGAATCCCTATCTGGAGTCCACCGACTGGGGCTGGCAGATCGATCCGCTGGGTCTGCGCATCGCCCTCAACGAGATTTACGCCCGCTACGAGATTCCGCTGATGGTGGTCGAGAATGGCATGGGCGCCTACGATGAGGTCGAGGAGGACGGTTCCATCCACGACCCGTACCGCATCGCCTACTTGCAGAGCCACATCAAGGCCATGGGCGAGGCCATTGCCGACGGCGTCGACCTGATCGCCTACACCTGGTGGGGTCCCATCGACCTGGTGTCCGCCGGCACCGGCGAGATGCGCAAGCGCTATGGCTTCATCCACGTCGATAAGTACGACGACGGCACCGGTACCTACGAGCGACGCCGCAAGGACAGCTTCTACGCCTACCAGAAGATCATCAAGTCCAACGGCCTTTAGGTTCCGGCGTTCTACCGAACGCCGGACCGGTCGACGCTGCGCCGGCCCCAAGCACCCCATCTCGCCACTCAAACCGTCGCTCGCGTACAGAAGTACGCGTCGCTCCTCTTTCGCGGCGACCTGGGGCACTTGGAGCCGGCTCGCTGACGCCTGCTCAACCTGCGGGCTTATCACTGCTGTCGCGCTTCGCCTCCCAATCCAGAAAGGGCCGCTCTATGTCCTCCCGCAAAATACTGTTCCTTGATGTCGATGGCACGATCGCTGACTATGAGGGCAACATTCCGGCGTCCTGCGTGGCGGCCATTCAGGCCGCCCGCGCTAACGGGCATCTGGCCTATATGTGCACGGGTCGCAGTAAGGCCGAGGTGCCGCCCGAGCTCGAGGCTATCGGCTTTGACGGCATGATCGGCGGCAATGGCTCTTATGTCGAGTCGGCGGGCGAGGTGGTCATGCACCAGCTCATCACCGCCGACCAGTGCCGTCACATCGTCGACTGGCTGCACGGCCGCGGCCTCGAGTTCTACCTTGAGAGCAACAACGGCCTGTTCGCGAGCGAGCGCTTTCGCGAGGCTGCGCGCCCGGTGTTGCAGACCTATATGGGTCGCAAGGGCGTGGAGGGCGCCGATACGCTCGAGACCGACGACGTCATGCACGGCATGGTCTACGGCGCGCCGCTCTACCGTGATGACCTCAACAAGGTGAGCTTTATCCTGTCGAGCTATCAGGATCACCTGGATAGCATCGAGGAGTTCCCCGACCTTGAGTGTCATACCTGGGGCGGCGCCGGCGAGACGGCGCTCTTTGGCGACATGGGCGTGCGCGGCATTACCAAGGCGCACGCCGTCAACACACTGCTCGAGCACCTGGGTGCCGACCGTGCCGACACCGTGGCCTTCGGCGACGCCAAGATCGACATTCCCATGTTCGAGGCGTGCGCCACGGGCGTGGCCATGGGGTCGGGCGGCGATGAGTGCAAGGCGGCGGCCGACTATGTGACCACCGATGTCGACGACGATGGCATCTGGAACGCCTTCGTGCATCTGGGGCTCATCGAGGGTTAATCAACAAAATGGGTATCGATGGGACAAAGACGTCGGCGAGGTCCTCGATTCGACTCCCCACCTTAGTTTTTGGTCCATTTGGCACTATAATCACCATAGGCATGCGCACTACGTTGCGCTTAATCAAGAGGAGAAAACGTATGGGTCTGTTTGACATGTTCAAGAAGAAGGCTGAGCCTGCGGCTGCCGCTGCTCCGGCCTCCATCTCTGCTTCTGCCGGCGCCGACGTGCTGTGCTCGCCCGTCAAAGGCAAGGTCATCAAGATGGCCGATGTGCCTGATCCCGTCTTTGGTGGCGAGGTTCTGGGCAAGGGCTGCGCCGTGTGGCCCGAGGACGATCTGGTCTATGCCCCCTGCGACGGCAAGGTTACCGTCACCATGGGTCACGCTGTGGGCCTGCAGTCCGATAGCGGCATCGAGGTCCTGGTGCACGTTGGCGTCGATACCGTCAACATGAACGGCGACGGCTTCGAGGGCTTCGTCAAGGCTGACGATGTCGTGAAGGCCGGCCAGCCCATGCTCAAGATCGACCGCGCCAAGATCGCCGCTGCCGGCTACAAGGACTGCGTCGTCGTGGCCGTGTCCAACACCGCCGAGTTCGCCGATGTCGAGCTCGCCGTCGAGGCCGACTCCGCTGTCGCCGCCGGCGATGCTATCGTCAAGGTTGTCCGCAAGTAAATCGCGGCATTCACAGGATGTTTTGGGGTGGTCGGATTGTCCGGCCACCCTTTTTTATTGCACGGTACCGATGCACTTTATTACACGCTGAGCGGACTCGCAGACCGTTCGGACGCTAAAACGAACCGACCGCGCTTTCGTGCTGTCGGGGGTGTTCATAAGTGGATAGTATGAGCTTACTTATTACAACGTGCGCCGTGTTGGGAAGCACGGTGCCGCTTATTGGGAGGACAACATGAAAAAGAAGCTGCTGCTTGCGCCCCTCATGGCCGTCTTGGTTGCATGCGTGGTCGTGCTTTCCGGTTGCGGAGGCCCCTCGATCGAAGAACTCATCACCGAGGACCTTACGACTCAGTTCGATGAGGTCAAAAACGGTGGCGACGATTTCCTCTCTGGTCTGGAAGAGGCTTCGGGCGACGAGTTCGAGCAGCTGGGCATCGATCCCAAGGAGTATGCCAAGACCTATCTCGAGGGCTTTGACTACAAGATCGGCGATGTGACTGTCGACGAGGACAAGGGCGTTGCGACCGCCGAGGTCTCCATCACCTGCAAGTCCATGAACAAGATCGTCGAGGACTTCTCCACCCAGTATCAGGAGAAGGTCGCTGCGCTTGATGCGATGCCTTCCGATGACGAGCTGTACAAGATGGCTGGCGAGGTGATGGTCGATGTGACCAAGGCCACCGAGCCCAGGAAGACCACGGTTATCTTCAAGTACACCTGCAACGACGACGGCGAGTGGTCTGCCGACGACTCCGTCAACTCCGAGATGATGGATGCGATGCTGAGCTAGTTCGTTACGGCGTTTTACCAAACGCCGTAACTGCTCGACGCTGCGCGGGCACCAGAGCGACAACTTGTCATTCAAAGAGGACGACATGACCAGAAGGTCTATGCCGTCCTCTTTTCATGCCAATTTGTTCGCTCTGGTGCCCGCTCGCTGTCCGTCCTCTACCTGCGGCGTTGTCATGGTAGTCATTGGGGCGGCACTTGGGGGCGTTCCTTTTAATATGAGCAGGACATTGTCAAGAGGCAAAATCGGGCCTGACCCCAACGATATGGGG
>CABUHO010000041.1 GCA_902491395.1 uncultured Collinsella sp.
GGTCAGCCCGTGGGAGGCCAGGGCGCCGCTGACCGGTGGACGGCACCGAGCCGTCGCAAGACTTGAAGAAGGGGGAGGCCTCGCGGCCTCCCCCTTTTTTGCGTTTAAAGCCTGATCTAACAAACTCGCTGTGTTTTATGACCCTCGTTTGTCGCATCTTCCGTTAACGGGCTACAATAACTTAGTCTGTGCAATATGGAGGTGAACATGGCTGAAGCTGGTATCGGCGTTGATATCGTCGAGATTTCCCGCATGAAATCAATCCTTGAAAAGACGCCGTCGTTTGCTCGGCGTGTGTTTACCGAAGAAGAGTGCGCATATTGCGACGCTTCATCGCGTCCTGCAGCGCACTATGCGAGCCGTTTTGCTTCTCGTGAAGCGGTTCTCAAGGCTCTTGGTACGGGCTTTAGCCAGGGCGTCGGCCGCAAAGACGTCTCGGTAACGCGTGATAAGCTCGGAAAGCCTAAAGCAGTGCTTTCGGGTCGAGCGCTCGAGATTGCTCAAGAGTTGGGTGTCATTGAAGTTGCGCTTTCCATTACCTTGACGGGTGATTTGGCCGTAGCCAATGCCATTGCGATCACCGAGGATGCTCGACCCAAGCCTAAGGAAGAAAAGGTGAGCACCAAGGAACGCGTTGCACAAACATTTAAAGAGGCTCGCTCGGTTTTAGATGAGCTTGAGCAACTGCAAAATTCAGCTTTGACGGAGCATCAGGGCGATGCTTCGCAAGATACGCTAGGAGCATAGATGAAACCGGTTTTGAGTACCGAGGAAGTCGTTCGCCTCGAGGATATTATCGAACGCGAAGGAACTTCGAAGGCCGAGCTTATGGAACTGGCGGGTGAGTTTGCTGCTAGTGAAATTCTAAAACTCAATCCCGATCGCGTCCTTGTTCTGGTCGGTTTTGGCAACAACGGTGGCGATGGCTGGGTCGCGGCTGATATCTTGAGTCACAAAGGCGTTGACGTGGACATCGTGTCTCCGGTTGAGCCGGATGAGATTCCTGCCGCTCTGGCTCGCCATGTTGCCCGCCGTACCGCCGGTCGTGACGTACATGTGTGCGTCGGTCCCTCACGAGATGAGCTTGAGGTTTTGATCGATAAGGCCGACGTTGTTGTTGACGCTATTTTTGGTACCGGTTTCCACGGTGACTTGCGTGCACCGTTCTCCATCTGGATTCCGACAGTTAACGACTGTGCCGACCATGTGGTGTCCATCGATGTCCCTTCGGGTCTGAATGCCGAGACCGGTGTTGTCGACGACGACTGCATCCGTGCCGAGCGCACGGTTACGATGATCACGCCCAAGATTGGTCTCTACAGCGCTGATGGCCCAGAGTACGCCGGTGATCTGGTGTGCGGTAGCCTCTATGACCGCCTTGATGAGGTCATCGATGATGTCGACCATGCCGCCGAGATAGTCGAGCCCGGTGACCTGGTGGATTTCTTTGCTCCGCTGCCCACGAATATCGATAAATATTCTCGCGGTTCCGTCCTTATTGTTGCCGGTTCGGCGCAGTATCCTGGCGCTGCCATTATGGCCGCCAAGTCTGCTGCCCGCGCGGGTGCCGGCTATGTGGCTGTCGCGACGCCCGATGCGTGTGCCAATCTTATTCGTATGGCGCTTCCCTCGATTCCGGTTTTTGCTATTCCGTCCGATTCCCGCGGCTCTTTTGGTGCCGCTGCGCGTATGACCGTGTGCGAGATTGCAAAGAAGTACAGCTGCGTACTGTGCGGTCCCGGCATGACGACGTCTGCCGGTGCCATGCAGGTGGTTTCGGGCTTATTGGAGCTTGATGTACCGCTGATCCTTGATGCCGATGCGCTCAACTGCCTTGCTAAGATTGCTATCGACGGTATCGATAGCAACCCTGAGATGTACCGCCGTGAGCAACCGCTCGTCATGACGCCGCACTATCGCGAGCTTTCGCGTTTGGTTGCCGGTGACGAGGTTAACGATCTAGGGACTGCAATCGCGGCCGCGCAGAAGGTTGTCTGGGCTGCTGGCTCCGACAATCTCGTGGTTATTGCCAAGGGGCCGACGACGGCTATCTGTGGCGTTGAGCGCGTGCTTTTGCCGCTCTCGGGTCCGGCGTCGTTGGCGACTGCCGGTTCGGGCGATGTTCTTGCGGGCATTTTGGCTGGCACACTGGCTACCATGCGTGATGAGATGGATCGCTGGGAGCTGCTGTATTCGTATGCCGTTGCGCTTCACAGCTATGCGGGTTTTGCCGCGGCGACGGAGTATGGTGAGAAGAGTGTTATTGCGACCGATCTGATCGACTTGATCGGTCCTGCCATGGAATTGGCGGCAAAGGATGCACTCGATGATCTGGGAATCATGGACGAAGGGTCGGATGACTAATCATGAATAAAGCCGATTTGACGCGCTGGTCCTGGGTTGAGATTGACCGCGGGGCGCTTCGCCGCAACACGAGGGCTTACAAGAACCTGCTCGATTCACGTCAACGACTGTGCTGCGTGGTCAAGGCCGATGCCTATGGCCATGGTGCCGTTGAGTGCGCCAAAATCATGTACTCGGCCGGAGCCGACATGTTCGCGGTGGCGACGGTCAGCGAGGGTGTTGAGCTACGTCGGGGCGGAATTACCAAGCCCATCCTGATCTTAAGCGAGCCGCCTATCGAGGCGATCCCCACACTGCTTGAGTTTGACATTATGCCTTCGGTCTATACGTCCGATTTCGCCCTTGCCTATGGCGAGTGCGCTGTCGCGGCAGGCAAGGTGGGCAAGTACCATCTAGCCATCGAGACGGGCATGAACCGCATCGGTGTTCACTACACGCAGGTGCTCGACTTTGTTCGTGGTATTAGCTTCCATCGCGGTATCCAGTGTGATGGCGTCTTTACGCACTTCGCCACGGCCGATGAACCTTCGGGTTGGGACTACAAACTGCAGTGCCAACGCTTTACCGAGGCCGTTCAGGCCATTAAGGACGCGGGTTTTGAGTGCGGTATCGTGCACTGCGCCAACACGCCGTCCTCGATGCTCGATTCCTCGATGCATTTTGATATGATTCGCGCCGGCGTTGGCTTGTATGGCATGCAACCATGCGAGCTGAGTGGTCGCGTGATGCAGCTCGATCCTGTTATGAGCGTGCATGCGCGCGTGACACGCGTGGCGCATCCTGCGATGGGCGAGGGCGTGGGCTACGGATTTACCTATCGCGTGCCGCGTACGCGCGTTCAGATTTGCACGCTGCCGATTGGATATGCCGACGGTCTTTCGCGTACGCTCTCCAATCGTATGGACGTGCTGTATCGCGGCGAGCGCGTGCGTCAGGTGGGTAACATCTGCATGGACCAGTTTATGGTCGCCATTCAGTCCAACCCGGCACATGAGATTCCCGAGGCCGAGCATGGTGACGAGATGATTATTGTCGGCCGCGATGGCGATGCCGAGATTACCATGGACGAGATGGCCCGACTGCGCGGCACGATTAACTACGAGGTCGCCTGCGGCTTTGGCATGCGTCTCGACAAGATCTACGTGTAGGAGCCACTATGGGTGTCATGCGCATCCCCGGACATAGTCACCAGGCGCCGCGCGAGGTTGCGCTCGAGGAGATTGAGGCTGTTTTAGGCGACTGCCATCTCTGCCAGCTCTATCAGTCGCGTCATAACATCGTGTTTGGCGTGGGAAACCCCCACGCCCGCGTCATGTTTATCGGCGAGGCACCGGGGCGTAACGAGGATCTGCAAGGCGAACCGTTTGTGGGGGCGGCGGGCGAAGATCTCAACGGCATCCTGTCGCTGGCTGGTCTCAAGCGCGAAGACGTCTACATTGCCAACGTGCTTAAGTGTCGGCCACCGGGAAATCGCAATCCTCGGCCCGAGGAAGTGCTGGCCTGTTCACCGTTTTTGCGTGAGCAGATTCGGAGCATTTGGCCCGATATCATCGTGACGCTCGGTAATCCCGCGACGCACTTTGTGCTTAAGACCGAGATCGGCATCACCAAGCTGCGCGGCAGGTTCCATCAGATGGGGCATTTTGTGGTGATGCCTACGTTCCATCCGGCGGCGGCGCTGCGTAATCCGGCGTGGCAGGAGCTGCTGGAGGAAGACTTTAAGATGCTGGGCGACTATCTGGAGCGGCATCCCGCGCCAGAGGGTGCCTCGGAATAATAAGGAGCATATATGTCCCTGGAGCGCCTGGGGGTAGGTATTTATAAAACGGCTTGCTCTGCCGATACGGAGCATTTTGGCGAGCTGGTTGCGCCGTGCCTGGAAGATGGTGATGTGCTGATCTTGACCGGCGGCCTCGGGGTGGGCAAAACCCACTTTACCAAGGGCGTTTCGCGTGGTCTGGGCGACGGCCATATGGTCACGAGTCCCACATTCGCACTCATGGCCGTTCATGACCAGGGGCGTATTCCGCTGTTCCACTTTGACCTGTACCGCCTGGAGCATGCTTACGAGCTCGAGGATACGGGCATTTTCGATGTACTGGGCTATGAGGGTGCCTGTCTGTTGGAGTGGGGCGAACAGTTCCAGGACGAACTGACAGACGAGTATCTTTCGGTAACGCTTAAGCGTGATGAGAACGATAGCGACGTGCGAACGATAACGCTCGAGGCGCACGGCGAGCGCGCAGCGGAGCTTTCCGATTTGATTGATAAGGCTGTACAAGATGAGCTTGCATAACGATTACGCGCTGGTGGTGGCGCTCGATACTTCGACCGATATGCTTGCCTGCGCGGCAAGCTGGATTGATGGGCAGACGGGCGAGGCGAAGCTGGTGAGTGGCGACCATATGTGCCGTCGCCATGCCAATGTGGAGCTCGTGAATACTGTCGACAGCGTGCTTGCTCGGGCTGGCATGGACCGTGCTGACGTGGGCAGTTACGTCGTCGGTCGCGGTCCTGGTTCGTTTACCGGTGTGCGTATCGGCATTTCCACCGCCAAGGGCTTGGCGCGCGGTGCCAACGTGCCGCTGTTGGGCGTGTCGACGCTCGATGCCTGCGCATGGACCGCGTGGAAGGCTGGCGTGCGTGGCAAGCTCGGCATTCTGGCCGATGCCATGCGCGGCGAGGTGTATCCGGCTTTGTATGTGCTGAGCGACGAGGGCCCCGAGCGTCAGTTTGAGCGCGAGCACGTGGTCAAGGCTGCCGTGGCGCTTGATGAGTGGCGTCAAGCCGCGGACTGGGACCAGGTTCAGCTGACTGGCGACGGTCTCGTGCGCTATGGCAAGCTGCTGGGCGAGGATGAGGCCGCTCGCTGCGTAGAGCGCGACTTGTGGTGGCCTTCGGGCGAGGGCCTCCTCCTTGCGCATGCCGCGGGTGACGGCGACCCGGCCCGCGTCCTGCCGATCTATACGCGCCTTTCTGACGCCGAGGAAAACGAGCGCAAACGCCTCGGTCTTGCCGAGAGCGCGCAGAGCGAAATTACGGGCGTCGCCGATGAGCTCGCCGGTCGCCATCTGCAATTCCGCCCCATGGGTGCGGCGGACGCCGAGGGTGCGAGTGCGCTGGAGGCCGCCTGCTTTGAAGGCGCTGGGCACGAGGCGTGGACGCCGGGCATGTTCTTGTCCGAGCTGGGCGAGGATGTTGCGGCGCCGCGCAGCTGGTGGGTGGCGCACGACGACGGTCAGCTGCTGGGGCTTGCCGGTGGCATGGTCGTAGACGGTGACGTGCAGATTTTGGATGTTGCCGTCGACCCGAAGCATCGCCGCGAGGGTATTGCCCGCAAGCTGCTGTCGCATGTGAGCTACGATGCCCAGATGCTCGGCTGTACGACCGCCTCGCTCGAGGTTGAGGATGGCAACGAGGGCGCTATTGCGCTCTATGTCTCTCTGGGCTTTACCGAGGCGGGCTGTCGCCGCGGTTACTACGGTGTTGGCAAGGACGCCATCGTCATGACGGCGCCGCTGCCCTTGGTGCTCCCGGTCGACAACGCTTCGCCCGAGCCGACGGCGGCTGAGCAGCGTGTATGGCCGCTACCTGCACCCGAGCGCACCGTTGAGGAGCGTGCCGAAATTGAGCGCCGTCGCCTGGTGCTTGCCATCGAGAGTTCGTGCGATGAGACGGCTGTGGCGATTATCGATGCGGACGGTAATATGCTGGCCAATCAGGTTTCGACGCAGATCGATTTTCATGCCCGTTTTGGCGGCGTAGTGCCCGAGATCGCTTCGCGCAAGCACGTTGAGGTTATCGTGAGCGTCGTGGACGCGGCGCTCGAGGATGCCGCGGCATCGCTTGGTCTTGAGGGCGGAGCCATCGCGCCGAGCGAACTCGCCGCTGTTGGCGTGACACAGGGTCCGGGCCTGGTGGGTGCTCTGGTGGTGGGCGTCGCCTTCGCCAAGGGCTTTGCCTATGCCGCCGGTAAACCGCTCGTGTGCGTCAACCATCTGGAAGGTCATCTGTTCGCCAACCTGCTGGCGCAGCCCGATCTCAAGCCGCCGTTTATCTTCACGCTCGTCTCGGGCGGTCATACCATGCTTGTTCACGTCAAGGCGTGGGGTGACTACGAGGTGCTCGGCGAGACGCTCGACGACGCCGTGGGTGAGGCCTTCGACAAGGTGGCTAAGGCGCTGGGTCGGGGCTATCCCGGCGGCCCCATCATCTCCAAGCTGGCCGAGACGGGCAATCCCCGCGCGATTGACTTCCCCCGCGCGCTCAATAGTAGGGGAGACTATCGATTCTCGCTTTCGGGCCTTAAGACGGCCGTGACGCTCTACATTGAGCAGGAGACCAAAGCCGGGCGTACGATTCATCTGCCCGACCTGGCGGCTTCGTTTGAGGCCGCGGTCTTTGACGTTCAGTACAAGAAGGCCAAGAACGCGCTGCATGCCACCGGATGCAAGGAGTACTGCATCGGCGGCGGCGTCTCGGCTAACCCGCATCTGCGCGAGATGATGATCAAGAAGCTCGGGCGCCAGGGCATTCGCGTGACGGTGCCGCCTCTCTCGGCATGCACCGACAACGCCGCCATGATCGCGGAGGTCGCCCGCCGTAAATTCGACCGAGGAGAAATCTCGCCGTTCGACGTCGACGCCGATCCGAACATGACGCTGTAGTCGCAAAGGCGCGGTCCCCGACCGGAGGGGCCGGATATAAGGTTTCCTGCTCTACAGTCCTGCGCAAGACGAAGGCCACATTAAGTGGCCTTCTTTGCGTGCGGAACTCGCGATAAACCTTATATCCGGCCCCTCCGGCCGGGGACCTTTCTGTATCGATATAGCTTCTGGGCTGGATCGGCGTCGACAACGTCCAGCAAGATTAACAAGCCAGCGTCGAATTTCCGGCGTTCTTTAGCTGAAAGAAACCTACCTGATAATCGACTCAATATCTCGTCTCTTATAGCAGTCGGCGGACTTCCATAACGTCGTCGATGACGACATAAAAAACCATGTAGTTGCCAACGCAGAAGCGGTAATACGGGTGCAACCGCCTTCTTGTCGAAGGGTATGTTGGTGACATGGTTGGATTCTTGAGATGTTCGAGTATGCCTGCTTCAACATTGTCGACAAGCCTATTTGCTGCAGCGGGGTTATTGAGATCAAAGGCGATATATGACGCTGCTTGGCTGAGGTCCTCCCAAAATAGGGGAAGATAGCGGAGCTTATAGGGCCTGTTCATCGAGACCGCCGTTGAGCATTTTTCTGACAGAGCCAAAGACATCGTCGTGTGTATAGCGAAGATGCATGCTGGCGGCCTGACGATCAGCGGCATCAAGGGCGCTCTCGATTGTATTGCTCAGCGACTTGTACTGCTCAAAGCTCATGACGACCATAGAGCCCCGCCCGTTTTTAGTTAGAAAAACCGGACCCTCTTGTTCGACTTCGCGTTCAACGTCCGGGTAGTGATTTCTGAGATCTGAGACTGGTCTAATATTCACAGCGACCTCCTGAGCTATCAGGATATTATCGTAATTATGATAACAGAGTTTAGATTTGGGATGGGAGCTCCTCGGGGGCGGGGCGGGCGCCTGCCGCCATATATGAACTTTCCTGCTCGGACAGTCCCGCTCACGACGGAGGCCACATTAAGTGGCCTCCTGTTCGTGCGGAACTCGCGATAAAGTTCATATATGGCGGCAGGCGCCCGCCCCGCCCCCCGAGGAGCGTCTCTCATGCAAAAACTGTCGTTGGGTAAAGTCCGAGGTTAATGGTGTTTTATACCGAGAAATCCAAAAAAAGTTGAAAATTCATTACATATTTGCGTTGACTTTAGGTAACTAAAGTTTCATACTGCGTTTCATCCACTGGGGGATGTGAACCGCACGGATCGTTCGCATCATGATTGAAGAGGATTTCTCAGACATGTTCACGCATCAGCTAAACATTATCAGCGTAGTAATTATCTGATGCGGGTTAGCACATACAGCTAGCCCGTACGATAACGGGCGGCTGATGAAGATGAGGGCCGTCGAGCGCAACCGACGGCCCTCATTTTTTATGTCTGAGTAGTTCTTTTTAGAGGAGGAAATGTAATGAACGGAGTTTTGCTCATGGTTGTGGCTGCGGCGGTGCTCGCCTGCGGCTATCTGGGCTACGGCCGCTGGTTGGCCAACAAGTGGGGCGTTGACAAAGAGGCCCTCACGCCGGCCAAGCGCATGAAGGACGGCAACAGCTTCTCGCCCGTCTCCGCCTTCACTGCGTTTTCGCACCAGTTCAGCTCGATCTGCGGTGCTGGCCCTGTCACGGGTACGATCGTCGCCATGGCCTTTGGCTGGCTGCCCGTCGTGCTCTGGGTCCTCGTCGGCGGCATCTTCTTTGGCGCCGTCCACGACTTTGGCGCCCTGTATGCTTCGATGAAGAACAACGGCAAGTCACTCGCTCAGCTCATCGAGAAGTACATCGGCAAGACTGGCCGTCGTCTGTTCCTGCTGTTCTGCTGGCTGTTCTGCATCATCGTCATCGCCGCTTTCACCGACATGGTTTGCAAGACGTTCATGTTCACTCCGGTCGTTGACGCTTCTGGCGCTGCTACCGGTGCCGTCGACTTCACCAAGTCCTATGCCGCCGGCTGCGCTGGTACCATCTCCATCCTGTTCACCTTCGTCGCTATCGCCTTTGGTTGGGCCCAGAAGAAGTTCAACCTCACCGGCGCTGCCGAGTTCGTCACCGGCGTGGTCCTCATGGTTCTCATGTTCGCCGTCGGTATGCAGTTCCCGGTCTACCTGGATAAGTTCCAGTGGTTCGCCGTCGTCATGGTCTACCTGGTCTTCGCTGGCGCTATGCCCATCCAGATGCTCAAGACCCCGCGTGACTACCTCACTTCCATCATGATGATCGTCATGATCGTCTGCGCTGTCCTCGGCATCGTTGTCCTGGGTGTTAACGGCCAGGCTACGATGACCGCTCCGGTCTTCACCGGCTTCTCTGGTGCCTCCGGCATGATGTTCCCGGTCCTGTTCGTCTCTGTCGCTTGCGGCGCTCTCTCCGGTTTCCACAGCCTCGTTTCTTCCGGTACCTCCTCTAAGCAGGTCGAGAAGGAGCAGGACGCCGTCAAGGTCGGTTACGGCGCCATGATTGTCGAGTCCTTCGTCGGCATCCTTGCCATCATCGTCGCCGGCATCATGTTCTCCGACATGAACACCGCCGGTACGGGCGCCCTCAACGCCGGTGTCGCTTCCACCCCGTTCCAGATCTTCGCCGCTGGCATCTCCCGCGGTATGCAGGCCTTCGGTGTTGACGGCACACTCGCTACCGTCTTCATGACCATGAACGTCTCCGCTCTGGCCCTGACCTCGCTCGACGCCGTCGCCCGCATCGCCCGCACCTCGTTCTCCGAGTTCTTTGCCCAGACCAACGACGCCCTGGCCATCGAGTCCAAGGCCGGCTACATGAAGGTCCTCGGCAACCCCTGGTTCGCCACGGTCGTCACCCTGCTTCCCGGTCTCGCCCTCGCTTTTGGTGGCTATGCCAACATCTGGCCGCTCTTTGGTGCTTCCAACCAGCTGCTCGGCGGTATGACCATGATCACCCTCGCCGTGTTCTGCAAGTGCACCGGCCGCAAGGGCTGGATGCTCTACGTGCCCGTCGCCTTCCTGCTCTGCTGCACCTTCACCTCGCTGGTCCAGAGCGCCATGGGCTGCATGACCGCTGTCCAGGCTTACGGCTTCTTCGGCACTATCCCGGCCACCGCCACCACGGTCGCCGTCTCCGTCGCCGCCACCAAGGGCCTGCAGCTCGTTTTCGCCGTCCTGCTGATGGTCCTGGGCCTCATCGTCGCCGTCAACTGCCTCAAGGAGTTCTTCGGCAAGGAGGCCGGCTCCATGCCTGACGAGGAGCCCGAGTGGTCCGAGATGGGCAAGGCCGAGTACGGTCGCGCCGCTGCCGCTGAAGCTCCTGCCGACGCCGAGGTCGCCAAGGCCTAGTCGGTCGGACGGGTTGGATCTCCCATCTATTTGACTCGGAAAGACCGGGTCCGCAATCAAGCGGACCCGGTCTTTTTTCTTGTGAGAACAGGTGGTGCAAGGGCGTTCTCGCAGATGTTTTGCGTGGATAGGCTCGTGCGTTGTACCATATGGACGTATATGTGTGCATATGAAAGGGGCCCCGTGGCCAAGACGGTATATTCCGATAATCAAAACAATGTCGATGCTCTGGCTGAGCGCCTGAGCAGCCAGACGTCGCTTTCTGCTGAGCGTGCCAAGCTGGTTGCCTACGACCTGCTTTGCCGCAAGGCGCTCAAGATTAAGTCGAGTGCGCTGGCGCAGATTTTCCGCTCCGTCGATAAGGAATGCGACACCAAGGCGATGCGCGATGAGCTTATCGAGGCAAATATCGTGACCAAGATCGAGGGTAGCGGCATTAACGGGCGCCCGGCGTTCTATACCATCAATGCTGAGATCCGCGATGCCCAGGAGCAGCCTGCCGAGTCCGTCGAAGATTTTGTCGTCGAGGATTCCGCTGACGTGCCTGCTGTGGAAGAAGTTGCTCCGCATGAGCATGTCGATACCGATGAGTTGCTCGATGAGAACGTCGTGCGCGCCTTTACGGCCAAGGCAGGACGCGGCGGTTTTGGCGGGGGTGGCAAGCGCGATGCGCAGCGCCGCGCCCAGCAGGAGCGCTTCCGTCGCGCCGTTGCTCAAAAGGGTGAGACGGATGCCGAGGCTGTTGAGAACGAGGTTGCTGCCGAGTCGCAGAAGCCCGCGAAGGAGCAAAAGCCCGTGGAAGCCCAAGAGCCCAAGCGTCGTCGCGGTGCTCACTTTAAGGCTGCGCAGCAGGATGTCGCGCGTGAGGTTGAAGAGCCTTCCGAGGTTGCAGACGATGTTGAGGAGTCTGCCAAGAGGGCTCCGAGTTCGTGCCGTCCCGGCCGCGGTTTTGCGGGACGCGCGTATCCCGTAAAGCGTCAGGAGAAGGGCGAGCCGGCTTCGACCGCTCAGGCCGAGAAGGCCGAACAAACCGAGAAAACCGTTGAGCCGGCGACTCGCGAGCAGAAGCCTGTTGAGCCGCGGCTTGAGGTTGATGCCGAGGCCAAGGGCCAGCAGCCTACTGATGAGCGGACGGAGCAGAGCGCGTCGAGCAAGCCTCGCCGCCGTCGCCATCGTGGGGGACGCAGCTCCCATGCCGAGACTGCAACCGAGAAGACCACGCCGCAGGACGAGGATGCGACTGCTGAGGTTTCTTCGGGGCAGCCTAAGCGCCAGCCGGCGAAGGAGAGCAAGTCCGATCGTCCGCAGAAGCAGGCGTCTATGCCGAAGCGCGAGCGCAATTCCCAAGGCGATTCTAAGCGCAAGTCTCAGAAGAAGCCGGAGTCTGCCGCAGCAGATACTGCTGCCTGGCAGCCCGAGTCGGCCGTCCGCGGCGAGGTCTCGGCGTTTGCCCTTGCCCGCGTTTTAGGCAGGCAGCTGCTCAAAGTTGTCCCTACGCCTACGGCGCTCTCTAAGATCAAGGAGCAGCAGACTCAAATTGTTAAGGTCGAGGGCAAGGACGGCAAAAAGGCGCCGCAGCGCACTCAGCACAACGAGATGTCCAACCGCAAGATTGCCGAGGAGATCGCAATCATCCAGGCTTGGATCGAGCAAAACCGAGGTGCCGATACGCCGGTTGCCTCGCGCCGCCAGCGTGCCTACCAGATTTTTAACGACGAGAAGGCTTTTGACGGCAAGCACGGTGAGCGCCTAATTCGGCGTATGACCGAAAAGGGCATCAGCATGCAGGCGATTAAGGTCGCCCCCAACCGCCCCGTGCACTTTACGGGTTTCTTTACGCTGGGCGCTGACAAGCCGTTCATTATGGTTGAGAACCTGGATACCTACGACGAGATCGTCAAGCTGCTGCGTGGCCGCAAGCACGCCAAGCTCTTTGGCATCAAGGTGGGCGGCGTGATTTTTGGCGGCGGATGCAAGGCGAGCGTCTCGCATGCCCTGGACGATTATCTGGCCGAGATCGGCTATCGCTTTAACTACGTCTACTACGTGGGCGATATCGACCGCGAGGGCGCGCGCATCGTCGAGCAGGCTCGCAATGCCAATGTGGTTGAGATTCGCCTGCATGCCGGCATGTACCGCGCCATGCTCGCCGAGCACAAGCGTCGCGTGAAGGCCGGCGGAGAGTGCGAGCCCGCGGCTGCCAACCAGGGCGTGCCGCAGAACTTGGCGGCGACGATCAAGGATCTGCCCATGGTCACGCGTGTACAGTTCCGCAACGTGCTACGTGAAGGCGGGCGCATTCCGCAGGAGATTCTGATGACCGCCGACTATCGGGATGGCGACTCGGGAAGCTTCGACCGCATGCTGAACAATTAGATTCCGCCGTTCTACCGAACGGCGGTCCTCTCGACGCTGCGAGGGTCCCTGGCACGGCAATCTGACGTTCAACTTCGGCGGCGCGACCAGAAGGTCAGCGCCGCCTTGTTTCACGTCACCTTGCCATACCAGGGCCCCTCTCGCTCATATGACCCAATCCGCTGTCAAGAGCCACAATGGCCCCGCCGA
>CABUHO010000042.1 GCA_902491395.1 uncultured Collinsella sp.
AAACACAATATGGTGTGTTTACAGCAACGGCGGGATGCCACCTGTGGCACCCCGCCTTTCAACCTCAACCTTCAAGTTGACCTTGAGGCGATTTTTGCGTCCCTTTACATGCCGTTCACATCGCCCCCAAACTCCCCCACCCAAGGCACGTGCGTCCCACCACCACGACGACAAGTGGCGAAAATGGGACGGGCCCCAGATTGCCTATGCGCACGCAAAAGCACGCCGCGGCAATCTGGGGTCCGTCCCCAAATACCTATAGATATGCAGGCCAGCGATGTGTTAGCGATGTGCCAGCGGGTGCGCCGCCAGATAGACCTCGGTCAGTTGCGTACGATCGACATGCGTGTAGACCTGCGTGGTCGATATATCGGCATGTCCCAAGATCTCCTGTAGCACACGGAGGTCTGCGCCGCCCGCAAGCATATGGGTGGCAAAGGAGTGGCGCAGCGTATGGGGATGGAGTCCCACCAGCCCTACCTGGCGCCCGTAGCGCTCACAGATGGCATGGATGCCCTGGCGCGACAGACGGCGGCCGTTCTTATTTAAAAAGACCGCCGAAGTCTCGGTTCCGCGGGCATGGGCTGCCAAGCGAGAACGCCCCTCAGCTACATAGAGCGTCAGAGCTCGCGCCGCGCTTCCCACCAACGGGGACAGGCGTTCCTTTGAGCCCTTACCGCGAACGAGTACAAAACCATCGTCGATATGGATATCGCCCACATCGAGCCCCACCAATTCGCTCACACGCAAACCGCATCCGTAGAGCACTTCCAAGATGGCATGGTCGCGCAAGCCCATCTCGCCCTCGGGGAAGTCTTGATCGAGCAGCGCCGAGACATCCTCCACCGATAGATACTCCGGCAAACGCTCAGCCTTTTTAGGCAGGCGCAACGCCGCCGTTGGATTTTGGGCCACAGCCCCATCGCGCACCAAAAAGGCATGCAGGCCCTTCACGGCCGCAAGCGCACGCTCCACCGAGGCATCGGAATAGCCCCCATCGCGACGGTCGGCGACAAAGCCCTCCACGACCTGACGAGTCACCTCATCAAAAGACATGATGCCCGCCCGCTCCAGATAGGCGCAGTACGTCGTCAGGTCACGACGATAGGCCGCAATCGTGTTGCGCGCCAAACCCCGCTCGACCGCGAGGTAATCGAGATACTCCCCCGCCGCCACGGCGAGCGACGAGGGAGTAGCTTCGGTATGTTCTTTGTTCGCCGGCACCCTTAGTCCGTAGCGAGGTTCATGGGCGTCACCTGCAGGCGATCGACGCCCTCGTGCTGACCGATCGAGGCACGCACGAACTCTCGGAACAGCGGCTGCGGGTTGGTCGGACGGCTCTTGAACTCGGGGTGAGCCTGGGTTGCCACATACCACGGATGCACGTCGCGCGGCAGCTCGACCATCTCGACCAGGCGCTCGTCGGGCGAGAGGCCAGAGATAACCAAGCCGGCGTCCTCGAGCTGGTCGCGGAAGGCGTTGTTAAACTCAAAGCGGTGACGGTGACGCTCGTAGACGAGATCCTCGCCATATGCCTCGCGAGCGAGGGTATCGGCGGCGAGCTTGCACGGATAGGCGCCCAGACGCATGGTGCCGCCCTTCTCGGTCACATCCTCCTGCGAGCTCATCAGATCGATGACGCTAAACGGACCGTCCGGGTCGAACTCGGAGGAGCTGGCGCCGGCAAGGCCGACGACGTTGCGGGCGAACTCGCACACGGCCACCTGCATACCCAGGCAAATGCCCAGATACGGAATCTTGTGCTCGCGGGCAAACTCGGCCGCGAGGATCTTGCCCTCCAGGGCGCGCTTGCCAAAGCCGCCGGGGACCAGGATGCCCGAAGCGTCGCCCAGAACTTCGGAGACATTCTGCTCGTCGAGGCTCTCGCCGTCGACCAGCTGGACGTCCACATGGCGATCGTAGAAGACGCCCGCATGGTGCAGGGCCTCGATAACCGACAGGTACGCATCGGGCAGCTGCGTGTACTTGCCAACGACGGCGATCTTCACCTTGTCGGCGTGATGGTTGGCGTGATTCTGTTTGCGCAGGAACTCGTTCCACTCGCTCATGTCGCGCTCACGCGGGTCCAGACCCAGGCGCTCGCAAATGCGCAGGTCAAAGTCCTGCTCGGCAAGCAGCTGCGGAACATCGTAAATGCTCGCGCAGTCCTCGTTGGTAAAGACGCAATCGGTGTCGACGTCGCAGAAGCTTGCGATCTTTCCGCGGATAGCGTCATCGATATGGTGGTCGGAGCGCAACACGATAATATCGGGCTGGATGCCAAAGCTGCGGAGCTCCTTGACGGAATGCTGCGTGGGCTTGGTCTTGACCTCGTGGGCGGCGGCGATATAGGGAACGAGCGACACGTGGATGTAGCAGACGTTCTCGGGGCCGGCCTCCTTGCGGTACTGACGAATGGCCTCGACAAACGGTTGGGACTCGATGTCGCCGATCGTGCCGCCCAGCTCGGTGATGACTACATCGGAGCCGGTCTGCTCCTCGATGCGGCGGAACTTATCCTTAATGGCATTGGTGACGTGAGGAATCACCTGCACGGTACCGCCCAAAAAGTCGCCGCGACGCTCGCGGGCGATGAGGCTTTTGTAGATGGCACCGGTCGTAAAGTTGGAATCGCGGGTCAGGTTCTCATCAATAAAGCGCTCGTAATGACCCAGGTCCAGGTCGGACTCGTAACCATCCTCGGTTACAAAGACCTCACCATGCTGGAACGGGCTCATGGTACCGGGGTCGACGTTCAGATACGGGTCGGCCTTCTGCATCGTTACTTTGTAGCCACGCGACTTGAGCAGACGGCCCAGCGAGGCCGCGGTGATACCCTTGCCCAGGGACGAAACCACGCCACCGGTTACGAACACATGCTTGGTCATATTGAGTTACCTGCGCTTCCCGTAGAAGTTGTTTATCCACATCTTACGGGTCTTCATTGTAATACTCGCACCGCGGACCGTCCGCAATTTTTCTCGCGTGCGATTGCATTTCTCAATCTTGAAACAAAACGCCGCCCGGTTTCCCAGGCGGCGTCGCTATGGCAAGGGATACATGCTGCTATCGATCAGCAACCTCGTCCTCAAGCATTTCTTGAACGAGCATGCCGGTACGGACGCCCTCAAGATACCACTCACCACGTTCGGTGAGGCAAATGCCATTTGCAAGCTGACCGCCGTCGTCGCTATAACGCGAGACGACATCAATCATACCTTCGGAATCCAAGCGATCGATTGCGGCGCGGGCACGATACGGCGAAACCCCCACGCGCTCGGCAAGCGTTTTGCGCGAGAAACCATACGGCCCGCCATTATCTTCGGTTTGCTGGTCGATCTCCATCAACACCAGCACCTCGACACGCTTCATATCGTTAACACTCGCACGACCCTTGCCCGCCATAGCAGCCTCCTCAAACCGAGCACGAGCATCTAACGCGCCGTGCGCGACCGACACACCTCACGATGGCAGGTAATATCCATCATGCGGCATCCCGCTAAGGATGAAACAGTTACGGTTATTGTATACCGCTCAAATTGTTTCTAGGCAGGTAAACAGCTATTTTTCGCCGAAATAGACGCTTTATTGATCAAAAAGCCGTACCGGGCGCTAACCCGATACGGCCAAAATGCAATGCAATTACCGCGGTGCTTCAAACTTAGCGATGGAAGAAACCGCGGCGCTCAAACTTGGGCTCGCAGCACACGTTGATACCCAGTTTGCGCAGTACCGTCTCGTCCGTCGGCGAGATAATCACGCTAAAGAAGGCGTCGCAACCGCGCAGCTGCTCCAGGCCCGAAAGGACACGAGCGGCCGTCTCACTCGTGGCCGAGGTGATCGACAGCGCCATAAGCGTCTCGTCGGTGTGGAGGCGCGGGTTTTTGCTGCCCAGGAAATGCGTCTTGAGCTTGCTGATGGGCTCGATCGCCTCATCGCTAATGACCTCGAGCTCAAGGTCGACGCCCGAGACATGCTTAAGGGCGTTCATAATGAGCGAACTTGCGGCGCCCAGGCGCGTGGAGGTCTTACCGGTCACCACGGAGCCATCGGGCATAACCATGGCACCCACGGGACCACCCGTCAGCTGCTCCCTGGTGAGGGCCGCCGAGCGCGCCGGTGAGTAGTTCTTATCGATGCCGGCTTTCTTCATAATAATCTTGAGACGGTCGACTTGCTCATCGCCCACGCCGGTACGGCGCACATTTTCGACCGCGGTAAAGTAGCGGCGGACGATCTCCATCTTGGAAGCGTCGCGGCAGGCATCGTCATCGGTGATGGCAAAGCCGACCATATTGACGCCCATGTCCGTGGGGCTCTGGTAGGGGCTCTTGCCCAGGATCTTTTCCATCAGGGCACGGACCACCGGGAAGGCCTCGACGTCTCGGTTGTAGTTGACCGTGGTCTTGTTGTAGGCCTCCAGGTGGAAGGAGTCGATGATGTTGGCGTCATCGAGGTCTGCCGTGGCGGCCTCGTAGGCAATATTGACCGGATGCGTAAGGGGTAGATTCCAAACCGGGAAGGTCTCGAATTTGGCATAGCCGGCGGCCGTGCCATGCTTGTGCTCGTGATACAGCTGCGAGAGGCAAGTGGCGAGCTTGCCCGAGCCAGGGCCGGGCGCCGTCACGACAACGAGCGGACGCGTGGTCTCGACGAACTCGTTCTTGCCGTAGCCTTCGTCAGAAACGATCAGATCGACGTCGTGCGGATAGCCCTCAATGGGATAGTGCAGCTTGGCGGGAATGCCGAGTGCATTCAGACGATTGCGGAAGACGTCGGCAGCGGGCTGACCGGCATACTGCGTGATAACCACGGCCGCGACAGCAAAACCGTTGCCGCGGAACAGGTCGACCAGGCGCAAGACGTCCTCGTCATAGGTAATGCCCAGGTCGCCACGGGCCTTATTCTTCTCGATGTGGTTCGCGTTGATCGCGATGATGACCTCAACATCATCGGCAATGCTCTTGAGCATGCGGAACTTGCTGTCCGGCTCAAAACCCGGCAGTACACGACTCGCATGATAGTCATCGAACAGCTTGCCGCCAAACTCCAAATAGAGCTTGCCGCCAAACTGCGAGATGCGCTCTTTAATATGAGCGGCCTGCAGCTCGATATATTTCGCGTTGTCGAAACCCTGGCGCATGTATGGCTCCCGTCCCGTTTCGTAAATTAAGTTCCTACGCGATTATAACGGAGCAGACCCTCCCCGATGCCCAGGCCATCAACAGGCACCAACCAAACACGCGCTCGATAAGTTGCGGTGGAATAGTTCCCGCTTAGCCCCTCAGGACACACAAACAGGAACTATTCCACCGCAACTTCCCCTTTTGGTGCAAAGTAACCTGACCTCTTTGCATCAATAATGGAAACATCGCAGGTGGAGCATAAGTCAGCGAGCGCCCGCCAGAGCGTGCAAGGTGACGCGAAAGAGGAGGGAATGGCGCGAAGCAACCTGACACCTTTGCACCAACGATGGCAGCGCCGCAGGTGGAACAAAAGTCAGCGAAAGCCCGCCAGAGCGAGCAAGGTGACGTGAAAGAGGAGGGCATAGGCCTTTTGGCCATGCCCGACGATTGAACGTCAGATTGCCGCTCTGGCGGGCTTGCAGCGTCGAGTGATTCCGGCGTTTGGTAAAACGCCGGAACATAAGTGCGCCCCCTCCCGCGCACGGAACGGGAGGGGGCTAAAGGTAGGAGTCTACCGGTGGGTTGACCCCACCGGACAGACGATGACCAGGTGATCCTTTACAGGATCGTCAAGGTTTCCGTGGGGTACCCGTGGGGTACTTAGATCAACACGCAGGCGACGGTCAGGATGATGGCGCAGACGACGGAGAGCGCGACGATGAGCTTAAGGGCAAACTTGAGCCAGGTCGTCCACTCGATCTTGGCCAGGGCGAGGCCGCCCATGATGGCGCCGGAGGTCGGGGTGAACAGGTTCACGACACCGATGGCGGCGGAGAAGATCATGACCATGACCTCAGGCGAGAAGCCGAGCTTAACAGCCAGCGGTCCCATGATGGGCATGGAGACGGTAGCCATACCAGAGGTCGAGGGGATCAGGAAGGACAGGCCGAAGTAGACCAGGAAGCTCATGGGAGCGAAGATCACGCCGGACAGGCCAGCCAGAGCATTGGCGGCAGCGTCGAGGACGTAGACGTCGAGGCCGGTGTTAGCCATGAGGACGGAGATACCACGGGCGAGGGCGATGACGAGAACAACGGACATCATGTCGGCAGCACCGGTGATGAAGGTGTTGACGATCTGCTTCTCGGACAGGCCACCGATGATACCGATCAGGATAGCCATGAGGAAGAACCAGGTGGAAGCCTCGTCGAAGTACCACTGACCAATGGGCAGGCCGGTGATCAGGGCAGACCAGCCCTGGACGACGGTGTTACCGTCGGCATCGTAGACAGCGCCAGCGTCAAAGAAGTTGGCGACGCCCTCGTTGAGGTCTGCCAGCGGGATGAAGCCGACAATCATGACGACGAAGGTGAAGGCGAAGGCGATCAGAACACCCTTCTGACGACCGGTGAGCTTGACCTCCTTGTGAACCTCGGAAGCAGCCTTACCGTGAGCCTCTTCGGCGTCCTTGAGCTCCTGCATCGACAGGATGGTGGAACCCTTATCAGCCTTGACCTTCTTGGCATAGTTCATCACGAAGACGATGGACATGGCGGTAGTGACAATCCACAGGACGGCACCGAGGCCGATGATGATGGACTGATTCACGGCAATGTCAACGCCGGTCAGAGCGTCGACGGCAGCGCCGACGGCGAACGGGTTAACCGTGGAGCCGAGGCAGCCGCAGCCAGCGCCGAGCAGGACGGTAGCGGCGCCGACCATAGGGTCGAAGCCAGCGGCCATCATGGTAGCAGCGAGCAGGGCGTAGAAGGGAACGGTCTCCTCGCACATACCATAGGTGGTACCACCGAGGGAGAAGATGAGCATCAGCACGGGAATGAGCATGATCTCATTGCCCTTAAGCTTCTGCACCAGAACGGCGATGCCGTTGTCCAGGGCGCCGGTCTCGGTCATCATGCCGAGGAAGCCGCCCAGGATCATAACGAAGAGGCAGACGGGCAGAGCGTCAGCGAAGCCCAGGATCGGGGCGGTGCAGAAATCGCTCAGACGGGCGGCAGTAACCGCGCCGCCGGACGTGCCGGAGACGATAACGGTAATCACTGCGACAATTGCCAGCAGAGCAAGAAGAATGGTGAACGATGAAGGCATACCGCGCTTTTTCTTAGCGGTCTCAGTCATAGTTCTCATCCCCCCTTCATAAATCATTTACTGATCTCGCCCGAAGCGGCTCTTCCGTGCCGTGCCTGCCGCTTGATGCGAGATTATTACCAGATAAAACCGCTCGGGGTGTGCAGCAATACACCCCGAGCGAGATGCTAGGTGCTCTTACTTGAGCGTGGCGTACATGACAGCCTTGATGGTGTGCATGCGGTTCTCGGCCTCGTCGAAGACCTTGGAAGCGGGGCTCTCGAAGACCTCGTCGGTGACCTCCTGCTCGGTGATACCGAACTGCTCGCACTTCTCGGCGCCAATGGTGGTGTTGGTGTCGTGGAAGCTGGGCAGGCAGTGCAGGAAGATGGCACCCGGGTTGGCCATAGCCATGACCTCGGAGGTGACACGATACGGGGTGAGCTGAGCGATGCGCTCGGCCCAAACCTCGTCAGGCTCGCCCATGGAGACCCACACGTCGGTGTAGATAACGTCGGCACCGGTGACGCCGTCCTTGACGTCGGTGGTCAGCTTGATGGTGCAGCCGTTGGCCTCGGCGATGGGCTTGCAGGCCTCGATGACGTCGTCAGCGGGCATGCACTCCTCGGGGCCGCAGGCCACAAAGTTCATGCCGAGCTTGGAGCAGACGACCATGAGGGAGCGAGCAACGTTGTTCTTGCAGTCGCCCATGAAGACGAGGGTCTTGCCCTTGATGTCGTAATTGAAGTTCTCCTGGACGGTCAGGATGTCGGCGAGCATCTGGGTGGGGTGCCACTCGGTGGTCAGGCCATTCCATACGGGCACGCCAGACTTAGCAGCGAGCTCCTCGACGTCGTCCTGGGCAAAGCCACGGAACTCGATGCCGTCATACATGCGGCCGAGAACGCGGGCGGTGTCCTCGATGGACTCCTTCTTGCCCATCTGGGACGAACCGGGATCGAGGTAGGTGACGCCCATGCCAAGATCCATGCCGCCGACCTCGAAGGCGCAGCGGGTACGAGTGGAGGTCTTCTGGAAGAGCAGAACGATGTTCTTGCCCTCGAGATAACGGTGCGGAACGCCAGCGCGCTTCATGTCCTTGAAGTTCTTGGAGAGCTTGAGCAGGTACTCGATCTCCTCGGTGGTGAGGTCGAGGAGCTTGAGGAAGCTACGGCCGGAGAGGTTAACACCCATGGTTCAAATCCTTTCGAAAAAATGAATTACGTAAATAGTAGCGGTGCCCGTTTGACGGGCGAAACCGGTGCGGTTGTAGGGGGACCGCACCGGAAACGGAAAGACTTAGAGGTCCTCGCGCCAGAAGGGCATGCTCATGCAGCG
>CABUHO010000043.1 GCA_902491395.1 uncultured Collinsella sp.
ATACTCATGGAAAACCTCCCATTTCCCGATGTCCAAGAAATGGGAGGCAGTTCACTGTCCCCTTTGTGGTGGTTTTGCGTCTGAGGCGACGCTAGTGGCGAAGTCCCAGCAGGCCGCGGCCGCGATGACGGGCGTCGGCGTGCACCTGAGCGTGCGGACCGGCGGCCTTGACGGACTCGGGCAGGTGCGAGTACTTCTTCTCGAAGTTCTCCTCGAACATCACCGCCAGATTGTGCGCGGCCTCGTCATAGCGCGCGGTGCTCTGCCAGTACTGGCGCGGCACCAGGATTCCGTCGGGCACACCGTGGCACGTCGTGGGAATGTCGACGTTAAAGATATCGTCGTGGACGAACTCGCTGTCCTCGATGGTGCCGTCGAGGGCGCGCGCGACCAGGGCGCGCGTGTAGGCCAGCTCAATGCGATGGCCAACGCCGTAGCCGCCGCCGATCCAGCCGGTGTTGACCAGATAGACGCGGGTGCGGCCGTCGGCGATGCGCTCACCGAGCATCTTGGCATAGACCATGGGGTCGAGCGGCATAAACGGCTCGCCAAACAGCGAAGAGAACGTGGGCGTGGGCTCGGTGACGCCGACCTCGGTGCCGGGGATCTTGGCCGTAAAGCCCGTCACAAAGTGGTACATGGCGGCATCGGCCGTCAGGCGTGAGATGGGCGGCAGCACGCCAAAGGCGTCGCAGGTCAGGAAGAGCACGACGCTTGGAGTGGTGCCCATGCCCTTGGTCCACGCGTTGGGAATGTGCTCCACAGGGTATGCCACGCGCGTGTTGTGCGTGATCGAGACGTCGTCGTAGTTGGGCTTGCGGTTCTCGTCGAGCACCACGTTTTCGCAGATGGCGCCAAAGCGGACAGCGTTGAAGATCTCGGGCTCGTGGAACGCGTCCAGGCCCTCGCATTTGGCGTAGCAGCCACCCTCGATGTTGAAGATGCCCATGTCGGACCAACCGTGCTCGTCGTCGCCGATCAGTAGGCGCGTGGGGTTGGCCGAAAGCGTGGTCTTGCCGGTGCCGGACAGGCCAAAGAACACGGCGGTCTCGTGCGTGACGGGATCCATGCTGGCCGAGCAGTGCATGGGCAGCACGTCGTCCTCGACGGGCAGCAGGTAGTTCATGACGCTGAAGATCGACTTTTTGATCTCACCGGAGTAGCCGGTGCCGGCGACCAGAATCACGCGTTCCTGGAAGTTGATGACCACGGCGGCGCTGGAGTTGAGGCCCTTGATGGCAGGGTCGCACTGGTAGCCGGGAGCGGCGAGCACGCAAAAGTCCGGCTCACCGGTGCGCGCGATTTCGCGGGCGAGCGGGCGGGCGAGCATCTGCTTAATAAAGAGTGCCTGGCTGGCACGCTCGCAGGCAACGAGCAGTCGACGCGTGTGGTTGCGGTCGGCGCCGGCCATGCCGCGGGTGACGAACACATCGCGCTCGTTGAGGTAGTTGACGATACCGGCCTTGATGGTCTCGTAGCTCTCGATCGAAAGCGGTCGGTTGACGGCGCCCCAGGCTATCTTGTCGTGCACGTCGGGCGTGTCGACGATAAAGCGGTCGTTGGGCGAACGGCCGGTGCGCTCCCCCGTCTCGATCACGAGTGCGCCATTGGATGCCATGCGGCCTTCTTCGCAGCGGATGGCGTGCTCGACGAGCTCCGCAGCGGGTAGATCGACCAGCAGACGGGGCTGATTCTCGGCGGGATCTTCGACCAGCGTAAGACCAAAGTTGGACAAAACTTCTGCAGGGGTAACACCAGGCATGGGGCCTCCTTTAAAAACGCGACACGTGGATGCGGCGCGCACTTTACTCACGTAAAGCCCGTTGTACCCGATATGCAAAAACGTTTTTGCGGCAACGGCGAAGCGCCCGCCCAACGGTCAAAAATCGCAGGCAAGCGGCCTAGTCATTGGAGACGTTTTAAACGGCTAGTCGTTGGGGACACTCTTGAACAGGCAACAACCAAGGAGCGTCCCCGGATGCCGGCACATAAGGAACGTCCCCAAGTGTCAACTACAGCGGCAGGCCTTGGCCGAGCATGGCGATGGCGCTCATGAGGACCAGCATGCCAGCAGCGTAGGGCAGCACCGCGCCCAGGAGCTCAGCGTCCTTTCCGCGCACGTGCACGGCGGCAAGGCCAATCGCGAGCGTCTGCGGAGAGATCATCTTACCGGCGGCGACACCCAGGGCGTTCAGCGCGACCATCCAGTAGTCGCTCACGCCCAGCGCAGCGGCAGCCTGGCTCTGGATGGGACCAAACAGCATGCCCGAGGACGTGCCCGAGCCGGTCACAAACGCACCGACCGCACCAATCCACGGAGCCAGAATCGGGTACAGACCGCCGGCGACCGCAATGCAAAACGCGCTGATCGACGAAATCATACCGGCGTAGCCCATCACCTTGGCGCAGCCCAGCACCGAAAGCATGGTGATGACCGTCGGCATCATCTGCTTGACGGTCGCGGCCAGCACCTCGCCCATCAAGCGCGGCGAAGCGCCCTGAATCGCACCACCGACAAACGCCGCCAGGAAAATCCAGACACCCGGCGTATTGACCCACGAAAACGTAAGGGTACCGGGGTTCTCGCCGCAATACACCTGCACGTGGCTCGCAAACGGCGCGAGCGCGGCGTGCACGACGGGCACCAGGTTGGACGTACCCAACAGCAGCACAAAAATCAGGATGAAGCACGACCAGGCAGAAAGCGCCGACTCAACGGTGAGCTGTTCGCCGGCCTCGATATTCATGTGGAAGCGCGCATCCAGATGCCCCGACTTCTCGGCATGCATGGAAAGCGCGGCAGTCAGCACAAGCGACACAATGGACCCCACGACTACGGCCAGCTCGGGGCCCACAAACATGGCAACGACCAGGGCCGCGCCGACAAAGGACACGCCGGAAAGCAATGTCACGCCGGCAACGCCGTGCAGGCGCTCGCCTACGCTCGCAACGTTGCCTTGATCATCGGCGACACGGCCCGCAACCAGTACGATAAGCAGCGGTATCACCACAAAGAACGGCGCGAGCTGCACCAGCTGAACGGTCGCCAGGTGCAGGGGATCCAGACCCACTAGATCGGCAACGGACACCGTGGGGATGCCGATGGAGCCGTAGGGCGTGGGCACGCCGTTGGCCAGCAGGCAGATCAGCACGGCGGGCAAGGCCTCAAAACCCAGGCCCGCGAGCATGCCGGCGGGAATGGCAACAGCGGTACCAAAACCGGCCATGCCCTCCATAAAGCCGCCGAAGCACCAGGCCACGAGTAGCGCCAGCAGACGGCGGTCGCTGCTGATGGAGGTAATCATGCTGCCGATCACGTCCATGGCGCCCGTACGCACGCACAGGTTATACGTGAACACCGCGGCGATAATCACCAACACGATGGGCCACAGGGCCATCAAAAAGCCCTCGAGCGAGGCAGTCGCGATCTGCACCACCGGCAGATGCCACCATGCGAAGGCGAGCACACACGAAAGGGCGAACGAGCCCATAGCGGCCTTCCAAGCTGGCCATTTAAAGCACAGCAGCATCACGACAAGCCAAATGATCGGCACAAGAGCCAGCAAAAATGCGGCGACGTCCATAGGTAAGAACTCCTTGGTACCGCGCAGGCGGCATCGGGGGGTCACAAAACTTGAACAGGATACCGCACGCTTACCGACAATTTACTGCCACCCGCCGATAATATTGAACAATCCGTTCAAAAACACGAGCGAACACCGTCGCGTCTATACTAGAGCGCAGCAATAGAAAGGAATCGCCTTGAGCATCACGCCCCTCGATAGCATCCGCCGCACCATCGCCCGCCGCAACGGCGTCACCGACCCCACCGTATCGGGCGGGGCACACGGGCAGGGCGGACGCATCGAGAACGGCATGTTCCCCGCCTCGCACACCGCCGAGGAGCTCGCTCGCATCCAGGAGCTGAGCCAACGCAACGCCGGCGGCCCCGACAGCAGCCAGGCCACGCGCCGTCGCCGCGAGCGCGATCGCGAGCCCGGCCCCATCCGCCGCATGGTCAATGCCTGGTGGAACCGCCTGCTCGGAGCCGTCTACGGCGGCGGCTTCTCCACACAAGAAGCCGAGTACGAAGATCACGCCACCCGTCGCGACTACCTTTGGAATACCCTGGGCACCGCCGTGTGGGGCATGGCATTTCCGCTGCTCACCATTGTGTCGACGCAGCTCGTAGGCGCCGAGGAGGCCGGCAAGTTCTCCATCGCCTTTGTCACCGGCACGCTCATCATGATCGCGTGCAACTACGGCGTGCGCAATTTCCAGGTCTCGGACATCGACGAAAAGACATCCTTTGCCTCCTACCAGCTCAACCGCTGGCTCTGCGGAGCGCTCGCGCTGACATGCGGCCTGGTATATAGCAGCGCCCGCGCCTACGATGCGCAGATGGCCACGATCGGCCTGGGCGTCTACCTCTATAAGGTGATCGACGGCATCGCCGACGTGTACGAGGGCCGCCTGCAGCAGGCCGACAAGCTCTATTTGGCCGGCATGAGTCAAACGCTGCGCTCCGCCGGCGTCATCGCGGTCTTTAGCGTGGCCCTGCTCCTCACGCGCAGCATGCCCATCGCGGCCATGGCCATGGGTGTTACCGCGATTGCCTCGCTTGTGCTGGTCACCGCCCCGCTCGCCCTGCTCGAGACCGAAAAATCGCGTCGCGTGAGCCTGCGCGAAGTCGGCCACCTCTTTGCGCAGTGCGCCCCGCTCTTTGGCGCGCTCTTTTTGTTCAACCTTATCGAGAGCATGCCAAAATTTGTGATGGAGGGCACGCTGGCCTACAAGTATCAGCTGTACTTTAATGCCCTGTTCTTTCCGGCGCAGGCTATTTTGCTGAGCATTGGATTTATCTATAAACCGCAGCTCCTGCGTCTGTCGAGCATTTGGGCGAATCCGCGCAAGCGTCGCCGCTTTGACCTGATCATTATTGCCGTTATGGCGCTGATCGTGGCCATCACCGGCGTGTGCGCCGCATTTATGGCAGGTCCCGGTATTCCCCTCATGAGCTTTATGTACGGCCTCAGCTTTGAGCGCTACCGTACGCTGGCGCTGTTGATGGTCGTCGCCGGCGGCGTCACCGCGGCCATCGACTTTATCTACGCCATCATCACGGTGCTGCGCCATGCCGGCGACGTCACCAAAATCTACCTGATCTGCTTCGCCGTAAGCGTGGTGCTGCCGGTGATCCTGATCAACCTGCTGGGTCTGATGGGCGCCGTGGTGAGCTACCTAGCCATCATGGCGCTACTCCTGGTTCTGCTGATTATCGAATACGCCCACATCCGCCAACGCATCGAACGCGACCGCAACCCCTACGGCGCCTAATTCGAATCAATTTGAAGAAAAGAAGCGTCGATGTTTAGGCACCGACAGACACTATGACCCAATCCGAGGGCACGGAAACGACAGGAGCCCCCGCTCGTGACCGCGGGTCGGGGCTGCGACAATGTTGTTGAAGTGCCAGAGGCGCAGCCGCGCCGCAACGAGGTTGGGAGGCTCCCGTGCCTAGATATTCTACCGCCTTCGGAATGGACGTACACCTCAGGTCCACCACCGTCTGCGCGCTCAACGCGGAGACGGGCGAGGCCGTGGCGAGGAGGTTCCGCGGCAACCCGTGGGGCGAGGTCGCAGAGTGGATGTCGGGCTTCCCGGGCCCGTCGCTCGCCGCCTACGAGAGCGGCTACCTCGGCTTCGCGCCGCAGAGGGAGCTGTCGGCCCTCGGCGTCGACTGCGTCGTCGCGGCCGTCTCCAAGGTCCCGAGGTCGGCGGCCGACCTATCGTCCAAGAACGACCGCAACGACGCGGCCAGGATGGCCAAGGCGATACTGTCGCACGACGTCACCCCGGTATGGGTGCCGTCCCCCGAGATCGAGGGGCTCAGGGACCTCGCCGCCGCCCACGACGCGGCGACCGCCAGGCTCGCGGCGGCGAAGCAGCGGCTCCTGGCGTTCCTCGCCCGCCGGGGCTACGTCTACGGCGGCACGACGCCGGCGGGAAACCCCCGGAAGTACTGGACGTACGGCTTCCTCAGGTGGCTCGACAAGGTGCGGCCCGCCGACGACGGCGGCATCCGGGCGCTGGCGGCGCTGAGGAACGAGGTCGAGGCGGCCGACGAGGCAAGGGAGGCCCTCCTCGCCGAGTACAGGGCCGCTGTCGCGGCGGGCCCCCTCTCGGCCGAGGTCGAGGCGCTCCAGTCCATCAAGGGGTGCGGGTTCGTGCTCGCCGCCGCCTTCGCGTCCGAGGTCGGCGACTTCTCGAGGTTCCGCTCCGGCAGGCAGGTGACGGCCTACTTCGGCCTCGCCCCGAAGCAGAGGTCGAGCGCCGACTCCGTGCGACTCGGCGGAATCAGCGGGGCCGGCAACGCGCTCGTCAGGAGGCTGGCGGTCGAGGGGTCCTGGCGCTACGCCCAGGCCGGGCACCAGCCCAAGCTGATGCCCAAGGGCTCCGGAGTCCCGCTCGAGATAAGGATGCACGGGAGGAAGGGGTCCGAGCGCCTGCTCCGGCGACGCGAGGAGATGCTCGAGAGGGGCATGCCCCAGGCGAAGGCGAACGCCGCCACCGCCGCCGAGCTCGTGAGGTGGCTGTGGGCCCTCGGCATGATGTGCCGGGAGGCCGGCGAATAGACATAGCCCCCATTACAGTTTGAGTCGTCCGAAAGGGCGGCTCTTTTCCGTTGCATGGTTATACGATTGAGCCGTACCGGTGGTCGCTGGCCGACCGCCCCGGACGGCCGTCAGCCCCTGCCCCGTAGAGGGCCCGGGACGTGTTGCCGCCGGGGCGGGAGGGGCCGCGGGGAACGACTGATAGAGATGTGCCGGGCCCGGACCGGGCCACGGCCGGGTAATGTGGGTGTCGCTTCCGCGGCTTACGGCCGGCTCAAGGGAGAGGATACACCATGCCTGCAGCAGAGACGCCCGTGGCCTACCTGGGGATCGACGTCGGGAAGAGCTCGCACAGCGCGTGCGCGCTCGATGCGGGAGGGGGCGTCGCCTTCAGGGCCGAGCTGGCCAACAGGCCCGACGACATCGACCGGCTGCTCGAGCGGGCCGGCTCCGGCGCGCTGGTCGTCGTCGACCAGAGGCGAAACATCGGCGCGCTGGTCCTCGCGCGCGCCCATGCGCACGGGAACCCCTGCGCCTACCTGCCAGGATATGCCGAGAAGCAGGCCCGCGGGATGTTCCCCGGCATCGCGAAGACCGACGCCATCGACGCCGAGGTGATCGCGCGCACCGCGCTCGGCGTGCCCGGCGCCCTCAGGCCGGCGCCCGAGGAGCCCGAGGGGGCCGCCTCGCTGCGGATCCTGTCGTCGCAGCGCGAGTTCGCGTCGTCCGCCAGGACTCGCGCGAAGAACAGGCTGCGCGCGACCCTGCTCGAGGCCGACCCCGCGCTCGAGGGCGCGGTCGACCCGTCGAGCCGCTGGCAGGTATCGGTGCTGGCCGAGTTCGGCG
>CABUHO010000044.1 GCA_902491395.1 uncultured Collinsella sp.
CGTTCTTTCGCCTGGATAAATCCCGCAGCAGGGCATACGGCGGCGCAGGACTCGGACTAGCGCTCGTTTGGGAGATTGCAGCGCTTCACGGTGGCGCTGCAAAGGTCGAAGCAAGTTCCGAGGACGGGACCACCATGCTCGTAAGCCTTCCAAAACGATCCGAAGCGTTAACCGAACAGTAAAACGAAAGGAGTCCCGAGCAACAAGAGTACAATTGCTGCTATTGTTGCCAGCTGTTGGGAGATGGAAGATGGACTGCGATGGCTACCCACGCGTTCCCATGCCGTTGATGTGCACCGCCTTTGTGCCGGGGCAGATTGACGCTGCGGTTGCAGGCATTTCCGACCCCGATTCGCGCACCATCGCCACGGCAGAAGCGCTGTACTTTCGCGGACAGGCCACCCTCGCTGCCAAGACGGCGCGCCCCTATCTTGACGCCACCAATCCCGCGCTGCGCTATTCCGCATGCTTTATCTGCGGATACGCCAGTCTGTCGCTCAACCGTATCGCCGACGCCCGCCGGTGCCTTGCGGGCATTCTCGATGCGCCCACCGACGAAGAATCGCTCGCCGTCCACGCCATGCATATCCTGTTCGCCTCGGCCGCGAGCGTCCTGCTGCACTTGCCTTCCCCGTATTCCGCCGAAGAGTTTTATCCGCTTGCGGCGCATCTGCCCGAAGGCCTGCGCCTGTTCGCCAGCTATGTGATGGCGCATGCCCTGTACCTGCGCGGCGAATATGGCCGCAGTCTGGGCATGGCGGAAAACGCCCTGATCATGAAACAGGGAAGTTATCCGATCTCGGAACTGTTCCTGCACCTGGCAGCTTCCATGGCCTGCATGAGTCTCAAAGACGTCGACGCCGCAAGGACGCACTTCGGAGCTGCTTGGAACATTGCGCGTCCCGACGGCCTTATCGAGCTCATCGGCGAGCACCACGGCCTTTTGCAGGGGCTTATCGAGGCATGCCTAAAATCGCAATACCCTGACGATTTCGCACGCATCATCGAGATCACATACCGCTTCAGCTACGGCTGGCGGCGCATCCACAACCCCGATTCGGGCGAGGACGTTGCCGACGATTTAACGACCACAGAGTTCACCATGGCCATGCTCGCCTGCCGCGGATGGACCAACGCCGAAATCGCACGCCATATGGGAGTATCGCCGGGTACCGTTAAAAATCGGCTGTCCAACGTGTATGCAAAGCTTGGCATCGGCACGCGCGCCGAGCTGGTCGCGCATATGTTGCGTTAGCGACCGGGCTGCCAAGCGCATCGAACACGTTCCGGAACCCGACGCTTCGCTCGATCAATTTGGACATTTTGACCCTTGAACGGCACTACCGCCACGGGGCGCCTTCTCGCAAAATTGGATTATTTCCACCGATATTTGCGGGATGGGAGCCCAAGATGCTTGATCGCCGTTCGTTACTTGTTGCCGGAGCGTCCTCGCTAGCGAGCATCATGCTGCCTCGCGTGCCGGGAAGCGAAAATGCCTTCCTGCTGCCGTTCGCGCCCACCGCGGCCTATGCCGACGAAGAAGACCCCTTCAAGGTGCTCGTTCTCTCGCGCACCATGTTTGGTGTGGTCGTGGTCGACGTCGCCAACAAGAATACGCCCATCGCAGGTGCCCAGGTCACGCTCACATCGCGCTATGCCGCAGGCAAGCAGCTCTCCGCCACGACCGATGACGAAGGCACGGCCATCTTTGAGATTGCCTCGCTTTCGGAAAACTACGTAGACGAGGCAACGCTCCTTGACGCGTACGACTTTAACGGCGGCATCTCCATTAGCATGGCGGGCTACCGCGATGTCGAGATTCCCCTTGCGCGTATCCAGGGCGGCACCGCCATAACCGCACCCACACGTCCGCTTTCCGACGGCGAGCCGTACTTCCGCCAGCTCACATTCGACGAATGGGACATCCAGTACGCTGAAGCCACGTTCATGGCATTGCCGAAGGACGACACGGCAAACGAGCAGCCCGATACGCACGCATTTACCGTGCAGGCACATCTGCCACAGGGCGGACAGGCAACGCTGCGCATCAACAAAGTGACGCCTGCCGCAGGCAGCTCACCCGAAACCGTCACGCAGATCGGCCAGATCAAGGCCAGCGCATCGGGCGCGGATAATCTGGCGACGTTCACACTCGAAGACAAGTTCCTCGATGCAGCGTCGGGCCTTCTGGAAGAAGGATGCGAGTTGCGCTTTGTCCTCGACTACCAGGGCAAGACCTACACTCTCTCCTCCCCCATGGCCGTTGTCGCTGCGCCGGCCGCAAAGGCAGAATCGGGCTCGACCACTATCGTCCCCACTACCATGGACCAAGAGATCACTCCGTTTGATTTCCCCGCGGCGTTTCCCGGCATCGGCGGCAATAAGTTCACGTGCTGGATGCCCACATTTCCGATCCTCTTCGATTTCTCGTTTGCTGGATACGTGCTGTTTGGCGGAGGATACAAACCAGCCAGCTATATGAACGATTCGGGCAATCCGGATCCGGAGTACTGGAAGAAGTCGCCGCGCGAGTCGGGCGCCAAGCAGGCAAACCGCTACCTCGACGAGATGGAGGGGAAGTGGAATCAGTACAAGAGTATGAGTGCCGGTTCGGGCACCGATCCAAGAAACACCAAGCTCCTTCGCCACCATTGCACGCCGCTGTTCACGATGGATATCGCCACACAGCTGTACGGCTCGCTCGCCTACGATTGGGTGGGCAAAACCTGGGGTAACAACAACGACCCCGCATACGGCAATATTAAGGCCCTCTTCCAAGTAAGAACCGACCTCAATTGGACCGAGCAGTTTACCCTAGGACCGGTGCCGTTTTTCCTAAACGTCAATCCCTGGGTGCTGGCGAAGCTGGCGCTCGCCGTGGGTGCCCACACGCACGGCAGCGGCGCGGCGTTTTTCAAGAACATTTCGCTCGACTATTCCAACACGTCGGGCTCGTTCACCATCCAGATCGGGCTCGCCGTCACCTTTGGCGCCGGCGTTGCAGGCGTCGCTTCGTCTGCCGTGCGCGGCGCCGCATCCCTCACGCTGTTCATTGGGTACGAGAAGGCAGATGGACACCAGCTTCCGCGACTGCGTGTAGGTGCAGACGTCGATGTCGATGTGATACTCCAGTTCGTAATGTTCAAGTGGACCACCAAGGCTTGGTCAGGGTCGTGGCCCACGCTCGCCGATTCGTGGAATATGTCGGTGAACAGTGGCGGCCAGTATGTACTCCAGCGCTCTGAGCTGGCATTGGGTGGAAATACGCCTTATACGTTGGATGCCTGCTTCGGCACGCCCGGCAACGCCGAGGCAGGTGGCGTGCCGCAATTTATCGCATCGGCCACCATCGTCACCAACGCCGAGCTGCTCGCACGCGCCGAGGTTGCAGCCGCCGCGAGAAACGTCGCGCCTACCGTACGCGATTGGGACCGGGCAGTCACGCGCATTGAGCTCGAGGCGGACGCGGAGAGCGACGACACGGGACAGGTCGAACATTTCGTCCACGCGCTGATGGAGAACGACGAAAATGCCGCACCGATGTATAAGTACACCTACATCGGGCAGGCAACGAACGCCGTTGCGGACCCCAACGCCAATTCTACCGGTGTATCGGAGGACGAGCGTGGCGGCATCAAGCCCTCGAGCGACAACGTGCTGTTTTCCGGCGTACTCAGCGAAGCTCACATGAAGCTGGCAATGATTGCCGGCGTAGAATGCCTGTTCCGTATCGCCTCGGTGCGCTACGGCGACAATGGCCGCTCGCGCCTGGTGGTGCACACAAAGGCAAACGGCACGTGGTCCGCTCCCACGCCCGTGGACTTCCCCCTTGGGTTTGGCGAGGGCGACGTGGGGCGCAACGGCATATTCGATTACGACTTCGACGTGGTGGAATATACAGACGGGAGGGAAAACCAGGACGCCTACGTGCTGCTGGTCTCGGGCGAGCGCCCCGCCGGCGACAACACCCTTTTCGATACGGCGAGCACATCCGGCATACTGTCCGTTGTGCGCCTGCGCATAAGCAACGACGGAGTTCGCGTGATATCGCACACGTCGTGGCGCAGCATCTCGCGCGGCCGCCTTCAGGAGGATGGCTACCATTGCCTGCAGTGCCCGCGCATCACGGTAGGCAAGACGCTGGTCGACGGACGCCTGTCGGGTGCCTACCTCCACCGCCGCGGAACCACCGCAGAAAAGGCGCTCGGCAGCGAGGCCGAGGTTGCGCTGGAATGCTTTACCCTGTGGTCGGATGATTTGGGCGACAGCCTGACGTTCCGCCAAGTTCTTCGCTTTCCGCAGGCACCGTCGAGTATCGAGCTGAGCGAGCCCGAGAATATCAACGGCAAAATGGTGGTGCCCGTTGCGTACGAGACCGCAGACGGTTGCGGCTGCGCATCGTACGCCGTGATCGGCCAGTCCATTGCGGGCTGGGGCGTTATGCCACCAGACGCCACGGTGCCCCATGCGGTGCCGTGGCCACAACATTCGGGCTTTTTGGCCACCGTCAACGAGCAGCTGCAGCATATTACTTGGACGCGAGGCGCATCGGCATTTGCAACGCAGCCCGTGGGTGCCGCAGGCTGTGGCCCGGCATCGTTTAGCGTAAGCAACAACGGCAGGTGCGCGCTCTATGTAGAGAACACCGATGGCAAGGTGGGGCAAACCTACGACGAAGAAGGCAACCCGGTAGCAGTGATGGGTAAGCACTTCCGCATCTTCGCCAGCACCTTGGCAGGCGATCTGTTCACGGAGCCGTTCGTGATGTGCGAACTGGACCATCCCGTCGATCAGATAACGACATTTTTGACGTCGGGAGGCATGCTCTCCGCGCTCGCCACGCACATTGTGAGCGCGGAGAAGAGCGAGGCAGAGCTGCACGGCATCGAAGTGCCTCTGGTGGCGTGTGCCACTCCGACGGGCGCGGTCGCTACCTCGGGCGCGGTGGTGCCCGGAGCAGCAGGCGAATCCTTCATGGTCACGGTGCGAAACGACGGCAACACTTTGCTGACTGCCGGCACGATCGATCTGTACCGAGAGGGCTCCAGCCAACCGTTCTCCAGCGCATCCATCGGATTCGGAGCGAACGCACGCACGGCATCGATCTACGATCCGGAGCTTGCCGAAGATGCTTCGGCCAACGACATGGCACACGTGAAGTACGCGCCCGAGACGCTGGGCACACGTTTTGCAACGCACCCGCTGGTAGCCGACAACGGCAACGCCATGCTGGCACCGGGTTGCACGGCACAGTTCCGCATGAGCTTCGCCATCCCCGAGAGTTGGAGCGACGAAGTGGGCAAACGCGTAACGCTGTATGCGAAGGCGCGTGATCTGGTGGCGCTCGATCCCGTAACGCTCGAGGAGATCCGACCGGGCGCAAACTCGGCGCTGGGTGCCGTTCTGCACGAGCTTCATGTGCCCGACGCGGCATGCGAACGCTCAGAAGTGCAGGTCGGCGTATGCGACAGCGCGGATACGATAGGGCTTCACGACGCCCCGATGACAGTAGACGGCGATGGTGGCTCGAGTGGAGGTGGTTCCGACGGAAGCAGCTCCGGCAGTGGCAAGGACCACGGCAATAACAAGCGCTCCGGAAAAGCGGGCGCGCTTGCGGGCACGGGCGATGTCAACGCTCCCCTTACGGCAACCGCCGCAGCACTCGCCGCGGCAGGCGCCGGCCTTGTCGCCTACAGCGCCCGCCGCACGGCGCTCGAAACCGACACCGCCAATGAGGTCAATTCGGATAAGCCTCGCTAGCTCCTAGTTACTTTTGTGAGAGACGCCAACTCGGCTCATCGAACATCAAAATGGGCTGGCCCCGATAACTCGGAGCCAGTCCTGAGTCGCCTGACGTAAGAATCGCGGCGTTACTTGAGCTTCAGTGCCTCCATCATGGGCACGGCGGCATCCCAGTCGATCTTCCAGCCGATCGACACGCGGACGGTTTCACCCGTTGCGGAGCCGTCGCAAACAGCGTATGACCGTTGTCGGGACCGGTAAAGCGCAGCCACGTTATGCCGTTGCACTCGACCTGGTCGGTTGTTGTCTCCTTGCCTTCGTAGACCTGCTCTAGGCTTGCAACCTCTTCCTCCGGCGAGCGCGGGAAGATGCTGATGTTCAGGCGTCCTCCAGTCTCGTCGTGGAAGAAGTTTGCCTTTTCGCGCTCTTCGTCGGACGAATCCAGCGTGTACCCATCGGCGGCCTCGATGCTGTACGATGCGCAGTCGATGCCCGTTAAATCTGCCTTCTCGCCAGAATCGGCCACGCCGCCGGCCGCCTTGAACTCCTTGGTCTCGCAGTCTGTGGTGTCAAAGTGCATGGCCTCATGATTCTTGGCGGGGGCGTAAGCGTCTACGAACTCGACAGTGATGGGCCCGTAGTACGCCGTCTTGGGCGCCCAGAAATACACGTACTCAACGGTCTCGCCCGGACCGATATCTGGCCTCTCGGAAAGGTCAATTCCCTTGTGCAGATCATCGGGAGCCTCGCTTGCAACGTAGTCGAGCACGGCCGCCTTGCCGGAAGTAAACAACGGGTCGCCTGCCTCAAGATCGCCCTGGGCAGCATGCACGTTAAAGGAACTGAACGTCCTGTTCTTTGTGTTGTTGTTGGTAATCTTGATGTGCAGGTAAAAGCCGTCCTGCTTCTTGGCATCACCGCGATAGAACGTACCGTGAGCCACCGACTCATAGGTAATACCTGCCACCTCGACCGTCTGCGACTCATAGGCCTTGGCCTTCTTGGATTTCTCCTGCACAGGTGCGCTCCCGCCCGAGCCACTCGGCACATTACCGCCGCAGCCGGCAAGCGTACAAGCCAACACAGCCGAAAGCGTCACGGTGGGAATTCCTAACAGCAGCTTCTTCGTCATGGGCTTCATCATCCTCACCGCTCCTTTCGGCTTGCAGCTCATCCGTTGCCCGAGTCGCAAGTCGGCTCCGTGGCATCGGCTTCCACTATGAGCGTATGACGAAACACGGCGCCGGCGAAGTGACCCACGGCCCAAATAACGACCCGCCAGCGTTCCTTATGGGCCAAAGGGACTCGCACACGCACGCCCGTGGCCCATAAAACGAGACGCCTGTCCCAATGTTCGATTCGGAACAACAATCCGCACGACACGTTTTACCCGTTAATCCGAACGATTGTTCGATGGATTTCGTGTTGGTTGGAATCGCCTATGGGCCGGGCTATGCTACCTTGACTATCTATATGACTTAAACGCAGCAAAGGAGCATCGAGAGAGCGAGCATGGCAAAAAACACCGCAAACTATGGTAACGACAGTATTCGTCAGCTCAAGGACGAGGAGCGCGTACGCCTGCGCCCCGCCGTCATCTTTGGCTCGG
>CABUHO010000045.1 GCA_902491395.1 uncultured Collinsella sp.
CCCCATATCGTTGGGGTCAGGCCCGATTTTGCCTCTTGACAATGTCCTGCTCATAATAAAGGGGACAGGCACCTTTGTGGTGGTTTTTACTCCTGTCGCAACTACAGCGAACCCTTGGTGCTGGGGACGCCCTGCACGCGGGGGTCGAGCTCGCAGGCGTGGCGCATCGTGCGGCCCACGGCCTTAAAGGCGGCCTCGATAATGTGGTGCGAGTTGCCGCCCGCCAGCTCGCGCACGTGCAGCGTAAGCTTGGCATCGCGCGCAAAGGCGTAGAAGAACTCGACGGCCAGCTCGGTATCGAAGCTGCCCACGCGCTCGGTCGGCACGGGCAGCTCGCAGTAGGCCTGTCCGCGACCCGAGATGTCCACGGCAGCCATCACGAGCGTCTCGTCCATGGCGATCGCCGCATCGGCAAAGCGCGTGATGCCCGCCTTGTCGCCCAGTGCCTGGCAAAACGCTTCACCCAGCACAATGCCCGTATCCTCGACGGTGTGGTGGGCATCGACCTCAACGTCGCCCACCGCATGTACTGTCAGATCGAACAGGCCGTGGCGGCCAAAGGCGTTGAGCATGTGATCGAAAAACGGCACGCCGGTCGAGATATCACACACGCCGCTTCCGTCCAGGTCGAGCTTTACGACAATATCGGTCTCGCCCGTCTTGCGGGTCACCTCGGCATAACGGTCCATCTACATCTCCTCCTTCACCAGCGCGGCAAACGCGGCCAGCACCTCGTCGTTTTCTTGCGGCGTGCCCACGGTGATGCGCAGACAGTCCGCGAGACCCGGCGCGTAGCTAAAGTCGCGCACCAGAATGGAATACTCGTCGCGCAGACGCTCGCGCACACGCGTAGCATGTGACGTACGCACGAGCACAAAGTTCGCCGAGCTCGGCCATGCCTGCACGGGCATGCCCTCGGCGGCCATCGCACGCAGCGCCGCCAGTTCGCGATCGCGCTCACCCGCGACCTGCGCCACCACGGGCGCATACGCGTCGCGGGCACGCACACAGGCGAGCGCCGCCGCCTGGCTCAGCACGTTAACCGAGTAGATCTGGCGAATCGCCGCGAACACGTCAATAACCTCAGGCGCTGCGATCACATAGCCCAGACGCGCGCCGGCAGCGCCAAACGCCTTGGACAGCGTGTGCAGAATCACCAGATTGGGATGCTCGGCGATAAGTCCCTGTGCCGTAGTTGCCGCGCCAAACGAATCGTCGGCAAACTCAACGTAGGCCTCGTCGACCATTACCATGCCGGGGCACGCATCGCACAGGGCCACGACAAAGTCGAGCGGAGCCACATCGCCCGTGGGATTGTTGGGCGAGGTCACGATTGCCAGGTTGCACTCCGGTGCCGCGGCAACCACGGCAGCCTGGTCGAGCTCAAAGCTCGCCGGGTCGCGCCACACGTCGCGTACCTCGGTCTGGCACAACGACGCAAAGAAAGCGTACTCGCTAAAGCACGGCGGGCAGTTGAGCAGGGTCCGCCCCGCGCCGCCAAACGCCAGCAGGTAGTTATAGAGCAGCTCATCGCCGCCGTTGCCCACGCAGATGTTCTCGCGCGCCACGCCATGCCAGGCAGCAAGCTCGTCACGCAGGTCGTTGGACATAGGATCGGGATAGCGGTTGAGCGGCGTGGCGGCGAGTGCCGCATCGACCGCCTCGCGCACGCCGATCGGCACGGGATAGGTGTTCTCGTTGGCCGAAAGGTTGATGCGCGTGGGCGTAAAGTTGGGATCATAGGGCTCAATACCAGCCAAGTAGGGCTGGACGAGTTCCTTCATGCGGGGCGTCAGCTCGGCCATGCTAGGCCTCCTCGCCGGCCGCGCCAGCGGCACCACCCGCAGCCGCCGCTAGGTCCACGCCCTCGGCAACCGTCGCCACGGCGTCGCCCGGCCAGGCAACCTTAGTCAGGTCGGCCGCGGCCAGCGACTCGGCGCTCACAGAGTCCTCGCCCTGCTCCAGCACGCGGCGGCGCAGTGCGGCCGAAAGCGCATGTGCCCACAGGCCCTCGGCCTCGGCCAGGCGCTGCGTGGCGGGAGCGTCGGAAAGCAGGCCCTCGGGCGTGTAGCAGATAACGCTCGAGCGCTTGACGAACTCCTCCACCGACAGCGGGTTGGAGAACATGGCCGTGCCGCCGGTCGGCAGCGTGTGGTTGGGGCCGGCGACGTAATCGCCGAGCGGCTCGGAGCTCCAGGCACCCACAAAGATAGCGCCGGCGTTGCGAATGCCGCCGAGCAGGCCCATCGCATCCTTGCAGTGCAGCTCAAGGTGCTCGGGCGCCACGGTGTTCACGGCCTCGACGGCGGCGTCCATGTCGGCGGCGACCACGATGGTGCCCTCGTTATCGAGCGAGGCGCGCGTGATCTCGGCGCGCGGCGACTGCGCCACCAGAATATCGATACCCGCCTCGACCTCGCGCGCAAACTGCTCATCGCAGGTCACCAAATAGCAGGCAGCCAGCGGATCGTGCTCGGCCTGGGCCATCAGGTCGGCCGCAACCACCATGGGCTTGGCCGTGGCGTCGGCCAGCACGCAAACCTCGGACGGGCCGGCGACCATGTCGATACCCACGTCGCCCGACACAATCTGCTTGGCCGCGGCGACAAAGGCGTTGCCCGGACCGGTGATCTTGTCGACACGCGGAATGGTCTCGGTACCGTACGCCAGCGCAGCGACAGCCTGGGCGCCACCCACCATATAGATTTCGTCCACGCCGCCGAGCTTGGCAGCCGCGAGCGTATACGGGCTGATCAGGCCGTCCTTTTGCGGCGGAGTCACCATGCCTACGCGCTTAACGCCGGCCACCTTGGCGGGGATAGCGTTCATGAGCACGGTGGAGGGATACTGCGCACGGCCGCCCGGCACGTAGATGCCGGCAGCGGCGAGCGGAGTCACTTTAACGCCGAGCATCGTGCCGTCCGGGCGCGTGGTAAACCAGCTCTGTTCGACCTCACGCTGGTGGAACTCGCGAATCTGGCGCGCAGCCTTCTCGAGCGCGGCGACGAAGGCAGGATCGAGGCCTTCGAGCGCGGCATCGATCTGCTCCTGCGGCAGACGGAAGCTCTCCAGCTCAACACCGTCAAAACGCTGGCAGTAATCGCGCACCGCGGCATCGCCGTTGGCGCGCACGTTGGCTACGATATCGCGGACGGCGTCGACGATGTTTTGCGGCAGCACGCCCTTACGGTTGAGCTGGTTGGTGACGAGGCGCTCCCCGGGAGCAAGTTTGATGGTCTTCATATCGGTATCCCCTATCGGTTGAGGTTGCGTTCGAAAAACGAGGTACCGAGCGGCGGCACCAATCGGCCCGCAGCCCGGATATGGGGGCGCCCGTGCGCGCTCGCGCTATTGTGCCGAGCCCGCGACGGGCTCAAAATGCTTGTCCTTCACGGCAGCCGCCAGGCGATCGGCCAGGTTACGTACGCGCGGGTCCAAGCGCGCGGCACCCGGGTTGACGAAGAAGCGGGCCGTGCAATCCATAATGCGCCCGGTGATGACCAGGTCGTTGTCGCGCAGGGTCGCGCCCGTGGCGGTAATGTCCACGATACGATCGGTCATGCCGACGATGGGGCCCAGCTCAATATTGCCGTGCAGCGAAACGATATCGGCATTCACGCCGCGCTCGGCATACCAGGCACTCGCGATGCGCGGGTACTTAGTGGCCACGCGCAGCGATCCGCGACGGGCATAGTTGCGCTCGGCCTGGCCGGCGCGCCACGCGGGCTCTGCCTCAATAAAGGTGCACAGACCATAGCCCAGATCGACGAGTTGCAGCAGGTTGAGGTCGGCCTCGATGAGCGAATCCCAGCCGCAGATGCCGCAGTCGGCACCGCCGCAGCCCACAAAGGCCGGCGCGTCGCTGGGTCGCACGATGACAAACTCGATATCGCCGACCATGCCCTCGCCGGCACGCGTGTCGCGACCGCGCACGATCAGGTGACGGCCGGGATCGCGCAGCTCGGAGACGTCCAAGCCCGCGGCCTCGAGCACGTCGAGGGTATCGGCCTTAAGCGAGCCCTTGGGCACGGCAATGCGCAGCGGGCCCTCGGCGCCACGGCCCACGGCGTGGTCACCATCGGAGGCAGCGTCCTCGGCAGAGGTGCGCGCGGCCTCCAGGCGCTCGAGCGAAAAGGCGAAGCCCGCCGCGGGCACCTCGATGCCGTCGCCGAACGCGCCGGTAAAGATGGAGTCGTAGCGACCGCCCGAGCCGACCGGATCGGGCAGGCCGCCGGCATAGGCCTTAAAGACCAGACCCGTGTAGTAATCGAAAGAGTTCATGATGGAGAAGTCGAAGGACAGCACCTGGGCATCCTCGGGAGCCAAGCCCTCGACCAGTGCACGCAGCTCGCGCGTGAGCGGCGCGACGATCCCGGCAGCCGCCAGCAACGCGTCCACACGGTCGAGCACCTCCGCGCCGCCATGCAGGCGCGGCAGCTCGCTAATGGCGGCCTTGACGGCCTCGGGCTCGGCGCTTTCCGCCACGCGGGCATCGAGGCCCACAAAGTCGTTGGCGTGCACGCAGCGCAGCGCCTCGGCAGCCAACTCGCGATCCTCGCACGCCGCGAGCAATTCCTTAAACGGGCGCACGCTACCTGCGATGATGCGTGCATCGGGCAGCGAAAGCTTGCGCACGGCCTCGGCGACCAGCGAGACAATCTCGACATCGCCCGCGGTATCGCCCGCGCCGATGAGCTCAAAGCCCAGCTGCGTAAACTGGCGCGAACCGCCGGCATTGCGCTGGCACTCACGAACCACCGGCGCCTCATAGCGCAGGCGCAGCGGCAGATCGGCCGCGCGCATGCGGGTCGAGACCAGACGCACGATGGGCAGCGTGTTATCGGGACGGACCACCAGCAGACGGCCGTCGTCATCAAAAAGCTTAAACGGCGTATCCGCGATGCGGCCGCCCTCCTCGAGCGAACCCTTGTCCTCGAGCAGTGGCGTCTCGACCGGCAGGTAATGATGCTCCCTAAAGCAGCCCTTCACCGTCAGCGCAATCTCCTCGCGCGCCTGAGCCTCCTCGGGCAATATGTCCCGGAATCCCCACGGTGTGGCCGTCATCTGGTGAGCCTCCTCATGCTGTGTTTCATATAGAGCAGAAGACCGGCATAGCTCCGCCGGTCTTCTGGGTACTTTAGCATACTAGAGTGTTTGCGGGGAAAATCGTCCTCCTCGGCTCACACCGTATTCATTTGGAAACATAGGAGCGGATTGTCGCAACCCAACCCCACCTAGACGTCAATCGCACGACGATACTCTGCCATTACCTGCGCATCGGCAGCTGCGGGGTCGGCAAAATAGCGCCAGTCATAGGTCTCGGCCGAAACAACTCCGCGATAGCCGCGCGCCACCAGCCTATCCAGGTCGGCGCGCATATTGCGGTCGCCGTCACCCCAGGCAAGATGCGTCGTGCCATCTGCCGCAACATCGACAAAATGCACGTGGGCGACATCATCGCCAAGCAGATCGAAATAATCGTCGATGGTATCCCCCGCCACCGCCATAGCGCCCAAATCCAGACACGCCTTAAGTGCCGGATGATCAACTGCCTCGATCATGCGCTTCGTATCGGCCGCCGAGTTCACGATCATCGACTCAACCGGCTGTAGGGCCTCGAGCACCAGTCGCACGCCGCGCTCTCCCGCATGCTCGGCAATCGCACGCAGCATCGAGGCGCTGCGACCCCACGCGTCCTCGATCGGCTCGTTCAAAAATGCCCAGCCGCTCGAGACCATGACCTGCTCGGCTCCAAGTTCCGCCGCGATATCCACAACGTTCTTAAAGTACGCGAGCGTGCGGGCACGCGCCTCATTCCCGCGCGCCGCGATATTCCACGGCTTGGGGTTGTTCTGTTCGGGACAAAGCCCCACAATCCGAACCCCATACCGCTGCGACAGCTCCCGTACCCGCTCGAGCGAATCGTATCCATGGCAATCGACATACAGATGCATCGCCCCGGTCCAAAGCTCGCAACACGTGTAGCCCGAAGCCGACGCAGAAGAAAAGAACTCCTCAAGATCAAAGTAGCGATGGCTGATATTCATGACGGCAAGCTGGGGGTAGCTCATAATTACTCTCCAACCCAAACGGGGCCCCGTTCCATGTAGGAGCGGGGCCCAATTACACAAACGTTATTTGCTCTTAGTAATCGAACTGGTGATAGTAACGACGATAGTTCAGGTTGTGCTTGGTGACCGTCTCGTAGTAGCGAGCCAGGCGGTCGGTCACGAGCA
>CABUHO010000046.1 GCA_902491395.1 uncultured Collinsella sp.
GCCTCCCAACCTCGTTGCGGCGCGGCTGCGCCTATGGCACTTCAACATCATTGTCGCAGCCCCGACCCGCGGTCACGAGCGGGGGCTCCTGTCTTTTTAGTGCCCTCGGATTGGGTCATAGTGTCTGTCGCTGCCAAAACATCGGCGTTGCCTTGGTCCGGACTAGTCGTTGGGTAGTCATTGGGGACGTTCTTAAACGACTAGTCAAACAAGAACGCCCCAATGACTACCCACAAAGCGAGAGTGGATCTCGTCATTTTGCGGCACTTGGGGACGTTCCTTTTCTGCCGGCAGTTAGGGACACTCCCTGTACAAAAACCGCCCTGTTCTCTGTAGAGGACGGGGCGGCTTGTCGTTTAGGCTTGTGTGGCCAGACTTATGCGAAGCGGGCGACGAGCTCCTGGAGCACGTCGGTCATCTTCACGAGTGAACTGACCGGGACGAACTCGTTGACGCCGTGGTAGCAATAGCCGCCGGTGGAAAGGTTGGGGCAGGGCAGACCGCGGAACGACAGCTGTGCGCCGTCGGTGCCGCCGCGAATCGGCAGCACTTGGGGCTCAACGCCGCAGGCAAGGTAGGCCTCCTTGGCAACATCAATAAGCTCGGGATAGTCACGAACGATCTCGGCCATATTTCGATACTGCTGCTTAATCTCGACCGTCACGCGCTCCTCACCCAGACGCTGGTTGAGCATCGAGGCGGCGGCATCAATAAGGTCGAGTTTCTGCTGGAACTTGGCGGCGTCATGGTCGCGGACGATATAGCGCGCCGTGGCGTGATCGACGGTCGCAGATACACCCTCAAGGTGATAAAAGCCCTCGTAGCCTTCCGTATACTCCGGGCGCTGCACGTAGGGGAGCAACGCGTTGAAGTCGCAGAACAGATTGCCTGCGTTGACCATACGGCCCTTGGCGTCGCCCGGGTGGATGGACTGGCCCTCAAAGCGGATGGTCGCCTCGGCGGCGTTAAAGCACTCCCACTCCAGCTCGCCGATGGGGCCGCCGTCGACCGTGTAGGCGTACTTGCAGCCAAAGGTATCGATATCCAACAGCTCGGCTCCGTGGCCGATCTCCTCGTCAGGGCAGAAGCAAATGCCGAGTGCGGGATGGGGCAGAGAAGGGTCCTGAGCGATACGCGCGACAAGTGACATGATCTCGGCGACGCCTGCCTTGTCGTCCGCGCCCAGCAGCGTGGTGCCATCGCTGCAGACCAGGTCCTCACCCGTGAGGTCGTTCAGGACGGGAAGCTTGGCGGTGCTCATGGCAACGGGCTTACCGTCAACCGTGCCGCAGACCAGGTCGCCGCCTTCGTAGTGTACGATGTGCGGCTTCACGCCGGCGCCCGGTGCAACTTCGGTGGTGTCGAGATGGGCGATCAGGCCCAGGGCGGGCTTGTCCTCAGCGTCCGCACTTGCGGGGATATGCGCGCAGACATAGGCATGCTCGGTCACGTGGGCATCTTCCGCACCAAGCTCGCGCAGCTCTTCAGCCAGCACGTTGGCAAGGTCAAACTGAACGGCGCTCGAAGGTACCTGGTCGCAGTTTGCATCCTCGGACTGCGTGTTGATCTGGACGTAGCGCAAAAAGCGCTCGAGGACATCGGGGTTCGTGGTGGTGTTTTCCATAAAGACCGCTCCAATCTTGGTCGTCGTGTGCAACAAGAACTCTAGCACGGTATGCCACGGCATACCGCGACGCTTGGATGGGGTAGAATCAGCCATTGAATGCAGAAGGGACGGAAGATCATGGATACGACAAATAGCTCGCGCGAACTACATCTGACGGTGGCGAACGAAGACTACTTGGAGTGCATGGTTCGCATTGAAAGCGAAGAGGGGGAAACCAACGGCGTGCGATCGGTCGACATCGCGCAGCGCCTTGGCGTCTCCAAGGCATCGGTCAATAAAGCGGTTTCGGCGCTCAAGGCATCCGAGCTTGTCGAGCAATCGCACTACGGCAAGGTAGTCCTGACCGATCGCGGCCGCGAGGTTGGCACGGCTATCTGGTACCGTCATCGCCTCGTCCGCACGTTTTTGGTTCAGGAGCTCGGTGTCGAATTTGAGCGAGCCGATTCCGAGGCCTGCATGATGGAGCATGCGCTATCCGAGGACACGATGAACCGCTGGCTCGCCTATCTCGAAAAGCAGGGAATCAGCGTCGAGGAATAGCGGAATATATATGGATACGAGTTATTACAATCGCTTTGGTGCCGAGGAGCTTACGCGCCGCTTGTCGAGCGAGACCTTGTTGGCGCAGGGCCCCATGGGCAGTGTTCTGTTGAGTGAGTACGATGCCGCCGATATTCCACCGGCGTTTTGGAATCTGGCAGAGCCGCAGACCGTTTCTCGTATCCATCGCTTGTATGTCGCCGCCGGCGCGCAGGTACTCATTACCAATACCTTTCAGGCATCAAGCTATGCCCTCAAGCACGACCAGATTGCGCCGTCCGTGGCGGAGGTCAATCGCGGGGCCGTCGACGATGCCCGCCAGGCGCACCCTCAGCTGCTGCTGGGCTCGATGGGTCCGATCGGTATTGAGTGGTTTGCCGAGGACTCGGCCGAGTTTCGTGAGATCCGAGGCATTGCGCGCGAACAGGCGCACGCCTTGCTCAATGCTGGTGTTGACGGTCTGCTGATCGAGACGGTGACGTCTATCCGTAATTTGCAGCCCATACTTGCCGGCGCCCGAGATGCCGCCGACGGCATGCCTGTTCTGGTGAGTTTTGTCGTTGACGATAAGGGCGACCTGTTGGGCGATGGCCTCAACATCGAGGCAGCCGTTTTGTACGCCGAAAAACACGGCGCAAACTCGGTTGGTGTTAATTGCTGTTCGCTTGCGGCCGCGAACGCGGCGGTGCCCAGGATGGTTGCATCGGCGACTACTCCCGTCACGGTGCGTCCCAACGTGGGCGATCCGGTCCAGACTCAGGATGGCCCCGTATGGCACGAGAACCCCGAAGCTTTCGCGCGCGCATGCATCGAATGGAGACATGCCGGTGCCGCAATGGTGGGCAGTTGCTGTGGAACCACGGCAATCACTACGGCAGCGATGGCCGAGGCGCTCGATATATAAAGGGCAAAACCGCTCCATACGGGGTGGTTTTTTTATTGCTTGCATGTCCTCGGCAGCATTTGCCTAAATGGTGAATGCCGGTGCCGGCAGGTTGCCGAGTGTGTATCGCGGGTATACCTCATGCGTACCATGATCCAAACACTGTGAGGTGTCTGCGCGTGTGCGCGATAATTCATTTTGGAACTGACGGTTGGCGCGCTCGCGTCGATGAGGACTTCACTGCCGATAACGTTGCCCGTATCGCCGATGCCGTCGGCGAGTTGTGGCAAAAGACCAATCCGGGCAAAACGGTATATATAGGGTTCGACACTCGGCCCCTGGCGCGCGAGTTCGCTGAGCTTGCGGCGGGTGTGCTAGCAGCGCACGGGCTAGACGCCGTGCTCGCTTCGCGACCTGTTCCGACCCCTGCCCTTACGTGGGCGGCGGCTTATGACGGTGAAGCGTGCGGCGCGCTCATGGTGACGGGGTCCCATCATCCGCAGGGTTATCTGTGTCTCAAGATTCGCATGGGTGACGGCTCGACCGCCAACCAGGATGTCATCGAAGAGCTCGAAGAGACCATGGCTCCCGAGCCAATGGGGATCGAGGGGCAATATCGCACCGCGGATATCATTCCTGACTATATGCAAGCGGTGGCATCGTTTGTCGATGCCGAAGCCATCCGCGCCGCGCACCTGCGCGTGGTTGTTGACCCCATGGGCGGCGCAGCCCAGGGCTATCTAGCCGACTTGCTGCGCGAGCTTGGCGTTGAGGTGCACGAGATTCACGCCGGGCAGGCGCCTGACCAAGAAGATATCTGCCCCGACCCCGTTGAGCCGTGGGTGGACGCTTGCGAGCATACGGTTATCGAGGACGGAGCTTGCGCTGGCCTGGTGACCGACGGCGACGCCGACCGTATCGGCGCGGTTGACGAGCGCGGCAGATATATACATCCGCATCAGATCATGGCGCTCGTTTTGGGCGACTTGGTTCAATTTCGTAATTTGGAGGGGCGCGTCGTCGTCAATCTTTCGTGCTCGACGCTCGTGCGTCGCATTGCCGAGGCGCTTGGCTGCCGCGTGACCGTCAAACCAGTCGGTTTCAAATATATAGCGGCAGAGATGAAGAAGGGTGGCGTCCTCATAGGCGGCGAAGAAGCCGGTGGTATCGGCATCGCCGCGCATATGCCCGAGCGCGATGGAATCCTCGCCTGTCTGATTCTATGTGAGCTTATGGCAAAGACGGACGCGCCTTTGGGCGTTCTGGTCGACCAACTCGAGGACAGTTTTGGTAAGACGAGTTACGGTCGACGCGATTTGCGCCTTGAGGCCGAAGATGCCGAAACGTTACGAACCCTGCTGCCGGGCGTAAACCCCAAGTCGATTTGTGGCAAGGTGCCGCAAAACGTTAGTCATATGGATGGCTTGCGTTTAGCATTCGAGGATGACACGTGGCTGCTGGTCCGTCCTAGCGGGACCGAACCAGTGGTGCGCGTCTACGCCGAGGGGTTCTCGGTGGAAGAACGTGATGAGTTGCTCGATGCTGGCTGTGCTTTAGCTAGGGGAACGTATCCGCTTTAACCATGAGACTGCCTTATATAAAGAGATGCTCGGCGAGCGGTAGTTAACGGCTGGCAAACGTTAGTCGAATCCCAAATTGTGTAGGAAATGTGTACGCCCAGATTCCCGCCCCCGGCGCCCCTCCGGTCTGGCAATATATCTCCTTGCCGCGCGGCCCGGTCGGACCGGATC
>CABUHO010000047.1 GCA_902491395.1 uncultured Collinsella sp.
AAGGACATGCTCGACATCCGCAAGCGCTTCGAGCCGCGCGCCGAGGAGCTCGCCAGGAAGTACGCGCTGGCCGACTACACCATGTTCATCGGCTCGGGGGCCCTCTGGGGCGAGACCATCCTGTACTCCATGTGCCTGCTCGAGGAGATGCAGTGGAAGCGCATCCGCCACATCACCTCGCACGACTTCTTCCACGGCACGCTCGAGCTGCTCGAGCCCGGCGTCCCGGTGTTCCTGTTCATGGGCGAGGACGAGTGCCGCGCCCTCGACGAGCGCGTCCGCGCCTTCCTCACCAGCGGCGTGACCGGCGACGAGGACTACGTCATCATCGACACCGCCGAGTACGCGATCCCGGGCCTGGACGACGACTTCCGCGTCATCGTGTCGCCGTGGATCCTGTCCGTGCTGACCACCGACCGCCTCTCGCGCAACTACGAGCTGGTCACCAAGCACAACCTCAAGTACCGCCGCTACTACCACCAGTTCGACTACTAATTTCATTTGGGGGAAACCGCAATGAGGCAATACATCTTCGCCAGCCACGCGCATTTTGCGACCGGCATCAAGGAGAGCACCGAGCTGCTCTCGGGCGCGCGCGATAACGTCCACGACCTGTCGATGTTTGTCGACGGCCGCACCGACGTCGCCGAGGAGGCCGCCAAGCTCCTGGCGACCTTCGACCCCGCCGACGACGTAATCGTGTGCACCGACCTGTTTGGCGGCAGCGTCAACAACGAGTTCACCAAGATCGTCCAGACGCGCCCCAACACCTACCTGGTTGCCAACATGAATCTGCCGCTGCTGATCCAGCTGCTCTTTTCGGACCAGGAGGCTCCCGCCGATCAGGTTATCCGCGAGATCCTCGCGGCTGACGACACGCGCGTCAAGTTTGTCAACGACCTGCTGACCGATGCGGATGACGAGGAAGAGTTCTAGTCACCGCCTGCTATTAATGGGGCCGGGTTTCCGGCATGAGACCTTTGGGGGTCAATCATGATTCAACTGCTTCGCGTCGACCATCGTCTGCTTCATGGCCAGGTGGCCGTCTCTTGGGTCCAGGGCTTGGGCTCAGACTGCATCTTCTGCGTTGGCGACAAGGTTGCCAACGATCCCGTCTGGAAGACTACGCTCAAGATGGGAAAGCCGGCCAACGTCAAGCTCGTCATCAAGGACATGGAGCACGCCATCGAGGCCATCAACTCCGGTGTTACCGATAAGTACAAGATGATCATCTGCGTCGCCAGCATCGCCGAGGCCAAGCAGCTTGTCGACGGTTGCCCGCAGATCACCTCCATCAACCTGGGCAACACCAAGTCCAAGGACGAGCAGCGTCCCGATGCCCGTAAGATCTCCCGCCAGATCTTTGTGACTGCTGCCGAGGAAGAGGACATTCGCGAGCTCGTCGGCCGCGGTGTCGAGGTCGAGATTCGCGCTCTGGCCGACGACCCCAAGGTCGATGCCCTAAGCGCCCTCTAATTGGGAACCACGGGCGGCGCGCACGGCGCCGCCCCTATTCGTGGGCGTACCGGATAAACGCTTTACCCGTTACCCCCATCTACCGTTCACCGGGAGTACACGCCCGTTGAGCGATTGGTATTAAATAGTTTTCTCATGACTATATAATTGGTATCAAATCATTTGCACCGGTTTAGGTGTTAACAGCACACCGGTACAAGCTGGATCTGTCTAGGCGATTGTCGGCATGGAAAAGGGCGCGCTGACAAGTCGGGAATCGCCGCGCGGATCCAAGAGGGATCAAAGGGAGGAACAATGCTTGTTCAAGCGATCCTCATCGGACTTATCGCTGCCTTCGGTAAGCTCGATTATCAGCTCGGTACGCTCTATGCGTTCCGCCCGATCGTTCTGTGCCCGCTCGTCGGCATAGTCCTCGGGGACCTGCAGTCCGGCCTCGCCATCGGTGCGAGCCTCGAGCTGCTCTTCATGGGTTCAATCTCCATCGGCGCTTACGTGCCGCCCGATGAGTGTATTGGCGGTGTGCTCGCCTGCGCCTTCGCTATTCAGCTGGGTCAGAGCACCGAGGCCGCTATCGCGCTCGCGATGCCCATCGCCACTCTGTGCTTGGCCATTAAGAACGTCGTCAACGCCGGTATGCCCCTTCTGGTCGACCGTGCCGACGTCTTTGCCAGCAAGGGTAACCTCAAGGGTATCTACGCTATGCACTGGATTATCGGTCTCGTGATTGTCGTCCTGGCCTTTATCCTGTGCTCGGTCTCCTTCTATCTGGGTGCCGACGCCGTTCAGGGCCTGCTCGACTTCATCCCGACGTTCGTCCTCGATGGCTTTGGCGTCGCAGCCAACATCCTGCCTGCCATGGGCTTCGCCATGCTCGGCCGTCTGGTGCTTACCAAGCAGCTCGTGCCGTTCTACTTCCTGGGCTTCCTGCTGTGCTCCTATGCCAACGTGCCCGTCCTCGGCGTCGCCCTGATCGCAATCATCATCGGCATCGACAAGTACGACCTGCTGGGCCTTGGTGGCGCCCAGTCCCAGCTTTCTGTGGAAGGGGATGAGGACGATGACTTCTAATTCCGAGAACCAGATTACTCGCTCCGACCTCATTAAGAGCGCCGTGAACACCGGCGCCCTGGGCATGGAATTCTCCTGGACCTACTACAAGCAGATGAACATTGCCTTCTGCCTGATGGTCGCCAACATGCTCAAGAAGATCTATGCCGGCCGTCCCGATGATTACGCCGAGGCCTTGCACCGTCACAGCGCATTCTTCAACATCACCCCGCAGCTCGCTCCCTTCGTGGGTGGCATCGCGATGGCCATGGAAGAAAAGGTCGCTCGTGGCGAGGTTGAGCCCGAGAGCGTCAACGACATCAAGGCCGCCCTCATGGGTCCGCTTTCCGGCCTGGGTGACTCCTTCTTCCTGTCCACCCTGCGCGTCGTCGCCGCTGCCGTGGGCATCAGCCTGTGCCAGGCCGGCAACGTCTTTGGCCCCATCGCCTTCCTGCTCGTCTACAACATCCCGGCGTTCCTGATTCGTATCTTTGGCGCTATCAAGGGTTATGAGCTAGGCATTGGCTTCCTCGACGAGGCTCAGAAGACCGGCCTGATGCAAAAGATCATGGCCTGCGTCGGCATTGTCGGCGTCATGGTCGTCGGCGCCATGAGCAAGGACATGTTCTGGGCCAGCATCCCGGTGGCCATCGGCTCGGGCGACTCCGCCCAGACTCTCCAGGACATCCTGGACGGTATCATGCCCGGTATGCTCGGCATGGCCGCCTTCTGGCTCTACTATTGGCTGCTCTCCAAGAAGATCAACCCGATGGTCCTGATCCTCTGCACCATGGTCGTGGGCATCATCGGCGCTTACTTTGGCGTGCTTGCCTAATATGTTCGAATCGCGCTTCCATCGCGTCTAACGGTTGCGTCGATCTTTGGGGGCTTGTCGCATCTGCGGCGGCCCCCTGTTTTTTAAAACTCCGTACGAAAGGGGAGGGCTATGGTCGTACCCGAGCTTTCGCTCATGAACATCAACCATCGTTACTACAGCATCGAGACGTTTTTTAAGGCTGCAGGTGAGGCCGGCTATCGCAATATCGAGCTGTGGACCGGCTCGATGCACCTGTATGTGGATTGCCATGAGCACGATTCGGTGGATAAGATTCGCGATCTTGCCGCCCAATACGGTATCAAGATCGTGTGCGTGTGCCCCGAGCAGAACAACCCCAAGCCGTGGAACGTCGCGGTGCGCGGTGAGGCGGGCCAAAAACGCATCCTCTCGTACTTTAAGAATGTGATCGACGTAGCCGTTGAGTTGGGCGCGCCGCAGATTCTGGTGACGAGTGGTTGGGCCTATCTGGACGAGCCGGCTGAGGACGCCTGGGCCCGCAGCGTTGCCATGCTGCGCTCGGTGTGCGACTACGCCGATACGCGCGGTATTCGCGTCGCGCTCGAGGCCCTGCAGCCGTCGGAGTCCGTGTTGGTCAACACCGCACAGGATGTCGTGCGCATCCTCGAGGCGGTCGATCGTCCCAACCTGAAGGCCTGTATCGACTTTGGCGCCATGGAAGTTGCCGGCGACACGATCGACGGCTACTTTGAGGTTTTGGGCGACAAGATCGTTCACACCCACTTTGTAGATGTGGGCGGCGGCACGACGCATCTTGCCTGGGGCGACGGCGAGCGTGATATGCGTGCCGACCTCGAGGCACTCATGCGCCACGGCTATACGGGCTATGTCTCGGCCGAGACGTGTGATGGCCGCTACTATCAGGATCCGTCCAAGGCGACGACTCAGGTTATCGAGATGTATCGCCGTGTGACAGCGGAGATGGAAGCCGAATAACTAAACTGCGCGGTTGCGCCGGAAACGCTTGGGCGGGTCTGGCGCAACGCTTTTATAGCTGGCGAGTTGTGGGGAACCCGTTGGCAGTAGCGCTCGAAATAGACAACTATTGGCGTTGTAATACCACTCGGGCGAGGAAACCGACCGTTCGCCGCAAATCTCCGTGAGTTTGGATTGGTATTAAATAACAAGCAATCGTATGGCTATAATTGGTATCAGCAAGAAGCGCGATGTATAGAATTGCGCACATGTGATGGGAGGACACACATGAAGGAGACCGAGAAGATCGAGATCATGCACTTCGACCAGGAGGGCTACCTCG
>CABUHO010000048.1 GCA_902491395.1 uncultured Collinsella sp.
TGCTCGTGACCGACCGCCTGGCTCGCTACTACGAGACGGTCACCAAGCACAACCTCAAGTATCGTCGCTACTATCACCAGTTCGACTACTAAAGAAAACGGGTGCGGGAACGTGCCGGGCTATTGAGAGGAACACAGAATGAGACAGTACATCATCGCCAGCCATGCGCACTTCGCCACCGGCATCAAGGAGAGCGTCGAGCTGCTCTCGGGCGCTCGCGACAACGTCCACGATCTTTCGATGTTCGTCGATGGCCGCATGGACGTGGCCGAGGAGGCCCAAAAACTGCTGGCAGGCATGTCTGCCGACGATGATGTCGTTGTCTGCACCGACCTCTTTGGCGGTAGCGTTAACAACGAGTTCACCAAGATCGTCCAGACGCGTCCCCGCACGTACCTCGTTACCAACATGAACCTTCCTCTGCTCATCCAGCTGCTGTTCTCTGACGAGTCGGCGCCGGTTGAGGAGACGATTCGCGCCATCGTCGCTGCGGACGATACGCGCGTGAAGTTTGTCAACGATCTTTTGGTCGATGACGAGGAGGAGGAAGAGTTCTAATCCGCAGCACCTACTGACACGCCGTATGACGGCACAAGAGCTTTGGGGGGTCACATTATGATTCAGCTACTTCGCGTTGACCATCGCCTGCTTCATGGCCAGGTCGCAGTTTCCTGGGTTCAGGGCCTTGGCTCCAACTGCATCTTCTGCGTGGGCGATAAGGTCGCTAACGACCCGGTGTGGAAGACGACGCTCAAGATGGGCAAGCCTGCCGGCTGCAAGCTCGTCATCAAAGATATGGAGCATGCAATCGAAGCTATCAACTCGGGCGTGACCGACAAGTACAAGATGATCATCTGCGTCGCCACTATCGCTGAGGCAAAGCAGCTTGTTGAGGGCTGCCCGCAGATCAAGTCGGTCAACCTGGGCAACACCAAGCCCAAGGACGAGAAGCGTCCCGACGCTCGTCAGGTCTCTCGTCAGATCTTCCTGACCGCGGCCGAGGAAGCCGATGTGCGAGAGATGCTGAGCCATGGCGTCGAGGTCGAGATCCGTCCTCTGGCCGACGACCCCAAGGTCGACTGCGCAAGCGTGCTCTAGGCGTTTAATTTCGAAGAGCCTGCGAGTTCTTCGTAGTGTCCTATATGGAAAGGGGGATGTATGCTTACCCAAGCAATCCTCATCGGACTTATCGCCGCATTTGGTAAGTTCGACTGCCAGCTCGGTACGCTCTACGCGTTCCGCCCCATCGTCCTGTGCCCGCTCGTGGGCCTGGTGCTGGGGGACCTGCAGTCCGGCCTCGCGATCGGTGCGAGTCTGGAGCTGCTGTTCATGGGCTCGATCTCTATCGGCGCCTACGTGCCGCCTGATGAGACGATCGGCGGCGTGCTCGCCTGCGCCTTCGCTATCCAGCTGGGCCAGAGCACCGAGGCAGCCATCGCGCTTGCCATGCCCATCGCCACGCTGTGCCTTGCCATCAAGAACATCCTTAACGCCGCCCTGCCGATCCTGGTCGACCGCGCTGATGTCTACTCCGGCCAGGGCAACCTTAAGGGTGTCTATGCGATGCACTTCCTGATCGGTTTGACCGGTATCATCATGGCGTTCCTGCTGTGCTCGCTGTCGTTCTATCTGGGTGCTGACGCCATCCAGGGCCTGCTCGACTTCATCCCGCCCTTTGTCCTTGCTGGCTTTGGCGTTGCCGCCAACTTCCTGCCTGCCATGGGCTTCGCCATGCTCGGCCGCCTGGTGCTCACCAAGCAGCTCGTGCCCTTCTACTTCCTGGGCTTCCTGCTGTGCTCCTACGCCAACGTGCCCGTCCTGGGCGTCGCCCTGATCGCCATCATCATCGGCATCGACAAGTTCGACCTGCTCGGCCTGGGCGGAGCCCAGCCCCAGCTCTCCGCGGAAGGGGATGAGGACGATGACTTCTAGTCCCGAGAACAAGATCACGCGCTCCGACCTCGTCAAGAGCGCCGTCAACGTCGGCGCCCTGGGCATGGAGTTCTCCTGGACCTACTACAAGCAGATGAACATCGCCTTCTGCCTGATGGTCGCCAACATGCTCAAGAAGATCTACGCCGGCCGCCCCGACGACTACGCCGCGGCCCTGCACCGCCACTGCGCGTTCTTCAACATCACCGTCCAGTTTGCCCCGTTCGTCGGCGGCATCGCGATGGCCATGGAGGAGAAGGTCGCCCGCGGCGAGATCGAGCCCGAGAGCGTCAACGACGTCAAGGCCGCCCTCATGGGTCCGCTGTCCGGCATCGGCGACTCCATCTTCCTGTCGACGCTGCGCGTGGTCGCCGCCGCGGTGGGCATCAGCCTGTGCCAGGCCGGCAACCCCTTCGGCCCCATCGCCTTCCTGCTCATCTACAACGTCCCCGGCTTCGCGCTGCGCATCTGGGGCGCCGTCAAGGGCTACGAGCTGGGCGTGGGCTTCCTGGACGAGGCCCAGAGGACCGGCCTCATGCAGAAGATCATGACCTGCGTGGGAATCGTGGGCGTCATGGTCGTGGGCGCCATGTGCAAGGACATGTTCTGGGCCAGCATCCCGGTGGCCATCGGCTCGGGCGACGACGCCCAGACCCTCCAGGACATCCTGGACGGCATCATGCCCGGCATGCTCGGCATGATCGCCTTCTGGCTGTACTACTGGCTGCTGTCCAAGAAGATCAACCCCATGGTGCTGATCGTGGCCACCATGGTCGTGGGCATCATCGGCGCGTTCTTCGGCGTGCTGGCGTAGGTTCCTGCGTTCTATTCTGCCCCCAAGGGAAACGGCGACCCATTGCGGTCGCCGTTTTTTATTACCGAAAGCTAGCCGGAGGTGCTTCGTGATTCGATCTGACAATCCATCCGATAATGGCGTGAGCGGGGCGATGTATCTATTTGGCACGGCGCTCTTGTGGAGTTTTATCGGCATCCTCGTTCGCGCCAATTCGCAGTCGGCTCTTTTGATCGGTGCCGTTACGGCAATATTTATGGCGCTCTTTATCCTGCTCGTCGGTAGGCCTGTCCTCCGCGTCAGCCGTCTTATTGCCCTTGTGGCCGTCTGCAACTTCGTGACGGGCACCACGTTTAACTTTGCCAACCAGCTCACGACGGTCGGCAACGCGATCGTTCTGCAGTACACCTCGATGATTTTCGTTATCGTGTATCAATCGCTCGCAACCCGCACGTTGCCCTCGCCTGCGAAGATTGCCTCCGTGGTGGTTGCTTTTACGGGTATGGGACTTTTCTTTTTAGGCGATTTGAGTGCCGAGGGCATGCTCGGCAACCTGCTTGCCGTCATTTCGGGAGCCACCTTTGGGCTGTGTTTCTTTTTGAACTCTCGCCCCGATGCGTCGCCCATGGTGTCCTCGCTCATCTCCTGCGGTATCTCGATGCTGCCGATCGTCTATTTTGCTGGCGCCCTAGACTCCGTGAGACCATTTGAGTGGGGGCTCATGCTGGTGCATGGCCTTTTTTGCAGTGGCCTTGCGAGCGTGCTGTATGCCAAGGGAATCGCGCGCACCAACGCGTTTGCGGCCAACTTGGTTTGCATGAGCGAGGTCGTGCTCGCTCCCTGCTGGTCGGCGCTCTTCTTTGGCGAGGTCTTTCGCTGGAACGAGTTTTTGGGCGCGGCGATTATCGTTTTGGTGATTGTGGCCAACTTGGCATCCGATGCCTTTGGCGATGGCTTTCTGGTGGCGCTAGTCCGCCATCGAAACAAAGAGCGCGCCTGATGAGATACGTCTGCCGTTTACGGTAAAAAACACCCCGCTGAGCGAGTGGTATTAAATAGTAAGAACCTGCATATCTATAATTGGTATCAAATCATTTGTGCCTGGCATGGGTGTTAGCAGCACACCAGGTACGCTTCGAGCCGTGGAATCGAACTCCCGGAATTGATATCAACAACGCGCGCGACGGGAGTGACGACGGTTCGATATTCCTTATTGGGAGGAATTATGCTTGTCCAAGCAATCCTCGTCGGCTTAGTTGGAGCTTTTGGATGCCTCGACTACCAGCTCGGCACCCTCTACGCGTTCCGCCCCATCGTCATGTGCCCGCTCGTGGGCCTGGTGCTGGGGGACCTGCAGACCGGCCTTGCCGTTGGCGCCAGCCTGGAGCTGCTGTTCATGGGCTCGATCTCTATCGGCGCCTACGTGCCGCCTAACGAAACCATCGGCGGCGTGCTCGCCTGCGCGTTTGCCATTCAGCTCGGTCAGGGTACCGAGACGGCTATCGCACTCGCCATGCCCATCGCCGTCCTTTCGCTGACGATCGGCAACATTACGGATGCTGGATTTTCGATCATTGTTGACATTGCTGACAAGTGCGCTGCCAAGGGCAACCTCAAGGGTATCTACGCGGCACATTGGAGCATGGGCCTCTTTGGCTGCCTTGAGTACTTCCTGCTGTGCGGCGGCGCCTTCTATCTGGGTTCCGACGCCATCCAGGGCCTGCTCGACTTCATCCCGACCTTTGTGATCGATGGCTTTGGCGTTGCCGCCAACTT
>CABUHO010000049.1 GCA_902491395.1 uncultured Collinsella sp.
ACGAGCCTGCAAGCATATTCGATGGCTGCTGTGAGGCCGCCGCTCGATCGTGGTTTAAAGACCATGTCGGCGGCGGCCTCGTTTTCGTATCCGGCACCGCGAAGGGCGAGTGCGATACCGGCTTCCAGGAGAAGGGGTAGACCACGCTGGCTGGTTGCGATTACGGCAGCCTGATTGAGCGAGCAGCTGTGCGCTTGGCATTGGATGGCAAGTTCACCTTGCGCCGGGCAAGGGATCAGAACGGCGGCGACGCGACTTGATAGCAATGCAAATGCCGTGCGCTCATCGGGCGAAAGACATTCTGCTTCAACGACGACGAGCTTGGGCGGTGCACTGTTTGTGCGAAGCGTGGCTCGGTACGCGCGGACCGAAGAACCCGACATAGAAAACTCCTGTGTATTCGGCAAAACGTAAACTATAGTTTACGTTTATGTTCGGCTCCATTTCAAACTCGTCTGCATGGACGAACGCGCGGAACAGATTCTTGGCAGGCGGGTCGAAGAGACACGCAGAGACCTTGGTATCTCCAAGGTTGATTTTTGTGTGGCGACAGGAATCAGCCGACCCTACCTCGACCGAATTGAAGATGGGACGGCAAATTTCACGCTCAAGGTTCTATTTAAGATCGCGCCTGCGCTCGGCATGACGGTGTCAGAGCTTCTCGAGGGCATCGAATAGGGAATACCCGTCGACAACTGAATTACGCCATCGGGATGCGGTCGTGGTTGACTTGGCTGTAGAACAGCCGCTGGATCTCGGCGGCATCGCGTGACTGGCCGAGCGCCCACATGGTCTTGGCCACGAGCGTCTCGGTGGTCATGTCGTCGCCGCGCAGAATGCCCGGATGATCGGCGTAAGCACGGCCGACCTCGTAAACACCCAGGTCGAGGCCCTCTTCGGGGACCTGTGTGGTCATAACGACGGTGCGGCCCGAATCGACCCAGCGGAAAATTGCCTCTTGGAACGACTCGCCCGACTCACCAAACTCGGGGATACCGCCAATGCCAAAGGTCTCTAGGATTACAGCGTCGTAGCTATCGGCAAGGGCGTCGAGGATGCCCGGGTTTACGCCGGGCGTGAGCTTGAGTACAAATACGCGCGGGTCGATGCTGTCGTAGAAACGCACCGGGTTTTCGCCCTGATGCGTGCCGTGAAGCCCGTTGCGCACGATGCGGTCGTTGCGGATATAGGCGATGGGCGGATAGTTGACGCTAATGAACGCGTTGAAGCTCATAGTGCGCTGCTTGCGGGCGCGCGTGCCGGCAATGGCGACGCCGCCAAACACGATCGAGACGTCGTGCGAGTGCTCGTCGAGCGCATAGAGCAGGCTCTGGTACAGATTGAGTTTGGCGTCAGTAAAGGGATTGCCCATGGGCTTTTGCGAGCCGGTGAGCACGATGGGCTTGGGGCTGTCCTGAATCAGGTAGGAAAGCGCTGCTGCGGTGTAGCTCATGGTGTCGGTGCCGTGCAGAATCACGAAGCCGTCGTGGTCGGCATAACCCTCGACGATGACGTTGCGGATGCGCATCCAGTCACTGGGGCGCATATTGGTGCTGTCGATGTTCATGGGCTGCACGACGTCGAGCTCGCAGAGGCCCGAGATCTCGGGGACGCTCTGGGCAAGCTCCTCACCGGTCAGGGCGGGGGAGAGGCCGTTGCCGTCCTCGGTCGATGCGATGGTGCCGCCCGTGGCGATGAGAAGGATGCGCTTCATGCTGGTATTCCTATCGTATTTGCCGCCGCAGAGGCGGAGTCGTTCGGCAGTATTGTGGCACAGGGCGTCCAATGTTCAAACGTATTACATCATCTGTAACGTTTGAAAACACTTCAATTGCCGTCAAATAGGGGCCCAGGTCGTGCGTTTGCCGTGCGCTGATGGCTGCGAGGGACGAGAAACCCCATATAACGTGTACACTATGTAAGCTGTTTTCGTTTATTCGCGCGGGTGGGCACAGGCTCCCCGCCAACAAGAGGGGGAAACCATGGATCAAAAGGCTTCCGCAAAGGTCCTCGTACTCGACTTTGGTGCGCAGTACGGTCAGCTCATTGCCCGTCGCGTCCGCGACCTCAACGTGTATTCCGAGATTGTCCCCTGCGACATCTCGGCCGACGAGATTCGCGAGATGAACGCCTCTGCGCTCATCCTTTCTGGCGGCCCGGCTTCTGTGTATGCCGAGGACGCTCCGTCCATCGACCCCGCCATCTTTGACCTGGGCCTTCCCGTCCTGGGCTTTTGCTACGGCCATCAGATCACGGCCGTGACGCTCGGCGGCAAGGTTGGCCACTCCGAGGTGGGCGAGTATGGCCGCGCTACCATCACGCGTACGGCCGGCGCCAAGCTCTTTAACTCCACGCCTATGGAGCAGACCGTGTGGATGAGCCACCGCGATGCCGTGTCCGAGGTGCCCGAGGGCTTTACCGTTACCGCCAGCACCGACGTGTGCCCGGTTGCCGCCATGGAGTGCGTCGAGCGCAAGATTTTCACCACGCAGTTCCACCCCGAGGTCAAGCACTCCGAGTACGGTCAGCAGCTGCTGAGCAACTTCCTGTTTGAGATCTGCGGCCTGGAGCCCAACTGGAGCATGGACAACCTGGTCGAGACCATGACGGCCGAGTTCCGTGAGAAGGTCGGCGACGACCGCGTGATTCTGGCCTTGTCCGGCGGCGTCGACTCTTCCGTCGTGGCTGCGCTGGGCGCCCGCGCCGTGGGCAAGCAGATGACCTGCGTGTTCATCAACCACGGTCTGCTGCGCAAGGGCGAGCCCGAGCAGGTGGAGGAGGTCTTCACCAAGCAGTTTGACGTCGACTTTATCCACGTCCACGCCGAGGACCGTTATGCCGAGCTTCTGGCCGGCGTGACCGAGCCCGAGGAGAAGCGCCGCATCATCGGTACGCAGTTCTGGAAAGAGTTCTTCGCCGTGGCGCAGCAGCTCGAGACCGATGGCAAGCCAGTCAAGTACCTGGCTCAGGGCACCATCTACCCCGACATCATCGAGTCCGGCGCTCGCAAGACGGGTGGCAAGACGGCCACCATCAAGAGCCACCACAACCTGATCCCGTTCCCCGAGGGCGTACACTTCGACCTTATTGAGCCGCTCGACCACTTCTTTAAGGACGAGGTCCGCGCGCTTGGTCTGGCGCTCGGCCTGCCGGGTCACATCGTGTTCCGCCAGCCCTTCCCGGGCCCGGGTCTGGCCATCCGCATCATCGGCGCGGTCGACAAGGAGAAGCTCGAGATCCTCAAGAACGCCGACGCCATCGTGCGCGAGGAGCTCGATGCCTACAACCAGCGTCTGTTTGAGCAGACCGGTGAGCGCAACTCCGAGCACAGCTGCTGGCAGTACTTTGCGGTCCTGCCCGACATTAAGTCCGTCGGCGTTATGGGTGACGAGCGCACCTATCAGCGTCCGATCATCCTGCGCGCCGTCGAGTCCAGCGACGCCATGACCGCCGACTGGGCCAAGCTGCCCTACGACGTGCTGGCCCGCATCTCTGGCCGTATCGTGGCCGAGGTCCCCGGCGCCAACCGCGTGTGCTACGACATCACGTCCAAGCCGCCCGCGACCATCGAGTGGGAGTAGGCTGACAGGGTTCTGACCTGTATTTTTGAGTGCCGCACTG
>CABUHO010000050.1 GCA_902491395.1 uncultured Collinsella sp.
AAAGAAGTGCGGCTTGTAGCCCATGCCCTCAAAGAACTTGGTGAGCTCCTCGTCGGACACGCGGGCGAGGATGGTGGGATTGGCGATCTTGTAGCCGTTGAGGTGCAGAATCGGCAGGACGATACCGTCGGTTGCCGGGTTCACGAGCTTGTTGGACTGCCAAGAGGTGGCAAGCGGGCCGGTCTCGGACTCGCCGTCGCCCACCACGGCCACGGCCAGCAGGCTCGGGTTGTCCATGACGGCGCCATAGGCGTGGCTGAGCGTGTAGCCGAGCTCGCCGCCCTCGTGGATGGAACCGGGCGTCTCGGGCGCAAAGTGGCTCGGAATGCCGCCGGGATAGGAGAACTGGCGGAAGAACTTCTGCAGGCCAGCCTCGTCATCGGTGATGTCGGGGCGAATCTCGCGGTAGGTGCCGTCGAGCAGCGACTGGGCAGTACCGGCGGGACCGCCGTGGCCAGGACCCATCAGGAAGATGGCGTTCTGGTTGTGGTCGGCGATGAGGCGGTTGACGTGGCCGAACAGGAAGTTGATGCCGGGCGTGGTTCCCCAGTGACCGACCAGGCGGTGCTTAACGTCCGGACGACCAAAGTCACGCGTCTCGCCGGTCTTCTCGTCGACAAAGTCAGCACGCATCAGCGGGTTGGAGCGAAGGTAAATCTGGCCGACGGACAGATAGTTCGAGGCACGCCAATACAGGTCGACACCCTCGAGCTCGGAAGCCGGAACCTCATGTCCCAGTTTTTGCCACGGCGTTCCCAGTGTTTTAGCCATTGTTTATGTCCCTTCGCTGCGCGGTCACCCTCCGATACGGCAACCTTTCGTTGGGACTAGTATATTTGCTAAAACGTTTTATCAAGGTGAAAAAACGTTTTATCATCCTTATTTGCCTTATGAATCGGCAAAACGAGACATTCACCTGCGGCATTGCCTGTCACAGGTACTTCACAATCGATCTCTACGAGTTGATAAACGTGTTTAGTTGTGTTTAGTAAGCTCGAGCACGCTGTCCTTTACGATGAGCACAGGCTCCAAAACCACCTCTTCGGCACGCCTGCCGCCCTTGCCGGCAAGCCGCTTGGACATGCAGCCAAAAGCATGCTCGGCGAGCACACCCGAATCCTGCTCAATCGCCGTCAGCGCTGGCTCAAAGAGAACGTCGGCCGCCGAGTTGTCATAGCTTACGACCGAGATATCGCCCGGAATGCTCTTCCCCATCTCGTGCAGGCGCTTGAGCAAGCCCAGCGCGATGTTATCCGAACTTGCAAACACAGCGGTGGCGTCGGTCGCCAGCACCGCTTCCGATGCCTCGTAGGCACTCGGGATGTAATACTCGCTCTCGAACTCCAAGCGCGCATCGATGGGCAGTCCCACCTCGCGCAGCGCACGCTCGTAGCCGGCAAGACGCTTACGACCCGTATTGGAACGACGCGCGTTGACCAGGCAAGCAATACGACGGTGACCCTGTTCGATTAGATAGCGGGTGGCCATATAGCCGCCCATCTCGTGGTCGAACATCACCTTGTCGCACTCGAGTCCCTCGATTGCGCGGTCGACCATTACGGCCGGGATGGGAAGGTGACTCACTTCCTCGCGCAAAGCGCGGTCATCAGAGAACTCGTCGCCCACCACTAGGAAGACGCCATCGACACCACGGGTCACCAGCTGGCGCAGGAGCTCCAGATCGTCCTCGGCGCTTCCGCCCGAGCTGGTAATAAAGAGCGCGTAGCCGTCCTCGCGGCAGCGCTTTTCCAGGCTGCCGGCGAGCGAGGCAAAAAATCGGCTCTCAATGTTGGGAACGATAAGGCCCAGCGTGCGCGACTCTCGCATGACCAGGCTGCGCGCGATCTGGTTGGGAACATAGTGGTTGCGTGCCGCGACCTCCTTGATGAGTTTGCGGTTTTCTTCCGAAATGCGACAGGGCCGATTGTTGAGCACAAGCGAGACCGACGAGGGGGAAAGCCCCACCTCCTGGGCGATCTGCTTGAGGGTTACCTTGTTGGCCATCTCGCTCCTTCCGGGTTTACGCGCAATCTCTTGAAAGTATAGCGACTGCCCATCTACCTCGGTGATAAACACTTTACCAATCCGGTAGACGGCTGTTTTATCGCCGCCAGCGCACCAAATCCGTCCGGGTGGGGTATATTGCATTCGATTGATGAAAACGACCACCAAAAGGCGGATATTCGTATGCACGAGAACGACTTTTTTAACGAGGACCTGCTGTGCGCGCTCGCTGGCGTTGCCGGCGAGGACAACGTGCTGATGAGCGAGCCCATGCGCGAGCACACCACGTTTAAGATCGGCGGCCCGGCCGACGTCTTTGTCACGCCCGATACCGAGCAGGGCCTCGTCGCCACGCTCGATACCTGCTATCGCTGCGACCTGCCACTCACCATCGTGGGCAACGGCTCCGACTTGCTCGTCGGCGACAAGGGCATCCGCGGCGTCGTCGTAGCGCTGGGCGAGGGCCTCTCCGACATTACGGTCAACGGCACGCATGTCACGGCGGCAGCCGGCGCCTTGCTTTCCGATGTCGCCGCGGCGGCAGCCGAGGCCGGCCTCACCGGCATGGAGCCCATCTCGGGCATCCCCGGATCGGTCGGCGGCGCCTGCTACATGAACGCCGGAGCTTACGGTGCCTGCATGGCCGATGTACTGGAGTCCGTGCGCGTCTACAAACCTGCTCGCCAGCTCGACGACGGCACCCGCGGCAGCGGCAATATCATTGAGTTCGATGTCGATGAGCTCAACCTGGGCTATCGCAAGAGCCGCATTGCCGACGACGGCTTCATCGTGCTTTCGGCCACCTTCAATCTCGCTCCGGGCAACGCCGCGATGATCAAGGCCGACATGGACGACTACCGCCAGCGCCGCGAGGACAAGCAGCCGCTCGACATGCCGAGTGCCGGCTCCACTTTCAAGCGCCCCGAGGGCTACTTTGCCGGCAAGCTCATCATGGACGCCGGCCTGCGCGGCCACGCCATCGGCGGCGCCCAGGTAAGCGAAAAACACTGCGGCTTCATCGTCAACGCCGACCACGCCACCGCAGCCGACGTCGACGAACTCATCCGCCACATCCAAGCCGAAGTAAAACAGCAGTTCAACGTAGACCTCGAACCCGAAGTCCACCGAGTAGGCGAATTCATTTAACAAAGAAGGCCCCGAAAGGGGCCTTCACCATTTTTATTCAGACAAACCAGTCCGGTGTGTAGTGCTTAGAACCCGAGAGGGCCTGG
>CABUHO010000051.1 GCA_902491395.1 uncultured Collinsella sp.
GGCCCGAAAGAAAGGTAGGAGGCCATGACGAAAGGTCTGCACGTGCCTTCCGAGATCGGCAAGCTCAGGAAGGTCTGCCTGCACCGTCCCGGCGACGAGCTCCTCAACCTGCCGCCCGACGAGCTCGAGCGACTCCTGTTCGACGACGTCCCGTTCCTGGAGGTCGCACAGCAGGAGCACGACACCTTCGCCCAGATCCTGAGGGACCAGGGCGTGGAGGTCCTCTACCTCGAGAACCTCGTCGCCGAGGTGTTCGACCAGGTCCCCGGCGCCCGCGCCGAGTTCACCGACCAGTACATCGCCGAGGCCGGCATCCGCGGCCAGCACATGCCGCAGATCGTCCGCGAGAAGCTGGACTCCATCGAGGACAACCTCGAGTTCGTCAAGAAGACCATGGCCGGCATGACCAAGGCCGAGATCGACATGCCCCTCACGGCGTCCACGACCCTCGACTCCCTGGTCAACTCCGAGTCCGAGTCCGACCTGATCATCGACCCGATGCCCAACCTCTACTTCACCCGCGACCCGTTCGCGGTCGTCGGCGAGGGCGTCAACCTCAACCGCATGTACTCGGTCACCCGCAACCGCGAGACCCTGTACGGCAAGTACGTCTTCAAGTACCACCCCGACTACAAGGACGTCTCCCTGTACTTCCGCCGCGACTGCCAGTTCCACACCGAGGGCGGCGACGTGCTGAACATCAACGAGAAGACCCTCGCCGTCGGCATCTCCCAGCGCACCCAGGCCGCCGCTATCGACGTCATGGCCCAGAACATCTTCTGGAACTCCGACTCCAAGGTCGAGCGCATCCTGGCCTTCGACATCCCGGTCTCGCGCGCCTTCATGCACCTCGACACGGTCTTCACCCAGATCGACGTCGATAAGTTCACGATCCACCCCGCCATCATGGGCACCCTGCGCGTCTACGAGCTGACCGCCGGCAAGAACCCGGGCGACGTGAACATCCGCCTGATCGAGGACACCCTCGAGCACGTCCTGGAGGACGCCACCGGCGTCGACCAGGTCAAGCTGATCCCCTGCGGCGGCGGCGACCCGATCGCGGCCTCCCGCGAGCAGTGGAACGACGGCTCCAACACCCTGTGCGTCGAGCCCGGCAAGATCTGCGTCTACGCCCGCAACACCGTCACCAACGACGTGCTGTACAAGGAGGGCCTGGACCTTCTCGTCGTGCCCTCCGCCGAGCTCTCCCGCGGCCGCGGCGGCCCGCGCTGCATGAGCATGCCCTTCTGGCGCGAGGACCTCTAAGGTCTTCAAGGGCCCGTACGGGTCATAATACATACATCTAGCTGCCATTAGATGTCTCTCATTGGGGCGGTGCGGGTTTTCGCACCGCCCCAATCTTGTATGAGGAACGTTAACACGATTGGATGACTGCTTTTGTAAGGAGCTTGGCCATGGACATCAAGACGATTGGCGTTGAGGAATGGCTCAACGTTTGGGAGAAGAGCGCCACGTGGGACATCGCCCAGTCGACGATCTCGTCGCTCACCATGGGCGAGCTACGTGCGCTTGACGAGCAGGACGGTGCCACGTTCTACGAGCGCCTGGACCGCGAGAAGATGAACTACGGCTGGATCGAGGGTTCGCCGGAGTTTAAGGCCGAGGTCGCCAAGCTCTATCGTCGTGAGGTCAATCCTGACCATATCCTGCAGACCAACGGCTGCACGGGCGCTAACCTTAACGCCATCATGGCTGTTGTCGAGCCCGGCGACCATGTTATCGCCGAGTGGCCCACCTACGCGCCGCTCTACGAGATCCCGCGCACGCTGGGCGCCGAGGTCGAGTATTGGGAGCTTCGCGAGGAACTCGGCTGGAAGCCCGATATCGAGCAGCTCAAGCGCTTGGTGCGCCCCAACACCAAGCTCATCTGCATCAACAACGCATCGAACCCCATCGGTACGGTGCTCGATGCCGATATGCTCGGCCAGATTGCCGAGATCGCCCGTTCGGTGGGCGCCTACGTGTTGTGCGATGAGGTGTATCTGCCGCTCGAAAACACTGACTCCTTTATGTCGATGGTCGACGTGTACGAGAAGGCCATCGTCACCAACTCGGTGTCCAAGACCTATTCGACGCCTGCGGCCCGCGTGGGCTGGGTCGTGGCCGACGAAGAGGTGTCCAACAGCATCCGCACGTATCGCGACTACACCATGATCTGCGGCGGCGTGTTCAACGACGCCCTGGCGACCTACGTGCTCGAGCACAAGGACAAGATTCTCGAGCGCAACCGCAAGATCGTGTTTGGCAACCGCGATATCGCGCAGGCTTGGATCGATACGCAGCATCGCGTGTCCTGGACGGCCCCGCAGGGCGTGTCCACCTCGTTTATCCAGCTGGATATTCCCGAGGACGACGAGGAGTTCTGCAAGCGCCTGTTGGCTGAGAGGGGAGTGCTGCTGGTTCCCGGCAGCCGCTTTGAGCTCCCCAGCGGCGCACGCCTGGGCTACTGCGCGAGCGAGGACGTTCTTCGCGAGGGCCTGAGGCTTTTGGGCGAGGCGCTGGCGGAGTTCGATCGCTAGGATTCCGATGATCTTCGAGGGCCTTATCCAAATAGGACGAAGATAATCGAAAACGGACCCGTTTCCCTAGGGGAAGCGGGTTCGTTTTTCTATACCGAGAAGTCAAGTTGTTACAAATGGGGCCGTAAAGCGAGCCGGTATCCGCTGGGCCTTATACTGAGCTTCCGGTGAACGGTATCAAGCGTCTGGTAAACGGTAATTTGTTTACCAGAAATGAATAGGACAAACTTTTTTCTGAATAAAAATGAAAATGGTTGAGACGCGGCATGAATCGCTAATTCTATTCATAGCTTTATTAGAAATATGCAATTTGAGGGTGGTTTAATAAAGTTAAGTTCCATTTGCTATTTGGATTGAAAACGCGTTTTAGCACGTAAATACACTTTATTAAATCAAAGTGTGCCATGCGTGAAGTATATGTGTATGCCGTTCACCCCTCATATAAAACCGTTCGGGGGCGAGGTGGAAGTATGGACTGATTTTGGATATAAATATGTCGTCAGCAATAACGCCTCACACGGAGGGGCGCTAACGAATCGGCCCTGACAGGGGCCCGAAAGAAAGGTAGGAGGCCATGACGAAAGGTCTGCACGTGCCTTCCGAGA
>CABUHO010000052.1 GCA_902491395.1 uncultured Collinsella sp.
GTCGGGCACAAAGGTGGCGTCGCGCAAAAAGCCGGCGATGGGCTGGTCGCCCTTACCGTCGAGCGCGGGCTGGATCAGGTCCTTGATGTGCGCGATACCCGCGACGTTGTCGGGGTCCTCGTGATAGACGGGGATGCGGCTGAAGCCGGTCTGGCGCATGGTGGATAGCACGCTGGCGACCGTCTCGTCGTCCTCGCACATGGTGGTGTCCACGCGCGGCACCATGACCTCGCGGGCAACGGTGTCGCCCAGGTCAAAGATCTCGTGGATCATGCGCTTTTCCTCGTCGAGCAGGTCGTCCTGCTCCGAGACCATGTACTTGATCTCTTCTTCAGAGACGTTCTGACGGTCGTCGGCACTCTTGATGCGCAGGATGCGGGCCAGGCCATCGGAGCAAGCGCCAGTCAGCCACACGAGCGGACGGGCGATCTTTTGGAAAAACGACAACGGTCCCACGACCTGCTTGGACACGCCCTCGGCATTGGCCAGGCCGATGCGCTTGGGCACAAGCTCGCCGATCACGATGGACACGAAGGCAACCGCGACGGTGATGATGACCGGCGCCAGGCCGCGCGCGATGGCGGAGAGCGGCGCGATGCCAAAGCTCATGAGCCACGTGGCGAGCGGGTCGGACAGGCTCGTCGAGGCGACGGCGGACGAGGCGAAGCCCACGAGCGTGATGGCAACCTGGATGGTGGCGAGCAACTGGTCGGAGTCGGCAGCCAGCTTAATGGCACGCTCGGCGCGCTTGTCGCCTTCCTCGGCCTCGTGCTCCAGCACGGCGCGCTTGGCCGTGGTGAGCGCCATCTCGGACATAGAGAAGTAGCCGTTGATGAGGGTCAAAACGAGGGTGGTGATAAGGGAGATGGTTATGTCCATCGGGAGTTTCTCGAACCTCCAAGATTCGGGACGTTAGGTCAAAACGTTGATGACGGATACGGCAATTGCACCGGCGCCCAAACGAGGACGCGGGCGCGCAGGCGTGATCGCTAAATTACGAAGAGAATCACCGCCATGAACTGGAAGATACTGCCGGCGAGCACCCACAGGTGGAACACGCTGTGCAGGTAGCGCACGTTTTTGGCGATATAGAACGGCACGCCCGCGGTGTAGCACACGCCGCCGACGGCGAGCAGGGCAAGTGCCACGGGGTTGAGCAGCGACACGAGCTCGGGCAGCTTAAAGACGACGAGCCAGCCCATCAGCAGGTAGACTAGGCCGCTTACCCAGTGCGGTTGACGCTCGCGCATAAAGCACTCGAGGGCAATGCCGATAATGGCGATGGCCCATACGGCGAAGAACAGCGCAGCGCCGCCGTCGTTTGCGAGCGTGATGAGGCAAAACGGCGTATAGCTGCCGGCTATGAGCAGGTAGATGCAGCTGTGGTCGATGATGCGAAACACGCGCTTGGCGCGCGCGGGCTGAATCGCGTGGTAGAGCGTGGAGGCTAGGTATTCGAGAATAATGCTGACACCATAGACAATCGCCGCGGCCATGTGGGCCGGGCCTCCGCCGCGCAGGGCAGCGAATACGATCAGGAGCACCAGGCCCGCGATACCCAGCAGGCAGCCGACACCATGGGTGACGGAGTTCATGATCTCCTCGCCCACCGTGTAGTGTGGAACGGCCGCGGTCTTGGGTCGCGGCTTAGAACTGTCGCTCGAATCGGACATGCCGGTTACATCCTCCAACGTAAAGAGTTCTCAACACTATATCAAAGCGTCTGGGTGCGTGCGAAATTTGCACCATACGTGACCCTTTGTTTACCCATTCTTTGCCTGTTGACGCATCAACGGTGAACGTCCATAATGCGCTTGCATTAAATGTTGATGTATTAACATCTTTAAGGAGAACCGTAAATGCCTCAAAGCGCACACCCCCATCGAAAGTTCAAGATAGCCGGCATTGTTACGTTGGTAGTCGTTGTCGCGCTGCTGGGGTTTGCCGGCAACTTTCTGTTTGACTTCGCGCTGAATCCCCGCGCGCCATACACCATGAAGATGATGCAGGATAGCAAGAACGACAAAGAAGGTGAGCAGCCGGATGCCGAGGACACCGAGGCGCGGGCATGGTTTAAAGAGAACCGCGAGAGCAGCAGCCTCACCGCAGATGACGGAACCGAACTTGCCGCTTGGTATTTTGCTGCGTCGGAGAGCACGCACGACTACGCCGTTTGCCTGCATGGATATACCAACGAGCCCATCGGTATGGCCCGATACGCCAAACGCTTCCACGACCGTGGCATGAACGTACTCGCACCCGCCGCCCGCGCCCACGAGCGCTCCGGCGGCGACTATATCGGCATGGGCTGGCCCGAGCGCCTCGACATCGTCGCATGGATCGAGCGAATCGTTCAGACTGACCCCGAGGCGCGTATCCTGGTCTTTGGCGAGTCGATGGGTGCGGCAACCGCCATGAACGTCGCGGGGGAATCTCTGCCCGCAAACGTGAAATGCATTATCGAGGACTGCGGTTATACGAGCGTTTGGGACGAGTTTTCTCTGCAGCTCAAGGACGTGTTCGGCCTGCCCAGCTTTCCCTTGCTCGATGTAGCAAACTTGGTGTGCAACGTGCGCGCGGGCTACGACTTTCATAAGGCGAGCAGTGTGGAGCAACTCGAACACGCGACGGTTCCCATGCTGTTTATCCACGGCGACCAGGACACCTTTGTGCCGTACAGCATGCTCGACCAAAACTACGACGCGTGCGCCAGCAAGGTCAAGCAAAAGCTCAC
>CABUHO010000053.1 GCA_902491395.1 uncultured Collinsella sp.
CAGCTCAAGGACGAGGAGCGCGTACGCCTGCGCCCCGCCGTCATCTTTGGCTCGGACGGGCTCGACGGCTGCGCACATGCCGCCTTCGAGATCCTGTCCAACGCCGTTGACGAGGCGCGCCAGGGCTACGGCAAGCTCATCACCCTTACCGCCTTTCGCGATGGCTCCATCCAGGTAGAGGACAACGGCCGCGGCTGCCCGCTCGACTGGAACCCCTCCGAGAAGCGCTTTAACTGGGAGCTCGTCTTTTGCGAGCTCTACGCCGGCGGCAAGTATAACAACAACCAGGGCGGCGACTACGACTTCTCGCTCGGCACCAACGGCCTGGGCTCCTGCGCGACCCAGTACGCCTCCGAGTACATGGACGTCACCGTCTGGCGTGACGGTAACAAGTACTCCTTACACTTTAAGAAGGGCAAGGTCGTCGGCGCCAAAAAGAAGGCGCTCGAGATTGAGCCCAGCGACGAGGACCGCACCGGCACCACCATCAAGTGGCGCCCCGATCTTGAGGTCTTTACCTCCATCAGCATCCCCCACGATTGGTATCGCGAGACCATGCGCCGCCAGGCCGTGGTCAACGCCAACGTTACCTTCCGCCTGCGCATCGAGGGCGACGATGGCGAGTTTTCCGAAGAGGACTTTTGCTACCCCAAGGGCATCGAGGACTATGTGCTCGAGAAGGTCGGTGCCGACTACCTCACCGAGCCCTTCTTTATCGAGGCCGACCGCCGCGGTCGCGACCGCGAGGACCTGCCCGACTACAACGTCAAGATTACCGCGTGCATGTGCTTCTCGCGCACCTTCATGATGCAGGAGTACTACCACAACTCGTCATGGCTCGAGAACGGCGGTTCGCCCGAAAAGGCCGCCCGTAGTGCTCTGACCAGCGCCATCGATGCCTACATCAAGCAACAGGGCAAGTACAACAAAAACGAGAGCGGCATTAAGTGGCAGGACGTCCAGGACTGTCTGGTGCTGGTGACCAACTGCTTCTCCACCCAGACGTCCTACGAAAACCAGACTAAGAAGGCCATCAATAACCGCTTTATCCAGCAGGCGATGACGGCATTCTTTAAGGAGCGCCTCTCGACCTATCTGATCGAGAACAAAGACGCCGCCAACAAGATCATGGAGCAGGTGCTCATCAACAAGCGCTCGCGCGAGAACGCCGAGAAGACGCGCCAGAGCATCAAGACCAATCTGCAGCAGAAGACCGACATGGCCAACCGCGTGCAGAAGTTCATCGACTGCCGCTCCAAAGACAAGGACCGTCGCGAGATCTACATCGTAGAGGGCGACTCGGCAGCAGGCGCCATCCGCACCTCGCGCGATGCCGAGTTCCAGGGCGTTATGCCCGTTCGCGGTAAGATCCTCAACTGCCTGAAGGAGGACTACCCGCGCATCTTTAAGTCCGACATCATCATGGACCTCATGCGCGTGCTGGGCTGCGGCGTAGAGATCAAGGACAAGCGCATCAAGAACCTCGGTGCCTTTGACCTGGATAATCTCAACTGGAACAAGGTCATCATCTGTACGGACGCCGACGTCGACGGTTATCACATCCGCACGCTCGTACTCACCATGCTCTACCGCCTGGTGCCCACACTTATCGACGAGGGCTACGTGTATATCGCCGAGTCGCCGCTCTACGAGATCAACTGCAAAGAGAAGACCTACTTTGCCTACACCGAGCTCGAGAAGAACGGCATCCTCAAGGAGATTGGCGACCAGAAGTGCTCGATCAACCGCTCCAAGGGTCTTGGTGAGAACGATCCGGACATGATGTGGCTCACCACCATGAACCCCGAGACGCGCCGCCTGATCAAGGTGGAGCCCGAGGACGTCACCAAGATGGAAACCATGTTCAACCTGTTGCTGGGCAACGACGAGGCGGGCCGCAAGCGCCATATCTCCGAGCACGGCAAGGAATACCTGGACCAGCTGGACCTGCAGTAGCAGCAAATCGATAACGACGGCCCACAAGAAGTTCAAGAGGAAATCGTGGCAAAGAAGAAGACGAAGAACCAGCCAAAGAAAAAGCAGGTCAACGCCGAGAACGTCATCGGCCTGCACTCCGAGGTCACCGACCAGCCGATCACGCAGACGCTCGAGGTCAACTACATGCCCTACGCCATGAGCGTCAACGTCTCGCGTGCGTTCCCCGAGATTGACGGCTTTAAGCCCTCGCATCGCAAACTGCTCTACACCATGTACAAGATGGGTCTGCTCAAGGGCGAGCGCCAGAAGAGCGCCAACATCGTGGGGCAAACCATGAAGCTCAACCCGCACGGCGATGCCGCGATCTACGAGACAATGGTGCGCCTGGCCACCGGCAACGAGGCGCTGCTCGCCCCCTTCGTGGAGTCGAAGGGCAACTTTGGCAAGTACTATTCGGGCGACCTGAGCTACGCCGCCTCGCGCTATACCGAGGCCAAGCTCTCCCCCATCAGTGCCGAGATCTTCAAGGACATCGACAAGGACCCGGTCGACTTCGTTGACAGCTACGATGGTGCCATGAAAGAGCCACGTCTGCTGCCCACCACGTTCCCCAACATCCTTGTCTCGGCCAACAAGGGCATCGGCG
>CABUHO010000054.1 GCA_902491395.1 uncultured Collinsella sp.
CATCGAAACACATCTCCACCGTTCCTTCAACTGGGAAAACGGCGCCCCCGGGGCCCGGATGGGGCCGCGGGGGCGTTCGGCTAGCTGCGGGAACGGCTCATCTGCTCAATGTGTTCGGCTGAGATCGGAAATCAACCCGACGCCCTCGCGAACCTCGCAAAGACATCAGCCACCACGGAAGGCGCAGGCAAACGCAAACTCGCCGCAAGAGGCCCCTACAACTCAGCGAGCATGATCCAGGCAGAACTGTCCTGCGAGAGCCTGCCGTCTGCAAGCGGTGATGAGGTGAGCAGGACCCTGCCCGCCGGCAGCTCCACGGGTGCTGCACCGAAGTTCGTCACACACGCCCAACCGTTGTCGCGGCGATAGGCGATGACGCCGCCCTCAGCGCCCTCGGCACCATCCGCAAGGCCGGTGCGCCCGTCAAGATCGAGCCACGCGAGATCGTTGGCGCACCCGCGCAGCTTGCGCCGCAGCCAGAGGGCGTCACGATAGAGCGCAAGCATCGATGTCGGGTCCGCTTCTTCCCTATCGGCAGCGTAATCGGAAAACCATGCAGGCTGCGGCAGATGGGGCGCCGCATCGGCGTCCGCCGGTGAAAACCCAAACGATCCGCCCTGCGTGGGATCGTCCGCCGCCACCCACGGCAGGGGCACGCGGCAGCCGTCGCGCCCCTTCTCGCGCTTCGGTCCGTGCGTATTGGTCGCAGTAGGATCTTCGAGTGCGGCCCACGGGATATCGGCCACCTCAAAAAGGCCGAGCTCCTCACCCTGATACACGTATGCCGAGCCCGGAAGCGCCAGCTCGAGCAAAAGGGCCGCCCGCGCGCGGCGCTCGCCGAGTTCACGGTCCTCGTCATAAGACGACCCGTCGCGTAAGAGCCAGTCGAGCGCAATCTGGTGGTAGCGCGTCGCCTTGATCTGCGGCAGGGCATAGCGCGTCGCCACGCGCGGCACGTCGTGGTTGGAAAGCACCCAGGTCGAGGCGGAGTCGGATTCGATGGCCGCCTTCAAGCCCTCCTCGATTGCAGCGTGCATGTCATCATAGGTCCAAGTGGCCTTGGCGAACTCAAAGTTGAATGTCTGGCCAAGCTCGCTGGGGCGCGCGTAGAGATACTGGCGTTCGGGCAGCACCCACGCCTCGGCAACGGCGCTGCGTGGCGGATCATAGCGGTCGAACACGCGGCGCCACTCGCGATAGATCTCGTGGACCTCGTTGCGGTCCCACAGCGGATGGGTGCCGTCCTCAACCATGTCATCGCCCTCGGCGAGATGCCACCGGTCAAGATCATCGCGGTCGAGATCCTTGGCGAGACCGTGCGCTACATCAATGCGAAAGCCATCGACGCCTCGATCGCTCCAAAACGCCAGGACGTCGCAAAAGAACGCGCGAACCTCGGGGCACGACCAGTCAAAGTCCGGCTGCTCGGGCGTAAACATGTGCAGATACCATTGACCGTCCGCGACGCGCGTCCAAGCGGGGCCGCCAAAGTTGGCATTCCAATTGGTGGGAGGCAGCTCGCCGTGCTCGCCGCGACCATCGCGGAAGATATAACGGGCGCGCTCGGGCAATCCAGGGCCGGCGGCAAGAGCGGCTTTGAACCAGGGGTGCTGGTTGGACGAATGGTTGGGCACGATGTCGACGATGACCTTGATGCCGTGCGCGTGAGCCGCAGCGATCATGTCATCGAAGTCGTCAAGCGAGCCGAGACGTGGGTCGACATCGCAGTAGTCCGCCACATCATAGCCGCCATCAACAAGAGGCGATGGGTAAAACGGGCTCAGCCAGATGGCCTCGATACCCAGCCGCTCAAGATAGTCCATCTGCTGGGTAATGCCCGCGATATCGCCCAGACCCGAACCAGTCGAATCCTTAAACGAGCGCGGGTAGATTTGATAAATCGCGGCATCGGACATCCATGAGCGCGAAGAGGACTTTTCTGTAGCCATGGGGTGCGCCTCCCTTGCAACGAGGTTTTGCGAGATGCCCACGATGATACGCCCAAAGCGGACATTCGCGGCAAACAACGCCACAGCCACGCCCCAAACGCTCGCTCCCTCTCGGGTTCGAGCCCAGGCGACGGGTACGAAAAAGCCCGGCTACCGTAGTAGTCGGGCTGCTGCGTTTGGAGCGGACAACGGGGCGTCCGCGTATCCGCTTCGCGGATCCGCACCGGCTTCGGCCGCCTGCTGGCGTCCTCGCCAGCTCGCTACAAACGCTCCGCGTTTGCTTAACGCTCGCTCCCTCTCGGGTTCGAGCCCAGGCGACGGGTACAAAAAAGCCCGGCTACCGTAGTAGTCGGGCTGCTGCGTTTGGAGCGGACAACGGGGCTCGAACCCGCGACCCCAACCTTGGCAAGGTTGTGCTCTACCAACTGAGCCATGTCCGC
>CABUHO010000055.1 GCA_902491395.1 uncultured Collinsella sp.
AGTCGGCGAGGTAGTAGCCCATCTCGCAGCCACCGTTACCATGATCGGAAGCCATCTTGACGCAATTCTCGGCGCCGACAGCCTGGCCGATGGGGCCCTCGGGCTTGGTCATGGCGTAGACACGAATGCCCTTTTCCTTCATCTTCTTGACGGCCTCGAGGACCTCGGGGGTGGTGCCGGACTCGGAGGCGGTGAGCACGACGGACTTCTCGGTCATGCGCTTGTGGCCCATGACGTTCCACTCGGCGGCGTGGATCAGGTAGACCTCGAGGTCGCGGTCGCCGAACTTGTTCATGAGGTACTCGAGCTGCATGAGCTCGTCCCAGGTGCCGCCGACGCCCATCAGGAACACGGCGTCGTAGCCCTCGTCGGCGACCTTGTCGGCGAGCTCAATCATCTTCTTGCCGGTCTCGTAGACGTTCTTGCCGTCCTCGACGTAGCCCTCCTGGCTAAAGTGCATGATCTCGATCTTCTCGGTTTCCTTCATGGCTTTTCCTTTCTGTCCTGCACGCAACTCTATACATCGCATTTCTTTTCGATACCAATTATAGACATACACCTAATGTGTTTTTAATACCACTTATCAATCTGCTCCAATCCTCGGTGAACGGTCGAAATTCTCTGGTGAGTGGTATTAAATTAGAATTGAATGTATAGCTAACGCCTCTGGCGCCTCCCTTGTGTGACAAAGAACAGCGTTCCTACCAGCGCAATAATGGTCGATGCCCCAAACAGTACCGTCTGGACACCCAAAGCCTCCGCCAAAAACGGAGCCGCCAGCAGCGGCAGCACGCCGGCGCTCATCAGGCCAAAACGCACAAAGCCGGTAATGCGCCCCAGGTATTTGATGTCAGCGCGCTCCTGAATCAAGATCATCTGCAGCGGTTCCAGGAATCCCCAGGCCAGACCGTTAATCGCCTGACCGATAATCGCGACCCCCAGCATATCGGTGCCCACGTACACCATGGACCCAATGCCCACGGCCATGAGCGCGCCGAGCAGCAATCGCAGGTTGACATGGCGGGCAGAAAGCTTGGTCAGGATGAACGCGCCCACCGAGGAAGTGAGGCCCACGACCGAGGACAGCCAGCCCAGCCAGACGATATCCACGTTGAGCACATCGCGATAGAACAACGACTCCAGCGAATCGAACGCGCCAAACGCAAAGAAGCCCAGAAAGCCCGAGATAAAGATAAGGCGCAGGTCGTGGTCGCGAAACGTAAGTCGCGCGCCCTCGGCCATGCCGCCCAGAATGCCGCCCTTCGGCTTCTCCCCTTTTGCGGGAGCAACACACTCGTGACAGCCCAAGGAGAGCACGGCCGCCACACCCATCATGCCCGCCATGAGCAGATAGACCGATTGCGTGGCAAAACAGCTCACGATGGCACCACCGAGCAGCGGGCCAGCGGTATAGGCGATATTGCTGTAGAACACCATGAGACCGTTCACGCGGGTACGGCCCTCGGTGGTCGACTCCAGGTATCCCGGAAACGCATGCGTACAGGTGTTGATAAAGCCGCCCGCAAGCCCCAAGACGCACGCGGCAAACACAAGCCCGGGGACAGACAACGGCGCCAACCCCACGCCAAGCGATAGCACCGCCGTAATCACGCACGTCACAAACGACGTCCGGCGCGGTCCAAAGCGGTCGATGACCGAGCCCGACACCATATTGCCCGCCGACGTCATAAGATTGCGTACGAGCGTAATGGCAGCAACCAAAAAGGCCGTGCCAGCCAAATCATACGTCGCCGCGCCGATAAGCCCTAAAAAGTACACCGCGTTGTTGGCGCACCATTGCAGGGACTCAATAAGAATCAGCCTGACCTCTGCCGGCGTCAGGCGCATTGCTTCGCGATCCTTCGCGAACATACGAACTCCCTCTATACAAGTAAGGGGATGGAGGGCATAGGCCCGCTCCATCCCCTTACCAGGTTGCAATGACAGTCTATGCAGCCGGGCCCTTACGCCAGCACGCCGAAGAAC